>NZ_CATKQN010000003.1:0-236259 GCF_949767765.1 Pseudomonas sp. IT-P171
CCAGACAAACAAAAGCCCCGATCAACCTGATCGGGGCTTTTTGCTTTTACCGCATCACTCAGTCACGCAAATCCGACTCATGAATCGGCTGATCCCTGTGCGTCGCCCGTTGATACTGCGCCGGCCAAATGGCCTTGCGCCCTCCCAGGTCGTCATCGGCATGCAACGGCCAGTACGGGTCGCGCAGGAGCTCACGGGCGAGGAAGATGATGTCGGCCTGACAGGTGCGCAGAATGTGCTCGGCCTGGGCCGGTTCGGTGATCATTCCTACCGTGCCGGTCGCAATGCCTGATTCTTTGCGCACACGTTCGGCGAAGCGGGTTTGATAACCGGGACCTGTAGGAATTTCCGCGTTGGCCGCCGTGCCGCCCGAGGAGACGTCAATCAAGTCCACGCCCAGGTCTTTGAGGCGTCGCGCCAGTTCAACGGTTTCATCAGGATTCCAGCCGTCTTCCACCCAATCGGTGGCCGACACGCGCACGAACACCGGCAACTCCTCTGGCCACACCGCACGCACTGCTTCGGTGACTTGCAGCACCAGCCGAATACGATTCTCGAACGAACCGCCATATTGATCGCGCCGCTGATTGCTCAAGGGCGATAGAAACTGGTGCAGCAGGTAACCGTGGGCGGCGTGGACTTCGACGACTTTGAAACCGGCGGTCAGCGCGCGCTTCGCTGAGTCAACGAACGCCTGAATGACCTCGGCGATCTGGCCCTCATCGAGCTGCTTCGGTGGTGTGTGCTGCGGGTCGAACGCAATCGGCGAAGGGCCAACGGGTGTCCAGCCGCCGTCTTCAGGTTTGACGCTACCGTGCTTGCCAATCCACGGCCGATGGGTGCTGGCCTTGCGCCCGGCGTGGGCCAACTGAATGCCGGCGACGGCGCCTTGGGCGGCGATGAAGCGAGTGATGCGTTGCAGCGGCTCGATCTGTTCGTCATTCCACAAGCCGAGGTCTTCGGCGGTGATGCGTCCATCGGCGGTGACGGCCGTGGCTTCGGTAAAAATCAGACCGGCGCCGCCGACAGCACGGCTGCCGAGGTGTACCAGATGCCAGTCATTGGCCAAGCCATCGACACTCGAATACTGGCACATTGGTGATACGGCAATGCGGTTCAGCAAGGTCAGTTGGCGAAGGGTATAGGGTTCAAGCAGCAGACTCATGGGGCACCTCTCGTCTCAGTGGGCAGGCTCCAGGGTTCTGTTTGAAAAGTCGACGAGTGACAGGAAAAAGGTGCAGCACCCGCCCCCGCGGGCAAAAAATTGACAAGACGTCACAAGGATTATCAAGCAGTGCTTAGAGCCTAGTCGACAATGGGGGATGAGGGAGGGTTCCGAGAGATTCGGCGACCGCGAAATCGCTATCGCCGGCAAGCCGGCCCGTGCAGGGTGTGCGCAAATCCCCCAGGAGCCGGCTTGCTGGCGATGGGGTCAACGCGGTTCGATGTGGGCAATCATCAGCTGAACCGTCTCATTCCCGCGAAACTCGTTAAGGTCGAGTTTGTAGGCCAGTTCCACCCATTTGATCGTCGGGTTCGGCCAGATATCGCGGTCGATTCCAAAAGCGATGCCGTCCAGCTTCACCGAGCCGCATTCGCTTTTCAGCACCACTTTGAGGTGCCGTTCGCCGACAACCCGTTGTTCGACCAACTGAAACACCCCATGGAACAATGGCTCCGGGAAGTGCTGTCCCCACGGCCCGGCATGCCGCAGCGCACGCGCCAGTTCGAGATGAAATTCCTCGACGGCCAAAGTCCCGTCCGACAGCAAACGCCCGGTCAGGTCTTCTTCGCGCAATTGCCTACGCACTTCGGCGTCAAAGGCTTCGGCAAACAGCGGAAAATTCGCCTCCGGCAAGGTCAACCCTGCCGCCATGGCATGGCCGCCGTACTTGCTGATCAGGTTTGGGTGCTGCGCCGCCACCACGCTTAAGGCGTCGCGAATATGGAAGCCCTGAACCGAACGCCCCGAGCCCTTGAGCATGCCATCGCCTGCGTCGGCAAAGGCAATTGTCGGACGGAAATAGCGCTCTTTCATACGAGAAGCGAGGATTCCGATGACGCCCTGGTGCCACTCGGGGTCAAAAAGGCATAAGCCGAACGGCATCGACTCAACCGGCAAGTCCTTGAGCTGGGCCAGCGCCTCGCGCTGCATGCCTTGCTCGATGGATTTGCGGTCCTGGTTCATGCCGTCGAGCTGTACGGCCATTTCCCGGGCGAGAGCGGCATCTTCGGTGAGCAGGCATTCGATGCCCAGGCTCATGTCATCCAGCCGCCCTGCCGCGTTCAGGCGCGGGCCGACGATGAACCCGAGATCGGTCGAGGTAATACGCGTGTGGTCGCGTTTGGCGACTTCGAGGATGGCTTTGATACCCGGTCGTGCACGTCCGGCGCGAATTCGCTCCAGGCCTTGGTGGACGAGAATCCGGTTGTTGGCATCCAGCGGCACCACGTCGGCGACGCTGCCCAACGCCACCAGATCCAGCAACTCACCGATGTTCGGCTGCGGTTTGCTCTCGTACCAGCCAAGGCTGCGCAGACGCGCGCGCAGGGCCATCAACACATAGAAAATCACCCCGACACCCGCCAAGGCCTTGCTCGGAAACCCGCAACCCGGCTGGTTGGGATTGACGATGGCATCGGCCAGCGGCAGTTCGTCGCCGGGCAAGTGGTGATCGGTGACCAGCACCTGAAGGCCTGCTTTTTTCGCCGCCGCCACACCTTCGACGCTGGAGATGCCGTTGTCCACGGTGATCAGCAACTGCGGTGTGCGGGTCAGCGCCACTTCAACGATTTCCGGCGTCAGGCCGTAGCCGTACTCGAAACGGTTCGGCACCAGGTAGTCGACATGCGCCGCGCCCAGCAGGCGCAAGCCCAACATGCCGACCGTACTGGCCGTCGCGCCGTCAGCGTCGAAGTCGCCGACGATCAGAATCCGCTGCCGCTGCTCCAGCGCCGTCACCAGCAAATCCACCGCGGCATCGATGCCTTTGAGCTGCTGGAACGGAATCAGCCGCGCCAGGCTCTTGTCCAGTTCAGCCTCGGACAGCACGCCCCGCGCCGCATACAGGCGGGTCAGCAGCGGCGGCAGATCACCGAGGAATGGCAGGGTATCGGGCAACAGGCGAGGTTCGATGCGCATGGGGTGACAGGTGCTTCTCTTGAATACGTAGGATAAAACCGGATGACGCGGTGAACACTCAGCCGCGTTCGCCGCTCAGCCACTGCAACTGGACTTCGTGCTGACCACGGTCGTCGGTGACGAAAATCGTCCCTTCGCTGATCATCACATCCCACTTGATAACGCGCGGCATGTCTTTGGCCAGGGTTTCCAGGACTTCCTGGGGAACCGCGGCGATGTGTACGTTTTTCAGGTTCTTGATCGCCGGGATGACTTTGGTTTCCCAGACACGCAGGCTGCCGTAGGCCAGCAGGCTGGTGCGCTCGGTGCGGCGCGAGCACCACGTCAGGCGATCGGCGTCTGGCTGGCCGACTTCGATCCAGTGCAGGACGCGATCATCCAGGCTCTTTTCCCACAGGGCGGGTTCATCCACGTCTGACAGACCACGGCCAAACGACAGCTGCTCGTTGTACCAGAAGGCGTAGGCCAGCAGCCGCACGGTCATGCGCTCTTCGGTTTCCGACGGGTGACGGGCGATGGTCTGCTTCACCGTCTCGTAAACGCTGCGGTCGAGGTCGGTGAGGTTCAGTTCAAACTTGTAGGTCGTGGACGGCTGGGCCATGAACGGGCTTCTTGATACGTGGAAAGGCGGCAAGTCTAACCGATGCGACAGGCTTCGCGGCCATCAACCTTGAGCGACTGACAGCGGGCTGTGCTAAAACGCTCTATCAGCCAAGCCTTTGTCCTACAGGATCCAGTATGCCGTTCACCGCCAAACCACTCTCAGGTCTGAAAGTCATCGAATTGGGCACTTTGATCGCCGGGCCGTTTGCCTCGCGCATCTGCGGCGAATTCGGTGCCGAAGTGATCAAGATCGAGTCCCCCGACGGCGGCGATCCGTTGCGTAAATGGCGAAAAATGTATGAAGGCACGTCGCTCTGGTGGTTCGTTCAGGCGCGTAACAAGAAGTCCCTGACCCTGAACCTGAAACACCCGGACGGGCTGGCGATCCTGAAAAAGCTGCTGGGTGAAGCCGACATCCTGATCGAGAATTTTCGCCCCGGCGTGCTGGAAAAGCTCGGTCTGGGCTGGGATGTCTTGCACGCACTGAACCCGAAACTGGTCATGGTGCGTCTTTCAGGTTTCGGCCAGACCGGGCCGATGAAGGATCAGCCGGGGTTTGGCGCCGTCGGTGAATCCATGGGCGGCCTGCGCTACATCACCGGTTTCGAGGATCGCCCACCCGTTCGCACCGGGATTTCCATCGGCGATTCGATTGCCGCGCTCTGGGGCGTGATCGGCGCATTGATGGCCTTGCGTCATCGCGAGGTCAACGGCGGTCTGGGTCAAGTGGTGGATGTGGCGCTGTACGAAGCGATCTTCGCCATGATGGAAAGCATGGTCCCGGAGTTCGACGTGTTCGGCTTCATCCGTGAACGCACCGGCAACATCATGCCCGGCATCACCCCCTCCTCGATCCACACCAGCGCTGATGGCAAACATGTGCAGATCGGCGCCAATGGCGATGCGATTTTCAAGCGCTTCATGCTGATCATCGGCCGTGAAGACCTGGCCAATGACCCGGCCCTGGCCAGTAACGACGGGCGTGACAGCCGGCGCGACGAGATTTATGGGGTGATTGATCGGTGGGTCAATGCATTGCCGCTGGACACCGTCATCGAGCGGTTGAATCAGGCCGATGTCCCCGCCAGCCGGATCTTCAGCGCCGAAGACATGTTCAGTGATCCGCAGTACCTGGCGCGGGAAATGTTCCTGAAAGCGAAGCTGCCGGACGGCAAAGATTTCAAGATGCCGGGAATCGTGCCGAAACTCTCAGAGACACCCGGCAGTTCGGAATGGGTCGGGCCGCAGTTGGGCGAACACAATGCGCAGGTACTCACCGATCTTGGCTATGACAAGGAACAGATCGCAAAGCTGCGTGAAGACGGGGCCATCTAGGCTCAAGCGCCTGCTTTCGCTGCATATCACTGACAGCCTGTCGCACAGCAGGAGAGTGATGTGCGCGTTCGCGACGACAGTTCTGCTCGTCGGTTCGACCTCGTCGGCGATGGCGCAGCCCAAGGAAACCATAATCTGGCTGTTGCGGGATCTGCCACCGCTGACGATTTTCGAAGGACCGAAAAAGAGCCAGGGCGTCATCGATCAACTGTTGCCGCTGTTGATCGCGGGCATGCCGCAATACGAACACACCTTGATGCGGGTCAACCGTGCTCGCGCCTTGCAAATGCTCTACGAGCCGTCCCTTACCTGCGATGCGGCGCTGAACCGGAGCAAGGAACGCGAACGCTGGATCGCGTTTTCCACTCCAGTGTTTCGAGCCATGGGTAACGGCGTGGCCGTGCGACGCGTTGACCGCGAAACGCTCGCGCCCTTCATCCAGGACGGTGAACTGGACCTGGCAGCCTTCCTGGCGAATGGTGGCGAGAAGCTGGGCATTATCGCCGAGCGTAACTACGGCGATTACCTCGACACACTGCTCAAGCAAGCACCGGCTGACTCTCTTACCTCGCACTACGGCAATGACGCCTTGGGCAGTCTGTTGCAGATGCAGCGGCTGGGGCGCTTGCGGTTGCTGCTGGGATACCGTCCGGAAATCCGCTACCAGGCCCAACAGCAAGGGATCGCCGAGGATGAATTGCAGTTCTACCCGATTCGCGGCGCCGAGAAATTCTTGTCTGGATACATCGGCTGCACCGACACGCCAAAAGGCCGGCAAGCGATTATCGAGATCAATCAACTGCTGCGCAAAATGCCCCATGAACGCTTGAGCGAGGCTTACGCTGCGTGGCTCGACCCGGAAAGTCGCGGTGCCTACCTGGAGGAATCCAGGAAGTATTTCGAGCAACAGGCCCAGCAATGACAAATCGCGGGCAAAAAGAAACCCCGAGAAGTGGGGAGACGACTCGGGGTTAAACGTGGTCTACAAAAAGACCAGTAGCAACAGGACGACAAGCACCGGAGCACAATGCTTGATCCTGCTGTTACATCCTCTGACTGACCTTGGGCCCGTAAGGTTCCCTTAAAACATAATTCACTTACGGCCGGACCAGGACCTTGTCCTGTGCCGCATTGCGCAACGCCGCGATAACGCAGGGTTCCAGGCGTCCTTCGGCAATCATCAGGTCGCGATGCAAACCGTCGACCACATCCGTGAGCAGACGTTTGTCGCTCAACTGAGCCTGATTGAATTCCCGTTCGACCACGATGGCGCCGGTCGAGCTCTTCAGTGTCACCAGGTATTCGCCGTGGGTGCCTGATGGGGTCAACGTTACCTGATACGGGCTCAGCGCCTCACCGAGCAATAGACTGATACTTTCCATCTCGATCACCACTCAATAGTCCGAAAACGAAGTGCCTGGGGCAGGTCTACAGTAAATGACCACCGGCCCGAGAAGAAAGTTCTGGATTCCAGATGCAGACGCGTCGGCGTCTCTGGTTGATGGAGCATGCATGGGGGAGATGACAGGTTTGTGTATGTGGGCAGTGAGGATTGGGATTGGGTGTATTTCCGTTTCTTCGGTAACGGCGGCTATGGGTTCCGCCGTTACCGAAGCAATGGATATGTAAAAGGCCTGGTTAAAGCGGCTTTCCACGATTGCCATGCTGACTGACAAACGCCTGAACAGCCTTCAAGTCATTCGGCAACACGGTGCACCGCTCATCCCGCTCAAACAGATCAGCCAGGTGAACAGGCAACTCCAGCGCTTTACCGACGCCCGCCTTCTCCACCGCATCCGGGAATTTGACCGGGTGAGCAGTGCCAAGAATCACCATCGGAATATCCAGGCTGCGACGGCATTCACGCGCAGCCTTCACGCCGATAGCCGTGTGCGGATCCAGCAATTCACCCGTCTGCTCGTAAACCTCGGCGATGGTTTCGCACGTTTGCGCATCATCCACCGCCAGCGAATCGAACAGTTTGCGCGCTTCGGTCCAACGCTCTTGTTCAACGCTGAAACCACCGCCCTGTTTGAACGAATCCATCAACCCGGCGATCGCCGCGCCGTTACGACCGTGCAGGTCAAACAGCAAACGCTCGAAGTTCGACGACACCATGATGTCCATCGACGGCGACAGTGTGGCGTGCAGGGTTTCCTTGACGTACTGGTTGCCACTCATGAAGCGGTGCAGGATGTCGTTGCGGTTGGTGGCGACGATCAACTGGTTGATCGGCAGGCCCATGTTGCGCGCCAGGTAACCGGCGAAGATGTCGCCGAAGTTGCCGGTCGGCACCGAGAACGACACCGAGCGCGCCGGGCCACCCAGCTGCAGGGCTGCGTGGAAGTAGTAAACGATCTGGGCCATGATCCGCGCCCAGTTGATCGAGTTCACCGCCACCAGGCGGGTGCCTTTGAGGAAGCTCTGGTCGGCGAAGCTCGCCTTGACCATTTCCTGGCAGTCATCGAAGTTGCCTTCGATGGCGATGTTGTGGATGTTCTCGCCGAAGATGGTGGTCATCTGGCGACGCTGCACTTCGGACACGCGGTTGTGCGGGTGCAGGATGAAGATGTCGACGTTTTCGCAGTGCTTGCAGCCTTCGATGGCGGCCGAACCGGTGTCGCCGGACGTCGCGCCAACGATCACCACGCGCTCACCGCGTTTTTCCAGCACGTAGTCGAGCAGACGACCGAGCAGTTGCAGAGCGAAGTCCTTGAACGCCAGGGTCGGGCCGTGGAACAGCTCCAGCACCCATTCGTTGCCGTTCAACTGACGCAGCGGTGCGACGGCGCTGTGCGAGAACACGCCGTAGGTTTCTTCGAGAATCTTTTTGAAATCGGCATCAGGAATGCTGCCGGTGACAAACGGGCGCATCACCCGGAAGGCCAGCTCGTGATACGGCAGGCCGGCCCAGGAAGCGATTTCTTCCTGGGTGAAACGTGGCAGGTTTTCCGGGACGTACAGACCGCCGTCGGTGGCGAGACCGGCCAGCAGGACGTCTTCGAAATTCAGGGCCGGTGCCTGGCCGCGGGTACTGATATAACGCATGACTGGCTCCAATAGACAGTGTTCGCAAACCCGGGCCTGCACGCAGGCCCGGTGAACGATAACGGCTTAGTTCAGGTGCTCGACGCGGATCCGTACAACCGGACCGACTACGCCTGTCAGGGCTTCGAGGGCGGCGATCGCGTCGTTCATGTGCTGTTCCAGCACACGGTGAGTCAGCAGGATCATCGGCACCAGACCGTCATGCTCTTCGACTTCTTTCTGCATGATCGATTCGATGTTGATGCCGCGCTCCGACAGGATGCTCGCGACCTGAGCCAGCACGCCCGGATGGTCCTTGGCCTGAATGCGCAGGTAGTAAGCGCTTTCGCAGGCTTCGATCGGCAGGATCGGATGCGCCGACAGCGAATCCGGCTGGAACGCCAGATGCGGCACGCGGTTTTCCGGGTCGGAGGTCATGGCGCGAACCACGTCCACCAGGTCGGCGATCACCGACGATGCGGTCGGCTCCATGCCGGCGCCGGCGCCGTAGAACAGGGTCGAACCGGCAGCGTCACCGTTGACCATTACCGCGTTCATCACGCCGTTGACGTTGGCGATCAGGCGATCGGCCGGGATCAGCGTCGGGTGCACGCGCAGTTCGATACCGGCCGCGGTGCTGCGCGCCACGCCCAGGTGCTTGATGCGGTAGCCCAGCGCTTCGGCGTAATTCACGTCAGCCGTGGTCAGCTTGGTGATGCCTTCGGTGTAAGCCTTGTCGAACTGTAGCGGGATGCCGAACGCGATGGAGGCCAGGATCGTCAGCTTGTGGGCCGCGTCGATGCCTTCAACGTCGAAGGTCGGATCGGCTTCGGCGTAACCCAGGGCTTGCGCCTCGGCGAGTACGTCTTCGAAGGTGCGACCCTTCTCGCGCATCTCGGTGAGGATGAAGTTGCCGGTGCCGTTGATGATGCCGGCGACCCAGTTGATACGGTTGGCGGACAGGCCTTCACGGATCGCCTTGATCACCGGAATGCCGCCGGCTACAGCCGCTTCGAATGCCACGATCACGCCTTTCTCGCGAGCCTTGGCGAAAATCTCATTACCGTGAACGGCAATCAGTGCCTTGTTCGCGGTGACCACATGCTTGCCATTCTCGATGGCCTTGAGTACCAGCTCGCGGGCAACGGTATAGCCGCCCATCAGCTCTATAACGATGTCGATCTCAGGGTTCGTGGCCACTTCGAAGACATCGTTGGTAATCGCAATACCGGTCGTTTGGAACTGAGGCTTTGGCGTGCGCATGGCAATTTGTGCCACTTCGATTCCACGCCCGGCACGACGAGCAATTTCCTCGGCGTTGCGCTGAAGTACGTTGAAGGTACCGCCACCGACGGTCCCTAACCCACAGATGCCTACTTTGACCGGTTTCACTGTGAACTCCCCATGAAACGGCCGACTCAAGGCCGGCCGTGAAAACAGCCGCATGCTCGCGGCTCTCTATTAATGACCCGGCAAATGTTGCCGCCGGACCATGATCGTCAAAGGCTGGCCGTGACGATGCGAATTTACTTCGCGCCCAGCGCCAGTTTGGCGACTTGTGGCGCAGGCTGGTAGCCCGGAATGACCTGACCGTCGGCCAAAACGATGGCCGGTGTACCGTTCACGCCGATCGACTGACCGAGGGCGAACTGCTTGGAAACCGGGTTATCGCACTTGGCGGCCTTGATTTCCTTGCCGTCGACCATTTTGTCCATGGCGGCTTTCTTGTCTTTCGAGCACCAGACCGCTTGCAGCTGTTCGTCACCCGGCGAGCCCAGGCCCTGGCGCGGGAACGCGACGTAACGCACTTCGATGCCGCGCTTGTTCAGCTCAGGCACTTCGGCGTGCAGTTTGTGGCAGTACGGGCAGGTGGTGTCGGTGAACACGGTGATGTGCGATTTGGTTTCGCCGATGGCCGGGTAGACCACGGTTTCCGCGACCGGAATCGCGTTGACCAGTTTGGAAACGCCCAGGCGTTCGGTTTTTTCGGTCAGGTTGACCGGTTTACCGTCCTTGAGCTGAAACATGTAGCCCTGGACGACATACTGGCCATCGGCGCTGGCATAGAGCACGCGGCTGCCTTGCAGTTTGACTTCATACAGTCCGGGCAGAGGACTGGCGGAAATGCTTTCTACCGGCACTTCGAGCTGGAGGGTTTCCAGGCTTTTACGAATGGCTTTGTCGGCCGCGTCATCGGCGACGGCAAAGGTGCTGACCAACGCAATGGCTGCGGCGGCGAAAATCTGGGTCAGACGCATGAGAACTCCTGAAGGCGGACAAATGGGACGATCAGAACGCCCGTGCCGAAACACCGGGTCATAACCGCCCATCGTGCAAACCGGCAAAGCCTACCACATAAGGCCCGTGGGGCCGAATGCGGGTGACGCAGGACATCTCACGGTGCAATTTGGCAATACTCACTTGCTCCCGTCGACCGATCCGCGCCCGGGCACAGCAGTCGCTGAACGGACACCCGATGCTTCTGAATGACCGATAGATATGGTTTTGGGGCCGCTGCGCGACCCAGCGGGAGCAAACTCCCTCGCCACAGAGGCCACCGATCATCCATTGGGAAACCACTATCCGCGCGGGTGGTGTTTGGCATGCAGATCCTGCAAACGCGCCCGGGCGACGTGGGTGTAGATCTGAGTGGTCGACAAATCGCTATGGCCGAGGAGCATTTGCACCACCCGCAAATCGGCGCCATGGTTGAGCAGGTGCGTGGCGAAGGCATGGCGCAGGGTG
Organism: Pseudomonas sp. IT-P171; assembly: GCF_949767765.1. Classification (NCBI taxonomy): domain Bacteria; kingdom Pseudomonadati; phylum Pseudomonadota; class Gammaproteobacteria; order Pseudomonadales; family Pseudomonadaceae; genus Pseudomonas; species Pseudomonas sp. IT-P171. Next base: position 10,853 of record NZ_CATKQN010000003.1, read on the forward strand.
TGCGGCGACAGTGATTTGCCGATTCCGGCGACCTTGGCTTGGTGCTTGATACGGTGCCAGAAGGTCTGGCGCGTCATCTGCTCCCCGCGCTGGCTGGGAAACAGTACGTCGCTGGGACGTCCACCGAGCAGTTCGCCACGGGCGTCGCGCATATAACGCTCGACCCAGACAATCGCCTCCTCGCCCATCGGCACCAGCCGCTCCTTGCTGCCCTTGCCCATCACTCGCAACACGCCCTGGCGCAGGTTGACCTGCTCCAGCGTCAGACTGATCAGCTCCGTCACCCGCAGGCCGCAGGCGTAAAGCACTTCCAGCATGGCGCGGTCTCGCTGGCCGATCGCTTCGCTCAAGTCCGGAGCCTTCAACAGCGCTTCCACGTCTGCTTCCGACAGAGACTTTGGCAACGGCCTACCAAGTTGAGGCATATCGACGCGCAAGGTCGGATCAACCGCGATCAACTTTTCCCGCAACAGGTAGCGATAAAAGCCACGCACGCCCGAGAGAAATCTCGCGGTGGAGCGGGGTTTATAGTTCTGCTCCAGACGCCAGGCCAAGTGATCGAGGATCAATTCGCGGCCGGCGTTGATCAACTCCAGCCCCTTCTCCTGCAACCAGCCGTTGAACAGGGCCAGGTCACTGCGATAGGCATCCCGGGTGTTATCGGAGAGACCTTTCTCCAGCCATAGGGCGTCGAGAAACTGGTCTATCAGTGGGTGATCGATGGCGGGCATAAAGGCTCAGGCAAGACCGACAGTACGGCCATGGAAGATAAATCGCAGGCAACAAAAAAGCAGCCCGTAGGCTGCTTTTTTCTGCATCGGAAGCTGGACTTAAGCCAGTTTTTCCTTGATGCGAGCTGCTTTACCGGACAGGTCACGCAGGTAGTACAGCTTGGCTTTACGTACGTCACCGCGACGTTTAACGGCCATGCTGTCGATTTGCGGGCTGTAGGTCTGGAAAGTACGCTCTACGCCAACACCGTTGGAGATTTTACGAACGGTGAAAGCACTGTTTACGCCGCGGTTACGCTTGGCGATAACAACACCTTCGAACGCTTGCAGACGCGAACGGTCGCCTTCCTTCACTTTCACCTGAACGACAATGGTGTCGCCCGGGGCAAAGGTAGGGATTTCTTTGGTCATCTGCTCTGCTTCGAGTGCAAGGATGATTTTGTTAGTCATGCTGTGCTCCTAAGGTAAATCGTCGGATCTACCATCGATACGTTGTTAACTATCGTCCCGCTCGCGGATGTATTCCTCGAGCAGCTTCTTCTCTTCTCCAGAAAGCGAGCGGCTTTCCAGAAGATCGGCGCGTCGTTCAAAGGTCCTACCAAGGGACTGCTGTAAACGCCAACGCCGGATGTGCGCGTGATTGCCACTTAGCAATACGTCGGGAACACGCTGATCCGCATACACCTCCGGTCGGGTGTAGTGCGGGCAATCCAGCAAACCATCCGTAAAGGAATCTTCCTCGGCGGAGTCCGCATGCCCTAAAGCTCCAGGCAGCAGTCGTGTAACCGCATCGATCAGGACCATCGCCGGCAGCTCGCCGCCAGACAGTACATAGTCGCCAATCGACCACTCTTCATCGACATGAGCATCAATAAAACGCTCGTCAATGCCTTCATAGCGGCCGGCAATCAGGATCAATGCATCCAGATTCGCCAACTCGCGTACCGCCGACTGAGTCAGTTGACGGCCTTGGGGGGACAGGTAAATCACCTTCGCCGCCTCCCCGGCTGCTGCCTTGGCCTGAACCAGAGCATCTTCCAGGGGCTTGATCTTCATCACCATGCCCGGACCACCGCCAAATGGGCGATCATCCACAGTGTGATGTCGATCCGTCGTGTAGTCTCGCGGATTCCAACAGGTGAGCTGCAAGAGCCCCTGTTTCACCGCCCGACTGGTGATGCCGTACTCGCTGATGGCGGAGAACATCTCGGGAAACAAACTGATCACTTCTACGCGCAAATTAGCCACGTTTAGAAGTCCGCGTCCCAATCCACCTTCATCTCGCCTGCTGCCAGGTCGATGGCCAACACGCATTGCTCCGTATAGGGCAACAGGCGTTCGCGATCATCCAGGCTGCCAGCGCAAGGCTTGACCACCATGACATCGTTCGAGCCGGTCTCCAGCAGGTGATCGATCTTCCCGAACAGTTGCCCGAGGGTGTCGATGACCTTGAGACCTTCCAGCTGGTACCAGTAGTACTCGCCGTCGGTCAGTTCAGGGAACAGGTTGCGCGGCACGCAGATCTCATAACCGGCCAGAAGACGAGCTTCTTCACGATCATCGAGGTCCTTGAGCTTTGCGACCAGGAACTTGTCATTCCCGCGTCCGCTGACCAGCTCGACCTGCTTTACATTGCCGTCACGCTTGAGCGTCCAGGTTTTGTAGTCCAGCAGGTTCTTGATTGGATCAGTAAAGGAATACACCTTCACTTCGCCGCGAACGCCATGAACAGAATAAATTTTGCCGATAACGATCAAATCATCAGCAACAGCTGGCGTCGCGTTCATATTGCTCAGGCCGCAGCCTTAGCAGATTCCTTCAACAACTGAGCAACGCGCTCAGAAGGTTGTGCACCAACGCTCAGCCAGTAGGCTACGCGCTCTTGGTTCACGGACAGACGAACTTCTTGACCACGAGCAACAGGGTTGAAGAAACCAACCTGTTCCTTGTGCGAACCGTCGCGCGGGTTGCGGCTGTCGGTTACGGTCAAGTGGTAAAACGGGCGCTTTTTGGAGCCGCCAAGGGCAAGACGGATTGTTAGCATGTGAACATCGTTCCTGTAGTCGGTGCTGCAAATCTAAAGGCACAGCGGGCATAGGTGCCCGAAAGGCCGCATATTCTAAGGAATATCCGGACTTTTGCAAATGACTTTTTCCGGCGGTCTATCGGCCGCCATCCAGATTTGCTATAGAGCCGTCGTTGAAAACGGCCAGTCAGCTCCCGCCAAGTGCGGGTTTGCTGGAGATCCCGCATCCCTGCGGGTCTGCGCCGACATGACTGCCGGCGCGGATTCTTTACATTTTCGGCATGCCGCCGCCGGGCAACATACCGCCCATGCCGCGCATCATTTTGGCCATTCCGCCTTTTGCGGAGAACTTCTTCATCATCTTCTGCATCTGCTTGTGCTGCTTGATCAAGCGACCGATGTCCTGCACCTGGGTGCCGGAACCCATGGCGATCCGGCGCTTGCGCGAACCGCTGATCAGCTCAGGGTCGCGCCGCTCGGCCGGGGTCATGGAATTGATGATGGCTTCCATCTGCTTGAATTGTTTCTCTGCCGCACCTTGGGCATTGCCCATCTGCGCCAGGTTCACGCCACCGATATTCGGCAGTTTGTCCATGAGGCCACCGAGGCCGCCCATGTTCTTCATCTGTTGCAGCTGATCACGGAAGTCTTCGAGGTCGAAGCCCTTGCCCTTCTTCAGCTTCTTGGCCAGTTTGTCGGCCTTGTCCTTGTCGAGAGTCGCTTCAGCCTGTTCGATCAGGCTGAGCACGTCGCCCATGCCGAGGATGCGCGACGCGATACGCTCAGGGTGGAACGGTTCGAGCGCTTCGCTCTTCTCGCCCATACCGATGAACTTGATCGGCTTGCCGGTGATGGCGCGAACCGACAGCGCGGCACCGCCACGGGCGTCGCCGTCGACCTTGGTCAGGATCACACCGGTCAGCGGCAGTGCATCGCCGAAGGCCTTGGCCGTGTTGGCGGCGTCCTGGCCGGTCATGGCGTCGACCACGAACAGCGTTTCGACCGGGTTGATCGCGGCGTGCAGCGCCTTGATCTCGCCCATCATCTCTTCGTCGATGTGCAGGCGACCGGCGGTATCGACGATGACCACATCAATGAACTTGAGCTTTGCTTCTTTAATGGCCGCTTGCGCGATCTCGACCGGCTTCTGGCTCAGGTCGGACGGGAAGAAGGTAACACCCACTTCACCGGCGAGCATTTCCAGCTGCTTGATTGCCGCAGGACGGTAAACGTCCGCGGACACGACCATGACCGACTTCTTCTTGCGCTCTTTAAGGAAGCGCGCAAGTTTGCCGGCGGTGGTGGTCTTACCCGCACCCTGCAAACCGGCCATCAACACGACGGCGGGCGGAACGGCGCTCAGGTTCAGGTCTTCGTTGGCCGCGCCCATCAGGCTTTCGAGTTCGGCCTGGACGATCTTCACGAAGGCCTGGCCCGGCGTCAGGCTGCGCGACACCTCGGTGCCGACGGCGCGTTCCTTGACCGAATTGACGAAGTCCTTCACCACCGGCAAGGCGACGTCGGCTTCGAGCAACGCCATACGCACTTCGCGCAGGGTGTCTTTGATGTTGTCCTCGGTCAGCTTGGCCTTGCCGGTGACATGGCGCAGCGTCTGCGAGAGACGGTCGGTTAAGTTTTCAAACATTGCGCGATCCTTTCAGGCCCTGTGTAGACCGGGATAATGGCGGCCCAGACCGGAATCAACATGTGCTCGGCGAGCCTGCGGCGTGGGCAGGTCGCGGATTATAGCGAAGACTGCGACTGGCGGACACCTCGCACTTTCGTGACGCGTCGGTTCTATGCCAAACTCAGCGCCTTTCGGGCTTGCCTAACAGGATTTATGCTCCCCTTGTCACCCAGTTTACTGACCACTCTCGCCGCCGCCTGCTTATATGCCGCTGCGACCCTCTATCAAGGCACTCGCTTGGCCACCGGCGCCAAGGCGAACAAGCGCCTGCTGGTGACGCTCGGCGTGTTGGCCGTGCTGGCTCACAGCGCCAGCCTGTTCAACCACCTGCTGACGCCCATAGGCCTTGGCCTGGACTTCTTCAGTGCCGCCAGCCTGATCGCCGCCGCGGTCATCGCCCTGACCCTGCTGGCCTGCTCGCGGATCCCGGTGGAAAACCTGCTGACATTGCTGTTCCCGCTGGGCGCCGCGACCGTGCTGCTGGCGCAGTTTGCCCCGGCCGGTACGGTGCAGATCATCGACGAAGAGCCGGGCATCCTCGCGCACATCCTGTTGTCGATCCTGGCTTACGGCATGTTCACCATCGCGGTGTTCCAGGCCTTGCTGTTGCTGGTTCAGGACCATCAACTCAAGCACAAGCATCCGTCCGGACTGATCAAGAACTTCCCGCCGCTGCAAACCATGGAAAGCCTGCTGTTCGGTTTCCTCTGGGCCGGCTGGACGCTGTTGTCGATGTCACTGATCTCTGGCTGGCTGTTTGTCGACAACCTGTTCGCCCAGCATCTGGTGCACAAAACCCTGCTGGCGTGCCTGGCCTGGATCGTCTTCAGCGTGCTGCTCTGGGGTCGAAACCGCCTCGGCTGGCGCGGACACAAGGCCATTCGCTGGACCCTCGCCGGTTTCTGCCTGCTGATGCTGGCGTATTTCGGCAGCAAGCTGGTCCGTGAATACATCCTGCACATCTGACGGGCGGCATTAATGGACGACTTGCCCATAGGGCCGATGCTCGCTGTAGTGGCCCTGTTGATTTTATGGTCGGGGCTGTTCACCGCCATCGAAGCGGCACATCAGCACTTGCTGGCCCAACGCACGGCCTCGCGCGCCAGTGACAAGCCGGTGGCGAGGCTGAGTTTTCCGCTCAACAGCCTGATTTTCTGTAACACCCTGTGCCGCGCGCTAGTGGTGGTCATCAGCACCTTGCTGGCGATTTTCACCTGGGCCGAAAATGGTCCATGGGCGGCTTGCGTCGGCGCCGGCGTGATTCTTCTGATATTCGCCGACTACCTGCCGCGCACCCTCGCCAGCCGCTACCCTGACGCGATCCTGTCCCTGGGCAACACGCTGCTCGGCGCACCACTGAAAATCATTTACCCGGCCGCCTGGCTACTCAATGGCACCAGCCAGTTGCTGATGCGACCGTTTGCGCGCAAGGCCAACGTGGTGCAGCAGAGCGAAGACGAAACGCCGAATGATCGTCGCGACGACCTTGAACACCCTGTCTGTCGCCCGCATCCGGTGGCGGGCATCCATGCGCTGGACAACATTACGGTCAACGACATTCTGGTGCCGCGCAGTGATGTCGACGGGATCAACCTCGACGACTCGATCGAAGAGATCATCGAACAGCTGCGGGCCAATCGGCGCACGCGCCTGCCGGTTTTCCACAGCGACATCAATCAGGTCGAGGCGGTGCTCAACACCCGACAGATCCGCCACCTGCTGCCCGATGGCCAACTCACTCGCGAAGCACTGCTGGCCGCGTGTCACGACCCGTATTTCGTACCTGAAAGCACGCCACTGCAGCTGCAACTGCTGAATTTCCACAAGCAACAGCGCCGCCTGGGCATGGTGGTCGACGAGTACGGCGAGGTGCTGGGCATCGTCACCCTGGAAGACATTCTCGAAGAAATCGTCGGCGAATTCGAAAGCCAGCACAGCCTGCACAACCCGCACATTCATCCGCAGGCCGACGGACGCCTGGTGATCGATGGTGCGGCATCGATTCGCGACCTGAACAAAAGCCTCGGCTGGCACTTGCCCAGTGATGGCCCGAAAACCCTCAACGGGCTGGTGACCGAGGCGCTGGAGACGATTCCGGACAGCGCGGTGTGCCTGAAGATCGGGCGTTACCGGCTGGAGATTCTGGAGACCGAGGACAATCGCGTCACTCGGGTTTTGATCTGGCATACCAGCTCGGTGCCGGTTGTTATCTAAGGCCTGACTCAGACCTCCGTGGCGAGGGAGCTGCTCCCGCCGGACTGCAAAGCAGACCCAATCACAACAGCAGAATTATCCTGATAAAACGCATCCAGCCATTTTGCGGCCGCTGCGCGCCCGAGCGGGAGCAAGCTCCCTCGCCACGAAAGCCATCACCCGCCTCTGGCCCTTGTTTGATCGTTAGCCTCCTTCCTATAATCGATCCAGCTTACCCAAGCCCCGCCCCACCCCCGTGCTACCCGCACTCCGTTTCAAACCCACATCCCTGGGTGTTCGACCATAATAATTCGCTCCACTGGGGCACATGACTGTCAGGGATAACCGCATGACGACCAGCACGACTTACACCGAAACCACGCCCGCCCAACCGACCAACTCCGCCACCCGCGTGGCGACCGCGAGTTTCATCGGCACCGCCATCGAGTTCTACGACTTCTACGTGTATGCCACTGCCGCTGCGCTGGTGATCGGTCCGGTGTTCTTTCCGCAGACCTCCGGCACCGCCCAGATGCTGTCAGCGTTTCTCACCTTCGGTATCGCCTTCCTGGCTCGACCGCTGGGCTCCGCGCTGTTCGGCCACTTCGGTGACCGCATCGGGCGCAAATCGACGCTGGTCGCCTCCTTGCTGCTGATGGGCGTGTGCACCACGCTGATCGGCGTGCTGCCGGGTTACGACGCCATCGGGGCCTGGGCACCGATCCTGCTCTGCGTGCTGCGTTTCGGCCAGGGCTTGGGGCTGGGCGGCGAATGGGGCGGCGCGGCATTGCTGGCGACGGAGAATGCGCCCAAGGGCAAGCGCGCCTGGTTCGGCATGTTTCCACAGCTCGGCCCTTCGATCGGCTTTCTCGCCGCCAACGGTTTGTTCCTGACGCTGGCAATGACTTTGGACGATGAACAGTTCCGTTCGTGGGGCTGGCGAATTCCGTTCCTGCTCAGCGCCGCCCTGGTGATGGTCGGCCTGTATGTACGCTTGAAACTCCACGAAACCCCGGTTTTCGCCAATGCCATGGCCCGTCAGGAACGGGTCAAGATCCCCCTGGTCGAGCTGTTCAGCCAGTATTGGGCACCGATGCTGTTGGGCGCGGGCTCGATGGTGGTGTGCTACGCGCTGTTTTACATTTCGACGGTGTTTTCGCTGAGTTATGGCGTGTCGACGCTCGGCTACACCCGTGAAACCTTCCTCGCGCTGCTGTGCTTCGCCGTGCTGTTCATGGCCGCTGCGACGCCGTTGTCGGCATGGGCCAGTGACCGCTACGGGCGCAAACCGGTACTGATCATCGGGGGAGTTCTGGCGATTCTGTCCGGATTCTTGATGGAGCCGCTGCTGACCCAAGGCTCGACCTGGGGCGTGGCGCTGTTCCTGTGCATCGAGTTGTTTCTGATGGGCGTGACGTTCGCGCCGATGGGGGCGCTGCTGCCGGAGCTGTTTCCGACACACGTGCGCTATACCGGCGCGTCAGCGGCCTACAACCTGGGCGGCATTGTCGGAGCCTCGGCAGCGCCGTTCTTTGCGCAGAAGCTGGTGGCGATGGGCGGTTTGAGTTATGTCGGCGGGTATGTGTCGGGGGCGGCGGTGCTGAGTCTGATTGCGGTGCTGTGCCTGAAAGAGACGCGGCATAACGATTTGAATCGGGTTGCCTGAATCAGAAGCATCGCCAGCAGGCTGGCTCCCACAGGGGTATTGGTTGGTCACAGATTTGTGTAGACCAATTTTCCATGTGGGAGCCAGCCTGCTGGCGATAGTCGCGCCTCGGTTTACAGCTCTACAACAACAGCCTGAGAAGCACGGGTCGCTTTAGCCCGGGCAGCCTCGATCGACTCATCCCGCGCCAGCGCCACACCCATCCGCCGCTGGCCATTCACCTCAGGCTTGCCAAACAGACGCAACGCCGTATCCGGCTCGCTCAACGCAGCACCCAGATTGGCGAAGGCGGTCTGGGTCGATTGCCCTTCCACCAGGATCACTGCCGAAGCCGAAGGCCCGAACTGACGGATCAATGGAATCGGCAGCCCCAGAATCGCCCGCGCGTGCAGCGCGAACTGTGACAGGTCCTGAGAAATCAGGGTCACCAGGCCAGTGTCGTGCGGACGCGGCGAGACTTCGCTGAACCACACCTGATCGCCTTTGATGAACAGCTCGACGCCAAACAGACCACGACCGCCCAAGGCTTCAGTGACCGCTTTGGCCACACGCTCGGATTCCGCCAGGGCAACCGGGCTCATGGCTTGCGGCTGCCAGGATTCCTGGTAGTCGCCCTTCTCCTGACGGTGACCGACCGGCGCGCAGAATGTGGTGCCACCGACGTGACGCACGGTCAGCAGGGTGATTTCGTAGTCGAAGTCGATGAAGCCTTCGATGATCACGCGACCTTTACCGGCGCGGCCGCCTTCTTGTGCGTAGTCCCACGCGGTTTTCACATCATCGGTGCTGCGCAGCAGGCTCTGGCCTTTGCCCGACGAACTCATGACCGGCTTGACCACACACGGGAAACCCAGATCCTCAACGGCCTTGCTGTAATCCTCGAACGTGTCGGCGAAGTAGTACGGCGACGTCGGCAAGCCCAGCTCTTCAGCCGCCAGGCGACGGATGCCTTCACGGTTCATGGTCAGTTGCGCGGCGCGCGCGGTCGGGATCACGGTGAAGCCTTCGGCTTCCAGTTCGACCAGGGTCGCGGTGGCGATGGCTTCGATTTCCGGCACGATGAAGTGCGGTTTCTCGGCTTCGATCACTGCACGCAGGGCGGCGCCGTCGAGCATGTTGATCACGTGGCTGCGATGAGCGACTTGCATGGCCGGCGCGTTGGCGTAACGGTCGACGGCAATCACCTCAACGCCCAGGCGTTGCAGCTCGATTACCACTTCCTTGCCCAACTCACCACAGCCACACATCAATACGCGGGTCGCGGTTGGCGACAATGGAGTTCCGATACGGGTCATCTCAGGTCCTCAAAGGAGCGGATCATCGAGGGAGCAGTGCCTGGCACGCTTCCCATGGGGAGAAAGCGCGGCATTTTACATGAACCTGAGGGTTTGGCTTCAGCTGGCGACAGCCTGTTTGCGCAAGCGCCAGGCCATGATCAGCCACACTGCGGTCACGCCGGCGAACTTCGAACCCATGGCGGTGAGGATCACGGCCGGGGTGAAGGCGTCGATCATGCCGAAAAAGATGAAGGTATCGAGGGGAATGCTCAGGGCCGAACTTATCCACAGGCGGTCGTGCAGCGGACGCTTGGTGATGCTGAATACCAGCCAGTCGATGCATTCGGACACGGCGAAGGCCGTGGCACTGGCCAGTGCGATGGAAGGATCGGACGTGACGTACGACAGCACCAGCGCCGCCAGCATGGCCACGATCGCACCATGGCCGAAGCGGGTTTGCACCATGTCGCGCAGCACAAACACCAAACCGCCCCAGGCGGACCAGATGATGTCCAGGTGCGGCGCGGTGGAGAAGGCGTAGTTGATCAGTACGACGCTGCTGATGTAGGCGATCAGGAAGAACATGGGGCGGGGGGATACCTGTCAATTTGGCGCACAGATTACCATTTCGGGTTTACAAATAACCTGTGGCGAGGGCGCTTGCTCCCGCTGGGCTGCGAAGCAGCCCCAAATGATCTCTGACACCGCATTCGCTGATTTCAGGGCCGCTTCGCGCCCCAGCGGGAGCAAGCTCCCTCGCCACAAGGACCTCGTTGAGCAAAGAAACCAACAAGGCTCAGGAATCGGATTTGGAAGGCAGCATCCAGAGCAATCCGCTGGACTTGGCCCGTTCATGGCACAACCCTAACACCACCCGGCGCTCTTCGTTGCTCATCCGGCTCCAGCGCGTAATCTCTTCCACGGAGCGCTGACACCCGGTGCAAATGTCATCGTCGTCCAGCGCACAGATATTCACGCAGGGCGATAGGACCGGGCGTTCTGGCGTGCTCATTCTTCCTGCTCGACCAGATCGCGGGCATAACGCTGCGAGTTATGCACATAGTGTGCAGCGCTGGCCTCCAGCATTTTCTTTTGCGGCTCGGTCAGTTCGCGCACGACCTTGCCAGGCGAGCCCATGACCAGCGAACCGTCCGGGATTTCCTTGCCCTCACCGATCAGAGAGTTGGCGCCGATGATGCAGTTCTTGCCGATCTTCGCACCGTTGAGAATCACCGCATTGATGCCGATCAGACTGTAATCACCCACGGTGCAGCCGTGAAGCATGGCGTTGTGGCCGATGGTTACACCGGTGCCGATGGTCAGCGGGTAACCCATGTCGGTGTGCATCACAGTGCCGTCCTGGACGTTGCTGTTCTTGCCGATCAGGATCAGTTCATTGTCGCCACGCAACACGGCGTTAAACCAGACGTTGGCGCCCTCTTCCAGTTTGACCTTGCCCACCAGCACGGCGTTGGGGGCGACCCAGCTCTGTGGGTGGGTCTCGACGCGGGCGTCGCCCAGGCGGTATTTCATCTTGTTGTCCTCAAGGCTCAGGCAGCCGCGTCTCACGCCATATGATGGCTTCAGGTGTTGATAAAATTCTTGGGCGGCTGGTGCAGACTGATTTTGGCGTCATAGAGCAGGTTGATCAACTCGACGATCATGATCGCCGTCAGGCCCCAGATCTTGTACTCGCCATAACGATAACTCGGCACGTACCAGCTGCGGCCCTGGTAATCGATGCGGTGGGTATGTTCACGAGGGTCCTTGCGGAAGAACTCCAAGGGAACACTGAACACCGCAGCGATCTCGGCGTCGTTGGCCAGGTACTCGACGAAATCCGGAATCACGCCGACATAAGGGGTGACCTTGATGCCGTGCAGGGAGATCAGCGGGCTCAACGGGCCGATCACTTCGACCAGCCCCGGCGGCAAGCCGATTTCTTCTTCGGCTTCGCGCAGTGCGGTGAAAATCAGGTCAGGGTCTTCGGGGTCCCGTCGTCCGCCCGGGAAGGCGACTTCACCGCCATGGGTCGAGAGCCCGCTGGCGCGCAGGGTCAGAACCAGTTCCGGTTCATCACTGCGAGTAATGGGCACCAGTACCGCAGCCTCAGGGAAACGCTTGTCGGTTTCCAGTGTGCGGGGGGTGTGGTTGCTTACTCGATGCAGTATCTCGTCCAGCATGAGTCTTCTCGATTTATTCTCTACCTCGCATCATGCACCAATCACATCGACCGCCCAACCCCCGAACTGCCGCGTGTCGCGAAACGACAACTTGCCGACAGACACCGCCGCACGCCAAGATAGGCGCAGCATTCAGGAACCCAAGCATGAAATTTTGCAGTCAGTGCGGCAACCCGGTGGCCCAACGCATTCCGGAAGGCGATTCGCGTCTGCGTTTTGTCTGTGACAGTTGTCACACCATTCACTACCAGAACCCCAATATCGTCGCCGGCTGCGTGGCGACCTGGGGCTCGAAAGTGTTGCTGTGCCGACGCGCCATCGAGCCACGGCTCGGTTACTGGACCCTGCCCGCCGGTTTCATGGAGAACGGCGAAACCATCGAGCAGGCGGCCATTCGCGAAACGGCTGAAGAAGCCTGTGCGCGGGTGCGCAACCTGAGCATCTATACGCTCATCGACGTGCCGCACATCAGTCAGGTGCATGTGTTCTTCCGCGCCGAACTGGTCGACCTGGATTTTTCCGCCGGCCCCGAGAGCCTGGAAGTGGGACTTTTCGACGAAGCTGACATCCCGTGGTCCGACCTGGCTTTCCGCACGGTGGGCCGTACCTTAGAATGCTTCTTCGCTGACCGGCGGACCGAGGTCTACCCCGTACGGTCCGAGTCGATCCCGCCACTTGCTCAGCCTGCCATTACTTGATTTCAATTCGGAACTTCTGCAGGTCGCCAAAAGATCGCAGCCTGCGGCAGCTCCTGCAAAGACATCTATAACTAATATAGTCGCGACACTCTTAGGGATATCGTTTCAATGCGCTGGTTGCTTGCCCTGTTTTGCCTGTCGTTCGCTGTCGTGTCCCAGGCGTCCACCGTGGTCACCCTGGATGGCAAATCCATCGAAAAAGTACTGGTGCTCAAATCCGCCCATCAATTGCAATTGATCGCCGACGGCAAACCGCTGCGCACCTACCGCATTTCCCTGGGCAAACAGCCCAAGGGTGCCAAGCTGATGGAAGGCGACAAGCGCACGCCCGAGGGGTTTTACTGGGTGGACTGGCGCAAGGTCAGTGACCGATTCAACCTGGCGATGCACATTTCCTATCCGAACGTCAGCGACTCTGCCCGCGCCCAGCGCGAAGGCGTCGAGCCTGGCGGCATGATCATGATCCACGGCACGCCCGACACCTACGACTACCCGGAAAACCTGTTCCACACGCTGGACTGGACCGACGGCTGCATCGCCATGCGCAACATGGACATGCGTGAAGTCTGGGGGTTGGTGCCTGACGGCACGATGATCGAAATCCGCCCATAACCCCCTGTGGCGAGGGAGCTTGCTCCCGCTGGGTCGCAAAGCGGCCCTAAAACCAGAAAATGCGGTGTCAGACAGAATTTGGGGCCGCTTCGCAGCCCAGCGGGAGCAAGCTCCTTCGCCACAATGGATCGCATCGCTGGCGGCTTCGTGTTCTGACCGCTACCTTCGGTCGCCTTCGAAAAATAAATTCAAAAGATCGCAGCCTTCGGCAGCGCCTGCAGGGTAGATACCATTCCCCCCCGCAGGCGCTGCAGAAGGCTGCGATCTTTGCTTTAAAAAAACCCACCCCTAATACCACTTGAAACCAAAGCGCATTTACGCCGCACAACGGGGCCGGCCTCCCCACGTCCAGAGCAAAGTACTGGCATTGACATGGTATTTAAGTGGTATTAGTTTTCGCTGCACTACCGGGCGACAACATTCCAATATCCGCATCGGACATCTCACATGAATGACCTCCAGGCACTCCGTCCTGACGACACCCAGCCCACGCCGCTATACCTGCAACTGGCGCGCAATCTGGAAGCGGCGATCCATGCCGGCCAGTGGAAAGCCGAGCAGGCGATGCCGTCGGAGCGCAACCTGAGCGAACTGCTGGGCATCTCCCGCGTCACCGCGCGCAAGGCGTTGGAGGTTCTGTTCGATCAAGGGCTGATCCGTCGCAATCAGGGCTCCGGCACGTTCATCACCCCACGCCTGGAACAACCGCTGTCGCGCCTCTCGGGTTTCAGCGAGATGTTGCGGCTCAAGGGTTTTGTCCCCGGTTCGCAATGGCTGGAGCGTGAAATCACCCCGCCGACCCACGAAGAACTGATCCGCCTCGGCCTGTCACCGAATGACAAGGTCGCGCGGCTCAAACGCCTGCGCAAAGCCGACGACACGGTGATGGCGATCGAGATGAGCACCCTGCCCGCCTCGATCATTCCCCAGCCGCAAGCCGTGGGCGATTCCCTTTACGAATACCTCGACGGCATCGGCAAACCGATCGTCCGCGCCTTGCAGCACATTCAGGCGATCAACGCCTCGGACGAATTCGCCGCGCTGGTCGGCATCGCCCCCGGCACCGCCATGTTGCTGATGACCCGGGTCGGCTACCTCGAAGACAACACGCCGATCGAAGTCACCGACACCTATTGCCGCAACGACTACTACGACTTTGTCGCAGAGCTTCGTAGATAAAGCGCATCGCTGCTCAAACCGAGAACCGATCATGTCCGAAGACAACATCCTCACCGCCGGCGGCTGGATACGCGGCCGGCTGATTCACGAACACGGCAAGGTCGTGTCGATCCAGGGCGAGCCCTGTGATCCGGCAGACAACGACCTGCCTTACCTGCTGCCAGGTTTCATCGACCTGCACGTTCACGGCGGCGGCGGCAAAGACATCATGGAAGGCGCGACCGCCTTCGAAACCATCACCCGGACCCACGTACGTTTCGGCACGACATCGCTGCTCGCGACCACCATGACCGCGCCAAGCGAAGAGATTTCGAGCGTGCTCAAAGCCGTCGGCGAATTCTGTGAGCGACGTCCCGGCGGCAGCGCCCGGGTGCTCGGCGTGCATCTGGAGGGCCCGTACATCAACCCCGGAAAACTCGGCGCCCAACCGAATTTCGCCCACACCGCGTTGATGGCCGAAGTCGAAGAGTACCTGGCGCTGGCGCCGATCCGCGTCATCACCATTGCCCCGGAAATCGCCGGCCATGACGCCTTGATCCGTGCCCTCAGCGCTCGCGGCGTGCGCATGCAAATCGGCCACACCCTCGGCAGCTATGAGGAAGGCGTGGCGGCGCTGAACGCCGGCGCGACCAGCTTCACCCACCTCTACAACGCCATGAGCCCGCTGCACCACCGCGAACCCGGCATCGTCGGCGCGGCGCTCGCCCATGCCCAATATGCGGAACTGATTCCGGACTTGCTGCACGTGCACCCCGGCGCGATGCGTGTGGCCCTGCGTTCGATCCCGTGCCTGTATTGCGTCACCGATTCCACCGCCGCTGCCGGAATGCCCGACGGTGAATACAAACTCGGCAGCCACACCGTGACCAAATGCCTGGGCGGCGTGCGCTTGCCCGACGGCACCCTGGCCGGCAGCACGCTGACCATGGATCAGGCCTTGCGCAATCTGGTGAAGATCGGTTTGCCGATCAGCGAGGCCTCGCAACGTCTTTCGCAATTTCCCGCCGACTACCTCGGCCTCACTGAACGCGGACGCCTGCAACCCGGCGCCTGGGCCGACTGCGTGCGGCTTGATCGCTCACTCACACTGACCGCCGTCATGGTCGAAGGAGAAGACATTGACTTCAAAAATGCTTGAAGAGGCGCTGTCCTCGTTCGAAGCCGTGCAAGCGCAATTGCAGCAGCTCGACCCGCAGATGATCGAGATCGCCGGACGCCTGCGCCGTCAGCCGCCGCAAGTGGCGATGACGGTCGCTCGCGGCAGCTCCGACCATGCCGCCAGTTACTTCGCCTACCTGACCATGCAGCAACTCGGGATTCCCGTGGCGTCGATGCCGATGTCGGTGGTGACCATGCAGCAAGCGCCCTTGAAGGTCAGCGGGCAGGTGGCGTTCGCGTTCTCGCAGTCCGGTCAGAGTCCCGATCTGGTCAATAGCCTGCGCTTGCTGCGCAAGCGCGGCGCCTTGAGCATTGCCATGGTCAACGCCGAGAGCTCGCCGCTGGAAGCCGCGTGTGAGTTCAGCCTGCCGCTGTGCGCAGGGACGGAAAGCAGCGTCGCCGCGACCAAGAGTTTTATCGCCACCCTCAGTGCCAGCGCCCGCCTGATCGCGCACTGGAAACACGACGAGGAATTGCTGGAGGCCGGCCTTGCGCTACCGGACGGTTTGCGCGAGGCCGCCCGACAGGACTGGAGCCTCGCCATCGATGCACTGCGCGATTGCCAGCGTCTGATGGTGATCGGTCGGGGTGCCGGTTTTGCCATCGCCCAGGAAGCGGCGCTCAAATTCAAGGAAACCTCGGCGATCCAGGCTGAAGCCTTCAGCAGTGCCGAAGTCCGTCATGGGCCGATGGCGCTGATCAACGAGAACTATCCATTGCTGGTGTTCGCCCCACGCGGCGCCGAACAGGCGGGTTTGCTCAGCCTCGCCGCCGACATGCGCCAACGCGGCGCACGTGTGTTGCTGGCCGCGCCGGATGACATCGCCGAACGCGACCTGACCCTGACCCGCGCCGAACACCCGGCCCTTGACCCGATTCTGGCGATCCAGAGTTTCTATGTCATGGCCGCCGGTTTGGCAGTCGCCCGTGGCATGGACCCGGATCAGCCACGGCATTTAAGCAAAGTGACGCGCACGCACTAAGCGAAGAACCGTATTTTTAATGAGACCGAGCCATGCACAACAATAATAAAGAGCTGACCCTCAGCGCCCCGCTCAGCGGCCCGGTGCTTACACTTGCCAAAGTCCCGGACCCGGTGTTCGCCAGCGGCGCCATGGGCGACGGTATCGCCATCGATCCGCTGAACGACACCCTTCATGCGCCCTGCGCCGGCGTGGTGGTGCACGTCGCCCGCACCGGCCATGCCATCACCCTGCGCGCCGACAACGGTGCCGAACTGCTACTGCACCTGGGCCTCGACACCGTCGAGTTGCAGGGCGAAGGGTTCTCGATGCTGGTCAAGGAAGGCGCACGGGTGAGCAACGGCCAACCGCTGTTGCGCTATGACCTGGACAGGGTCGCGCAGCAGTGCAAAAGCCTGGTCAGCCTGATGATCCTGACCAACAGCCAGGACTTCCAGGCCCGGCCGATCACGCTGAAATCAGTGAAGGTCGGCGAGCCGTTGCTGCACATCATTCGTCGGCAGGCACCGGGGGCGCAGGCTGAAACGGATTTGTCCGGGGAAGCGTTTGTCGGCCACATTCGTATCGCGCATCGCGGCGGCCTCCACGCTCGCCCGGCAGCGTTGATTCGCCAGACCGCTCAGGGTTTCAAAAGCAAATCGCAGCTGCACTTCGCCGGTAAATCGGCGACCTGCGACAGCCTGATCGGGCTGATGGGCCTGGCCGTCGGCGAGCAGGATGAAGTTCAGGTCAGCTGCCAGGGCACGGACGCCGAAGCGGCGCTGCAAGCGTTGTTGATCGCGTTATCCACCGCGCTGGCCGAAGACAGTCACGCGGTTGCGCCAGCACCGGTTGACCGACGCAACCGGGCGGCTGAAGCGGGTGTACTGCATGGTGTCTGCGCCGCTCCCGGCCTGGTCAGCGGGCCATTGTTTCGCTTGAACGCCATCAGCCTGCCGATGGATGCCGGCAGCCACGTCCCCGCACAACAACTGCATGCCCTCGATACCGCGCTGACCGTCGTGCGCAGCGAAATCGGCAGCACCCTGGCCCAAGCCAAAAAGCACAAGCGTACCGACGAAGAAGCGATTTTCGCTGCCCACCTCGCGCTGCTCGAAGACCCCGCGCTGCTGGATGCGGCGAACGCCTCCATCGACCGGGGCATGGCCGCGACGCACGCCTGGAGCCAGTCGATCGACCTGCAATGCGAGGTGCTTGCGCAACTCGGCAGTCCGCTGCTGGCCGAACGCGCCAACGACCTGCGCGACCTCAAGCAACGGGTGCTGCGAGCCTTGCTCGGCGAAACCTGGCATTACGAAGTACCGGCCGGCGCCATCGTCGCCGCCCATGAACTGACTCCATCCGATCTGTTGCAACTGAGCCATCAAGGCGTCGCCGGGGTGTGCA
Organism: Pseudomonas sp. IT-P171; assembly: GCF_949767765.1. Taxonomy (NCBI): domain Bacteria; kingdom Pseudomonadati; phylum Pseudomonadota; class Gammaproteobacteria; order Pseudomonadales; family Pseudomonadaceae; genus Pseudomonas; species Pseudomonas sp. IT-P171. The sequence goes on from NZ_CATKQN010000003.1 coordinate 28,632, forward strand.
TGGCCGAGGGCGGGGCAACGTCCCACGTAGCGATTCTCGCCCGCGGCAAAGGCTTGCCGTGCATGGTCGCGCTGGGTTCGACACTGCTGGATCAGCAACAGGGCCAAGCGGTGGTGCTGGATGCCGACAGCGGTCGCCTGGAACTGCTGCCGACTGCCGAACGTTTATCTCAAGTGCGTCAGGCACAACTCGACCATCAGCAGCGCCGCGCCGAGCAACAAGCCCAGGCACATCACCCGGCATTGACCCGCGACGGCTTGACCATTGAAGTCGCCGCCAATGTCGCTTCCAGCACTGAGGCCGCCGACGCGCTGGCCCATGGCGCCGATGGCGTCGGCCTGCTGCGTACCGAGTTTCTGTTTGTGGACCGCAACACCGCACCGGACGAAGAAGAACAGCGCAGCGCCTATCAAGCCGTGCTCGACGCCATGGGCGAGAAGTCGGTGATCATCCGCACCATCGACGTGGGTGGCGACAAGCAACTCGACTATTTGCCGCTCCCCGCCGAAGCCAATCCGGTGCTCGGTCTGCGCGGCATTCGCCTGGCGCAGGTCCGCCCGGAAATCCTCGATGAGCAACTGCGAGCGCTGCTGCACGTCAGCCCGCTGTCGCGCTGCCGGATCCTGCTGCCGATGATCACCGAAGTCGACGAGCTGCTGCACATCCGCCAGCGCCTCGACGCCTTGTGCTCTGAACTGGGTGTGAGTGAACGCCCGGAGCTGGGGGTGATGATCGAAGTCCCGGCCGCTGCGTTGCTGGCCGAGCAATTGGCCGAGCATGCGGACTTCCTGTCCATCGGCACCAACGACCTGTCGCAATACACCCTGGCCATGGACCGCGACCACGCGGGTCTCGCTTCGCGGGTCGATGCGATGCACCCGGCGCTGCTGCGCTTGATCGCTCAGACCTGCGCCGGTGCGGCGGTGCATAAGCGCTGGGTCGGCGTGTGCGGTGCGCTCGCCTCTGACCCGCTGGCCACGCCGGTCCTGATCGGCCTGGGCGTCAGCGAGCTGTCGGTCAGCCCGGTGCAGGTTGGCGAAATCAAGGACCGCGTCCGTCACCTCGACGCCGCCGAATGCCGACGCATCAGCCAAAGCCTGCTCAAGCTGAGCAGCGCCGCAGCTGTGCGTCATGCCTGTCACCAGCAATGGCCTCTGAGCTGAACAACAAAAAGAATCCAGGGAGATCCGCCATGTACCAATATTTCATCGAAGGCCTGCAACGCCTCGGCCGCGCGCTGATGCTGCCGATCGCGATCCTGCCGATCGCCGGCCTGTTGCTGCGTCTGGGCGACACCGATCTGCTGAACATCGCAATCATCCACGACGCCGGCCAGGTCATCTTCGCTAACCTGGCGATGATCTTCGCCATCGGCATCGCGGTCGGTTTTGCCAAGGACAACAACGGCACCGCCGGCCTCGCCGGGGTGATTGGCTACCTGGTGATGATCTCCACCCTCAAGGTGCTCGACGCGAGCATCAACATGGGCATGCTCGCCGGGATCGTCAGCGGCTTGATGGCGGGCGCGCTGTACAACCGCTTCAAGGACATCAAGCTCCCGGAATACCTGGCGTTCTTCGGCGGTCGGCGTTTCGTGCCAATTGTCACCGGGTTCGCCGCTGTCGGCCTGGGCGTGGTTTTCGGCTTGATCTGGCCACCGATCCAGCACGGCATCAACAGCTTCGGCACCTTGATGATGGAGAGCGGCAGCTTCGGCGCGTTCATCTTCGGCGTGTTCAACCGCCTGCTGATCGTCACCGGGCTGCACCATATCCTCAACAACATGGCGTGGTTCGTCTTCGGCAACTTCACCGACCCGACCACGGGCGCGGTCATCACCGGCGACTTGACGCGCTACTTTGCCGGTGACCCGAAAGGCGGCCAGTTCATGACTGGCATGTTCCCGGTGATGATCTTCGGCCTGCCCGCCGCCTGCCTGGCGATGTATCGCAACGCCTTGCCGGAACGGCGCAAAGTCATGGGCGGGATTTTCCTGTCGATGGCGCTGACCTCGTTCCTGACCGGCGTGACCGAGCCGATCGAATTCGCCTTCATGTTCCTCGCGCCGCTGTTGTACCTGCTGCATGCGCTGCTGACGGGGCTGTCGATGGCGATCACCAACCTGCTGAACATCCACCTCGGTTTCACCTTCTCCGGCGGCTTCATCGACATGATTCTCGGCTGGGGCAAATCCACCAACGGCTGGCTGGTGGTTCCGGTCGGGTTGGCGTATGCGGTGATCTATTACGTGGTGTTTGATTTCTGCATTCGTCGGTTCAATCTGAAAACGCCGGGCCGTGAAGAGGTCGCCACGGCCGAGAAAGCGGTGGTGGCCGAAAACGAACGGGCCGGGGCGTACATCAAGGCGCTGGGTGGTGCGCAAAACCTGATCACCGTGGGGGCCTGCACCACCCGGTTGCGGCTGGACATGGTCGATCGCACCAAGGCCAACGATGCCGAGTTGAAAGCCCTGGGCGCGATGGCCGTGGTGCGCCCGGGCAAGGGCGGGAGTTTGCAGGTGGTCGTCGGGCCGATGGCCGACAGCATTGCCGACGAAATTCGCTTGGCAATGCCGGCGCTGGGCCGCGCGGTGATTTCCACGCCGCCAGCCGCGATTGACGCGCCTGCACCGGCCGCCGTGGCGACGCCGGAAGCACAGCAATGGCTGAACGCGCTGGGTGGCGGGGATAACGTGCTGCAGATGGATTGCGTGGCCATGACCCGGATTCGCCTGCAACTGGCGGATGGCAGGGCGCTCTCAGAGTGTGATTTGAAGGCGCTGGGTTGCCAGGGGGTCAGTCAATTGGAGGGCGGCGTCTGGCATCTGTTGGTTGGCGACAGGGCAGCGAGTCTGAGTGATGCACTGGAGGTATTGGTCAATCGCAGCGAGGTGAGCGCCAAGGTTTGATCGGGACTGCCACGTTTATTATCGAATCCGCATGACGCAACGGAACGGAACGGATGACACCGCTGAAGGATACGCGCAGCGGTGTCTTTTTACCCCGACAGACTTGATGCTTCAGTCCATCATCAATTACTTCAATGTAAAAGTGCGGCTTTGCTTTTCATCCAAGTGGACAAAATGGAACTGCGCGGTATAGCGCCCTGCCTTTAGTGGAATGGTAGTCACTGGAAGTTGTCCATCCGGACTGCTGAAGCTGAATTTACGATCTCCAACCTCCACATAAACTTCTTCGTCGGATTTCGTCGTACCACTAAAACTTACATCGCCTGCAGGGGCAGTGGCGCCGTCAGGAATTTCCTTCCCGTTGGAATCGTGCATAGAAATTGAATTTTTGGTAGCCATGGTAAGAGTCCTTGAATGTTTTATATGGAAGCCGTATCAAATCCTTTGCTTACATTTCTAACAACTGTCAGAAGTAACAGGATGGGATCATTTTCCGATACACGGTATGCAGTGACTAACCTCAGAGAGAGGCACCGATTCACGATTCATCACCCAGCCAAAAATCAGCCTGTTAAAACCTGAACGCCGATCACGAAATACCCGCTGACAATCGCCTGCCATTGAAACCACCCCCCACCTGCCCCATCTAAGACCCATACCCCATTGCGCAGGTGCCCCATGAGCGACCAGCAAGAATTCCCCGAAGACCCGAGCGAGTACGCCGACCCCGAGAACGCCGAACACCACTCCACCGGCAAAGGCCTCGCCCTGCCCGGCCAGAACCTGCCGGACAAGGTCTACATCATCCCGATCCACAACCGCCCGTTCTTCCCGGCCCAGGTGCTGCCGGTCATCGTCAATGAAGAACCGTGGGCTGAAACGCTGGATCTGGTGAGCAAATCCGATCACCACTCCCTGGCCCTGTTCTACATGGACACGCCCCAGGAAGACCCGCGTCATTTCGACACCTCGGCCCTGCCCCTCTACGGCACGCTGGTCAAGGTGCATCACGCCAGCCGCGAAAACGGCAAACTGCAATTCGTCGCCCAGGGCCTGACCCGCGTGCGCATCCGCACCTGGCTCAAGCACCATCGCCCGCCGTACCTGGTGGAAGTCGAATACCCGCACCAGCCGACCGAGCCGACCGATGAGGTCAAGGCCTACGGCATGGCGCTGATCAACGCGATCAAGGAACTGCTGCCGCTCAACCCGCTGTACAGCGAAGAGCTGAAAAACTACCTCAACCGCTTCAGCCCCAACGATCCGTCACCCCTGACCGACTTCGCCGCCGCCCTGACCTCGGCGACTGGCAGCGAGTTGCAGGAAGTGCTCGACTGCGTGCCGATGCTCAAGCGCATGGAGAAAGTCCTGCCGATGCTGCGCAAGGAAGTCGAAGTCGCGCGTCTGCAAAAAGAGATTTCCGCCGAAGTGAACCGCAAGATCGGTGAGCACCAGCGCGAGTTCTTCCTCAAGGAACAACTGAAGGTCATCCAGCAAGAGCTGGGCCTGACCAAAGATGACCGCAGCGCTGACATCGAACAGTTCGAGCAGCGTCTGGAAGGCAAGGTCCTGTCGACGCAAGCGCAAAAACGCATCGAAGAGGAAATGAACAAGCTGTCGATCCTCGAAACCGGGTCGCCGGAGTACGCGGTCACCCGCAACTACCTCGACTGGGCCACCTCGGTGCCATGGGGCGTGTACGGCGAGGACAAACTCGACCTCAAGCACGCGCGCAAGGTCCTGGACAAACACCACGCCGGCCTGGACGACATCAAGGACCGCATCCTCGAATTCCTCGCGGTCGGTGCCTATAAAGGTGAAATCAGCGGCTCCATCGTGCTGTTGGTGGGTCCGCCCGGCGTGGGCAAGACCAGCGTCGGTAAATCCATCGCCGAATCCCTTGGCCGGCCGTTCTATCGTTTCAGCCTCGGCGGCATGCGCGACGAAGCCGAGATCAAGGGCCACCGCCGCACCTACATCGGCGCGCAACCGGGCAAACTGGTGCAGGCGTTGAAAGACGTCGAAGTGATGAACCCGGTGATCATGCTCGACGAGATCGACAAGATGGGCCAGAGCTACCAGGGCGACCCGGCCTCGGCGCTGCTGGAAACCCTCGACCCGGAACAGAACGTCGAATTCCTCGACCACTACCTGGACCTGCGTCTGGACCTGTCGAAAGTGCTGTTCGTCTGCACTGCCAACACCCTCGATTCAATCCCCGGCCCGTTGCTGGACCGGATGGAAGTGATCCGCCTGTCGGGTTACATCACCGAAGAAAAAATCGCCATTGCCAAGCGCCACTTGTGGCCCAAGCAACTGGAGAAGGCCGGCGTGTCGAAAGGCAGCCTGGCCATCAGTGACAGTGCCTTGAAAGCCCTGATCGATGGCTACGCCCGTGAGGCCGGGGTGCGCCAGTTGGAAAAACAACTGGGCAAACTGGTGCGTAAGGCCGTGGTGAAGTTGATCGACGAACCGAAAGCGGTGATCAAAATCGGGCCGAAAGACCTCGAAGCCTCACTCGGTCATCCGGTGTTCCGTAACGAGCAAGTGCTGTCGGGTACCGGTGTGATCACAGGCCTGGCCTGGACCAGTATGGGCGGCGCGACCCTGCCGATCGAAGCGACGCGGATTCACACGCTCAACCGGGGCTTCAAACTCACCGGGCAACTGGGCGACGTGATGAAAGAGTCGGCGGAAATCGCCTACAGCTATGTCAGCTCCAACCTGAAGTCGTTTGGCGGGGATCCGAAGTTCTTCGACGAAGCCTTCGTCCACCTGCACGTCCCGGAAGGCGCCACTCCGAAAGACGGCCCAAGTGCCGGCGTGACCATGGCCAGTGCCTTGCTTTCGCTTGCACGCAATCAGCCGCCGAAAAAAGGCGTGGCCATGACCGGCGAACTGACGCTGACCGGGCATGTCTTGCCGATTGGCGGGGTGCGTGAAAAGGTCATTGCGGCGCGGCGGCAGAAAATTTTTGAATTGATCTTGCCGGAGCCTAACCGTGGAAGCTTTGATGAGTTGCCGGATTACCTGAAGGAAGGGATTACCGTGCATTTCGCCAAGCGTTTTGCGGATGTGGCGAAAATTTTGTTCTGACAGGATGTTCGCCATCATGCATGCACTGCAAGTGTGCTGGCGAACTACTCTTATTCCTACATCTACGGGCGCTAAACAGGTACCAGAGGATCGCGCCCGTAGCTCCTCCCGTCACAATTTGTCTCATCTTCAGTTATGCTCGCCGTTCGTCGTGAATGCCGGAGCCACTGACCTTATGTCCCCCACCCGCTTGTTTGTCCCCCTCGCCCTCGCTTTGCTGGCCGCCTGCGCCACGCAACCGAAACAGAACGTGACCGTGGAAAAACAAAGCGAATGCCCGGTGAAACTCACCAGTGGGCAAAACCTGATCCTGACCCTGCCGAGCAACCCGACCACGGGTTACCGTTGGGCGATCCAGGATTCGGCCGGTGGCGTATTGCGCTCGCTGGGGCCGGAGGTGTATCGCAACCCGGAAGATGCCGGTGTCGTGGGTGCGGCCGGCGTATCCACCTGGCGCTTTCAGGCGTTTGCCGCCGGTTCGGGGCGCTTGCGCCTGACTTCGCAACAGCCTTGGGCCCCGGAAGTGCCGGCGGTGGAAACCTTCGACTGCGCGATTTCGGTTAACTGATCGTGGGCTGGCTGATTCTGGCGATGATGGGCGCGGTGACTTTTCTCTACGGCCTGAGCGTGCATGCTGCGTTGCTTTGCCTGCTGGTCAAACCGCTGCCCGTGCTGGCCTTGCTCGGCTGGCTGCACGACGCGCCGCCCAGCGAATATCGGCGCTGGATCAGCCTGGGCCTGATTTTTTCCCTGCTCGGCGATGTGTTGCTGGCGTGGCCGGGGGATTTGTTCGTGTTCGGCCTCGGGGCGTTTTTGGTCGCGCATCTGGCGTATCTGAAAGCGTATTTGAGTGATTGCCGACGATTGGCGGTGTTGCCATTGATCATCGCGCTGGGCGTTGGCGCTTTGCTGCTGGGGATTTTGATTGCCAATGGTCTGGGCCCGCTGCTGATCCCGGTGATCGTCTACGGCCTGGCCATCAGTGCGATGCTTTGGCGGGCGCTGGCTCGTCTGGGCACCGATGTGCCGAAACGCTCGGCGCTGCTGGCGGCGGCCGGTGCGCTGGCGTTTGTGTTTTCCGATAGCGTGATTGGCATCAATCGATTTGTCGCGCCGTTTCATGCCGCGCCCTACGTGATCATCCTCAGCTATTGGCTGGGGCAATGGGGGATTACGGCGTCGGCGTTTTCTCAAAAACAACGCTGATCCCTGTGGCGAGGGAGCTTGCTCCCGCTCGGCTGCGCAGCAGTCGCAAACCCGGCTACTCCGGTGCATCGATTGAAACGCGATTGAATGGTTTTGGGGCTGCTGCGCAGCCGAGCGGGAGCAAGCTCCCTCGCCACAACAGCCCTTTCACCACTCAAACTGCATGAGCCAGGCGGTTTATCAGACAACCCGCGCATCCCCGCGCCAAGTTGGCTAAAATGCCGGCCTTTTCCACCTACGCCGCTGGAACCGCCGTGAGCAAAGAACCCGATCGCCTTTTCGCCCAGCCTTTGGCCCAGGTGCCCGACTTCGCCTTTAACGAGGACGTGGTGCGGGTGTTCCCGGACATGATCAAGCGCTCGGTGCCCGGCTATCCGACCATCGTTGAAAACCTCGGCGTGCTCGCTGCGCAATTCGCCCAGCCCAACAGCGTGCTCTACGACCTCGGCTCGTCCCTCGGCGCAGTGACTCAGGCGTTGCGCCGTCACGTGCGCACCGATGGCTGCCGCGTCATCGCTGTGGATAACTCCGTGGCGATGGTCGAGCGCTGCCGCGAGTACCTCAACGGCCAGGACTCGATGTTCCAGGAATTGCTGCCGGTCGAAGTGATCGAAGGCGACATCCTCGCTTTGCAATTCCAGCCAGCTTCGGTAGTGGCGCTGAACTTCACGCTGCAATTCATCGCCCCCGAGCAGCGTACCGCGCTACTGAGTCGCATCCGCCAATCGCTGTTGCCCGGCGGCGCGTTGATCCTCTCGGAGAAGCTGCGCTTCAACGACCCCGAAGAGCACGCGCTCCTCACCGACCTGCACGTCGCGTTCAAACGCGCCAACGGCTACAGCGAACTGGAAATCGCCCAGAAGCGTAGCGCCATCGAAAACGTCATGAAGCCCGACAGCCTCGAAGAACACCGCGAGCGCCTGCTGGCCGCCGGGTTTTCGAAAGTCGTGCCGTGGTTCCAGTGTCTTAACTTTGCCTCGTTGATTGCCTTGCCATGATTGATCTGTCCCCTCTCGCCCACCGTCTGGCCGGCACACCGCTGGCCGACTGGGCCAATACCTTGCAAGCGCAACTCGACAAGAAAATGGAAAAGGGCCATGGCGACCTTGAGCGCTGGCAAAGTGCGCTGGACGCCTTGCCGAAGATCCAGCCGAGCGAGGTCGACTTGCTCAACGGCCTGAGCCTGGACACAGATTGCGACGATGCAACCCGTGCGCAAATGCGTACGGCGCTGATGGGTTTGTCGCCGTGGCGTAAGGGTCCGTTCGATCTGTTTGGCGTTCACGTCGACACTGAATGGCGTTCGGACTGGAAGTGGTCGCGCGTTGCTCCGCATCTGGACCTGAAGGGCAAATGCATCCTCGATGTCGGTTGCGGCAACGGATACTACATGTGGCGCATGCTTGGCGCCGGTGCAGACAGCGTGATCGGCGTCGATCCCAATTGGCTGTTCTTCTGCCAATTCCAGGCCGTTCAGCGCTATTTGTCCGAGCCCAATGCCTGGCACCTGCCCTTCCCCTTCGAAGACCTGCCACCAGAGCTCGAAGGCTTCGACACGGTGTTTTCCATGGGCGTGTTCTATCACCGCCGCTCACCGATCGAGCATTTGCTGGCCTTGAAGGACTGCCTGGTCAAGGGCGGTGAACTGGTGCTGGAAACGCTGGTGATCGAAGGCGATCAGCAGCAGGTGCTGGTGCCGGAAGATCGTTACGCGCAGATGCGTAACGTGTGGTTTTTGCCGTCGGTGCCGGCGCTTATGCTCTGGTTGCGGCGTGCCGGCTTCACGGACGTGAAGTGCGTGGATGTCAGCGTGACGACCGTCGAGGAACAGCGCGGGACGGAGTGGATGAAGTATCAGTCGTTGAGTGATTTCCTCGATCCGGAAGACCACAGCAAGACGATTGAAGGGCTGCCGGCGCCGATGCGTGCTGTCATCGTCGCCCGCAAGTAAACACCAGCTCCCTGCCACTGGAGATCAAAATGTGGGGCTTGCTCGCGAAAGCGGTGGATCAGTCAACAGATCTGTTGAATGTTAATCTGCATTCGCCAGCAAGCCCCCAGATTAGTTTTGTGTTGAGTCTGAAGGCTTGGCTCTTCGGGCCTTGAAGAACTCGCTCAAAACCGCCCCGCATTCTTCCGCCAACACACCGCCCTCATACAACACCCGATGATTCAAAAAGCCTTGGGTGAAGAACTGTCCCTGGCTCTGCACAATCCCCGCCTTGGGCTCCAGCGCGCCATACACCACCCGCGCAATCCGCGAATGCACGATCAGCCCGGCGCACATGCTGCACGGCTCAAGCGTCACGTACAGCGTACTGCCCGGCAGGCGATAATTGCTGGCCGCCAACGCCGCGGCGCGGATGGCGACCATCTCGGCATGCGCACTCGGGTCGTTGCCGCTGATCGGACAGTTGAAGCCTCGACCGATGATTTCACCGTCCTGCACCAGCACCGCGCCCACCGGCACTTCACCCAGCGCCGCGCCTTGAGCGGCCAGCGCCAGGGCTTCGCGCATGAAGTCGCGATCACGACTGCGGTCAATGATCGCTGCGGGACGAATCTGTCGCATCACGCCACCTCGATGGCGGCCATCAGGCCGGTTTCCATGTGGTCGATCACATGGCAATGGAACATCCACACCCCAGGGTTATCCGCCACCAGCGCCACTTGTGCACGCTCGTTCTTGCCCAGCAGGTACGTGTCGGTGAAATACGGGATGACCTTGTGCCGGTTCGAGGCAATGACCTTGAAGCTCATGCCATGCAGGTGAATCGGGTGCTGATACTGAGTCATGTTTTTCAATTCAAAAATGTAGCTCTTGCCCTTCTCGAGCTTGGCAATCGGGCGGTCGGCGCAGGTCTTGTCGGTGATGTCCCAGGCCTTGCCGTTGATCTGCCACAGGCTTGGCGGCTTGCCGTTGTCGACGTTGACCGACACCGAGCCGACCCATTCGAAATTGAAGTTGAGTTTCTCGGCATTGGCCAGGTCCGGCTCGGCCACCGGGTTGGCGGGCAATGCGGGCGGCCACTGGGTCGGTGCATCGCTGTTCGCCACTGAGCGGAATGTGCCCAAACGCACCGGGCCGTTGCGCAGTGATAATTCTTCGCCGGCCGGCGGCGCCTTGATCGCCAGGCAAATACGCATGCCCGGGCCAAGCCAGTACTCCTTGCCCAGCGGACGTGGCTCGACAGGATTGCCATCCAGCGCGTAGATCTGCGCTTCGACGCCGGGGATGTTGAGGCGATAGGTCAGCGTATTGTCGAGATTGAGCAGACGCACGCGGGTGATCTGCCCGGCGGGCAAGTCGATCACCGCTTGCGCGACACCATTGATGGTCGACAGGCGCCCCGCCGTGCCGCCTCGGGCCGCCTCGCGAGGAATACTGAACGCGACGAACGCACCTTCTTCATCAACGTGCCAGCTCTTGAGGCTCAGAGTCTTTTCGTACTTGAAACCGGTCGGCTCGCGTTCTTCGACGATCAATGGGCCAACCAGCCCGCGACCGAGTTCTTCGCTGCTGTTCACGTGCGGGTGATACCAATAGCTGCCGGCATCCGGCACGCGGAATTTGTAATCGAAGTATTCACCCGGCAGCACCGGCAGTTGCGACACGTAGGGCACGCCATCCATTTCCAGTGGCAAACGGATGCCATGCCAGTGAATGGTGGTCGCCACCGGCAGGTGATTGATGAAACGCACCCGCAGCCATTCACCCTGACGAACCCGCAACTCGGTGCCCGGCGCCGATGGGCCGAACGCCCAGGCTTCGGTCTTGTGCCCGGCCACCAGTTCGACGTCCAGCGGCGCGGCGATCAGCTCATAGTCGTGGCCCGCATCGGCATCGGCCATCTTGCCCAGCCAGTACCGCGACGCGCCCCCCACACCGACGCCAACGACAACAAGACCGGCCAGGCCACCGAGGATTTGGCGACGGGTAAAGGACATGAACTCAACTACCTCACGTATCAGCGACAGGTCCGCAGACCTGCAAAAGGCGAATACGATACACCTGCGGATGAGAAACAGTAAGGGCGACCGAGAGACGCACATCATCGGTGGCGAAAGATCGGTTATGGCTGAAGGCCAATGATCAGGTGCACCACCCCGCCCTCCAGCATCATGACGCCGGGCACACCGGCCAGATTCAACGCCTGCCGATTCATCCGCCCCACGTCGCGCAATTCCACGCGAACCCGGGTCAGCGCCACAGGCTGCTGCGACGTGAGGTTATCCACACCACCCAACGCGGCCACCACATTCGCTGCCAGGCCAGGCACCGATGGCACAGCCACCTTCGGTTCATCCACGATCAGGTCCGGCGTCAAGGCTTTCCAGAATGCCTGCTGCATTTTCTCGAACATGTTCAGTTCTCCATCACCAATGAGGTTTCGACCGCCGCGTCGCAATACAGCCGCAAGGCCTCGCGCACTTGTCCGGCACTTTCCAGGCCCAGGACCTGTTGGGCGATGGCCTGGCAATCCACCAGGTCCACTGTGCGAACCGTCGCTTTGACCGCCGGAATCAACGGCACACTCACCGATAACTCGTCCACCCCCAGGCCCAGCAAGAGCGGCGTGGCCAAGGTTTCCGAGGCCAGCGCGCCGCAAACGCCCACCCACTTGCCGTGGGCATGAGCGGCTTTCACGGTGCTGGCGATCAGTCGAAGCACCGCGGGATGAAAACTGTCAGCCTGACTGGCGAGCCGCGGATGATCACGGTCCATGGCCAGGGTGTATTGGGTCAGGTCGTTGGTGCCGATGGAGAAAAAATCCACTTCGGGCGCAAACAGGTCCGCCATCAACGCGGCCGCTGGCACTTCGATCATGATCCCCAGCTTCGGCAGTTCCGTGAGGCCCAGGGCCAGCGCCTCCTCTTCGAGCAGTTGCCGGGCCACACGCAACTCCGACAGTTGCGTCACCATCGGCAGCATGAGGTGCAAACGGGTCTGGCCCGCACAACTCAGGATTGCCTTGAATTGATCGCGCAACAGTTGCGGACGCTCCAGGCACAGACGAATCCCGCGCACACCCAGAAAAGGGTTGGTTTCACTGTCCATCGGGACGTAGGCCAACGGCTTGTCACCGCCAACATCCAGGGTGCGCACCACCAGGTTCCGTGCAGGCCCGAGGGCTCGGGCGATGGCGCTGTAGGTGGATGCCTGCTCGTCATGGCTCGGCGCATGATGGCGATCCAGATAGAGAAACTCCGAACGCAGCAAACCGACACCCGCCCCTCCCAGCGCCATGGCCTGTTCGGCTTCCGCCAGCGAAGCGATGTTGGCCGTCACCTCGACAGGGTGTCCGTCGCGGGTACAGGCAGCCAGTGACGCCTGCGCCAACTCCTGGTGTTGGCGTTGCTGTGCAAGCTTGCGTCTGGCTTGAAGGTGTTCGATGGCGGCCAGGTCCGGGTCGATCTGCAACTCTCCCTTATCGGCATCGAGCAACACCTGGGTGCCGTTGACCAGCGCCAGCACTTGCACCGGCAACCCGCAAATCGCCGGCAAACCGAATGCCCGCGCCAGGATCGCGACGTGGCTGGTGGCGCCACCACCGACCGTGGCAAAACCCAGCACCTTTCGGGTATCAAGCCCGGCGGTCTGGGACGGCGTCAGTTGTTCAGCAATCAGGATGGCCCCATCAGGCAACTCCAGCTCGCGTTCCCGCACGCCGAGTAGCAACTTGAGCACTCTCTGACTGACATCGGCCAGGTCTGCCGCCCGTTCGGCCAGCAACGCATTGCCCAGGCTTTTGAACAAGGTCGCTGTCGATTCGGTGGCCGCGCGCCAGGCGAATCCGGCACTTTTGCCTTCGTCGATCAGCACCTGAGCCACTTCCAACAAACCCGGGTCTTCGAGCAGTTCCTGATGAGCCCTGAAAATCTCTGCCTGGGCATCGCCCGCGGCGTTGTCGCGCATCTGCTGCAAAGCTGAAATGGCCTCGGTCAACGCGGCGGACAGATGATCGCGCTCAACCTGCGAACCCTCACCCCATTCGCTCACCACAAGGGCCTGCTCGGCGATCTGCACCACCTGGCCAAATGCCGCCCCCGCCGAAGCACACACCCCACGCAGCACCTTGGGCGATGAAATCTCCAGAGGCACCGGCGCAACATCCGCCATCACAGTCACTGTCTCGCCACAACCCGCGGCCAGCAGCTCCGCCAGCGTCTTGATCGCCGCCTCGGCATCCGGGCCGACCGCACTGACTTGCACAACGTCGTGGTGAGCTGTCTGCAGCGCCATGATCGCCACCAGGGATTTCGCGTTCGCACTCGCCTGCTGTTTATGCAGATGAATGCTGGCCGAGAACCCTTTCGCCGCCTGGGCGAACACCGCCGCAGGACGGGCGTGCAAACCGTTCAGGTTGGGTAACGTCACCGGTTTGGAGAACAGCGCCTCGCCCTCTTGCGCCACGGACACACCCGCTGTCTGCTCGACAGCGTTCAACCCCAGCAGCGGCTGACCACTGTCTACCCACCCCGTTTGCGCCGCCAGCCAAGTGAACGGCTCGCCGCTGACCACCAGCATCAAGGTCAGCAGGCTGCGTGCATTCAACGCAACAAAATCGGCATCGAACTCGATCAGCGCCTGCCCGACGTCAACCTGCTGCCCCTCCTCCACCAATCGCGTGAACCCTTTCCCGGCAAGGTTCACCGTGTCGAGCCCGATATGCATCAACACCTGCACGCCATTTTCATTGGTGATGCTCACCGCATGCCCACTGGCCTGCACATTGCTGACAACCCCCGCCAGCGGCGCACACAATGTTGTTGAAGCCGGATCGATGCACAGCCCATCGCCGATGATCCGGCTGGAAAACACCGGATCGGGCACAAGGTCCAGAGGCATCAGTACGCCGGACAGGGGGGCGTGGAGCTGCAATTGTTGGGGTATGGCCATGACGTCACCTGCTGTTTTGTTCTTTGAAGTGCCGATGGAGCGCGACGCCCCGACAGCATCGCTTATTTCCACCAGTACTCGACCTGCAATCCGACGTTCGCACCGTGCCGCGCTGTGCCGAAGGCTCCGGTGTCGGACAACGCTGAACCCGCTGCCAGTTCATTGGCCGCACGCTTGGCCGCCTCGTTCCAGCTGGCATAGGTGTAATACAAGCGCACTTCGGGTCGCGCCCAGAATTCAGGGCCCTTGGGCGACCAGGTCGGGGCGAAGGTGAACTTGCTCAGTTTGCGCGTGCCACCCGTGGCGTCGACCTGATCGTGGCCCAGTTCGGTCACCAGTTTGAACTGCTCGGTGATCGCGTACGCAGGGCGAATCCCCAGGGAAATCCAGTTCTGGTCGGCACCGTCCGGGCGAATGTCTTTCTGGTAAACCGCCTCGACCTGCCCACCAAATCGTGGCGTCACTTGCCAGTCGAAGAACTCCACCACCCGGTAACTTTTGTTGCTGTCGTCCAGCTTTACGTTACCGGTATAACCCAATCCGGTGCCTGGGCCTTCGCCATACTGGAAAGCCAGTTTGTTCTTGCCGCCCAGAAAACCCTTTTGCACATGCTGGGTGGTGATTGCCCAGCCGCGATGAGCATCGCGGCTGTCAGGTTTGTCGATGTAGCTCAGGCCAAACTCCAGCTCACCACCGGGGTTGGTATTGAATCCAGCCACGTTGAAGTCGTGACGATTGATGTAATCCTTCTGGTACAGGTTGTCCTTGCGCGAAAAGGCGTAGCTGTATTTCAGATCGCCGATCAGCACGTCCTCGATGCCGCCGCCGGTGGCGCTCTGGTTCCAGTAGTAAAAGTCGGAAATGTGGATGTCGTTCCGTTTGTAATAGCGTCGACCGGCCCACAGCGAGCCGCCGTTGAGGCCGGGCATGTTCGACCATTGCCCGTACAGCTGCGGCAGGCGCACCGAGCCGTTGTCGCCCTTTAACGTCAGGTCCTTGTCGTATTGGTTATACAGCGAGGCCATGCCATCGACACTGAGCACCGAACCGTCATCCAGGGTGTACACGTCCTGACGAAGTTCCAGTTCCCCATAGTGCTCGCACTCGTTACCGAGGCGGTATTTGGTCTGTGCTCCGGGCAGCTGGAAACACTGTTGTTTACCACTGTTGACCGATGTCCCGACACCGCTGCGCAGGTAACCGCCGAACTCCAGCGCATGGGCCGACCAAGGCAATGCCAGGCAGACACTCGCGGCGACAAGGCTGCGATTTATTGTTGTTTTCAAGAACCACCCCATTATTTTTATTGTGTTGTTCCGCAAAATCAGCGCGCAAAACTCCCCCGCGCAGCGTTCTGCGTGTTTTTTCGAAGTCGGTGTTTTTAGTGGTCGGTCAGGTGCAAAACAAACGATTCATACGGTCGTAAAAACACCTGTCGATTTCGCGGCGGACAGTCCGGGTAGTTGCAGATGACCAGGCGCTGGGTCATGAGTTCGGTGATCACTCCATCCGGCAATTCAACTTCGCAAGGCGTCCCGTAGAAGTTGTTCAGTACCAGCAAACGTTCGCCGTTTCCTTCCCGTACATACGCCCAGACATGCGCATGCTCAGGCAGCAACTGACGGTAAATACCATCGGACATCAGCGCTTCGGTACGCCGCAAGTTGATCAGCAGACGGTAGTGATGCAGCACTGAATCCGGGTCGTCGAGTTGAGTGGCGACGTTGATCTGCGCCGAGTTGGCCGGCACGCCGATCCAGGGTTCCACCGCGCTGAAACCGGCGTTCGGTTCGCCATTCCAATGCATCGGCGTACGGCCGTTGTCGCGGGACTTCTGCATGATCGCCGCCATGTTGTCGGCATCGCTCGCACCCGCCTCGCGCTTGAGGCGGAAGATGTTCAGGGTCTCGACATCGCGGTATTGATCGATGTGATCGAAACCCGGATTGGTCATGCCCAGTTCTTCGCCCTGATACACAAATGGCGTGCCCTGGAGAAAATGCAGCGCAGTGCCGAGCATCTTCGCCGACACCACACGATGCTCGCCGTCATGACCAAACCGCGAGACCACCCGCGGTTGGTCGTGATTACACCAGAACAGCGCATTCCAGCCTCCGCCGGCCTGCATGCCGGTTTGCCAGTCGGAGAGGATGCGCTTGAGTTCAAGGAAGTCGAAATCAGCGCGAATCCACTTCTGCAGGTTCGGGTAATCGACCTTCAGGTGATGGAAATTGAAGGTCATCGACAGCTCCTTCGACTCCGGTCGCGAGTAGCGAATGCAGTGTTCGAGGCTGGTAGACGACATCTCGCCGACATTGATCAGGTCATGGCCCTCGAACACTTCGCGGTACATTTGCTGCAAGTATTCGTGAACATTCGGGCCGTCGGTATAGAAGCGTCGGCCGTCGCTATCGTCGTCGGGAAAGTCCGCCGGTTTCGAGATCAGATTGATCACGTCCAGACGGAAACCGCCCACGCCTTTATCGCGCCAGAAACGCATCATTTTGAAGACTTCGGCGCGTACCTTCGGGTTGTCCCAGTTCAGGTCGGCCTGGGTGTGATCGAACAGGTGCAGGAAGTACTGACCGGTCTGCGCCTCGTATTCCCACGCCGAACCGCCGAACTTGGATTCCCAGTTGTTTGGCTGATCGCGCCAGATGTAGAAGTCACGGTACGGGTTGTCGAGACTGCTGCGGGCCTGTTGGAACCAGGCGTGTTCGATCGAGGTGTGGTTGACCACGATATCGAGCATCAACTTGATCCCGCGCTTGCCGGCCTCGGCAATCAGCAAATCACAATCGGCCATGGTGCCGTAGCTCGGATCGATGGCGTAGTAATCGCTGATGTCGTAACCGTTGTCGCGCTGGGGTGAACGCAGGAACGGCGTGATCCACAGGCAATCGACGCCCAGCCAGTGCAGGTAATCGAGCTTGGCCACGACGCCGAGCAAATCACCCGTGGGGTTGCCCGCGTGGCTGTGAAAACTCTTCGGGTAGATCTGGTAAATCACCGAACGTTGCCAGTCTTGCATGGCGGATTCCTTCAGTAAGATTTGTACTGGCCTTTCGGGCCTCTTCGCGGGCAAGCCCGTTCCCACGGTGACCGCATTCCATGTGGGAGCGGCGGTGCGACGATGCGATCTATCAGGCGACCCGATACCCAGGCCGAACAATCTTCATGCTCAACCCGCAGGTCAAAACAAACGGCACGACCATGGCGATGATCATTCCGATCACAAACATCGGGATGAACTGCGGGATGATCGAGATAAATCCGGGCAAGCCGCCGACACCGATGGCCGATGCCTGGACCTTGTTCAGCGACAGGAAGATGCACCCCAGCGCCGAACCAATCAGTGCGGCGTAAAACGGAAACTTGTAGCGCAGGTTGACCCCGAACATCGCCGGTTCGGTGATGCCGAAATAGGCCGAAATCGCTGAAGTCGACGCCATGGATTTGTCCCGCGCATTACGGGTCATGTAGAACACTGCGAGCGCCGCGCTGCCTTGGGCGAGGTTGGACATAACGATCATCGGCCAGATAAAGGTGCCGCCCTGGGTCGAGATGAGCTGCAAGTCGACCGCGAGAAACATGTGGTGCATGCCGGTGATCACCAAGGGCGCGTAAAGCAGGCCGAAGATTGCACCGCCGACCATCGGCGCCAGATCAAACAGGGTGACCACACCTTCAGTGATGAGAATCCCCAGATGCCGGGTCACCGGGCCAATGACCGCCAGGGCCAGCACGCCGGTGACCACGATGGTGGTGATCGGCACCACCAGCAATTGCACGGCATTAGGCACTCGCGCCCGCAGCCATTTTTCGATGACGCTCATCACGTAGGCCGCCAGCAGAATCGGCAGGATCTGCCCCTGATAGCCGACCTTTTCGATCTGGAACAAACCGAGAATGTCGAAATACGGCAGGCTCTGGCCGTCGAGACCTGCGACGGCCTTGCCGTAGTTCCAGGCATTGAGCAGGTCGGGGTGAACCAGCATCAGGCCGAGCACGATGCCGAGAATTTCGCTGCCGCCAAACCGCTTGGCGGCTGACCAGCCCACCAATGCAGGCAGGAACACGAACGACGTGTTGGCCATCAGGTTGATCAGGCTCCAGAGCCCGTCAAGCCTGGGGTAAGCATCCAGCAGGGTCTGGCCTTCGATGAACATGCCCTTGGCGCCGATGAGGTTATTGATGCCCATCAGCAGGCCCGCAATGATCAGCGCCGGCAGGATCGGCATGAACACATCGGAAAACACCCGCACCAGACGTTGCACGGCGTTTATCTTGTCGGCGCTTTTCTGTTTGACGTCGGCGATCGTTGACGCAGCAAGACCGGTTTGTTGGCGCAGTTCTGCGTAAACCTTCTCCACCTCGCCGGGACCGATGACCACCTGGAACAGACCGCCGGTAAAGAATGAGCCTTTGACCAGATCAATCTGGTTAAGCGTGGCGCTGTTGACCCGGCTCGGGTCCTTGAGGGCAAGGCGCAGGCGCGTGACGCAATGCGCGGCCTGCTCGAGGTTGTCGCTGCCACCGAGGCTTTGCAGCAGCTCGCTGACGATGTTCGGATAGTCGTGGCTCATGCTTGATTTTCCGCTGTGGTTTTTTGTTATTGGCAGCACGCCGAAGCGAAAAGTACTCGTCTGTACGAGTTAAATCAACAACTCGTACAGACGAGTTTGAATTTGTTTATTTACAACCCGACAGGCGGCGATTTTTCCTACCCTCACAAATGCTGAAATCCCAAAGCCGCATGGACAAACCCCTACCCTGCCCTTAAGGTTCGAAACCTTGAGTACATTGCGGCACAGAGCCATCCCCATGAGTAAATACAACCAGATCTACAGCGATCTGCTTGCCAGCATCACGACCGAACGTCTGGAGCGCGGCGCCCGGTTGCCCTCCGAAACCGAATTGATGGACAGCTATCAGGCCAGTCGCGGCACCGTGCGCAAAGCCATCGAACAATTACAGGAGCGCGGTTTCGCCCAGAAAGTCCACGGAAAAGGCACCTTTGTGTTGTCGACCGACCCGATCGAATTTCAGTTGGGTGGCATCGTCAGCTTTCAGGAAACCCATCCGCGATTGGGCAACAACGTCAGCACCGAGGTGGTCGAGTTCAGCCAGATCCCGCTCGAAGGTGCGTTGCTGGAACATATCAAGGCGGAAGAAGGCAGCCTGATCACGAGGATCAAACGCGTACGGCGGATCGATGGAAAACGAGTGATCCTCGACATCAACCATTTCGTCAGCGACGTCATTCCCGGACTCTCGCGGGACATCGCCGAACACTCGATCTACGCCTTCATCGAACAGACCCTGCAACTGCAAATCGCCTACGCCCAGCGCACCATCGAAGCCGTGCCCTGCAGCAAGGATGACCAGCAACACCTCGACCTCGACGGCCAGAGCCATGTGATCGTGGTCAGCAACCAGACGTTTCTGCAGGACGGCCGGCAGTTCGAGTACACGGAATCACGGCACACCCTCGACAAGTTCTATTTTTCGGATGTGGCACGGCGCTGACCCTGCACGGTTGAAAAATGCGTTTGGGCATAACTATGTAGTGCACTTCCTTTGAGCAAGCGGGCGATCATCGCTGCCCATTTCTCAAGGAGCGAGAGCATGTCCACCGAACAAAATACCCCCGTATCAAGCAATGCCGCCGACCAGGAAAAACTCAAACTCATCGCGCCGGTCATTGTGACAGCCTGCCCCGGTTTGCAGGAGGAAGCCCATGCGGTAGCCCGTGAAATCCTGCAAAAACACGGCATCACCCACCTGGACCCCGATCAGGTCTGGTGGCATCGCTTCGACAATGTCTCGGCCAGCAGCAGCAAGGCCTTTCTGGGTTGGGAGCACGCGCCAAAACCCAGTGAATCCTTCACCCTGACGCAACTGGTGATCCATCGGTACCGCGTGACCGACCAGGACGACGCCCTCGAACTGAACAGCAATGGCGGTTTTTACACCGCGGATGCCGACGCCAGCATTTACAACGAAACCAATGAAGTGCGGATGTACCCCAGCAAGGTGCTCGCCGACCTGTGGGAGAAGAACCTCAGTGAGCGCTATCTGCATAAACTCAATGCCTTCTGGGCCACCCATTTCGATGACTACCGGACCCTGGCCAAATGTAATTACCTGAGAAAAGCCATCGAGGGCCGCGAAAGCGGTCAGCTGGGGGAAGAGGATTTCCAGACCGCCATCAGGGCCGTCGTCGATGGCGCATCCTGGCCAATCACCCTGGCGGCCCTGCAAGCGCAAACCGCTACGCCTGCGGATCTTCGTGTCTGCGCGCTGGATGTCGCCGGGCATGTCGCCACCGATATTCTGCGCATCGTTGAGAGCAACGGTCGGCAGATCACGTACGTCCCCGGCGCCGCTGAGCCCTTCCACGTGCACCCGACAGCGACGGACATGCACTGGTGGATGTTGCTGCAAATGAACGAAGAAAAGCCCCGTACCGAGTTCATGACCCATTTCCCGCTGTCGGTGCGCAAGGAAGTGCAGGACAACATCACCCCGTTGATGAATCAGCTGGTCGGTACCTGGGGCAAGTACGACCACCATTTGATCAATCAAAAAGACATCACCCTCAGCGGTGACGTATTCACCTGGCAGAGCCAGGCGGTCAAGAGCGCGATGCTGGAAGAGGCCAATCTGACCCTGGTGACCAATGGACAGATGCGCGAGCACCTGTGGCTGGGTTATCTGACCGTCGGCCTGAAGGTCTTCGGCCCGTTGGCAGTACTCGGCTGGCCGATCGCCCTGCCGGTGATCGGAGCCAGCATCGCAGCGATGGGTTTGAACATCGACAAGGCCGTCAATGGCAAGACGGCAGCGGAACGCAAGGCGGGGGTCATCGGCGCGGTGCTCGCCGGCGTCAACACCCTGTTCAATATCCCGTTACTCAAGGAAATCAACGTATTGGACGACGTCGGGGCGGCGGCCGAGGCGGCCGAGGCGGCAGAAGCGGCAGAAGCGGCCGAGATGGCGGATTTGAACAAGACGCTCGATACGCAAGAAACCGTCGACCCGCAGGCGCCCGTAGAGCCAGAGGAAAGTCCTCTGCCAGCGGGTCTGTTGCCCACCCTGCCAGATGAAATCGAGCAAGCGTTGGAAGTGCCGGAACACTGGCAAAGCAATGAAATCCTCGAAAGCTACCCCATGGCCACCAGTGGCAAATTCCAGGGTGTCTACACGCTGGATTCACAGCCTTCCAACGCTATCCTGATAAACGATCAGGCCTACTACGTGCGTTATGAAGCAGACGTCAACGGCGGCGGAACCTGGGCCATCATTGACCCGGAGAACCCGAATGCCTTTACCGGATCGATTCCCGTACGCCTGAATGCCGAGGGGGAATGGGAGCTGGCGGCAAAACGAGGCTTGACCGGTGGCGGTAAAGGCCTGAGCAAGCCTGTTCCCGGGCCATCCAGGCCGCTCCCCCATGTCCGGCCACGTCATTCCGTCGAACACTTGACGAGATACGACGCCCCCAATGGACGTTCGCTGAACTTCCTGGCGTTGGGAGAGCAAGAGACTCACATAAAAATCATCACGTTGCCTAACGGGTATCTCAAAGGGGTCACCCCTTATGAAGAGTTCGTCGCAGGACGTCGCACGGTACTGGTCAGGGATGCGACCGGTTTCCAGCGTCCGGAGGGCTTTTTCGCTTCGCTGCCCCCTCGCCCGACTCAGCCCGTGATCACACCCTCCACCACCGTTACAGAACTCATCGAGAAAGTATTCGACGCAGCGCCGGGGCTGGTGGTCGGTGAAAGCCAGGATCGCATCGCCAGTATGCGGTTCCTGATCGAAAACATGCCGACACTGGCCAGGCAAGGCGTCAAGACGATCTACATGCATCGGCTGCTCAACGACTTCAATCAAGTCGACCTGAACGACTTCGCCGATACCGGGCAGATGCATGGCATGCTGGAAAAGTATCTGCAAAAACTGCCGGGCGATCCTGCCGGACAGTACACGCCTCTGGAAGTCGTCAGGACAGCCCAACAGAACGGCATTCGAATCCAGGCCACCGATTGCCTGGCAAGCTATCGCCACACCGACTCGAACTTCCGCGCCCTGTCACGACAATCCGTCAAGACCTACCTCACCCATACCATCATGCGAGCCACTCAAGCCCGCAACGGCGGCGGAAAATGGGTGGTGCTCACCGATCAGGAGAGTACCAACACGTTCAGGGGAATGGCCGGCATCAGCGAAACAGAGGGAGGGATCGGCTTACGCATCGAAGAAGTGGGCCCTGACCAGAACCTGCACCTGGACATCGACCAAGGCATCGACGTAGGCCGTGACTTTGCAGAGGTTACCACCCAGATGCGCGGCAATGTCGACACGTTGTACGCCGACATCAGCCTGCAGGTGCCGACTCAGGCCATTCCAAGAACGCAACAGCAAATCAATCAGCTACTGTTCCGCCAGGGCATGTTTACCATTGAAAGGTCAGACGAAACCTTGACGCTGATCCATCGCAGCCGGACCAACCTGATTATGCGAACGATGATCGAGCGCACAGCGGATGGCGGCTTCCGCATCGACCGTCCGGCCTGGGCCGCCGTGCATCAGGTGACCTACGCGAATCTGATCAGCCTTGTCCACGCACTCAACCGCATGGGCCTGACGCTGGAAGGACGCCTGCCCACTGTAGCGGCCTGATCGAAAAAAAAGCCCCGTGAACTCACATTCACGGGGCCTTTCGGGTGTTACAGACGATCAATCAGACCGGGATCATTCCCACTCAATCGTCGCCGGCGGCTTGCTCGACACGTCGTAGGTGACGCGGGAGATGCCTTCGATTTCATTGATGATGCGGCCGCTGACGGTTTCCAGCAGTTCGTAAGGCAGGTGCGCCCAACGCGCGGTCATGAAGTCGATGGTTTCCACGGCACGCAGGGCCACGACCCAGGCGTAACGACGGCCATCGCCTACAACGCCAACGGATTTCACCGGCTGGAACACCACGAACGCCTGGCTGACCTTGTGGTACCAGTCGGCCTTGCGCAGTTCTTCGATGAAGATGTGGTCGGCGCGACGCAGCAGGTCGGCGTATTCCTTCTTCACTTCACCGAGGATCCGCACGCCCAGGCCCGGGCCCGGGAACGGGTGACGGTAGACCATGTCGTACGGCAGGCCGAGTTCCAGGCCCAGACGACGGACTTCGTCCTTGAACAGCTCGCGCAGGGGTTCAACCAGCTTGAGGTTCATTTCTTCCGGCAGGCCGCCCACGTTGTGGTGCGACTTGATCACGTGGGCCTTGCCGCTTTTCGCGCCAGCCGACTCGATCACGTCCGGGTAGATAGTGCCTTGGGCGAGGTACTTGATGTTGTCCAGTTTGTTGGACTGGGCATCGAAGACGTCGATGAAGGTACGACCGATGATCTTGCGCTTTTTCTCTGGATCGCTTTCGCCGGCCAGGTTGTTCAGGAACTGGTCTTCAGCGTTGGCGCGGATCACCTTGACGCCCATGTTCTCGGCGAACATGGCCATCACTTGCTCGCCTTCATGCAGACGCAGCAGGCCGTTGTCGACGAAGACGCAGGTCAACTGGTCGCCGATGGCTTTGTGCAGCAGCGCGGCAACCACCGAGGAGTCCACACCGCCGGACAGGCCGAGCAGGACGTTGTCGGTGCCGACCTGGGCGCGAACCTGAGCGATGGCGTCTTCAGCAATCTTCGACGGCGTCCACAGCGCTTCGCAACCGCAGATGTCGAGGATGAAGCGCGAGAGGATGCGACCGCCCTGTTTGGTGTGGGTCACTTCCGGGTGGAACTGCACGCCGTAGTAGCCGCGAGCGTCGTCGAACATGCCGGCAATCGGGCAGCTCGGGGTGCTGGCCAGGATGTGGAATTCCTCTGGCATCCGGGTGACTTTGTCACCGTGGCTCATCCACACGTCGAGGCCGAACAGGCCGTCGGCGTCGATATGGTCTTCGATGCCGTCGAGCAGGCGGCTCTTGCCGACCACGTCAACGCGAGCGTAACCGAACTCACGCAGTTCGGAACCTTCAACCTTGCCACCCAGCTGTTCAGCCATGGTCTGCATGCCGTAGCAGATACCGAAGACCGGTACACCCAGGTCAAATACGGCTTGCGGGCAGCGCGGACTGTCGGCTACGTGCACGGACTCGGGGCCGCCGGCGAGAATGACGCCTTTTGGAGCGAATTCGCGAATCGCTTCTTCATCCATGTCGAACGGATGCAGTTCGCAGTACACGCCGATTTCACGCACGCGGCGGGCAATCAGCTGGGTGTACTGGGAACCGAAATCGAGGATCAGGATGCGGTGAGCGTGAATGTCGAGGGCCATGATTCAGTCTCGTCTAAGTAATTCAGAAACAGTCGTGATTCAGAAACAACTCGGGGCTGAATCGAACAGCCCCGGGTTACTTAACGTTTTGCTTGAAGCCTCAACCTACGCGGTAGTTTGGCGCTTCTTTGGTGATCTGCACGTCGTGGACGTGGGACTCGGCCATGCCAGCGCCGGTGATCCGCACGAACTCAGGCTTGGTGCGCATCTCTTCGATGTCGGCACTGCCGGTGTAGCCCATCGAGGAACGCAGGCCGCCCATCAGTTGATGGATGATGGCGCTCAGGGAGCCCTTGTAAGGAACACGCCCTTCGATGCCTTCCGGAACCAGCTTCTCGGCACCCGCGGAGGAGTCCTGGAAGTAACGGTCGGAGGAACCCTGGGCCTGGGACATGGCGCCCAGCGAACCCATGCCGCGGTAAGCCTTGTACGAACGACCCTGGAACAGTTCGATCTCGCCCGGCGCTTCTTCAGTACCGGCGAACATCGAGCCCATCATCACGCAGGAAGCACCGGCAACGATGGCCTTGGACAGGTCACCGGAGAAACGGATGCCGCCGTCGGCGATCAACGGAACGCCAGTGCCTTCAAGGGCAGCGGCGACGTTGGCGATGGCACTGATTTGCGGGACGCCGACACCGGCGACGATGCGGGTGGTGCAGATCGAGCCAGGGCCGATACCGACCTTGACGGCGTCGGCGCCAGCTTCGGCCAGGGCCTTGGCGGCAGCGCCGGTGGCGATGTTGCCGCCGATGACCTGCACTTCAGGGAAGTTCTGTTTGACCCAACGAACGCGGTCGATCACGCCTTTGGAGTGACCGTGTGCGGTGTCGACCACCACCACGTCAACGCCGGCATTGACCAGTGCAGCGACGCGGTCACCGGTGTCTTTACCGGTGCCGACCGCAGCGCCAACTCGCAGACGACCTTGATCGTCCTTGCTGGCCAGCGGGTAAGCCTTGGCTTTCTCGATGTCTTTGACGGTCATCATGCCTTTGAGGGCGAATTTGTCGTCGACGATCAGGACTTTTTCCAGGCGGTGCTTGTGCAGCAACTCGCGGACTTCGTTCTTGTTGGCGCCTTCGCGGACGGTGACCAGACGCTCTTTAGGCGTCATCACTTCACGTACGGTGGCTTCCAGACGGGTTTCGAAGCGCACGTCACGGGAAGTGACGATGCCGACCAGGTCGCCATCGTGCAGTACCGGAACGCCGGAGATGTTGTGCATGCGGGTCAGTTCGAACAGATCACGAACCGTGGCGTCAGCCTCGATGGTGATCGGGTCCTTGACCACGCCGGCTTCGAACTTCTTGACCTTGCGCACTTCGGCAGCTTGCTGCTCGATGGTCATGTTCTTGTGGATGATACCGATGCCACCTTCCTGAGCCATGGCAATTGCCAGACGGGCTTCAGTAACGGTGTCCATGGCGGCAGAAACCAGAGGAATATTCAGCTCGATGCCACGGGTAAGGCGGGTCTTGAGACTGACTTCGTTAGGAAGCACCTCGGAATAACCAGGCACTAGTAGAATGTCGTCGAATGTCAGAGCTTCTTGGCTGATACGCAGCATCGCGGGGGCTCCCGAGCGGGAAAATGGAAGCGCGCCATTATAGTCAGACACCCCCTCGGGTTCAATGTAAAACTCTGTCTATTATTGGCATTACTGATATACGGGGATTGTCGCCGCCTACAACTCGACTTTCACCCAACTGACCGGTTGATCCAGCCAATCAGCGAACTCATCGATGAAGCTCTGCTTGAACCCCGCCTCGGCCCAGTTGTTGAAAATGAATCCCAGGTTGGAAAAGCCACACTCCTGCAGGAAAAGAAAGCCGTTGATGTCGTCTTCATGCCCGCACTCCGGGCAGGTGAAGTTATCGGTGCGCCCCGGCATCCAGTCTTCCAGGCTTTCGAACAGCGCTTCGCCGACTTCCTTGCGGCACTCGGCGCAGCCCGCTTCTTCAAGGAAACCCTTGGCCGGCGTGTAGATGCAGCGTTTGGTAATGATCTCGAGACCATTGATCGGCTCGCCGAACGGCAACGCTTCCGGGTGCAGGACCACGGCACGGGCACCGTCAGCGATCGCGTGGCCCATGCGGTTGCCGGTTCGGCCGCAGGTGGTCAGCTCTTCCTTGACGATGTTCTTGCGCACCAGCCACCGCACGACCGCCCTTGCCCGGGGTTCGTGCACCGGCAGCGTGGAGATTTTAGGGACAATGATGCTTTGCGAATTCATGGGTGCAAGCCTGCTGCGTCGAAATGGGGGTTCTGCGGCGTACCGTTGGACGCCTTCGCGGACTTAACAATCATGTTCACCCCGCTCACTGTGGGAGCGGGCTTGCCCGCGAAGGCGTCGGAGCGGCGGGCAGCTTAATCCCTGACGAAATCCGGTCAAGTACTCAAATACCGGCCGACCAACGCAATCCCGCTGGCCAGCACCAACCAGGTCACCAGCCGCACGAATGCCTCGCGGGACAATCTCATGGTCAGCCGCCGGCCAATCCACAGCCCCAACGCCATGGCCGGCAACAAACACAGCGCCAACATCAACAAGGGTAGCTCGGCGTACACACCCGCGACAGCAAACAGGCTCAGGCGCACCACGGTGCTGCAACTGATCAGAGCGCTTTGGGTCGCCCGCGCCGCGTCTTTTGGTAACCGACTGTTCAAATAGATCGCATATAAAAAGCCGCCACTGCCAAACAGCGCACCGAACATCCCGCCGACCGTGCCCATCGGCACCGCCCAACCTGCCGACAACTGCGTCGGGCGGGTTTTGACCCACAGGCTGTAAACCGCATAGGCGCTGATAAACACCCCCATCAACAGCAACAACAGATCGGATTTCAGGTTCAGCAGAAAGATCACACCCACCGTGCAACCCACCGCCATGCACGGCAGCAGCCGCAGCAGTTCCGGCTTGGCCACATCCCGTCGCGAGGGCAGCAGATTGCCGAACGCCGCGACAAAATCCAGTAGCACCAGCAACGGCACGATCTTCGATAGCGGCATGAACAGAATCAGAATCGGCCCGGCCACCAGTGCGGTACCGAACCCGGCAATGCCAAACACGATGTAAGCCAGGGCAATGCCCAACCCGATCACCAGCCAATCCGTCGCGCCAAATGGCCATTGGTGCAACAACTCAAACGCGTTCATCGGCACGCCTTCATTAAATACTTGTGATGACTTTAGCCAGCGCGGAGCCTTGCGACTAATATCTTCAAAGCCCCTCTCTCATCTCAAAAAGGCATGCCTCATGCTTTCAACCCGTCAATTGCGTTACTTCGTGGAGATCGCCGAGTGCGGGAGTTTCAGTGCAGCCGCTGAACGTTTGTTTGTTGCGCAGTCAGCGTTGAGCCGGCAAATAAAGGACATGGAAACCCGCCTGCAAACACCCTTGTTCGAGCGCACTGCACGCCAGCCTCGACTGACGGCCGCCGGTGAAGCCTTCCTGCCCCGGGCCAGAAACCTGCTGAACGAATTGGCCAAAGCCAGCGAGATGGCCACCCAGGTCGGCAATGGAGAACTCGGCACCTTGCGCCTAAGCCATTCCAGCACCGTCCCCATGAGTGGCCGTCTGCTGCGAGGCATCAGCGACTATTTGAGCCAGCATGTCGGTGTGTCCATGGACATCGCCAAGCTGTCTTCCGAAGCGCAACTTGAAGCGTTGGCCGACAACCGGCTTGATGTCGGGCTGCTGCGCCTGCCGGTGTTGCGCCAACGTGAAGGCGTGCAGATTGCTCCTTTGTACAACGAACGATTGCTGCTGGCCGTTCCGCCCAATCACCGGCTGGCTGTGGATAAGTCCGCTCAGGGCATCGACCTGGCGCAACTGAAGGATGAGGCGTTTATCTCTATTCCCCATCCCCAACGCGGCGGGCTGAGTTATTTGTCCGCCGAGCTGTGCATGCGTCAGGGTTTCTTTCCAAAAGCGGCCCGAGTGGTGTCGCGCAAAACCACGCAACTGCAGTTGATTCAGGCCGGGTTCGGCATCGCCCTGCTGCCGGAGTCGATGCAGGACATTGCGCCACCCGACATTCATTTCCTGCCCTTGGCCGACCCGGATTGCCACAGCACCGTCGCCCTCGCCTGCCGCCAGAATCCGACGACGCTGGTTCAACACTTCATCAACACCTGCACAGATCATTGTGGGGGCGGGCTTGCTCGCGAAGGTGGTGTGTCAGTCGAGATGAAGGTTGAATGTTAAACCGCTTTCGCGAGCAAGCCCGCACACAGGGGGATTTGCGTTGGCTCATGGAGATTCGCATGCGAATGCCTTTAAACTGCGCCCCATGATTAAAGATCCCTTTGCAAGACTCGGCCTGGACCGTGAAGTCCTGACTGTCAGCCAGCTCAACGGCCGCGCGCGGGTGTTGCTCGAAGACGTGTTCAGCAATATCTGGGTCGAAGGCGAAATCTCCAACCTCGCCCGTCCGGCGTCCGGCCACGTGTATTTCACCCTCAAGGACAGCGGTGCCCAGGTGCGTTGCGCATTGTTCCGGCAGAACGCGGCACGGGTTCGTCAGGCGCTGAAGGACGGCCTGGCGGTCAAGGTGCGCGGCAAGGTTTCGCTGTTCGAAGGGCGTGGCGACTATCAACTGATCCTCGACACCGTCGAACCGGCCGGTGATGGTGCGCTGCGCCTGGCGTTCGATGCCTTGAAAGAAAAACTCAGCGCCGAAGGCCTGTTCAGCGCCGAACGCAAAGTACCGCTGCCGGCGCATCCGCAGCGCATTGGCATCATCAGTTCACCGACCGGCGCAGTGATCCGCGACATCATCAGCGTGTTCCGCCGCCGTGCGCCGCAGGTGCAGCTGACACTGATCCCCACCGCGGTGCAGGGCCGCGAAGCGACGGCGCAGATTGTCCGTGCGCTGAAACTGGCGGACGCCCGTGGTTTCGATGCATTGATCCTGGCCCGTGGCGGCGGCTCGCTGGAAGACCTGTGGTGTTTCAACGAAGAAGCCGTGGCCCGCGCCGTGGACGCTTGCGTGACGCCGATTGTCAGCGCCGTCGGCCATGAAACCGATGTCTCGATCAGCGACTTCGTCGCCGACGTTCGCGCCCCGACCCCTTCCGCCGCCGCTGAGCTGCTGGCGCCGGATTCCAGCGACCTGATGCGTCGGGTCGAGAGCCTGCATCGACGGCTGGTGATGCGCATGCGCGACCGCCTGATGCGTGATCGCCTGCGCCTTGAAGGCATCTCTCGCCGCTTGCGTCATCCCGGCGAACGCCTGCGCCAGCAGGCGCAACGGCTGGATGATCTGGACATGCGCATGCGCCGCGCCTTCGAACGCAGCCTCAATACCCGTCGCGAACGCTTGATCCGCCTGGAGACCCGCCTCGCGGCGCAACATCCGGGGCGCCAACTGGCAATGCTGCGCCAGCGTCTCGACAGCCTCGCCGAACGTCTGCCCCGGGCCATCCGCGAAGGCCTCAAATCCCGTCGTCTGCAACTGCAAAGTCAGGTGCAGACGCTGCACGTGGTTAGCCCGCTGGCGACCCTCGGCCGTGGCTACAGCATTTTGCTCGACGAGCGCGGCAATGCGATCCGCAACGCCGCGCAAACCCACAACGGCCAGCGCCTGAAAGCCAAACTGGGCGAAGGCGAACTGCAAGTGCGGGTCGAAGACAATCACCTGACGCCCGTCACCCTTTCTTTACTGGATTGATCCATGCCGCGTTTTTTAGCTCCACTGCTGTTGCTGTGCCTGACCTTTAACGCCCACGCCGACAGCTACATCACCCGCCTGTTGAACAAACCGGTGCCGGGCGGCGTGGCGGTCTTGGATCTGGGCAGCGCTGCCCAGGCGCCGAAAGCCAGTTATCAAGGCAAACCGGTGTTGGTGGTCAAGGAGCAGAACAATTGGCTGGCGATTGTCGGTGTGCCGTTGACGGTCAAGCCGGGCACACAGCAGGTCAGCAGCGGCGGTCGCACGTTGAGTTTCACCGTCGGCAACAAGAAGTATCCGGAACAACGCATCACTTTGAAAAACACTCAACAGGTCAATCCGGACCCGGACAATCTCAAGCGCATCGAGCGCGAACTGGCGGAGCAGATCGCCGCGTACCGCACGTTCAGCCCGAATACCCCGAGCAACCTGCTGCTGGACAAACCGGTCAACGGCCCGCTGTCGAGCAAGTTCGGTGTGCGCCGCTTCTTCAATGGTGAAGAGCGCAATCCACACTCGGGCCTGGACTTCGCCGTAGGCGCTGGCACACCGATCAAGACCCCGGCCGCGGGCAAGGTGATTCTGATCGGTAACTACTTCTTTAATGGCAACACGGTATTTGTCGACCATGGGCAGGGCTTTATCAGCATGTTCTGCCACATGTCGAAAATCGATGTGAAGGTTGGCCAGCAATTGGCGCGTGGCGCAGTGGTCGGGAAGGTTGGCGCCACCGGGCGGGCGACCGGGCCGCATATGCACTGGAATGTCAGCCTGAATGATGCGCGGGTGGATCCAGCGATTTTCATTGGCGCGTTTCAGCCTTAAGGCATTTGTGAGGCGACTGGCCTCTTCGCGAGCAAGCCCGCGAAGACGGCCTCATAGTTGCCGAATCGCCGCCGGATAAATCGCGCAATTGGAATCGACACAGTCCAACGTCCTCAATTGCGCATCCCTCAACCCCCACGCAAACATCCACACAATCACGCTATTTCACCGCAATAAAATCTCGATAAATCTCTCCATTCGAGTATTCCTCTCAATTTTTTTCGACTGCTTGCCATCCTTCACCCTCGCGGTTAGGGTTGAAGGCATGAAAACCTCTCACACCCTCATTCAGCTTCGCCAGCACCGCAGCCTGTGCCTCGTCAGTGCACGACTGCCGGGCTGAATTGCGGCGCCTCGTCTTACGCTTTTCCCCAAGAACATTTGATCCACCGGCAGGCCGCCTTTTTTCGGCCCACACAATAAGGATTTCCCGATGAGCATGCTCAAAGACCCGTCTTCGAAATACCGCGCGTTCCCGACCATCGACATTCCGGACCGCACCTGGCCGTCGAAGACCATCACCGCCGCGCCGATCTGGTGCAGCTCCGACCTTCGCGACGGCAACCAGTCGCTGATCGAGCCGATGGACGCGGTCAAGAAGCTGCGTTTCTGGAAAACCCTGGTGCAGGTCGGCGTGAAAGAAATCGAAGCGTCCTTCCCGGCGGCGTCGCAAACCGACTTCGACTTCGTGCGTACCCTGATCGAAGGCAACCACATCCCGGACGACACCACCATTCAGGTGCTGACCCAGGGCCGTGAAGACCTGATCGAGCGCACCTTCGAATCCCTCCGTGGAGCGAAGAAAGCCATCGTTCACCTGTACAACGCGACCTCCCCTTCCTTCCGCCGCATTGTCTTCAACCAGGACAAGGACGGGATCAAGGCCATCGCGGTCAACGCTGCCAAGCTGTTCGTCAAATACGCCGCCCTTCAGCCGGACACGCAGTGGACTTTCGAATACTCGCCGGAAACCTTCAGCGCCACCGAACTGGAGTTCGCCAAGGAAGTCTGCGACGCGGTGATCGACGTCTGGAACCCGACGCCTGAGCACAAGGTGATCCTCAACCTGCCAGCCACCGTCGAATGCGCGACCCCGAACATCTACGCCGACCAGATCGAGTGGTTCGGCCGTCATATCAACCGTCGTGACAGCGTGATCATCAGCCTGCACACCCACAACGACCGTGGCACTGGCGTGGCCGCCACCGAGCTGGGCCTGATGGCTGGCGCGGATCGTGTCGAAGGCTGCCTGTTCGGCAACGGCGAGCGTACCGGCAACGTCGATCTCGTGACCGTGGCATTGAACCTGTACACCCAGGGCATTCACCCTGAGCTGGACTTCTCCGACATCGACGGCGTGCGCAAAGTCGTCGAAGAGTGCAACCAGATCCAGGTGCACCCGCGCCACCCGTACGTCGGCGACCTGGTTCACACCGCGTTCTCCGGCTCCCACCAGGACGCCATCCGCAAGGGCTTCGCCCAGCAGAAACCGGACGCCCTGTGGGAAGTGCCGTACTTGCCGATCGACCCGGCCGACATCGGCCGCAGCTACGAGGCCGTGATCCGCGTCAACAGCCAGTCGGGCAAGGGCGGTATCGCTTACCTGCTGGAACAGGAATACGGCATCAGCTTGCCGCGTCGCATGCAGATCGAGTTCAGCCAGGTCGTGCAGCGTGAAACCGATCGCCTGGGTCTCGAAATGACCGCCCAGCAAATCCACGCGTTGCTGCACAGCGAGTACTTGCAGGCCAATACCCCGTACGCGCTGGTCAGCCATCGCCTGCAGGAAGAAAACGGTCACAGCGCCGTGGAAGTGGAAGTCTCCGGCAAAGGCCAGGGCGAAACCAACCTGCACTGGCGCGGCAAGGGCAACGGCGCGCTGGAAGCGCTGGTGGCCGGCCTGCCGATTCCGGTGGAAATCATGGACTACAACGAACACGCGATCGGCGCGGGCACCAACGCCAAGGCAGCGGCCTACATCGAGCTGCGCGTGAACGGTGAACGTGCCGTGCATGGCGTCGGCATCGATGAAAACATCACCACCGCCAGCTTCAAGGCCCTGTTCAGCGCGCTCAACCGCTCGTTGAGCCAGCCGGAAGCGAAAGCGGCGTAAGCATTCGCTGAAATGCAAAAGGCCCCGGGGTGCAAACCTCGGGGCCTTTTTGTTTGCCTGCTGTTTTTTGTGTTGCCTGTTATGGCCTCTTCGCGAGCAAGCCCGCGATGGGGGCCGCTCAGGCAACAACAATGTCAGGCATGAGTATCAACGCTAAACATCGCTTGCAGCAACGCCCGATCAGGTGAACTCAAACGTGTCAGCATCCAGATTCGCCGGAAAGCGCGTGCGATAAGCCTGAAGGTCGGCGGCATTCAGAACCACTTGAAACACGCCATCGGCTTCGCCGGCACTGAGCAACGTCTCGCCCTGGAAATCGAGCACCTGACTGTCACCGCTATACGCGAAGCCTTTTCCGTCAGTCCCGATGCGATTCACTGCGGCCACATAGCAAAGGTTTTCGATCGCCCGTGCCGGCAACAAACGGTTCCAGTGCTGACGCCGCGCGCCCGGCCAATTCGCGGTGTACAGCAAGAGGTCGGTGTCCTGGGCATCGCGGCTCCACACCGGAAAGCGCAAGTCGTAGCAAATCAGCGGCCGCACACGCCAGCCTTTGAGTTCGAACTGCACCTGGCGCTCGCCCGGCGTGTAGTGATTGTGCTCGCCCGCCATGCGGAACAGGTGACGCTTGTCGTAGTGCCAGACTTCACCGTCCGGCCGTGCCCACAACAGGCGATTGCGATGACTGCCATCAGCGGCCTGAATGATGACGCTGCCGGTGATCACCGCATCGAGTTGCGCAGCCTGGGCGCGCAACCATTTGCTCGCAGGACCGTTTTCCGGCTCGGCGAGCGTCTCGGATTCCATGGAGAAACCGGTGGTGAACATCTCCGGCAGGATGATCAGGTCAGCACCGCGAGCCTGTTCCAGCAGTTGTTCGAAATGCTCCAGGTTGGCCTGGCGGTCATGCCAGGCCAGGGTCGTCTGGACCAGCGCAATGTTCAGATTCGGCAGTGCACTCAGATCACGCATAATTTTTCCGCTGCTTCACGCAGGGTCTCCTCACGCTTGGCAAAGCACAGACGCACCAGGCGCTGGCCTTCGGGTGGCGTCTGGTAGAACACCGAGATCGGGATGCTCGCCACACCGTGTTCGCGGGTCATCCACAGCGCCATCTCGACGTCGTTGAGGTCCGGGCGGATCTGCGAGTAATCGACCAACTGGAAATAGGTGCCGGTCACGCGGGTAAAACTGAAGCGCGATGGCGTCAGCAAGTCGCAGAACAGGTCGCGCTTGGCCTGATAAAAAGCCGGCAGCTCTTCGACATGCTCCGGGTGCTCGGCCATGAAGTCGGCCAAGGCAAATTGCAGCGGGGTCACGCCGCAGAAACTGACGTACTGGTGCACCTTGCGCAGTTCCGCTGTGAGGGCCGGCGGTGCAACCACGTAGCCGGTTTTCCAGCCGGTGACGTGATAGGTCTTGCCGAACGAGCTGACCACAAAGGCTCGCTGATACAGCTCTTCGTGGTTCAGCACGCTGACGTGAGGTACACCGTCGAACACCAGGTGTTCATAAACTTCGTCGCTGACGAGGTAGATGTCGCGATCACGAATCAGATCCGCCAACTGATCCAGTTCGGCACGGCTGATCAGTGCGCCACTCGGGTTGTGCGGAGCGTTCAGCACAATCATCCGCGTGCGCGGCGTAATGGCCTCGGCCAGTTTCTGGAAGTCGATGGAGAATTCATTCAGCCCGAGCTGCACATGCACGCAACGACCACCGGCCAGCTCCACCGACGGCTCGTAACTGTCGTAGCACGGATCGAACACGATCACTTCGTCGCCGCTGTGGATCACCGCCTGAATCGCGCAGAAGATCGCCTGGGTGGCGCCGGGCGTGATGGTCACTTCGTTGTCGGCATCGACATTGACGCCATAGCTGCGAGCGATTTTCGCCGTCACTTGCTGACGCAGCGCCGGCAGGCCGGTCATCGGCGAGTACTGGTTATGCCCGTTGGCAACATGCCGACCGACCGCATCGCACAGGGCCTTGGGTGCATCGAAATCGGGAAAACCCTGGGACAGGTTGATCGCCCCGGTTTGCGCCGCGAGCTGAGACATCTGCGTGAAGATAGTGATGCCGACATTCGGCAGCTTACTGGTGATCATCGGTGATTCCCTGCTCTACACCCGGCTCTAACGGCGGCGCGGGAGAGCCCGAGGATAGCCCAAACGGCGCCCATAAAAAAAGGGCGCCAAACGGCACCCTTCTTCCAATGACCAACGCATGCCCCTGTGGCGAGGGAGCTTGCTCCCGCTGGACCGCAAAGCGGTCCCACTATCTGCAACCGAGATCGTTCAGAGAGAGAACGCGTCGGCTGGTTTTGCGACTGCTGCGCAGCCGAGCGGGAGCAAGCTCCCTCGCCACAACAAGCCCCGCACACGAGATGTGTGTGAGGGCTGCAAATCAACGCTTGTCGCGGCGCTTCTTGTCGGCCTTCTTGTGGTGCGACATCAAGCGACGCTTCTTGTTGACCTGACGGTCTGTCAGCGAGTTCTTGTTGCCTTCGTACGGGTTCTCGCCGCCCTTGAACTCGATGCGGATCGGCGTACCGACCAGCTTCAAAACACGACGGTAAGTGTTTTCCAGATAACGAACGTAAGACTTCGGCACCTTCTCGATCTGGTTACCGTGAATCACGATGATCGGCGGGTTCGCGCCACCCAAGTGGGCGTAACGCAGCTTGATCCGGCGGTTGTTGACCATCGGTGGCGCGTGCTCACCGACCGCATCTTCCAGGATCTGGGTCAGGCGGTTGGTCGGCCAGCGGGTGACCGCGGACTTGAACGAGTTCTGTACGGAAGCGTAGAGGTTGCCCACGCCAGTGCCGTGCAGGGCCGAGATGAAGTGGATGTCGGCGTAGTCAACGAAGAACAGTCGACGTTGCAGCTCGACCTTCACGAAGTCACGCTCGCTCGGCGTCATGCCGTCCCACTTGTTGATCGCGATCACCAGCGCACGACCCGATTCGATGGCAAAGCCCAGCAGGTTCAGGTCGTGATCCACCACGCCTTCGCGGGCGTCCATCACGAAGATCACCACGTTGGCGTCTTTGATCGCCTGCAGGGTTTTGACCACGGAGAATTTTTCGACTTCTTCGTGGATCTTGCCGCGCTTGCGCACACCGGCGGTGTCGATCAGCGTGTACTTCTCGTCGTTACGTTCGAACGGGATGTAGATACTGTCGCGGGTGGTGCCGGGCTGGTCATACACGATCACCCGGTCTTCACCGAGCATGCGGTTGACCAGGGTCGACTTGCCGACGTTCGGGCGGCCGATGATGGCGATCTTGATCCCGTCTTTTTCGCTCGGGCCAGGAATGCGCTTGGCTTCCTCGCCTTCGGCAACGATCTCTTCTTCGCCGTCTTCCGGTTCTTCTTCGTCTTTCGGGAAATCGCTCAGGGCGATTTCCAGCATCTGGGTGATGCCACGACCATGAGCACCGGCGATCGGGATCGCGTGGCCCATGCCCAACGGGGCGAATTCGGCGCGGGCCATTTCAGGGTCGATATTGTCGACCTTGTTGGCAACCACGTAGGAACGCTTGTTACGTTTGCGCAAATGCTCGGCGATCATCTGGTCGGCGGCGGTGAAACCGGCCTTGGCATCTACCAGGAACAGAACGACATCGGCTTCTTCAATGGCCAGCAGCGACTGCTCGGCCATTTTTTCGTCCATACCGTGCTCGTCACCGGAGATACCGCCGGTGTCGACCAGAATGTAGGAACGCCCTTGCCACTTGGCCTCACCGTATTGGCGATCACGGGTCAGACCGGACAAGTCGCCGACGATGGCGTCGCGAGTCCTGGTCAGGCGGTTGAACAAGGTGGACTTGCCGACGTTCGGTCGGCCCACCAGGGCGATTACGGGAACCATGCGGCTCTCCACTTCGTTATTTCAGAAAATACAAAAGCCGCTGCGAGGCAGCGGCTGGTGCTCGGGGCAGCGTTTGAAAACACTGCGAGCCCCGCAGAACGGGGCCGCTTGGGGGTTAAACCCCAAGCATAGTCCTTACTTGATGGTCAGGGCTTCCAGTTTGCCGCTGTTGCCATACAGATAAATCGTGTCACCCACCACCAGCGGACGGGCACGCAGGCCGTCGCTGTCGATGCGCTCGCGGCCGACAAAGCGACCGTCCACCTGGCTCAGCAGGTGCACGTAGCCTTCCATGTCACCGACCGCAACATAGCTGGAGAACACTTCCGGAGCCGACAGTTGACGGCGAGCCAGCGAATCGTTGCTCCACAAAGCCGTGGTGGAACGCTCGTCGACGCCTTCAACGGTGCCCGAAGACAGGCTCACATAAACAGTGCCGAAACCCTGGGCCACGCCGGCGTAGCTGGAAGCATCACGCTGCCAGAGTTGACGACCGCTTTCCAGGTCCAGTGCCGCAACGCGACCCTGATAACTGGCGACATACAGCGTACCGCCGGACAGCAGCAAGCCACCGTCGATATCGACAACACGCTCCAGCTCCGAACGACCTTGTGGAATCGCTACCCGCTGTTCCCACACCGGCACGCCGTTGGAGATATCGAGCGCGACCACTTTACCGGTCGACAGGCCAGCCACCGCGAGGCGGTTGGTGACGATCGGCGCACTGGTGCCGCGCAGGGTCAGGACGGCAGGCGTGCTGTCATACAACCAGCGCTGGTTGCCGGTAGCGGCATCCAGACCGATCAGACGGTCGTCCTGAGTCTGGACCACCACCACGTCACCGTTGTTGGCCGGCGGTGCGAGGACTTCGCTGGACACGCGAGCGCGCCATTTCTCTTCACCGTTGGTAGCGTCCATGGCAACGATTTCGCCCTTGGTCGTACCGATCACGAGCAAGCCGTAACCCACGCCAACGGCGCCGGAAACAGGCAGTTCGAGGTCTTTCTTCCATTTGACGTCGCCATTGCTGCGATCCATCGCCATCACCACGCCGGTGACGTCGGCGGCATAGATGGTATCGCCATCGATCGCCGGAACCAGCATGTTGTAGGTTTCGCCCTGACCGTCACCGATCGAACGACTCCACTGCTTTTGCAGGACCACTTCTTCTTTGAAGTCGACCAGCTCGGCAGGCGGCAATTCTTTTTTGCTGTTGCTGCTGCAACCCGCGGCCAATACGGCCAGAGCCAGCAATGCTGCATGTTTCCAACGGATCACGTCACGCATCCCCTTTGGCCAGATCGTCCAGCTTGATTTGTAGGCCACCGACTGCCGCTTCATCCGACAGTGCCGCCTTGGCTTTTTGATACGCAGCGTTCGCTTCATCGGTACGACCCAACTGCACCAGCAGGTCGCCCTTGAGTTCTTCGCGAGTGGCGAGGAATGCTTTATCGGCATCACCTTCGAGCAGTTTCAGGGCTTCATCGGCCTTGTTCTGCGCGGCCAGTACCTGCGCCAGGCGCTGACGGGCGATTTCACCCAGTGCCGGGTTGGCCGGTTTGGCAACGATGGCTTTCAGCTCGGTGGCAGCGTCGTCCAGCTTGCCGCTGTCGACTGCGACTTTCGCCACGAACAGGCTGCCGTACTGCGCGTAGGCGGTGCCGCCGAACTCGCTGTTGAGCTTGCCGGCCAGGTCCGAAACACGGGCGGCGTCAGGCTTGCCGTCAGGCGTCAGCGTGGTTTCGAGCAATTGCTGATAGAGAATCGAGGCGCTTTGCGACTGATTGCTCTGATACTTGTGATAGGCCTGCCAGCCGAACACGATGACCAGCGCCAACAGGCCGCCAGTGACCAGGGGCTTGCCGTTGCGTGACCACCAGTCCTTAAAATCCGCCAGCTGTTCGTCTTCGGTACTCGACACCCCAATACTCCTTAATCGCTAAATCGGCTGTTTGACAGCTTCAACCCTGCACGACGCAGGTGGCCAGGTGTGCAGCAAGCGCATCCCAGGCAATGCTTTGTTGTTCGCCCTGGCCACGCAGGGGTTTGAAACCTACCACTTGCTGGGCCATTTCGTCGTCACCGAGGATCAGCGCGTACAGCGCACCGCTCTTGTCGGCCTTCTTGAACTGGCTTTTGAAGCTGCCGGCGCCGGCATTGATCTGCAGGCGCAGGTTGGGCAATTGATCGCGAACCTTTTCGCTCAACGTCAGCGCAGCCAACTCGGCAGCCTCGCCGAATGCGCAAAGATAGACGTCGACCTGACGGGAGATCTCTTCCGGGATCTGCTCCAGGGTTTCCAGCAGCAGCACGAGGCGCTCGATGCCCATGGCGAAACCAACGCCCGGGGTCGGCTTGCCGCCCATCTGCTCCACCAGACCGTCGTAACGACCGCCGGCACACACGGTGCCCTGAGCGCCCAACTTGTCGGTGACCCATTCGAAAACGGTCTTGCTGTAGTAATCCAGCCCGCGAACCAGCTTCGGGTTGATCACATAAGGAATGCCGGCGGCGTCCAGGCGAGCCTTGAGGCCCTCGAAGTGCACGCGGGATTCGTCGTCGAGGTAGTCGGCCATTTTCGGCGCGTCGACCAGGATCGCTTGAGTGTCGGCGTTCTTGGTGTCCAGAACCCGCAGCGGGTTGGTCTTCAGACGGCGCTGGCTGTCTTCGTCGAGCTTGTCCAGGTGAGCGGACAGGAACTCGACCAGCGCTTCGCGATAACGACCGCGGGATTCGCTGGTGCCCAGGCTGTTGAGCTCGAGCTTGACCGCATCACGGATGCCCAGCTCGCCCCACAGGCGCCAGGTCAGCACGATCAGCTCGGCGTCGATGTCCGGACCGTCGAGGTTGAACACCTCGACACCGATCTGGTGGAACTGGCGATAACGGCCTTTCTGCGGACGTTCGTGGCGGAACATCGGGCCGATGTACCAGAGTTTCTGCACCTGGCCACCGCCGGTGATGCCGTGCTCAAGCACCGCACGCACGCAGGCCGCCGTGCCTTCGGGACGCAGGGTCAGCGAATCGCCGTTGCGGTCTTCGAAGGTGTACATCTCTTTTTCGACGATGTCCGTCACTTCGCCGATCGAGCGCTTGAACAGCTCGGTGAACTCGACGATCGGCATGCGGATCTGCTTGTAACCGTAGTTATCCAGCAGACGCGAAACGGTGCCCTCGAAATGACGCCACAGGGGAGTCTGTTCGGGCAGGATGTCGTTCATGCCACGTATGGCTTGCAGAGACTTGCTCACTATCAATCCTTAAATTTGTCCGGCTCTTTAGTCAGGCTCAGCCACGCGCAATAACGGCAGCGTCGGCTTCGACCTTTTCGGCCGCTTTCTGGCGGATCAAGCGTTCGAGCTCATCCACCAGATTGTCATTCGTCAGTTTCTGCGACGGCTTGCCGTCGATGTAAATCAGGTTTGGCGTGCCGCCGGTCAAGCCGATATGGGCTTCCTTGGCTTCGCCCGGCCCGTTGACCACGCATCCGATGACCGCGACATCCAGCGGCACCAGCAAGTCTTCGAGGCGCCCTTCCAGCTCGTTCATGGTTTTGACCACATCGAAGTTCTGCCGCGAGCAGCTCGGGCAGGCGATGAAGTTGATGCCACGGGAACGCAGGTGCAAGGATTTGAGAATGTCGTAGCCGACTTTCACTTCCTCGACCGGGTCGGCCGCCAACGAGATGCGGATAGTATCGCCAATCCCTTCGGCGAGCAGCATACCGAGGCCCACGGCAGATTTCACCGTGCCGGAACGCAAACCACCGGCTTCGGTGATGCCCAGGTGCAGCGGCTGGACGATTTCCTTGGCCAGCAAGCGGTAAGCGGCGACGGCCATGAACACGTCGGAGGCTTTCACGCTGACCTTGAAGTCCTGGAAGTTCAGGCGTTCAAGGTGTTCGACGTGACGCAGGGCGGACTCGACCAGCGCGGCCGGGGTCGGCTCGCCGTATTTCTTTTGCAGGTCTTTTTCCAGGGAACCGGCGTTGACGCCGATGCGGATCGGAATCCCGCGGTCACGGGCGGCATCGACCACCGCACGCACGCGGTCTTCACGACCGATGTTGCCCGGGTTGATCCGCAAGCAGTCAACGCCCAGTTCGGCGACGCGCAGCGCGATCTTGTAGTCGAAGTGAATATCGGCCACCAGCGGCACTTTGACCAGTTGCTTGATCTTGCCGAAGGCTTCGGCGGCGTCCATGTCCGGCACGGAAACCCGCACGATATCGACACCAGCGGCTTCCAGACGATTGATCTGGGCCACGGTGGCGGCGACGTCATTGGTGTCGCTGTTGGTCATGCTCTGCACAGCGATGGGCGCATCGCCGCCAACAGGCACGTTACCGACCCAGATTTTCCGGGATTCGCGACGCTTGATTGGAGATTCGCCGTGCATGACTTATTGACCCAACTTCAGGCGAGCAGTCTCGCCACTGGTGAACGGAGCGACATCGACCACCTGCCCGTTGTAGCTGACCTGCGCGCCACGGGCGAAGCCCAGACGCACGGCAAACGGCGGCTTGCCGCTGACAGTAACGTTTTCGCCTTTACGCTTGAGACCACTGAGCAGCACTTTGCCAGTGCCGTCGGTAACCTGAGTCCAGCAATCGGCAGTGAATTGCAATTGAACCTGACCCTGGCCGGCAGCTGGAGCAGCCGCCGCAGGAGCGGGAATGGTCGGCGTGACCGAAGCGCTCGCAGGCGGGGTCGATACCACAGGTGCCGTCGGAGCTGGCGCTACCGGCGTCGAGACGACCGGCGCGGTGCTGTGCGCCGGTGCAGCAGGTGCCGGGGCAACCGGTGCGGTTGGAGCAGTTGCTGGCGCAGTGGCTTCAGGTTCGGCTGTTGCTTCAGTGGAATTCTCGACTTGCGGCAATGCCAGCGACGTCGTGCCTTGCGCCTGACCTTCCACGACAGCCTGGTCTTCCGGCTCGTCCAGCGGATGGATCTGGGTGGTGCCGTCGGCGCCTTCGACTTCAACGTGTTCCGGGCTCAGGCTGACCTGCTCTTTGCTGCGCAAGGAGGTCTGATCCTGCCACCAGACAAAACCACCACCGATCACCGCAATCAGCAGCAACAGGCTGACGATTCGCAAAATGGTGTGGGAAACGCGGACAGGTTCTTCGATGCGACCCAGGCTATGGACGTTGCTGCCCTGGGAGTCGGTGCCGGTGGATTGGTCGAACTGCTGAACCAGAACGGTCTGGTCCATGCCCAGCAATTTGGCATAGGCGCGAATATAACCGCGGGCAAAGGTATGCCCAGGCAGCTTGTCGAAAGCGCCGGCTTCAAGATTGCTCAGGGAATTGACGGTGAGGTTGAGCTTGAGGGCCACTTCGGCCAGCGACCAGCCATTGCTTTCGCGGGCCTGGCGCAAAGTCTCACCGGGGTTAACGCGATTCGCTGCTACAACTTCGGGATGCGCCGCTTTCATCATTGCTCCGACAGGTATTGCTGATATTCCGGCGTACCGGGATAGAGTCGTTTTAGTTGCAGGCCAAAACTGGCGGCCTTGTCGCGATCTTCGAACACTTTTGCCAGCCGAACGCCGAGCAATAGACTACGTGCATTTTGCTCGGTGAGCAGGCTAAAACGGTCGTAATAGTCACGCGCGGGCACATAATGCCTGTCTTCGTAAGACAACTCAGCCATTTCCAGCAATGCACGTGGCTGTTGGCGGTTCAAACGCAGGGCTTTTTCCAGTTGCTGCCGGGCCAGATCACGCTGGCCAAGCTTGGAAGCGGTCATGCCCAGGTTCTCGAACACCCTTGAACGCTCAGGATACAGGGTATCGGCGGCGGCCTGTTCGAAGCGCTCGTAAGCCTCTTTGTAACGTTTCTGCTCGAAAAGAAAACTGCCGTAATTATTCAGGATGCGTGCATCGCCAGAACGGGAGGACAGCGCCTTGCGAAAATGCTCGTCCGCCAGCTCCGGCTCCATCTCGGCCTGAAACACCAGACCCAAAGCGGCGTTGGCGTCAGGGTCCGAGCTGTCCAGCTCCAAGGCCTTTTTCAGTGGGACCTTGGCGCGTTCGGTCATGCCCTGCTGCAAGTAGCCCAGGCCCAGTTGCACATAGGCGACACGCGCTTCGTCGCGGCCCTTGCTGGTCTTCATCGGGTTGAAATCGCCCGACAGGACGCAACCAGTACAAAGACTGGCCAACAGCACAAGCAGCGCGAAGCGCAGGGACATAGAGATCCTCTCTTGAGTTATTTCGCGGCGTTTTGCGCCATATCGCTGTCGGCGCTCAACTCGCGCACGGCAATATAACGTTCGCTGCGACGGGTGCGATCCAGCACCTGCCCTACCAATTGGCCACACGCGGCATCGATGTCTTCACCGCGGGTAGTGCGTACGGTGACATTGAAACCTGCATGGTGAAGCTGATCCTGGAACCGGCGAATCGCGTTGTTGCTCGGGCGCTCGTAACCGGAATGCGGGAACGGGTTGAACGGAATCAGGTTGATCTTGCACGGGATGTTCTTGAGCAGCTCGATCATCTCGACCGCGTGCTCGACCTTGTCATTGATGTCCTTGAGCAAGGTGTACTCGATGGTCAGCACGCGTTTTTCGCCCAGGGACGACATGTAGCGCTGGCACGACTCGAGGAGCATCTTAAGCGGATATTTCTTGTTGATCGGCACCAATTGGTTACGCAATGCGTCATTCGGTGCGTGCAGGGACAACGCCAGGGAGACGTCGATGTGCTTGGACAGCTCATCGATCATCGGCACCACGCCGGAGGTCGACAGGGTCACGCGGCG
The DNA here is from genome assembly GCF_949767765.1 of Pseudomonas sp. IT-P171. Lineage (NCBI taxonomy): Bacteria > Pseudomonadati > Pseudomonadota > Gammaproteobacteria > Pseudomonadales > Pseudomonadaceae > Pseudomonas > Pseudomonas sp. IT-P171. Next base: position 72,336 of record NZ_CATKQN010000003.1, read on the forward strand.
CTTGGAAATGCCGTAGCCCAGGTCGTCCATCATCAGATGCATGGCCGCAACGACGTTGTCGAAGTTCAGCAGCGGCTCGCCCATGCCCATCATCACCACGTTGGTGATGGCACGGTCGGCGGTCGCCGGGATGCTGCCGAACGATTTATTGGCAATCCACACCTGGCCGATGACTTCGGCGGCGGTGAGGTTGCTGTTGAAACCTTGCTTGCCGGTGGAGCAGAAGCTGCAATCCAGGGCACAGCCTGCCTGGGACGAAACGCACAATGTGCCGCGTTTGCCCTGGGGAATGTAAACGGTCTCGACGCAGCTGCCGGACGCCACGCGCACCACCCACTTACGGGTGCCGTCGGTGGAAATGTCCTCGCTGACGACTTCAGGACCGCGAACTTCGGCAATAGCCTTGAGCTTGTCGCGCAAGGCCTTGCTGACGTTCGTCATGGCGTCGAAATCATCGACGCCAAGGTGGTGAATCCATTTCATTACCTGACCGGCACGGAAACGCTTCTCCCCGATCGAGTCGAAGAATTTTTCCATTTCCTGTTGAGTCAGACCCAGCAGGTTGGTTTTTACAGTCGATGTAGTCATGGATTCACCTTCACTCTTAAGCCAATGCTTAGCGAGTGGTTACTTCAGTAGCTGCGAAGAAGTACGAGATTTCGCGAGCAGCAGCGGCTTCGGAGTCCGAGCCGTGTACAGCGTTGGCATCGATGGAATCAGCGAAGTCAGCACGGATGGTGCCGGCAGCAGCTTCTTTAGGGTTGGTAGCGCCCATCAGCTCACGGTTCAGAGCGATAGCGTTTTCGCCTTCCAGAACCTGAACGACAACCGGGCCGGAGATCATGAAAGCAACCAGGTCGCCGAAGAAACCGCGAGCGCTGTGCTCAGCGTAGAAGCCTTCAGCTTCGGCTTTGGACAGTTGCTTCAGTTTCGAAGCTACAACGCGCAGGCCTGCTTTTTCGAAACGAGTGGTGATCTCGCCGATGACGTTTTTTGCAACAGCGTCAGGCTTGATGATGGAGAAAGTACGTTGAACAGCCATGGTGTAACTCCAGAAACGGTAATTTGTGAAAAATTAAACCCGCGAATTATACGCGGGTTCTTGGGTATTGCCTAACTGCGTACGGTGCAGACTCAGTCTGCTTCTTCGATCCAGGCGGCCTGAATGGCTTCAAGCACCTTCTCGCCACCGCGTGTCGGATCATCACTGAACTCCGGCAATGCCAGCACCCATTTGTGCAGATCGACGAAGTTCACATAACGCGGGTCCACTTCCGGCTTGGATTCAGCCAGCTGGATCGCGATTTCCAGCACATCAACCCATTTCAGACTCATGACAGTTCCTTGAATCAGTGCGGCGCTTCGGCGGCATGGTTGAGCGAGTATTTCGGAATTTCGACAGTCAGGTCTTCAGTCCCGACGATCGCCTGACAGCCTAGACGCGATTGCGCTTCCAGACCCCAGGCCCGATCAAGAAAGTCTTCTTCCAGCTCATCAGCCTCTTCCAGCGAGTCAAAACCTTCGCGGATGATGCAGTGACAAGTGGTGCAGGCGCAGACGCCACCGCAGGCACTTTCCATCTCGATGTGGTGTTCATGGGCCAGCTCGAGAATGGAGATGCCGGGCTCAGCCTCGACAACCATGCCTTCCGGGCAGAACTTCTCGTGGGGCAGAAAAATGACCTGCGGCATCAGTTATCCTCGATTTCATTCAGGTTGCGCCCCGCCAGCGCGGCTTTCACCGTCGAGTCCAGGCGGCGGGCAGCAAAGGCATCGGTCACTTGCGACAGACGCTTGGTCTGCTGCTCGATGGCGTAACCATCGGTACCTTTCATCAGTTCGGTCAGCTCCTGCATCTGCAGCTCGATGACCATGCGCTCTTCGGCGTCGAGCAAACGCTCGCCGTCAGCCTCGAGGGCGGCTTGCACCGCTTCGATCAGGCGCTGGGCATCAACCTGCTGCTCCCGCAATACGCGAGCGACCTTGTCGTCATTGGCGTGCTGGAACGAATCCTTGAGCATCTTGGCGATTTCGCCGTCGGTCAGGCCGTAGGACGGCTTGACCTGAATGCTGGCTTCAACGCCCGAACCCAATTCACGGGCCGAAACGCTGAGCAGACCGTCGGCATCGACCTGGAAGGTCACACGAATCTTCGCCGCACCGGCCACCATCGCCGGAATACCGCGCAATTCGAAGCGCGCCAGGGAGCGGCAATCGCTGATCAGCTCGCGCTCGCCCTGCAATACGTGAATCGCCATGGCCGACTGGCCATCTTTGTACGTGGTGAAGTCCTGGGCACGAGCGACGGGGATGGTGGTGTTGCGCGGAATCACCTTCTCCATCAGGCCGCCCATGGTTTCCAGCCCCAGGGACAACGGAATCACGTCAAGCAACAACAGTTCGCCACCATCGCGTTTGTTACCGGCCAGCGTATCGGCCTGGATCGCGGCACCGATGGCCACCACTTGATCCGGATCGATTTCAGTCAGCGGCTGGCGACCAAAGGCTTCAGCGACCGCCTCGCGAACGCGAGGTACGCGGGTCGAACCGCCGACCATGACCACAGCGTGCACTTCTTCCAGCTCGATGCCGGAATCACGCACTGCACGGCGGCAGGCTTTCAGGCTGCGAGCGACCATCGGCTCGATCAGCGCATTGAAGGCTTCGCGGGTCAGTTCGGCTTTCCAGTCGCCATAAGCGACTTCTACGGCAGCAGCATTGGTCAGCGCTTCTTTGGCCGCGCAAGCGGTTTGCAGCAGGTTGCGCTGCGCACCCGGGTCGAGGTCGGCGGACAAACCGGCGCTCTCGATGATCCAGCCAGCGATCGCGTGGTCAAAGTCATCGCCGCCCAGGGCACTGTCGCCGCCGGTGGCCAGCACTTCGAACACACCGCCGGTCAGGCGCAGAATCGAAATATCGAAAGTACCGCCGCCCAGGTCATAAATCGCAACCAGGCCTTCAGCATGCTGATCCAGACCGTAGGCCACCGCCGCAGCGGTCGGCTCATTGAGCAAACGCAGCACGTTCAGGCCGGCCAGCTTGGCCGCATCCTTGGTGGCTTGACGCTGAGCATCGTCGAAATAGGCCGGGACGGTGATCACCGCACCGACCAGCTCGCCACCCAAGGTCGCTTCAGCGCGCTGACGCAGCACCTTGAGGATATCGGCAGAGACTTCAACCGGGCTTTTCGGCCCCTGGATCGTGTCGATGAACGGCATGTGCGATTCGCCGCCGACAAAGCGGTACGGCAGTTGATCGCCCAATTGCTTGACGTCGGACAGACCACGACCCATCAAGCGCTTGACCGACAGCACGGTGTTCAACGGATCGGTAGCGGCAGCCAGCTTGGCGGACTCGCCCACTTCGACGCGATCGGCGTGATAGCGCACGGCAGACGGCAGAATGACTTGCCCGTCAGCGTCGGCCAGGGGCTCGGAAAGACCACTGCGCAATGCAGCGACCAGCGAATTGGTAGTGCCCAAGTCGATCCCCACAGCCAGACGACGCTGGTGCGGTTGAGGACTTTGGCCGGGTTCGGCGATCTGCAGTAGGGCCATCGTGATCAGGACTTATCTGTATATCAGGCGTGCGACCGGAGCGGCACTGGGTTAATCGTCGAGGCGCTCTTCTAACTGGCGCACTTCGTAGGTGAGCTTGTCGAGGAACTGCATGCGCCGCATCAGGCGTTCGGCCTGCTCACGTTGCGCTGCGTCATTCCAACAGGCTGCGAAGCTTTGGTTCAGTTCTTCCTGAGCGGTTTTCAGGCGACGCTTGAACGCTGCAATACCGGCCATGTCGGCACTGTCTTGCAGGTCTTCGAGCTCTTCACGCAACTCCATCTGCTGCAGGAGAAACGCCGGATCATGCACCGTGACCTCCAGCGGCAGCTCGCCACCATTCAGGGCGAGCAGGTATCGCGCGCGCTTCGGGGGGCTTTTGAGCGTCTGGTAGGCCTCGTTGAGGCTCGCGGATTGCTCTAGCGCCAGCCGTTGCTCGCGCTCGGAAGCGTCCGCAAAACGGTCCGGATGAACACTGCGCGCCAACTCACGGTAGCGCGTAGCCAGCTGCTCGAGGTCCAGATCGAAACTCGGTTGCAGCTCGAATAAAGCGAAATGACAAGGAGTACCCACAAGAAGCCTCAGATATTGAAGCTTTCGCCGCAGCCACATTCACCGCGTACGTTGGGGTTGTTGAACTTGAAGCCTTCGTTCAACCCTTCCTTGACGAAATCGAGCTCGGTGCCGTCCAGGTAGGCCAGGCTTTTCGGGTCGATGATCACTTTTTCGCCGTGACTTTCGAACACCTGATCCTCTGCAACCACCTCGTCGACAAACTCCAGCACATAGGCAAGGCCGGAACAGCCCGTGGTGCGAACACCCAGACGAATCCCTTCACCTTTGCCGCGCCCGTTGAGGGAGCGTCGCACGTGTTGAGCAGCCGCTTCTGTCATGCTGATAGCCATCGGTGACTCCTTACTCGTCGCCAAAAATCAGATCAAGCCTTTCTTCTGCTTGTAGTCGCGAACGGCCGCTTTGATAGCGTCTTCAGCAAGTACGGAGCAGTGAATTTTCACTGGCGGCAGGGCCAGTTCTTCGGCCAGTTGAGTGTTCTTGATGGTCTCTGCTTCATCCAGAGTCTTGCCTTTCATCCACTCGGTCGCCAGGGAGCTGGAGGCGATAGCCGAACCGCAACCGTAGGTCTTGAACTTGGCGTCTTCGATGATGCCTTGCTCGTTGACCTTGATCTGCAGGCGCATTACGTCGCCGCACGCCGGGGCGCCGACCATGCCGGTGCCGACATCCGGGTCTTCGGCGTCCATCTTGCCGACGTTACGCGGGTTTTCGTAGTGGTCGATGACCTTTTCGCTGTAAGCCATGATTCTTAATCCTCACTCATCAGAGAGTCGCTCTTGAAGCCCTGGGAACCTGGGTTCGACAGGGCCGGTTTGCGGCGACTTGAAATCAGTGTGCCGCCCACTCGATTTTCGAAATGTCGACACCGTCTTTGTACATGTCCCACAGCGGCGACAGAGCGCGCAGCTTGGTAACGGCCTCGCAGACTTTCTGCGCGGCGTAGTCGATTTCTTCTTCGGTAGTGAAACGACCGAAGGTGAAGCGGATCGAGCTGTGTGCCAGTTCGTCGTTGCGGCCCAGGGCGCGCAGTACGTACGAAGGCTCCAGCGAAGCCGAGGTGCAGGCCGAACCGGACGAAACCGCCAGATCCTTGAGCGCCATGATCAGCGACTCGCCTTCAACGTAGTTGAAGCTCAGGTTCAGGTTGTGCGGAACGCGGGCGGTCATGCTGCCGTTGACGTACAGCTCTTCCAGGTCTTCGACCTGCTTGAAGAAACGGTCGCTCAGGGCTTTGATGCGTACGTTCTCGGCAGCCATGTCTTCCTTGGCTACGCGGAAGGCTTCGCCCATGCCGACGATCTGGTGGGTCGCCAGGGTGCCGGAGCGCATGCCGCGCTCGTGACCGCCGCCGTGCATGGTCGCTTCGATGCGCACACGCGGCTTGCGGCTGACGTACAGCGCGCCGATGCCTTTAGGGCCGTAGGTCTTGTGGGCGGAGAACGACATCATGTCGACTTTCAGTTTCTGCAGGTCGATCTCGACCTTGCCAGTGGACTGAGCGGCATCGACGTGGAACAGGATGCCCTTGGAGCGGGTCAGTTCGCCGATGGCTGCGATGTCGTTGATGGTGCCGATTTCGTTGTTCACGTGCATGACCGAAACCAGGATGGTGTCGTCACGCAGCGCTGCTTCGATCATCGCTGGCGTAATCAGGCCATCGGTCTGCGGCTCGAGGTAGGTCACTTCGAAGCCTTCACGCTCCAGTTGGCGCATGGTGTCGAGGACAGCCTTGTGCTCAATCTTGGTGGTGATCAGGTGTTTGCCTTTGGTCGCATAGAAATGCGCCGCACCCTTGATTGCCAGGTTGTCGGACTCGGTGGCGCCGGAGGTCCAGACGATTTCACGCGGGTCGGCGTTGACCAGGTCTGCGACCTGACGACGAGCGTTTTCGACGGACTCTTCAGCTTTCCAGCCGAACACGTGGGAACGGGACGCCGGGTTACCGAAGTTTCCGTCGACCAGCAGGCATTCACTCATTTTTTGCGCAACACGCGGATCAACCGGGGTGGTCGCAGAGTAATCAAGGTAAATCGGCAATTTCATGGACTATCTCCTAAATCAGGCTGGCTGGCGTGCCGCTAGCTCTTTGGCTGTCATTCGACGGCGGACGCTTCAATCTTGTCCAGGCGTGGCGCCTTGCTGTTGCAACGGCGCTGGTCCTGACGCTGGGCTACTTCTTGTACCTCACGGCGAGTGACAAGATCAGCCAAGCTGATACCGCTCAGAAACTCGTGAATCTGCAGGCTCAGGTCGCACCACAAGTGGTGAGTCAGGCAGGTATCGCCTTGATGGCAATCGCCCTGGCCCTGGCACTTGGTCGCATCGACCGATTCGTTTACCGCATCGATCACCTGGGCGACCTGGATGCCCTGCATGTCGCGGGACAGCTGATAGCCACCACCGGGACCGCGGACGCTGGACACCAGATTGCTGCGGCGCAATTTGGCGAACAGCTGTTCGAGGTAGGACAGGGAGATGCCTTGGCGCTCGGAGATATCGGCCAGGGACACCGGCCCGTGCTGCGCGTGCAACGCCAGATCGAGCATGGCGGTCACGGCGTATCGGCCTTTTGTAGTCAGTCGCATGGACAATTACCACGGAGTTCGGAATGGGGCGAGTATGCAATTCCCGAGTATTTAAGTCAACTATAAGACCTAGTACTTTAGTCAGGTTTACCCGCAAAAGAGCGGCAGCATCATAGCAGGGTCCGCGGCTTAATGGCACACCGGCCGGCGTACTGCACCTTTCTGAATACGACCCCCTGCAGGAGCTGCCGGGGGCTGCGATCTTTTGTTTTTCAAGATCAACAGATCGCAGCCTTCGCAGCTCCTACGGAGAATCAGCTGGCCTGGCTCTGATCCTTGTCCTTCACACACGCAAAGTCTTCTTCGCGCAGCTCAGGCAGATCTTTCGCACAATAATTACTGCCCAGGTCCTTCAGCGCCCCGCACATCCCCTCCAGACGCCCATCAACCGCCTGCAAGTGATCGAGCAACTGATTGATGGCGCGAGCCACCGGGTCCGGCATGTCTTCGCCGACACCGTAAGCGTCAAAACCGATCTTCTCGGCCATGGCCTTGCGCTTGGCGTCCTGCTCTTCATCGGACTTGACGATGATCCGCCCCGGAATACCGACCACTGTCGCACCGGCCGGCACAGCCTTGGTCACCACAGCATTGGAACCGACCTTGGCCCCGGCTCCGACGGTGAACGGGCCGAGCACCTTGGCACCCGCCCCCACCACAACGCCATCTTCCAGCGTCGGGTGACGCTTGCCTTTATTCCAGCTGGTACCACCGAGCGTCACACCCTGATAAAGGGTGACGTCATTGCCGATCTCGGCGGTCTCACCGATGACAATGCCCATGCCGTGGTCAATAAAGAAACGACGCCCCACCTTGGCCCCCGGATGAATCTCGATCCCGGTCAACCAGCGACCGAAGTTCGACACCAGTCGCGCCAGCCATTTCAGGTCCGCTCGCCACAACATCGAGGACAAACGATGGATCCAGATGGCGTGCATGCCCGGGTAGCAAGTCAGGACTTCAAAAGCGTTACGCGCCGCCGGGTCACGATGGAAAACACTCTGGATATCTTCACGCAAACGCTCGAACATCATTAATCCTTCCGCTTTAGAAGCTCGCCACGGGCCGCTTTCTGGGTTTCCGTGAGGATGCCACGCAATATATTCATTTCCGCCCGGCTGACCGAGCTTCGTCCGTACAACCGACGCAGGCGCGCCATCAAGTGCCGTGGCTTTTCCGGATCGAGGAATTCGATGGCCACCAGGGTTTGCTCCAGGTGTTCATAGAATCGCTCCAGCTCATCCATGGTCGCCAGTTCAGCGCTTTTGACGGAGGCCACTTCTTCCTTCTCGACCTTGCTCGGCTGGCCTTGGGCCGCGAGCCAGGACATGCGCACTTCATAACTCAACACCTGCACCGCTGCCCCAAGGTTCAGCGAGCTGAACTCAGGGTCTGATGGGATGTGCACGTGATAATGACATCGCTGCAGCTCTTCATTGGTCAGGCCGGAATCTTCACGACCAAAGACCAAAGCGATTTCGGCGCCCTGCCCCGCCTCCTCGACCACTTTCGTCCCGCATTCGCGTGGATCGAGCAGCGGCCAGGGAATGCGTCGGTCACGGGCGCTGGTACCGAGCACCAGAATGCAGCCAACCAACGCATCTTCCAAGGTGGCGACGACTTGCGCGTTTTCAAGGATGTCCCCGGCGCCGGAGGCACGGGCATCCGCCTCGTGGTGCGGGAACAGCCGTGGTTCGACCAGCACCAGCCGCGACAGGCCCATGTTCTTCATGGCGCGCGCAGCCCCTCCGATATTGCCGGGGTGGCTGGTATTGACCAGGACGACACGAATGTTTTGCAGCACGGGAGGCGTTCTCGAACACAATAAAGGGGAGCCGAATCTTACAGCGCCGACTACCGTTAAGCTACGAAAGCGAACACCGACCTTCACCTGTAGAAAAGTTCTGATAGAATGCCCGGCTTTCTTTAACAACCTTAGGTGACACATCCATGCAGCCCATGCTGAATATCGCGCTGCGCGCCGCCCGCAGCGCCAGTGAATTGATCTTCCGCTCCATCGAGCGCCTGGATACCATCAAGGTCGACGAAAAAGACGCCAAGGATTATGTATCCGAGGTGGACCGCGCCGCTGAACAGAAAATCATCGACGCGCTGCGCAAGGCTTACCCGAACCACTCGATCATGGGTGAAGAAACCGGCATGCACGCCGGCACCGGGATCGAAGGCGAAGAATACCTGTGGATCATCGATCCGCTGGACGGCACTACCAACTTCCTGCGCGGCATTCCTCACTTCGCTGTCAGCATCGCCTGCAAATACCGCGGTCGCCTGGAACACGCTGTTGTCCTGGACCCGGTTCGCCAGGAAGAATTCACCGCCAGCCGTGGTCGCGGCGCTCAACTGAACGGTCGTCGCCTGCGCGTCAGCGGTCGCACCAGCCTCGACGGCGCCCTGCTGGGTACCGGCTTCCCGTTCCGTGACGACCAGATGGACAACCTCGACAACTACCTGGGCATGTTCCGCGCCCTGGTTGGCCAGACCGCCGGCATCCGCCGTGCTGGCGCAGCGAGCCTGGACCTGGCTTACGTGGCAGCGGGCCGTTTCGATGCATTCTGGGAGTCGGGCCTGTCCGAGTGGGACATGGCTGCAGGCGCCCTGCTGATCCAGGAAGCCGGCGGTTTGGTGAGCGACTTCACCGGCGGTCACGATTTCCTTGAGAAAGGCCACATCGTTGCCGGTAACACCAAATGCTTCAAGGCAGTGCTGACGGCGATCCAGCCGCACCTGCCGGCCTCGCTGAAGCGCTAAGCGACCGGCCACAAAAAAGCACCCTTCGGGGTGCTTTTTTTATGCCTGGAATCCAACCTCAAGAACACCACAAACCAAATGTGGGAGCCTGCTCGCGATGGCTGAGCCACATTCAACATTGATGGAGGCTGACACACCACTATCGCGAGCAGGCTCGCTCCCACAGGGGATTTGTGGTGATGCTTGAATTCCGGGCACAAAAAAGCACCCCGAAGGGTGCTTCTTTTTGAATCCGAGCGATTTATTGACCCTGCTGATTCTGCGACAGGATCAACTTGCCTTCCTTATCGACCGGAATCTGGTTGCCCGGATCACGGTCCATCCGCACCTTGCCTTCCTTGCCATCCAGCGAATAACGAACGTCATAACCCACAACCTTGTCGCTGATGTCATTCACGGTGTTACAGCGAGTTTGAGTCGTGGTGTAGGTGTCACGCTCCTGCATGCCTTCCTGAACCTTGTTGCCGGCGTAACCACCACCGACCGCGCCCGCAACCGTGGCAATTTTCTTGCCGGTGCCGCCGCCGATCTGGTTACCCAGCAGACCACCTGCCAGTGCACCTACCACCGTACCCGCGATCTGGTGTTGATCTTTCACCGGCGCTTGCCGGGTTACCGTGACGTCCTTGCACACTTCACGTGGCGTCTTGATTTGTGTCTTGACCGGTTCAACGGCTAGAACTTGCGCATACTCAGGGCCGCTTTTAACCAGGCTGTAGGTGGCAACAGCACCCCCGGCAGTCACACCGACAGCACCCAATACCGCACCAACCAGCAACGACTTGTTCACATGAACCTCCTGACCATCACCCGCGGAACATGTCCGCGCTTCTCCCAGCCTTGGAGCACAAAAAAAGGCGCGAGTTCAACTCGCGCCTTTTTCGGGCTGACAGCCGGGAAACGATGGCCGTTATGGACGGTCGTCGATTTCCTTGTCAGTGGCCACTGGAGCAATCAGGTCTTCGGTGCTCAGGTTCAGCCAGATCAACACCACGTTGGCGATGTAGATCGACGAGTAAGTACCCGCCAGAACACCGATAAACAGGGCGATGGAGAAGCCGAACAGGTTGTCGCCGCCGAAGAACAGCAGGGCCGCGATCGCCAGCAAGGTGGAGATCGACGTCGCCATGGTCCGCAGCAGGGTTTGCGTGGTCGAGATGTTGATGTTCTCGATCAGGCTGGCCTTGCGCAGCACCCGGAAGTTCTCACGAACCCGGTCGAATACCACGATGGTGTCGTTGAGCGAGTAACCGATGATCGCCAGCACCGCCGCCAATACCGTCAGGTCGAAGGTGATCTGGAAGAACGACAGGATGCCGATGGTCACGATCACGTCGTGGATCAGCGAAACGATGGCACCGACCGCAAACTTCCACTGAAAGCGGAAAGCCAGGTAGATCAGGATGCCGCCCAGCGCCATCAGCATGCCGAGGCCGCCCTGGTCGCGCAGCTCTTCACCGACCTGCGGGCCGACGAACTCGACGCGCTTGACCGTCGCCGGGTTGTCGCCGCCGACTTTCAGCAGCGCTTCAGCCACTTGATGGCCCAGCTGCGGGTCTTCACCCGGCATGCGCACCAGCAAATCGGTAGTTGCACCGAAGCTCTGCACGATCGCCTCGTGATAACCCGAAGTAACCAGTTGCTCACGCACCTTGGTGACGTCGGCCGGACGCTCGTAGGTCAGCTCGATGAGCGTACCGCCGGTGAAGTCCAGGCCCCAGTTCATGCCCTTGGTGGCGACGCTGAACAATGCCAATGCCGTGAGGAACAATGTGACGCCGAACGCGAAGTTGCGAACGCCCATGAAGTTGATTGTACGTAACATGGCAGCCCCTTAAATCCACAACTTCTTGAAGTCACGACCGCCGAAGATCAGGTTGACCATCGCGCGGGTCACCATGATGGCCGTGAACATCGAGGTAAAGATCCCGAGGGACATGGTCACTGCGAAGCCTTTGACTGGACCTGTGCCCATCGCAAAGAGAATCCCGCCGACCAACAACGTTGTCAGGTTGGCGTCGAGAATCGCGGTGAATGCCCGGCCGAAGCCTTCGTTGATTGCCCGTTGTACGGTCATGCCCGCGGCGATCTCTTCACGAATCCGCGAGAAGATCAGGACGTTGGCGTCGACCGCCATACCCATGGTCAACACGATACCGGCGATACCCGGCAGGGTCAGCGTCGCACCCAGCAGCGACATCAGGGCCAGCAGCAACACCATGTTCACCGCCAGCGCGACGGTGGCAATGATGCCGAAGAAGCGGTAGATGGCGATGATGAACAGCGAGACAAACAGCATGCCCCACAGCGATGCATCGATACCCTTGACGATGTTGTCGGCACCCAGGCTTGGGCCAATTGTGCGCTCTTCAGCGAAGTACATCGGTGCAGCCAGACCACCGGCACGCAGCAACAGCGCCAGTTCGGACGACTCGCCCTGACCGTTCAGGCCAGTGATGCGGAATTGAGCACCCAGCGGCGACTGAATGGTCGCGAGGCTGATGATCTTCTTCTCTTCCTTGAAGGTTTGAACCGGTACGTCTTTCTCGACGCCGTTAACCACTTGCTTGACGTAAGTGGTAACCGGACGCTGCTCGATGAAGATCACCGCCATGCTGCGACCGACGTTGCTACGCGTTGCGCGGCTCATCAGCTCGCCACCGTGACCATCCAGACGGATGTTCACCTCTGGCGTGCCGTGCTCGCCGAAGCCAGCCTTGGCGTCAGTTACCTGGTCACCAGTGATGATCAGGCCACGCTCGATCTGTGCCGGAGGACGGTTGCCTTCGCGGAACTCGAAGGTTTCGGAAGTGGCTTTCGAAGCGCCAGGCTCAGCAGCCAGACGGAACTCAAGGTTGGCCGTCTTGCCGAGGATACGCTTGGCTTCTGCGGTGTCCTGCACGCCCGGCAGCTCAACCACGATGCGGTTGGCGCCCTGACGCTGAACGATCGGTTCGGCAACACCCAGCTCGTTGACGCGGTTACGGACCGTGGTCAAGTTCTGCTTGATGGAGTATTCGCGGATTTCCGCCAGCTTGGCCGGGGTCATCGCCAGACGCAGCACCGCCTGACCATTCAGGTCGGCCGGCACAATGTCGAAATCGTTGAAGTTCTTGCGGATCAGTGCGCGGGCCTGTTCGCGGGAAGCTTCATCAGCGAAGCCCAGCTGGATGGCACCGTTGAGTTGCGGCAGGCTGCGATAGCGCAGTTTCTCTTTACGCAACAGGCTCTTTACATCGCCTTCGTACACTTTCAAGCGTGCGTCGAGGGCTTTGTCCATGTCCACTTCCAGCAGGAAGTGCACACCACCGGACAAGTCCAGACCCAGCTTCATCGGGTGCGCGCCGAGGCTGCGCAGCCACTGCGGAGTGGTTTGTGCCAGGTTCAGTGCAACGACGTAGTCATCACCCAATGCCTTGCGCACGACGTCTTTGGCCGGCAGCTGGTCTTCAGCCTTGGTCAGACGAATCAGACCGCCCTTGCCGTTGGCCGCCAGCGTGGCTGCCTTGACGTTGATCCCGGACTCCTTGAGCGCAGCGCTCACACGGTCCAGATCAGCCTGATTGACTTGCAGCGCAGTGCTTGCGCCGCTGACCTGAATGGCCGGGTCATCAGGATATAAATTGGGAGCGGAATAAATCAGACCGACCGCCAGCACCGCCAGGATCAGAATGTATTTCCACAGAGGGTATTTGTTCAGCATCACGCCGCCCGCTTATGACGCGGGGCGCCTTGCGCGCCCCGTCGATTGAGTAGAAGTTGAAACTTAGATCGCTTTCAGCGTGCCTTTTGGCAGCGTGGCGGCAATAGCGCCTTTCTGGAACTTCATTTCGACGGTGTCGGAAACTTCCAGAACCACGAAATCATCAGCCACTTTAGTGATCTTGCCGGCGATGCCGCCGGTGGTCACAACTTCGTCGCCTTTCTGCAGGCTGCTCAGCAGGTTCTTCTGCTCTTTGGCGCGCTTGGCCTGTGGACGCCAGATCATCAGATAGAAGATGACCAGGAAACCGACAAGGAAAATCCACTCAAAACCGCCACCCATAGGGCCGGCAGCGGCCGGTGCAGCAGCGTCAGCCATGGCATTCGAGATAAAAAAGCTCATTTAGCACTCCAGTTGCAAATGTTGAATCTTGGGGTCAGAAAACTCAGTCCAAAGGCGGAACAGGTAACCCGCGTTTGGCGTAGAAGGCATCGACAAAGGCGGCCAATGTACCCTGTTGAATAGCCTCGCGCAAACCAGCCATAAGCACTTGATAATGACGCAAGTTATGGATGGTATTGAGCATGCTTCCCAGCATTTCGCCGCACTTGTCCAGGTGATGCAGATAAGCGCGGGAGAAGTTCTGGCAGGTATAGCAATCGCAGGTCGGATCGAGCGGCGAATCATCATGGCGATGGAACGCGTTACGGATCTTCAGCACACCAGTATCAATGAACAGATGCCCATTGCGGGCATTACGGGTTGGCATCACGCAATCGAACATGTCCACACCGCGGCGCACACCCTCAACCAGATCTTCCGGTTTGCCAACGCCCATAAGGTAACGAGGTTTGTCAGCCGGCATCTGGCCCGGCAGGTAATCCAGCACCTTGATCATCTCGTGCTTCGGCTCGCCTACAGACAAGCCGCCGATGGCCAGGCCATCGAAACCGATCTGGTCGAGGCCTTCCAGCGAACGCATGCGCAAATCCTGGTGCATGCCACCCTGAACGATGCCGAACAGCGCCGCCGTGTTGTCGCCGTGGGCTTCTTTCGAACGCTTGGCCCAGCGCAACGACAGCTCCATCGACACACGAGCAACATCTTCATCGGCCGGGTACGGCGTGCATTCGTCGAAAATCATCACGATGTCCGAGCCCAGGTCACGCTGGACCTGCATCGACTCTTCCGGCCCCATGAACACTTTGGCGCCATCCACCGGAGAGGCGAAGGTCACGCCCTCCTCCTTGATCTTGCGCATCGCGCCCAGGCTGAACACCTGGAAACCGCCGGAGTCGGTCAGAATCGGGCCTTTCCACTGCATGAAATCGTGCAGGTCGCCGTGCTTCTTGATCACTTCGGTGCCCGGGCGCAGCCACAAGTGGAAGGTGTTGCCCAGAATGATTTCCGCGCCGGTCGCGACGATATCCCGCGGCAGCATGCCCTTGACGGTGCCGTACGTGCCCACCGGCATGAAGGCCGGGGTCTCGACGGTACCGCGCGGGAAGGTCAAACGACCGCGACGAGCCTTGCCGTCGGTAGCAAGCAACTCAAACGACATACGACTTTGGCGACTCATTCTTTGTCCTCAGGGCCACGTGGTGCGGGGTTACGGGTGATAAACATCGCATCACCGTAGCTGAAAAAGCGGTACTCATGCTCCACGGCGGCTTTATAAGCGGCCATGGCTTCGGGATAACCGGCGAACGCCGAAACCAGCATCAACAGCGTGGATTCGGGCAAATGAAAGTTGGTGACCAGGGCATCGACCACATGAAACGGCCGGCCCGGGTAGATAAAGATGTCCGTGTCGCCACTGAACGGCTTGAGCACGCCATCGCGCGCGGCACTTTCCAGGGAACGCACGCTGGTGGTCCCCACGGCCACCACGCGACCACCGCGAGCACGGCAAGCGGCGACGGCATCGACCACGTCCTGGCCGACTTCCAGCCACTCGGTGTGCATGTGGTGATCTTCGATCTTCTCGACCCGCACCGGCTGGAACGTACCCGCGCCCACGTGCAAGGTCACGAACGCCGTCTCGACGCCCTTGGCGGCAATCGCCTCCATCAGCGGCTGATCGAAATGCAGCCCCGCCGTCGGCGCCGCCACCGCGCCCAGGCGCTCGGCGTACACCGTCTGATAACGCTCGCGGTCCGAGCCTTCATCCGGGCGGTCTATATAAGGAGGCAACGGCATGTGCCCGACGCGGTCGAGCAGCGGCAACACCTCTTCGCTAAACCCCAGCTCGAACAACGCATCGTGACGCGCCAGCATCTCGGCCTCGCCACCGCCGTCGATGAGGATCTTCGAACCCGGTTTCGGCGACTTGCTGGAGCGTACATGGGCCAGCACGCGATGGCTGTCCAGCACCCGCTCCACCAGAATTTCCAGCTTGCCGCCGGAAGCCTTCTGGCCAAACAGCCGCGCCGGAATCACCCGGGTATTGTTGAACACCATCAAATCGCCCGGGCGCAAATGCTCAAGCAAATCAGTGAATTGACGGTGTGCCAGGGCGCCGCTGACCCCATCAAGGGTCAACAGGCGACTGTTGCGACGCTCGGCCAAAGGGTGGCGAGCAATCAGCGAATCAGGGAGTTCGAAAGTAAAGTCAGCAACGCGCATGATGGGGTTCGTCTAGCAGGGCCCGGAAGTCTAGCGGAAATAGTGAAAATTCTCCATGTACCTGATTGACCGACGGTTATCTCATCTCTATACTTCGCCGCCATTGAGCCCTGATGGCGGAATTGGTAGACGCGGCGGATTCAAAATCCGTTTTCGAAAGGAGTGGGAGTTCGAGTCTCCCTCGGGGCACCAAAATTAAGAAAGGTCTTGCTTTGCAAGGCCTTTTTTTTCGCCTGCGATAAAGTGATTGGCACCCCGCCAGCCTCTAGGAGCTGCCGTAGGCTGCGATCTTTTGATCTTGCTTTTCAACGCCACAATCCGAAACCGCTCGGCTTACGAATCAAGGATTCACACAATGGAATTGCCACTGGAAACCGTTGCCCTTTTCGCCCTCAAGCTGGCTTATGAGACGGAAGGTGGAAGTCCGATTTTGCGGGACGATCCAATCATGAGCGACTATGAACGGGAGGTATTCGGCTTGCTAGTGCGCAGGGGCGATGTCGACGCGATCCAGTTCAGAGTGGCGCACTGTGTGGGTTTGGCGATGGAAGCTTTAGGCGGTGTTGATACGCCACTGGGGCGTGAGTTGCACAGGTTGGCAGATGATTTCAGCAATGCGCGGGCGATGGAGCAGCTTGAAGAGCCGCTAATCGCGCTCAAGGATTATCTGAAAGACATTCAATGAAGGAAGGCATGCAGCCTCAAAAGTGGGGACGCCCAATAGGCAGATCGCCGCTGGCTACCTTATCCCTTTTCCAAGCCCCCTCTCCCCAGTTTTTAACTTTCGACCAAAGTTAACAACGTCCGCTTCCAGCCGAGGCTGTGTAAAAACGTTTTTCAGTGCGACAGGTACTCAAAACCGGATTGAAAATTGCGCTTCTACGCGAAATCTACATCTGCTGACGTGCCGATAAATTTTAGATTTAACGTAGACGCGCACACTTCAATTTTGGCGAAGCGTTTTTACACACTCTGGGCCAATAGCTGCCGTTCGAGCGCGTCAGCTTCGAGGCCTACCTCGCCTGAGAACCGCAAACCTTTGCCTCCGACCGGGTCCGCAGCTATAGCGGCACTGACCGGAACATCCAACGAAGGTAAAAGCTCTAGGCAAATTCCTTGTCCAAGGACAGTCTTGAGAGATAGCATCGCGCCATCACTCGCAAGGATGCTCGAAGTGCCCGTATCGCTCCCCCTACTTTGCCTCCTCGCTCTGGCGCTCGCTGCGCTATCCCAGCAGGCGTACGCCAGCAGCACGCCTTATTCTGGCAGTACGGGTGGTATCGCGCGTTGCGATGAGGATCTTTTTCTCTTCAATTACCGCCCAATCAGTGGATCGAAGCGCAGTTGCGTGGCCTACCTCGGCATCTCAGGCGACTCTCGTGAACAGGCCACCTCCTCCCTTCAGCGCTTTGCTTACTCTTTTAGTGAATGTGCGTGCTTTTGCACCGGACCTCGTGATAGGGACTATTGCCTGACACCGGGAAGGCGGAAGAGTTATAGGCGAAAGTGAAACCATAATCGCGCTAAGCCATATGCGCGATTTTAGAAAAATAAGTCTGTCCCCTTTTTGGCGCGATAATCTAGAAAAACAGGAAATATAAAAATGAATAGCAGCTTTGATCTAAACAGAACCGTGTCAGACGCTTACGATGAAGCTTTAAAAAAAAGGGGGATTGCAAATATTTTAATTGCTGGCAAAACGGGCGTCGGAAAAAGCACCTTGATCAACACAGTGTTTCAAGGCCGCATGGCTGCCACCGGACAAGGGCGCCCTGTAACTCAACACACAAAAAAAATAACTAAGGAGGGAGTTCCGGTTGCCATTTATGATACTAAAGGGCTTGAGGTAAAGGATTACGACCCCATTCTTAAAGATTTAATGATATTCATAAGATCCACCAATTGCAATACTGACCATCAGCAGCATATACATGCTGCATGGATCTGCATTGCCGAGGGGGCTCGACGGGTTGAAGAAGCTGAAATATCCTTGGCAAAACATCTGTCCGAAGTAATGCCAGTTATCATTGTCATAACTACAGCCACGTCCGACCAAGGTTTTAAAAGTATTGTTGAAAATTTATTTCCATTCGCAAGAAATGTTATTCGAGTCAACTCGGTAGAGTTAGTGCTCGATGGTGGTATAAAAATCCCCATTCATGGACTGGAAGATTTAATTGATATAACCATGGAGGTAATTCCAGAAGGGCAAAAAAAGGCATTCGCGGCGGCCCAGCAGATAAAGCTAGATCACAAACTTAATCAATCACACAAAATTGTTGCCGCAGCTGCCGTTAGTGCAGCGGGGATCGCCGCCGTTCCTATTCCATTTTCAGATGCAATCGGAATTATTCCAATCCAAATAGGAATGCTGGCTGGAATTAGCTTGGCGTTCGGTTTGGATGCAAACAAAGCGTTTTTAGGGGCTTTAGTTAGTGGGACATTCACTGCTGTGGCGGGAAGTTTTGGTGGTCGAGCGGCCGTAGGCGCATTACTTAAATTCTTTCCCGGCTTGGGAAGTGCCGCTGGAGCGGCTATATCGGCAACCGTTGCAGCTACGATTACAACCACATTCGGTGAAGCTTACGTTGCAACTTTGTACGGTCTCCTTAAAGACGACCCTGACAAGAAACTAACTGGAGATGATGTTGCAAAAGCATTTAAAGAGAAGTTACAGAGCTGATCCCTAGTAAAGCTAACAAGACCCAAATTCTGCCGGGGACCGTATCTGAATTAGACTGGCAGCTTTGGGTCGATTCTGTTGAAAAAGTCGGCCATGGTTTCCACGGCAGAAAAGTATGCGCTTGAGATTGAAATTTTTACTTTGAGCAGAGGTACCTGGGTTCAGGTTTCGCATAGCAGCGCACAAAAAAGGCGTTTTCAGCAGTCAATATGCGGGCAGTCTAGAAGGACCGACTTTTTTAACACAACTGTCGGTCACGACAGGTGCAAATTGGCCATTAGCTGTCACTAAAACAGCTCAAATCTAAGACACATCGTCCGAGGATGATGCACTGCGCACTAAAAGCAGATAAAGTCTGCGAAATATAAAACTACACCTTCTGAGATACGGTTGATGAAATCTGACGATCTTTACAGCTTCTTAAGTGACCCAAAGTTACTGGAGCTTATCGAGCTTAACAAAACAGCCGATAACGTGTTTGATGTGGTAAGTTTAAATGAAAACCAAAATTCAAGCGTATTGGCGTGGTGCATGAACCCCAACGAAGGGCATGCTCAAGGCGATTCAGTTATCAAGGATTTTCTCGAGGCTGCATTTGAGGCAAGTGACAACTGCAAGTTTGACAACAAGAAATTTTTTGAAAAGTGGACGCTAGGCAGAATACGCACAACAAGTTTCGGCGCTGCTTTTGTAACGCGAGAATTTAAAATAAAGATTAATGACGGCTCTAGCAATGGCAGGCTGGATCTGTTCTTAGTAGACCCAAGGAACAAAATTCTCATAGCCATTGAAAACAAAGTAAAAGCTACGCTAGACGCTGGGCAGCTAGAGCGATATGTAAAGTCGGTAAAAACCGAATTAGCCGCTCGTAGGGTTTTTTCAGACTACGACCTCGCATTTGTAGTCATTGACAAAGATCTTGAGTCGTACTCTGAAACCCATTTATTATCCCTTGGCAATCGCTGGTGCTTACTTGATTATCAGTGGCTTGAACCTTCAGCAAATCGAGCCCGGCACAGTCTAAACCGAGGAAACCAATCCGCGCAGCTATTAGCCACTTATTGCCAAAGTGTAACCAATTGGGAAAGCCCAGCGAGCAAGGCGCAGTCAGATTTGCTGGCAGATATTGCGCTTTCTTACCCAGTAGTTATCGAAAGCATGCGTGAGCTTAAACGCATTCCAATGGAAACATGGGAACCCTCTACTCTCCAAGGGACGCTCGGGGAACTGATGATATTTTTCTCTCAGCACAAACCTGTCTGCGAGAAGCTAATCAAAATTAGAGGAGTAACAAGCCTTGCGCAGAAGCTTGCCAAGGCTGCGCCTAGTTTAGCAGCGGAATTTATCGAAGAAGGGAGTTATTGGGTCGCTCTGACATCTTCCAAAATCGAAAACTTCCAGCGTGATGAAAGTTGGCCAATATACCTCGACGTATATCGAGTTGCCAGGGTATCAACTCCATCAGCCCCAAAGTTCACGATCAAATTGGTGTGGCTAAAAAATGAATTCAACCCTCTTTCATGTGACGAGGCTGAATTGCGTTCTAGTTTCGAAGCAACATTCAGTGGCCTCAGCAAGCGACAGACATCTGACCGAAGAAGAATTCTCATCGCTGAGCACGTTACGCCAACTGAAGCGATTGATATTGCGGTCCAAACAATTACTAAAATTGATGAAGTTCTAAATAAATTCTTGAGTAATAGGTAGCCTTCGATTCACTCCCAAGCACCACACAGCTGATAGGAGTTTCTGACCTGTTGGCTTAGTGATGCCTTTGGGTTCCGTCCGGAAGCTCGCTCAACACATGTAGGAGCAATCCGATGCCCGCAGTTCGCCAACTCCTCTGTATCCCCCTAGCCTTAGACGCTCTTCCCCCTGCTAACTCTACCCATGAAATATACGTCGCGAAGGGCCGCTTTGGGTCGTCTACTGCCCGTCGCGAAATGCAGCAATCGGATTTCTGCCCCACGATAAGCCTCAATCGAGCCACTGCGCGGTTCTATACCATCAGAACTCCAAGCATTTTCTCCTCGTTTATCCAGCCGTGGCGACGGACTCGGTTTCACGAAAAACAGTTCATAGCCCTGAAGCAGCAACGTGCGTTGCTCTACCTCGGCTCTATGCGTTCACTCTATGCGTGACCGGACTTCGTGTTTTTCTTGTTCAAGTGAGGCGGGCTGTTCGTTAGAAAGGCCCGCAGCCTGACTGGTCTGGTTTGTAGTGGATGAAACTGAAGATCGACAAGCCTCAGCCCACTGCCTGCAACCAATTAAGTAAATCCATTTCCAAGCTGCCTGGCTTAGGGGCTGAGGGAGACAACAGGCAGTAGCGTGAGCCGTCTTCAACAAATCCTAATGGCGCGACTAACACGCCGCTCTGGATATCGTCGCGCACTAAGTGCCATGGGCCAATTGCTACCCCGAGGCCTGCGACAGCCGCTTGGATGCTGAAATAAAAGTGCTCAAAAGATTGCATCTCCGTGGCAGGAACGGGCAGTCCTTTTGCATTAGCCCACTCCTGCCAAGCCGTAGGTCGGCTAGTAGTCTGAAGCAGCGGGGCTGTGGAGCGCAGACATTTCCTGCTTTTGCCGAACCACTGATCTGCCTTTTCTGGCCGGCAGACAGGGCCGATCTTCTCTGGGAATAGGGTCTCAGCATGATAACCGGGGGGGCGAGGAAAATCGTCCCGCCGAATGGCTAAATCTATGCCATGGTCGAATGAAAAGATGCCGCCGCCGGCCACTAAATGAATGTCTATCCCTTGATGATGTGCTTGGAAGTCGCTCCAACGAGGGATCAGCCATCGCATTAACAGCGTTGGCTCGCAGGACAGGACAAGCTGACGAGCACGACGGGCGTCGGTGCGTATCTCGCGAACTGCCTGGTTCATCAATCCAAGCCCTTCACTAACTGCTTTCGCCAGGCGTCTTCCGGCGTCCGTTAAAAAAACCCTTCGGCTACGCCGCTCGAACAGGTCTACCCCCAGATCCTCTTCAAGCAAGCGCACTGCTCGGCTTATCGCACCTGGTGTCAGATGCAGTTCGTCAGCCGCACGGGCGAAGTTTTCGAACCGTCCGGCTGATTCGAAGCAACGCAACGCGAGCAGAGAAGGCGTGCGTGTCTCGGAGGTTGATGAGTTGTAGTCACTATTACCGTCAGAAATCATCGTTATTGCCAGTGCGTATGATCTGTAAAAATCGCTTTATACCACCAATAATTCGAAGGGTGCCGCATGAGCGAATGGATAGTAGTAATCACCATTACAATTCTCGCATGTATCAGTCCTGGGCCGGATTTCGCCATGGTTTCTCGCAACGGATTGCTACTGTCTCGACGGGCGGGCGTCCTCACAGCTGTGGGAATTGGTTTGGGGGTGCTTGTCCACGTCTGCTATACACTGCTCGGACTAGGGTTAGTGCTTCAACAATCGCCTTGGTTGTTCAATGCGCTGAAGCTGGCTGGAGCTGCGTATCTCGTCTACCTAGGCATCAAAATGCTTCGTTCTAAGCCGGCTATTGAACCGCTAGACGCACCGCCACCGGCCATATCAGATTTTGCAGCTCTGCGTACGGGATTTCTCACGAACGCGTTGAATCCGAAAACATCGATTTTCATCGTTAGTCTGTTCATGGGTGTAGTACGACCGGACACTGCCTTGACAGTGCAAATTGCATATGGACTTTCCATCGCTGGGGCGCACGCGGTGTGGTTCAGTCTCATCGCGCTGTGCTTCTCGGCCGGGATGGTGCGCGAGAAATTGTTGGCTGCAAGACAATGGATTGACCGAGTTTTTGGAGGCCTACTCGTGAGCTTCGGAATATTGCTGACAATCGCTCAGCGTTCAGTCTGAGTTGAGTTAGCTCTTGCGCAGCGCCTATCAAGCACGCCGCATATTCGAGTTGTTTCTCGAAGGCCGCCAGCACGGCGCTCAACTTGCTGGAGGATGCTCAGTTCTAGTCCATTCTGATCCCCTCTGTGCCCTACTGGCGCAGAGGTTTCACTTGAGCCAGCTGCGTAGACATGCGTGCTGGCACGACCATGGATAGACGTACGCGGCATGCCCGTTCCGGAGCGTAAATCATCGGTGTCGATCTCTACTTAAGTATTCATAGTTGAAACGGCGAGAACACATAAGCGAGTAGCACATGTTTAAGTAGAAAGTTGTCAGCGGCCGCTTTTGGCCCAGCTTTGCCAATCGTCACCGTCCGCTCCTGGCCCAGAGTGTGTAAAAACGCTTCGCCAAAATTGAAGTGTGCGCGTCTACGTTAAATCTGAAATTTATCGGCACGTCAGCAGATGTAGATTTCGCGTAGAAGCGCGATTTTCAATCCGGTTTTGAGTACCTGTCGCACTGAAAAACGTTTTTACACAGCCTCGGCCGATCACGGCCTTTGAGTGTAGTGGCTGCTCTTGCCAAAAAGGGTGCAGCACATTTTTTCGTCTTGGGGTCTTGGGATCGAAGCCTTCGAAGGTTGCAGGAACGGAATCTGCACGATAATCTCCCAAAGTCGCTGCCAATTCAGCGACCGGGTGTGAGAGCCCGAAACAATCAAGGCGCAAAGCGCCCCAAAACCTGTCGTGGCGTTTTTTTTCGCCTGCGATATGGCTTTATGGCGGCTGTGCGTGGGAGACCTTCGGGTCTACCGGTTGCCTTGATTGCCGGTTTCTCACCCCGCGCACGGCTGTCACCCAAGCCCGTGAGAAGGCTCGTGGCAGCTCCTCAAATCAAGGACGTTGACCATGAACAGAACAAATCCGTACGAAATTTGGCTTTTCCCTCTACACAATCCCCAATCGCGTAACACCCTCCCCCACCACCTCTCCCTCATCGGAGGTGGCCAATGACCAATCAACCCGAACTCACAACCATCGGCCTCACCCCCGCCATCTACTGCGGCGATCAAGCGCTTTTCCATGTCACCCGTAACGTGCCCGTCGGCGATGCGTTGGCCATGGCTTCTGACTTCCTCTTCCTCGCCAAGGCGCTGACCAAGGATGCGGCTTATGCCAAGGACACGGATTACCACGCCTGGGCCGCGCATTATTTGACGGCGATGAGTAAGGCGGTGGTGGATGATGTAGCGAAGGTGCTGACTCGGGATCGAGATAACGAGTTGGCAAATAAGCGGGCTGAGGGGATGGCTGAGGGGTAGCAAGCAAAAGGGCGGGACTCTGCCAGGCGTTTTGTAACTATGCAGGCACTCGCTCGCGAAGACTACGGCCATTCTGCGGGAATGGTGGTTGGCTGTCGTTTTTCGCGAGCGAACTCGCTCCTACAGAGGCTGCGGTGAATAGGTAGCTGTTGTCAGCCCGGAATATTTCGGGGACTTTTGTTACTGAGGTAGGCACGCAGCTCGATGACTAGGCTCAGGCTTACGAAGCTAGATGCTAGAGACGGCTGACGATTTCCTTCCAGACATACCCGTAGTGATAACTCAGCCAGCGAACAAGCAGCTTATCGAACTGCCTGCGAAACCAATTGTTTTCCCTGGCTGCAAGTCTTTCTTCAATCATGGCGTTGAGCGAGTCAGGATCGAAACCTGTCCAGACCGATGGGACGGCCGATTCAATATTGGTAAAGCAAACAGGCGCGACTTCTGAGTAAAGAATTTCGTGTAGCGTCTGACGATCAACACCCTTCACCTGCTCTGCTATGTAGTCGTAATCGACCGGCGAGTCATTGAACGGATCCGAGAGTGCGGCTCTGATTTTGGTCAGTTCGGATCGACTCAAAAGATATCCCAATGCGAAAACTCCTCTAGCTCCTCATCGAGAGAATGGGCGACTGCTTCACCAGCCACACCCCCTGCAATGCTTCCCACCAAAACAACAGCAATTGCACAAATGGGAGCACCCGGACCACAGAGAGCGCTCACGCCAAGCCCCGCGAGCAAACCTCCCACTGCACCACTGCCCACTATGATGCCCTGCCGCGCGGTTTCCTTCGGCTTGTTATCAGCATTCAGGATTTGATAGGTCGCAAGGGCGGCGGTGACTAGAATTCCGAGCTTCCCCATCATGCGCATTTTTTGGGTGCCTTTCGTGAACGAGGCATCGTCCCGACCGGCCGCTTCCAGGATTGTGTAGTGGATTTTGGTTTGTTCTGTTGGCGAAAGGCTGTTGTATTTCTTTTTAAAGAGGCGCTCGGAGTAGCGATCGAACAGTGAGTCAAGCGTCCTGCCGTCGGGCTTCTTTTTTTGGACGATAGCCAGGCCTTGAGCGGATGTGAATTTGCGATGTTCCATCATGATCTTGTTTCTCAATTCATGACTGAACTGTACGCCTTCATGTGCAGTAATTATTCCTGCCTTGACGTCTGCCAATGTCTGCTGAGACATGCGCTTGATATTTTTCATGTAGCTGGCTCGGACCTTTTCGTCTGAGATAGCATCCAGCGAAAATCTGAGTGCTGTCCCCTCCATCAATTCCAGTGCTCTGTCGAGCGGAGAGTCCATCAACGCGTGCTCACGTTGAATGACATAGCTACCGGTGACAAGGTACGGCTCGGTCATAGGATGCTCCTTATCCCAATATTTTATTCAAAAGGCTTTCTGTAAGAGTCGAGGTGGCGGTAGTCGATCCCTCCTCGAACTTGAGCATCAAACAAACTTTCCCTGAGGGGCTATTAAATTTAACAGCGTTGTCCCTGTTAAATACGCCTGGAAGGGTTGATCCGTCCTCAAAATGCGCCGTGCACGATAACCCTTCGTAACTTTCGGTGGCAGGGATTTTGAAGCCGATCCAGCTAGCGCCAAGAACGAGAGGCACTGGGGGAAAAAATGGGCAGGCTGTATGAGAATCACCAATTATCACCGTCCCGGAACCACCAATGACAACACTGCCGTGGGTTCCGCCTGTATCAATCGTCGCGGCATTCTTGCCATTGATGAAAACAGTGGAGGACAGACCAGAGGACAATGCACTGCCACACGTACAGGTATCACCTTGGCGTGCAGCTGAGAGCCCATCGAAGAAAACGTCTGGCGATCCTGTCGCGATGGGATTGGTGCCGTGCCCCGGTAGCGGGCAACTTGAAGGGTCGGTTTTACGCGCGGCTGGCTTAGCCAAGATGACCTCCTGTCATTGGATCCTGATGTGGCAAATAACCTGACAGATTGCTGCGGCTGTTGCGTACCTCTCAGCGAGGAATGAGCCCACTGGCCGGTAGCGCAAGATGTGTGCGCCACGGAAAGATATCGCAACGGTTTCCTCTTTGATGGCTGCCCTTCCCACCTGCAATATCACCGGCTCTGGTGCACTGAAGGGACATTCAGCGCCAGCAGACAACAACGAATGTTTTTTCGGTATCGCAAGGATGTATCAATGCGGCAAATCGCTCTCAGCAACAAAAAACTCAGAGGCATTCCCCGCCGTCTTCGCGCTTTGGAACGTTGGGCTGCCAGTTTTCGCGACGAGTTTTATCCGCGATCCGGGCGCATGGAGCGCTACACACATTGGAAGATTCCGGTGCATGAGGCTCTTGTTGAAGGCCCTCAAGCCAGGATCGAAGTTCAAGCCTTCTGTATCCAGCAACTGCTCGAAGCCGCTAGCCACCTGTCCAACGCGGCTGACCACTCACAGGGTTACTATCGGGTCGCTTGCCTGCTGACGTGGCCATGGGTCCATCAGAGCGAGGTCACCCTCTTCTATGACCGGGACTATTACATGGGTTTTCTCGGTAAAACCAACGCCCTCAAGCCAGATCGGATCAGCCACGATCTTGCGTTGCACACGCCAGCGAATTTCATCGAGCATGGGCATGACGTCACTCAAGCAGACGATGAGGTCGCCGTTCAGTGGTGGTGCATTGGGGAACCGGCGTGAGGGCTTTCATCCTCGGTCTACTGCAGGGATCAATGATGTGGCTTGCGCCTAGGACACGGACCCCGAGTTAGTGGGGCTCTCAGATACGTAACGTTTGGCGACCAAATACCCGAGACAGCCCCCCGCCCTTGTAGTCAGATACGGCTATCGTTTGAATTGGCTGTGTAGGGGCATTTTGCGGAAACGGTTATGACACCCAAATGGAATCACACATGGAAGCGCTGATTAATCCGGACCTGCTGCGATGGGCGAGGGAGCGTGCCTCCCTGAGCACGAGCGCCCTGGCCAAAAGTCTGGGTACGCAGGAAGACAACGTGTTGGCGTGGGAGCAAGGCACGAAAAGGCCCTCCTTCAACCAGGCCATGAATTACGCCCGGCAGACGTACATCCCGTTTGGGTACCTTTACCTGCCTCAGCCGCCGGAGGAAAACCCTTCTCTGCCGGATCTCAGAACGATGAATGGCAGGCGTAGCCGCAGATACAGTCTCGCCCTCATGGACACCATCAGGTGGGCGGCGGAACGACAGGAATGGTATCGCGACTACCTGATCAGCCAAGGCATCACAGAAAATAGCGTTGTCGGGAAGTTTTCGGTGAGTGACAGCTTCGAAGAAATCGTTGCGGACATTCGTGCAGTCTTAGGCTTATCCAACATACCCAAGCGCGGCGATTTTGAAGACTACTTTAAAAGTTTAGTCGGCAACATTGAAAGCACCGGGATACTTGTGATGCGCAATAGCGTTGTCAACAACAATACGAGCAGGCCATTGCTTGTTGAAGAATTTCGAGGCTTCGCAATCAGCGACAAATTGGCACCCGTCATTTTTATCAACACCGCCGATTGCCCCGAGGCAAGGCTGTTCACTTTAGCTCATGAGCTGTCTCATATCTGGTTAGGTCATTCTGGTGTGTCTGATGGTGACCCTGCGAACCATAGATCGGAGGAAATCCTGTGCAACGCAGTCGCAGCAGAGCTGTTAACGCCTGGCCGTGAATTCCTTTCCTTTTGGGATGCTGAGATCGAGTGGCAAGAAAACATTCCTCGTTTAACAAATATTTTCCATGTGAGCGGCTGGGTGATCGCCAGGAGAGCCCTGACTTTTAACCTCATAACGGCATTCGAATATGAAGCATTTGTTGCCAGAAAAATCACCGAGTACAAAGCTCGCGACAAAGACGGGGCCCCTCCCTACAACAGGCTGCAGACCGCCAGAGTTAGCAAAACGCTCGCCATAGCGGTGGCAAGTGAAGCGTTAAGCGGAAGAATGCTTTATCGAGACGCAGCACGTCTGATTGGTGTGAAGCCGCACAAACTCTCTGATTATTCTAAGAAGGAACTTGGATTTTGAGTTATCTGCTGGATGCGAACTCCTACCTACAGGCGAAAAACACTCACTACCGCATGGTTTTCTGCCCTGGCTTCTGGGACTGGCTGGACAGCGCCTCTGATGCGGGGAAAATATCCAGCGTAACGTCGGTGTACAAGGAACTGGTTGACTATGGGGACGAATTATCGGAATGGGCGAAAGAAAGAACAAACCATTTCTTGTCGGTAAATGACGCCAGTACACAGATAACATTCGCGCAGATCGCTACGTTTGTCATGGACCTGCCGCTGCCTAAAAAAACAGAAAAAATACGCTTTCTTGAAGGCGCCGATCCATGGTTGATTGCTAAAGCCGGCGCAACTGGACAGACCGTTGTAACCCACGAAGTGTTGGTACCTCCAACGAGTCAGAAAATCAAAATCCCAAATATTTGCCAGCAGTTCAATGTGCCCTACATGAGCGCATTCGATCTGCTCGAAACACTTGATGCCAAACTCGTTCTTGGCACGCTGAGCTCAAATCCGTCGGCCTGACACCCGCTATCTACTGCGGCGATCAGCACCTGTACCCGCAATGTCCCACTCGGCCATGCCGGATTTTGTGGTGAGTGAGCTGGCGCCTTCGCGGGCAAACCCACTCCCACAGGGATTTCGTGTAGCAGAGGCCCGTTGTTGGCCCCGGGGTTTCGGGGCCTTTGGGTGCGCGGGTCAGAGCAGGTGCTGGGAGATCAGTTTCGAGATTTCCACCATCGACGTCCGGCCGGTGAATTCGAATTTCACTTTGCCCAGTGACGAGAAGTAGATCTCCAGTTCCGAATCCAGGTCGAAGGTGCCGGAGGTTTCTACCGAGTAGGCGACGATGTTTTTGTAGGGCAGTGAGGTGAAGTCTTTTTTGCTGCCGGTGAGGCCCTGGACGTTGACAGCGATGATGCGTTTGTTGGTGAAGACGACGCCGTCGCGCATGGATTTGTACGAGTCGATGACGTGCTCGCCGTCCAGCAGCAGTGCGCTGACGCGTTCTGCGTATTCTTCGTTTTGCTTGAGTTTGAAGAAGCCTTTGTTGTTGAAGTCGATCATCTGTCCATCCTCCGTTCGAAGAAAAATCCCTGCGGGTTACTTCAGCACCTTTACGACTCGAATGTTGATGGGAAATCCATCCTGTCCGGGCAGTTTTTTCCATCCCACGTACTGAAAGATCTCTTCCTCATCAATGTACTCGCCCCACTCCGCGGCTTTGCCGCCCAGCACGGCGACGTTCCTGTTAATGGCGCATCTGCCATCCGAAGGACCGACGGTGTAGATCACATAAGGTTCGACGTATTTCGCGGCGCGGAAATGGCGGCCGCAACCAGAATCGACGCGGATCATCAAGGTCTTCAGATTCGCTTCACCATCCAGCTCGGCGTGCTGGTCGAGTTCCCCGATTTCGCCGACGTCGCTGAAGCCCAGAGAGCGAGCGCGCTCGTAATCCGAAGATTTCAGGTGTTGGGTCTGGGCTTGCTGGAGCTGCTGATCTACCTCCTCGCCGGTTTCAATACGGCCCTTGATCGCGAGCTCCTTCGCTTGGGGAAAGACGCTCTCACAGCTGGCGTAATCGGGGGAGCCGAGGTTTGCCTGGGGGAGGTTCTCGCGATGTACAGTAAACGTCCGCAGGTAACTCTCGATAGTGGGCAAAGCATCCTTGGGCGTCTGGCGCCCGCTCTGCACCTCGGTCACTGCCCGCTGTAATTGCTGGCAATCGGCGAGGTAGGCCTTCCTGGCGTACTCCGGGGATTCATCCCATTCGGCGGCGAGCACCGGGGTCGTCACGACGGCGACAGCGATTGCGCAGAACAGGCGCGAGGTTCGAGCGACAGTGGGCATGTGTAGTCCGTTACATAGATGAAATAAGTGGCGCAACGCTACTGTTTTGCCGTCTTGCCGTCCACTGGCAGCGAAGGAGACAGGCCTTGTTTCCTGGGCTTTTCGCGAGCTCGCTCCTGCAGGGGTTGTGATTCTGATCCGTGTTTTGCGTGAACTGATCTGGCGCTATCGCCAGCAGGCTGGCTCCCACAGGGGATTTTGTGTGGTGGTTGGGGTTTGGGATTGGCCTTGAGGTATTGGGCTCGGGTGAATGGCTTTCGGTTTACGGCGAGACAGATCAACGCATCTGCGCCCTGAATTGGCCACGGATC
This sequence comes from Pseudomonas sp. IT-P171, assembly GCF_949767765.1. Taxonomy (NCBI): domain Bacteria; kingdom Pseudomonadati; phylum Pseudomonadota; class Gammaproteobacteria; order Pseudomonadales; family Pseudomonadaceae; genus Pseudomonas; species Pseudomonas sp. IT-P171. Next base: position 102,157 of record NZ_CATKQN010000003.1, read on the forward strand.
TGATGCTGTTTCTTATCTGTAATGCTTGCTATACATCATCCATCGACAGGCCCTCCGGGCATTAGGCCGGTGAGTGAACGCCCCACGCCGCACTCATCTAGACTTAAGGGATAGTCGTAGGCAGAACCGAACACGTCGCTTTGGTGCAGTTCAATCAAAAGCGCCGTGGCAAGCTGCCCTTTATGCCCAGTAGAGGTGCGGCGAAGACCGTGCCGGGCACAACAAGATGCCCGCCAAGGGTGCCCTGGCCAACGGCCTGAAATTGCCACGATTCCGTGACGTGGTGTGAGTGCCGCAGCCGACACTTTCGGACGACCGACAACCATCTGGTTTGTCCGTGACCGTGAGGATTGCTGAATGCCTGATGAGAGTTTGCACCTGCCTTTGGTCAACAGTCTGCTGGAGCGCCATAAGGGCTCTGCGGGTGCACTGTTGCCCATCCTTCATGATATTCAGGAACGCATCGGCTACATCCCCGATGCGGCCGTCCCCGAGATTGCTCACGCCCTCAATCAGAGTCAGGCCGAGGTTCGCGGGGTGATCAGCTTTTACCATGACTTCCGTACCGCGCCGCCGGCCAAGCATATCCTGCGGCTGTGCCGGGCTGAGTCCTGCAAAAGCCGTGGTGCCGAAGCGCTTGCCGCGCAGTTGCGCGAACGGCTGCAACTGGATGACCACGGCAGCAGCGCCGACGGCAGCATCAGTTTGCGGCCGGTGTATTGCCTCGGCGCCTGTGCCTGCTCGCCCGCTCTGGAACTCGATGGCCGGGTGCATGCGCGGCTCAGCGCTGAGCGTCTCGATGCCTTGCTCGACGCTTGCCGGGAGGACGCATGATGCCGACTCTTTATCTGCCCACTGATTCCCTTGCCCGTGCCGTGGGTGCCGATGAGGTGGCGGTGGCCCTGATCACTCAGGCCCGGGAACGCAATGTGCCGCTGGAGTTGCAGCGCACCAGTTCGCGCGGCTTGTATTGGCTGGAGCCGCTGCTGGAAGTGGACAGCCCGCAAGGCCGGATCGGCTTTGGTCCGCTGACGGCGGCCGATGTGCCGTCGGTGCTCGAGGCGCTGCAAGGTGAACCGTCATCACATCCACTGGCTTTGGGGCTGGTGGAAGAATTGCCTTATCTCAAGTCTCAACAACGCCTGCTGTTCGCCCGCGCCGGTATTACCCGGCCGCTGTCGCTGGACGATTATCGGGCCCATGGCGGTTTCGAGGGTTTAACCAGGGCCGTCGCCATTGGTGGCGAGCAGACTGCCACGGCGGTGTTCGATTCGGGCCTGCGTGGCCGTGGCGGCGCGGCGTTCCCGGCCGGAATCAAATGGCGCACGGTGCGCGCCACCGAGGCGGCGCAGAAGTACATCGTGTGCAACGCCGACGAAGGCGATTCCGGCACTTTTGCCGACCGCATGCTGATGGAAGGCGACCCCTTCCTGCTGATCGAAGGCATGGCCATCGCCGGCATCACGGTCGGCGCCACCTACGGTTACATTTATGTGCGATCGGAATATCCGGATGCCATCGCTACGTTGCGTCAGGCGCTGAGCCTTGCCCGGTCCGCCGGTTACCTGGGCGCCAATGTCGGCGGCAGCGGGCAGGCATTCGATATGGAAGTGCGGGTCGGTGCCGGCGCTTATATCTGCGGTGAGGAAACCGCGCTGCTGGACTCAATTGAAGGCAAGCGCGGGATCGTCCGCGCCAAGCCGCCGATCCCTGCGTTGAAGGGGCTGTTTGGTCTGCCGACGCTGGTGCACAACGTGCTGACCCTGGCCTCGGTGCCGTTGATTCTGGCCAAGGGTGCGCAGTTCTATCGTGATTACGGCATGGGCCGTTCGCTGGGGACCATGCCTTTCCAGCTGGCGGGCAATGTTCGTCACGGCGGTCTGGTGGAACGGGCCTTTGGCCTGACCTTGCGGGAGCTGGTGGAAGACTACGGCGGTGGCACGGCGAGTGGCCGGCCGTTGAAGGCTGCGCAGGTCGGCGGCCCGCTCGGTGCCTGGGTGCCGCCGTCGCAATTCGACACACCGCTGGATTACGAAGCCTTCGCCGCCATGGGCGCGATGCTCGGTCACGGTGGTGTGGTGGTGGCGGACGACACGCTGGACATGGCCCACATGGCGCGCTTCGCCATGGAGTTCTGCGCCGAGGAATCCTGTGGCAAATGCACGCCGTGCCGCATCGGCTCGACCCGGGGCGTTGAGGTGATCGACCGCCTGCTGGCCGCGCCAGATCAGGCCGGTCGTGATCAGCAGGTGATCATCCTCAAGGACCTGTGCGACACCCTGCAATACGGTTCGCTCTGCGCATTGGGCGGCATGGTGTCCTTTCCGGTCGCCAGCGCCCTCAAGTACTTCCCCGCCGACTTCGGTCTGCAAGCCTCGGAGGCCGAGCAATGATTACTCTCTTCGACCCGAAAACCGATATCGATCTGGGCACCCCGGCCCGCGAAAGCGACGTGCAGGTCACCCTGAACATCGACGGCCGCAGCATCAGCGTGCCGGAAGGCACCTCGGTGATGCGCGCCGCGGCGCTGCTGGGCACCACCATCCCGAAACTGTGCGCCACCGACAGCCTGGAAGCCTTCGGCTCCTGCCGCATGTGCCTGGTGGAAATCGACGGGATGCGCGGCTATCCGGCGTCCTGCACCACGCCGGTCACTGAAGGCATGACCGTGCACACGCAGACGCCGAAACTCGCGACCCTGCGGCGCAACGTCATGGAGCTGTACATCTCCGATCACCCGCTGGACTGCCTGACCTGCTCGGCCAACGGCAACTGCGAACTGCAAACCGTGGCCGGCCAGGTTGGCCTGCGGGAAGTGCGTTACGGCTATGAAGGTGACAACCATCTGGACGACAAGAAAGACACGTCCAACCCCTACTTCGACTACGACCCGAGCAAGTGCATCGTCTGCAACCGCTGCGTGCGTGCCTGCGAAGAAACCCAGGGCACCTTTGCGCTGACCATTACCGGGCGCGGCTTTGAGTCCCGCGTGGCCGCCGCGGGGGGTGACAACTTCCTCGACTCGGAATGCGTGTCCTGCGGCGCCTGTGTGCAGGCCTGCCCGACTGCGACGCTGATGGAAAAAAGCGTGGTCGAGCTGGGTCAACCGGAACGCAGTGTGATCACGACTTGCGCCTATTGCGGCGTGGGCTGCTCGTTCCGCGCCGAGATGAAAGGCGACCAGCTGGTGCGCATGGTTCCGGACAAGAATGGCCAGGCCAACCATGGCCACTCGTGCGTCAAAGGGCGCTTTGCCTGGGGCTACGCCACTCACCCGGATCGCATCACCAAACCGATGATCCGCCAGCACATCAACGACCCGTGGCAGGAAGTCAGCTGGGACGAAGCAGTGACCTACGCCGCCAGCGAATTCCGCCGGTTGCAGCAAAAATATGGCCGCGATTCCATTGGTGGTATTACCTCCAGCCGTTGCACCAACGAAGAAACCTATCTGGTGCAAAAACTGGTGCGCGCCGCGTTCGGCAACAACAACGTCGATACCTGTGCGCGGGTTTGCCACTCGCCGACCGGTTATGGCTTGAAACAAACCTTGGGCGAGTCTGCCGGCACCCAGAGTTTCGACTCGGTGATGCAGGCCGACGTGATCCTGGTGATGGGCGCCAACCCGAGTGATGCTCACCCGGTGTTCGCCTCGCAGCTCAAACGCCGGTTGCGTGAAGGTGCGCGGCTGATCGTCATCGACCCACGCCGCATTGATCTGGTGGACTCGGTGCATGCCCGCGCCGAACTGCACCTGGCCCTGCGTCCGGGCACCAACGTTGCCATGCTCAACGCACTGGCCCATGTGATCGTCACCGAAGGTTTGCTCAATCAGGCCTTTATCGACGCTCGTTGCGAGGGCAGTGATTTCGCCCGCTGGAGCGAGCTGGTCAGCCGGCCGGAAAACTCGCCGGAAGTGCTTGGCGCCATCTGCGGCGTGGAACCTGCCGACATCCGTGCCGCCGCCCGCCTGTATGCCACCGGCGGCAATGCGGCGATCTATTACGGCCTCGGCGTCACGGAGCACAGTCAGGGCAGCACCGCGGTCATGGGCATCGCCAACCTGGCCATGGCCACCGGTAACATCGGCCGCGAAGGCGTGGGCGTGAACCCGCTGCGGGGGCAGAACAACGTTCAGGGCTCCTGCGACATGGGCTCGTTCCCCCACGAGCTGCCCGGTTACCGGCATATTTCCAACGAGGTGGTTCGGGCGCAGTTCGAACAGGCGTGGAACGTCACGCTGCAACCTGATCCGGGCCTGCGCATTCCCAACATGTTCGAGTCGGCGCTGGCCGGCAGCTTCAAGGGTCTGTATTGCCAGGGCGAAGACATCGCCCAGAGCGATCCGAATACCCAGCACGTCACCGCGGCGCTGTCAGCCATGGAGTGCGTGGTGGTGCAGGACATTTTCCTCAACGAAACCGCCAGGTTCGCCCATGTGTTCCTGCCGGGCGCTTCGTTCCTGGAAAAAGACGGCACGTTTACCAACGCCGAGCGGCGCATCTCCCGGGTGCGCAAGGTCATGGAACCGCTGGGCGGCAAGGCCGACTGGGAAGGCACCGTCGCGCTGGCCCAGGCCTTGGGCTACCCGATGAACTACAAGCACCCGTCGGAAATCATGGATGAGATCGCCAGCCTGACGCCGACTTTCACCAACGTCAGCTACGCCGAACTGGATCGCCACGGCAGCCTGCAATGGCCGTGCAACGCCGCGGCACCGGACGGCACGCCGACCATGCACATCGATGAGTTCGTGCGCGGCAAGGGGCGCTTCATGCTCACCGGCTATGTGCCGACCGAGGAGAAGGTCAACAATCGCTATCCGCTGCTGCTGACCACCGGCCGCATTCTCAGCCAGTACAACGTCGGCGCGCAGACCCGGCGTACCGAAAACGTGGCCTGGCACGATGAAGACCGCCTGGAAATCCACCCGACCGACGCCGAGAGCCGTGGCATCAACGAAGGTGACTGGGTCGGCATCGGCAGCCGCGCCGGCCAGACCGTACTGCGTGCGCGGGTCACCGAACGGGTCGCGCCGGGCGTGGTGTACACCACGTTCCACTTCCCTGAATCGGGGGCCAACGTCATCACCACCGATAACTCCGACTGGGCCACCAACTGTCCGGAGTACAAGGTCACCGCCGTGGAAGTCAGCCGCGTCTACCACCCTTCCGAGTGGCAAAAACGCTATCAGGCCTTCAGCGACGAACAGGACCGTTTGCTCAGGGAACGCCGTCAGGCCCGTGGCGCTAAAGCGGAGGTGCGCCGATGAGTACTGAAAACCTGATCAAGATGGTCAACCAGATCGCCCAGTATTTCGCCACCGAACCGGACCAGAAAGCGGCGGTGCTCGGTGTGCGTAATCATCTGCAGATGTACTGGACGCCCGGCATGCGCAAGGAGTTGCTGGCCTGGCAGACCGAGCATCACGGGGCGGACTTGCACCCGTTGGCGCAAGAGGCGGTCAGCGGGGCCGGTTGGGAGGCGTAGGTTTCTTCATCTGCTGGCTGAAAACCTGTAGGAGCGAGCCCGCTCGCTCCTACAGGGGATTGTGTAGTGTTCCGCCTTATTTATCTCCATCGGTCACCCGCACCGCGATCTCAATCGAGCGCACGCTGATCGCCGCAAAGATCGCCGTGAGCAGCACGCCGTTGAACCCGAGCAATATTGCCAATATCCGCGAAAGCGGCAACTTCGGCACGAGCTCGCCATAGCCGATGGTCAAGCCGGTCACGAAGCCGAAATAGATGCCGTCAAAAGGATCCCAACCTTCCAGATAGCTGATGATCAGGCCGCACATGACGATGACGATCAGCATGGTGGAAAGGATGGGCCAGACAACTCGAAGGTAGTAGCCGACAGCTTTGTAGAACTCTCGACGGATGTTCGACGTATTGGCAGGCTTCATGTCGTGTGTTTCCTGAGGGCGGCAGGCGGATTGACACTCTTCAGCTTGGCACAAGTATTGGGAATCGATGGTCGGACCAACGGAAAGTGGCACGCGCGGAACAGGGATTAAGCTGGAATGACCCCGCACCGGAGAACATCCATGCTCAAGCACCTGATCCTGCCACTCCTGTTCGCCGTGTTCGTGGCCCTCAGCGGTTCGTCCTGCCATGACACAAGCCAGGACGGCCAGGTGAGACCGCCCGCCAACGGTGACAGTGGCAGGATTGTCCCCTCCCAACAACGCATGCCCTCAACGATGCCGCGTCCCAGGATGTAATGGTTACTCGATCTGAATCGGCCCTTTGGTCCCGGCATCGCTGTCGGTCCAATAGTCTTCATTCTGCAACCGCCGATCACCCTGAATCGTGAAGGTGACTTTGCCCTGGCGAAACTGCAGCGTGCCATCGGTGCGTTGGGCATTTACCCGTTTGCCATTAACCCAGACTTGCTCCTTGGCATCGATGCGAATCGTGGCAACGGTCGCGCCGGCATCGCTCTTCGCGACCCATTGCCCGGCGTAAGGCGTTTGTGTATTGGCGCTGTCCGTCGCGGGGTTGGTGAACCCGGCCTTTGCATTTTCCGCTTTGCTCTTGTGGATATCGCAGCCCTGAAGTTCGCTCACTTGGGTGCAACCGGATTGCTCGAGTTGTTTGCGGTATTTGTCATTGATCGCGTGGGCGGGGAATTGCACCAGCATCAACAGGGCCAGTGTTGGCAGGATGATTTTGTTCATCAGTTCTCTCCTTCGATCAGCGCCTTTGCGCGCCCCTGGATAATTCACTGTAGTCCGAACCCGGTACTCGGTTATACCGGCAAAATCACCCGTACTTCCAGCCCGCCCTTTGACCGATTGCGCAGTTTCAATTCTCCGCCATGCTCCAACACAATCGCCCGCGACGCCGATAATCCCAATCCCACGCCGCCAGTGCTTTTGTTGCGCGAGCCTTCCATGCGGAAGAACGGCGCAAACACTTGCTCAAGGCTGGCCTCCGGAATGCCCGGCCCACGATCCAGTACCTTGATCCGCACTTCTCCGGCATCAGGCATCAGTTCAATCGCCGGCTCGCGTCCATACTTGATCGCGTTATCCAGCAGGTTGGTCATCACCCGCTTGAGTCCCAACGGCCGCCCGAAATACACCAGGCGCAACGGCCCGCTGAAGGCAATCTCGACCCCCTGATCCCGGTAATCATCCAGCAAGGTTTGGAGCAGTTCCGCCAGATCAAACTGGGTCGCCGGTTCAAGCCGTGCGTCATCGCGAAAAAAATCCAGCGCCGAATTGATCATCGCCTGCATTTCATCGACGTCACGAAACAGCCGCTGTTGTTGCTGCGCGTCTTCGATGAATTCACCGCGCAAACGCATCCGCGTCAGCGGTGCGCGCAGATCGTGGGAGATGGCGGCGAGCATTTGCGTGCGGTCGCGGATGAAGTGTTGCAGCTGAGCCTGCATGGCGTTGAACGCGAGGATCGCCTGGCGGATTTCCTGGGGGCCCAAGGGTTCGATGGGCGGGGCGCGGAAGTCCGAACCGAAGCGTCGGGCGCCTTCGGCGAAGCGTTGCAAGGGTGTGGCGAGACGGCGGGTGGCGATCAGCGCGACCAGCGCGGTAGAGATCAGCACCAGCACAATGACGATCAGGTAGCGCGGCGTTTCGTCGAGGCCCCAACTGCGCGAGGGTGCGGAGAACATCAGCCAGGTCGAGTCGGCCAGTTCGATCAACAGCGCGTAATGCGCGTCTTCGGTGTGTTCGGTCCAGTCGGCGGGCTCATAGGCCTCGATGCGCCGGTCAGGGGCTTTGAGCATCGGCTGGAGGATCTGCGCGCCGATGTCGGACTTCGCATCTTCCGCTTCCGGCAGATTGAGATCGCGCCGGTCGGGATGCCAACTGACGGTGAAGCCGCTTTCGCTGGCGGCCTGTGCCAACGGGTTGCGCAATGGCGCTGGTGCGGCCTCGATGACGCGGGTGATGGCGGCGGCTTTTTCCAGCAGACCGATTTCGGTCAGGGGCGGTCGTGCCCAGACGCCGGCCAATTGGATAAACAGCCCGTTGAGCGCCAGCGAAATGAGCATCGCCAGGATGATGGTCAGGGCAATCCAGCGCGCCACCGTGTCGCGGCGAATCCGCTTCAGCCAGCTCATCGCCGAGTCACGCTGGGAGTGAACAGGTAACCGCCATTGCGCACGGTGCGAATCATCGCCGGGCGCTTGGTGTCGGACTCGAGTTTGCGTCGCAGGCGGCTGACTTGCACATCGATGCTGCGATCGAACGCGTCGTGGCAATGCCCCCGTGCCAGGTCCAGCAGTTGTTCACGGGTGAGGATGCGTTGCGGGTGTTCGACGAAGACCAGCAGCAAATCGAACTCGCCGGCCGAGAGCGGAATCATCACGTTGTCCGGCGAGCGCAGTTCACGGCGGGTGACGTCGAGGTGCCAGTCGGCAAAGTCGATCAAGGGTCGCGGGCGTTCCTGTGTCAGTGGGCGGCGGTCGTCCACGCGGCGCAGCACGGCACGGACCCGGGCTAACAACTCACGGGCGTCGAAGGGTTTGGTCAGGTAATCGTCGGCGCCCAGCTCGAGGCCAACCACCCGATCACTGAGTTCGCCCATGGCGGTGAGCATGATCACCGGTATCGCGTGGCGGATGCGCAATTGCTGGCACAGGATCAGCCCGCTGTCGCCGGGCAACATCACGTCGAGGATGATCAAGTCTGGCGCCTGGCGCTCGATGGCCGCCCACAGCGATGCGCCGTCGGTGGCGACCTCGACACGGTAGCCGTGCTGGACGAAGAATTTTTTCAGCAAATCGAGGACTTCGAGGTCGTCATCGACAATTAGCAGGCTGTTCACCGAAGGTCACTTAAGAGCGAATGGAACCGCCATCTAAAACCATTCACGGCAGCGCGTCATATATTTCAATCCTGCAATAAAACGACAGCGGCGCAATAAAGCGGACATCTTTGCGCAAGGCCCGGGGCCCAGCATCACCGCGAATTCCTCCCGAGACTCGCGTCCATGTTGCCTTTCAAATGTGCTCCCTGGCTGGCCCGCAACACCTCGATTGTCGTGCTGGCCGCCGGGTTGGCCGGTTGCAGCAGCCAACCGTCGTCCACCGCCCAGGTGAGCTGCGCCGACATTGCCTATTCGGTGAACGACCCGGCGGAACCGTTCAATCGCGGGGTCTTTGCGTTTAACCGGGTTGTTGATAACTACGCCCTCGCACCGGTCGCTCGCGGCTATCGCTACTTGCCGGACTTTTTCCAGACGGGTGTGCATAACTTCGTGGAGAACTTCGGTGAGCCCAAGGTGTTCATCAATGACGTGCTGCAAGGCAACCCGAGACGCTCGGTCAATACCCTGGGGCGTTTCGTGCTCAACACAACGGTGGGCGTAGTGGGCTTGATCGACGTTTCCGGCATGGTTGGCATCCCGCGCCACGACGCAGACTTCGGGCAGACTTTCGGTGTGTGGGGCATCGGTAACGGCCCGATCGTCGAGTTGCCGTTGTTCGGCACGTCCAACAGCCGCGATGCGGCCGGGCGCGTGCTCGGTTTCGTCGTCGATCCGTTTGGCAGCCATAGCGACACCGTCGACACGTTGTCCACGATCAACACGGTCGGCGGCATCGTCGATGGTCGAGCCGAAGCCTTGCCGCTGACCGACAGCCTGCAAAAACTGCCGGACTACTACAGCGCGTTGCGCAACGTGGTGGCCGAGCATCGGGCGGCTTACGTGGCCGATGGCAAACAAGGCTCGCCCGACAACACCAAGCCTCAATGCACAGGAGCACCGGCCGATGGTTTCTGAACACCTGATTCTTCAACAAAGGATGACCCGTGACGCCGAGGCGAATCTGCGCTGTCGGGAAATCACCCTGCGCCTGTCGGCAGATTGCCGCCAACTGGTGCTCACTCGTTACACCGAACACTACGGCCCGGCCGTGGTGCGCTGGATCGAGCGTAGCCATACGGTGTCCGTGAGCGAGGTGTTTCGCTGGTTGGTCGCCAACGGCGAGGCGGATGTCAGTCAGCAGCTATCACTGCCTCCAGCACCCGCGCCACACACTGCACCGCCGCGTCTTCATCGCGTCGTTTATGCCAGGCCAGATGCAACGCAAACCCCTCCACCTCAATCGGCGGCTCCGCGGTGTGCAGCGCCTTGGCCATCGGCATCGACAGGCACTGACTGGGCAGCATCGCAATCAGGTCCGAGCCCAGCAGCAGATCCGGAACCATGACAAAGCTCGGCACGACAATACCGATTCGCCGCGACCGTCCTCGGCCCTTCAACTGTTCATCGAGCGGGCCCCAGGTGGCGCCCCGCCCGGACACCAGCACGTGTGGATAACTCAGCCAGCGGTCGAGATCGAAGTCCGCGATTGCCGGATGCCCGGTGCGCATCGCCACCACGAAATGTTCGTGCAACAGCAAGCGTCGGGTGAAGTCCGGCCCGAGGGGCGGGAACACCGACATGGCCAGATCGCTTTGGCCGCGACTCAAACTTTCCTGAGCCGCCTCACCGCCCTGCCAGGGTTGGATTACCAGGTCGATGCCCGGTGCCAGTTCCGCCAGTCGTTGGTGCAATCGCTGGGCGATGACGATCGCCGGGAAGTCGGCCATGACGATGCGTACGGTCTGGCGCAGGGTGCTCAGATCGGCACTGGCGGCGCCGACCAAGGTGCTGACCGAGCCCAGGATCTGTTTCAACGGGCCGCGCAAGGCCTGCGCTTTTGGCGTCAGTTGCATGCCGCCCGGTACGCGCTCAAGCAAGCGATCCTGGAACAGGTGCCGGCAACGCTCCAATGCATTGGACGCCGCCGGTTGCGACAAGCCCACACGCTCGGCGGCGCGGGAGACGTGCGCTTCGTCGAGCAACGCATCGAGCACGGTCAACAGGTTGAGGTCCACTGAACGTAGATTCATTGAATCAATACCTAATTAGACAAACCATCCATTGGAGCAATGTACAGCAGGCTGGCACGCTGTGGCTCCCTTCACTTGAACCGGAGAAGCCATGAACGACACCACTTTGATTTTGAGTTTTCACCCTGACTTGAGCGAATCCCGAGCCAACCGCTCGATGCTGGAGGCGGTGAAGGATCTGCCGGGGATCAGCGTCGTCGATCTGTATGGGGTCTACCCCAGCGACCAAGTGGATACGGCGCTGGAAACGCAACGTTTGTTATCGGCGAAACGGCTGGTACTGCAATTTCCCGTGCAGTGGTACTCGACACCGGCGCTGCTTAAAACCTGGCAGGACAGTGTGCTGACGCGGATGTATTACATCGCTTATGAAACCGAGGGTCGCCGGCTGGAGGGGATGCCGATCATGATCGCGGCCACTGCTGGTAATACGCCTGAGGCTTACAGCGAAAATGGGGCGAATGGCTTTGCCCTTGAGCAGTTGTTGCAGCCTTTGCGCGCGACGGCGCACCGCTGCCAGTGGGCCTGGAGCGAACCGTTTCTGGTTTATCGGGCGAATAAATTGTCGGGGGCGGAGCTGGATGTGATCGCCAGTCAGTATCGTCGGTGGATTGAGCGATTTCAGTGTGTTGATGTTTCGTAAAACACTGACGTTCATCCGAGGATGTTACTCGACAGGATGGTTTCCTGGCCATGCAGCAGATGCTTATCGAATTTCAAGTACGGCAAGACATTCATCTTGCCGCTCTATCACTGACGAAAGCCGGGTCACCGCAAAGGCAATCACTCAGTAGCTAATTCAATTATTCCCACTCTCTAGTTTTATCATTCCACGCCCGTCCTCCGTCTTCGCCTTTGGTATCAGGAGTAAATTTCACACCATTTTTTTCATAATTATCACTTAGATTTTTTAGTTCACAAAAATCCGCCTGCACCTTCTTCGCGTATGAGTCCAATTGCCGCTCCTTAAAGTCGTTGTAGAGATTAGACCCATTGGGTGATTCAGCTTTATGACTATTAATATCTGTCAAGCCATCTGCCATCTTGGTAAGCAACGGCTTTGACTGCTCAGCGAGCATGGTTTTCTGCATATTTGACAGTCTCGGATCGTTAAAACTCACGACCATTTTGGAAACGCCTTGACTTACCTCAATCAGCCTATCAACCAACTTGTTTATATCGCCCGCGCGAGCATCTTTGCGATCGGTGCTTATTGAACATGAAGAAGCCGCATTATTCGAAACCTTCACTACTAGCCTTCCTGAAAACAACTGAATGCACAAAGCCTTACTCACCAACCGAGAAAGACAAACCATCACCAAACAAGTGACTAACTTAAACCCTATAACGCCAGATAGCAGTTATCTGTCAGTTTTCGCTCTTTTTTTAAAATATTGCTTCACCCTGCAATTCTGTCGGGATCAGACCCTGCCCCCACAAACAAAGATGTATAGCGTTATCATCACCCCCCTACGCGCCAAGAGCCTTGACCCCGGATGTCCGAACCGCAGCCATTGCCTGACCATCAAACCCCATTGCCACCCGTCCTCGTCGGCCCAATGCTGCGGCGCCTGGAGCCGTCGCGCCTGGTGCTTTGGCTGGTAGGAACCCGAGCGCTGTCGCTGACGTTACGTCTGCAAGGTGTGGGCGACATTCGCCTCGACGCCGGGCAATGCACGATCATCCCGGTCGGTACTCGCGCCTTCATTCATTTGATCGATGTGCCACTGGACGCCCCCCTGCCCTGCGACACGCTGATCGAGTACGACCTGCTGATAGATGACGCTGCAACGGGCATCACCGAGTGGGCGCCGCATCTGTTGTATGGCGAAGCACGTTGCCCGAATTTTGTTTTGCGTTCCCGGATCGATCAGTTGCTGCATGGCTCCTGTCGCAAACCTCACCATCCCGCCGCCGACGGTTTGCTTTGCGTTGATCGCTTGCTGGAGTCGGAGCACGAAGCCACAGAACGCCCGGCACTGCTGATGATGAGCGGCGATCAGGTATACGCCGACGATGTCGCCGGGCCGATGTTGCGGGCCATTCATGCCTTGATCGCGCGCTTGGGACTGTTTGGCGAATACCTGGAAGGCGCGGTGGTCAGCGACAGCGCCAGGCTCTATGAGCATGCGGCCAGTTATTACCACCGTGCGGATTTGTTACCGGCGCTGCAGAGCAACGAAACCCTGCGTGAGCGATTTTTCGGCGGTGCGCGCAAGCCGATTTTCACCAGCAGCAGTGCCGACAATCATCTGGTGACGTTCGCTGAAGTCATGGCGATGTACCTGCTGGTGTGGTCGCCGACACCCTGGACGCTGATCGCACCGAAACCGCCGAAACTGATTCCCGAACGACGCGAGCGTTATGCGCTGGAGCAGACGCGCATCGATGGTTTCAAGGCTGGCCTGGGCGGTGTTGCACGGGCCTTCGCGCATCTGCCGTGCCTGATGATTTTCGATGACCACGATATTACCGATGACTGGAACCTTTCCGCGCAGTGGGAAGAAACGGCCTACGGCCATCCGTTCTCCAAGCGCATCATCGGCAACGCGCTGATCGCTTACATGTTGTGCCAGGGCTGGGGCAACAATCCGGATGCGTTCGGTGCGTTGCTGGAGAAGACGGACGGTTTCAGCGCGACCGGGGAGGATGGCTATCTCGACAGTCCCGTGCAGGACGCCTTGATCGATGAGTTGCTGAAGTTTCAGCACTGGCACTACGTGTTGCCGACCACGCCTGCGATGGTGGTGCTCGACACCCGCACCCGACGCTGGCGCAGTGAGATGACGCTCAAGCAGCCCTCAGGCCTGCTGGACTGGGAAGCCCTTAGCGAGCTGCAACAGGAATTGCTCGATCACCCTTCGGCGATCATCGTTTCACCCGCACCGGTGTTCGGTGTGAAGCTGATCGAAACCGTGCAACGGGTGTTCAGCTGGTTCGGTTATCCGTTGCTGGTGGACGCCGAAAACTGGATGGCCCATCGCGGCGCGGCGCAGGTGATCCTGAACATTTTCCGACACTCGCGCACACCGGGTAACTATGTGGTGCTGTCGGGTGATGTGCATTATTCCTTCGTCTATGAAGTACTGATCCGACACCGCAAGGCTGGGCCGAGGATCTGGCAGATCACCAGCAGCGGCATCAAGAACGAATTCCCACCGGCGCTGCTGGAATGGTTCGATCGGCTCAATCGCTGGCTGTATTCGCCGCGCTCGCCGCTGAACTGGCTGACCAAGCGCCGGCGGATGCGCATCGTGCCGCACGTTCCGGAGCATGCCGAGGCGGGTGAACGGTTGTGGAATTCGGCGGGGATCGGGCAGGTGTTCTTTAATGAAAAAGGACAGCCACAGGAGATTTTCCAGCACAACTCGGATGGGTCGCCGAAGACGCGGATGGTGGCGCCTGAGGTTGAGGATTGACGGTCATCGCTCCCGCCCCACGTTAACGCAGGCCACCGGATATGAATCTCGCTCGGACACTGATCATCGGCAACTCCGGCTCGGGCAAAAGCTGGCTGGCCGAGCGGTTGGCTGGACATCTGCAATCACCGTGGATCGATCTCGATTCGATCCACTGGTTGTCCGACGAACACAGCATCGCCCGCCCACGCGCCGAAGCATTGGGCATGGCGCGGATCGCGGCAGACGAAAAACGCTGGGTGATCGAAGGTGTTTACGGCTGGATCGTCAGCGAAATTATCCACCGCGCTACAGCGTTGATCTGGTTGTGTGTTGATGATGAACAGTGCGTTGCCAATATTCGCCAGCGAGAACACAGACCGGAGGAGGATGAGTTGTTGATGGCGCTGCTGGCGTGGGCCGGCAGTTATCGCTCCCACGAAGACTCCAGTGGTTTTCTGGCGCATCAGCGGCTGTACGAAGCTTTCGCGGGTTCAAAAATCAAACTGATGAATGGGAATGAGATCGCGGCATTCGTGAAAAGCCTGAAGCAGCCAAAGGATGGCGTTTGAATCGGACGTGCAGATATCATTATTGAGTAAAAACGGAGGCTGCACTCACCGCCCGACAAACCCCTCTGACAATCATCTCCACTTCCCGCTCATCAATCGTCAGCGGCGGCAGCAAGCGGATGGTCTTGCCCCGAGTCACGTTGATCAACAAACCGTGATCCCGCGCGGCGATCAGGGTCAGATCGCGAATCGGTTGCTTGAGTTCGATGCCGATCATCAGGCCCTGGCCACGAATGGCCAGCACGTTCGGGTCATCGGCCAGCTCTGTGCGCAATCTGTCGAGCAAGCGTTTGCCCTGCACTTTGGCGTTTTCCAGCAAGCCCTGTTCTTCGATGATGTCCAGCACGGTGCAACCCACGCGACAGGCCAGCGGATTGCCGCCGAAGGTGCTGCCGTGGCTGCCGGGGGTGAAGAGGTTGGCGGCTTTGCCTCGAGCCAGGCAGGCGCCGATGGGGACGCCATTACCCAAGCCCTTGGCCAAGGTCATGACGTCCGGAACGATGCCTTCGTGCTGGAACGCAAACCACTGGCCGGTGCGACCGATGCCGGTCTGGATTTCGTCGAGCATCAGCAGCCATCCGCGCCGGTTGCACAGTTCACGCACGGCCTTGAGGTAACCCGGCGGGGCCAGTTGTACACCGCTCTCACCCTGAATCGGTTCCATCAGGATCGCCACGATGCGCGGGCCATGGGCCTGCTGCACCTTGTCCAGTGCCTTGAGATCGCCAAACGGAACTTTGACGAAATCTCCCGGCAGTTCATTGAAACCCAGGCGTACCGCAGGGCCATCGCTGGCGGACAATGTACCGAGCGTGCGGCCATGAAAGGCATTTTCCATGACCACCACCAAGGGCTGCTCGATGCCTTTGTGCCAGCCATGCAGCCGCGCCAGTTTCAGCGCGGTCTCGTTGGCTTCGGCACCGGAGTTGTTGAAGAACGCCCGCTCCATGTCCGCCAGCCGGGTCAGTTTCTGCGCCAGACGCTGCTGCCAGTCGATGCTGTAGAGGTTGGAGGTGTGCAACAACAGCCCCGCCTGTTCGCTAATGGCGGAGACAATTCTGGGGTGGGAGTGGCCGACATTGGTCACCGCCACGCCCGCCACCGCGTCCAGGTATTCACGACCGGCCTGATCCCACAGGCGTGTGCCCAGGCCTTTGGTGAAACTCAAGGCCAGTGGTTGGTAAGTGCTCATCAGGCAAGCGGCGGTCATGACATCAAGCTCCATCAATAGTCGGTGTTTTTGCAGTATGGTTAGCCACCTGAGCTGGATAAACGCTGCAACACTTCAATCATTTTAAAGTCGGGCTTGATAATGGACCTGTTCCAGGCAATGACCGTTTACGTCCGAGTGGTGGAATCCGGCAGCATGACCGCCGCCGCTTTTCACTGCGAAATGTCGACCACCATGGTCGGCAATCACCTGCGGGCACTGGAGCAACGCCTGGGCGTGCGCTTGCTCAACCGTACGACGCGGCGCCAGCGGCTGACGGAATTCGGCACCGCGTACTATCAGCGCTGCCTCGAAGTACTGGGGCTGGTGGCCGATTCCGAACGCCTGGCCGAGCAAGCCCTGGACGAGCCGAGCGGCACCCTGCGCCTCACCGCACCGCTGACGTTCGGCACCGAAAAACTCGCGCCCGCGTTAAGCGAGTTCGCCCTGCTTTGTCCGCGCGTCAAACTGGACGTGGTCCTCACCAATCGGCGCCCGGACTTGCTGGAAAACGGTTTCGACGTGGCGTTTCGGCTGGGCAACATGGAAACGACCAACCTGATCGCCCGCCCACTCGAGGATTACACGCTGACCATGTGCGCCTCACCGAGCTACCTGGCGCGCCGGGGCAACCCGGAAAAACCGGATGACCTGCGACACCACGATTGCCTGTCCTTTGCCTACCCGGCCGGCGATGACTGGCACTCGGTGGAAAAGGAATGGCGCCTGACCGGGGCCGAAGGCGAGGTGACTGTGGCGGTCAGTGGCCCCATGCTGATCAACAGCTCCGCAGGCTTGCATCAGGCGGCACGCACCGGCATGGGCATCGTGTTGTTGCCCGACGCCTTGGTGGAGCAAGACCTCAGGGACGGGAAACTGGTGGCCGTGATGCCGGATTACCTGCCGCCGAACCGGCCGATGAGCCTGATGTATGCTCAGGATCGCTACCGTTTGCCGAAATTGCGCAGTTTCGTCGACTTTGCCATGCGGATGTGGGGCAAGCACTAGCGGGCTGAAGGCGCCATCGACTAATCTCCTCGACTGACGGGTCACTTTGGTCAGGGAGAGCAATGATGGGTGGGGACTCGGATATCGAAGCGTTGAAGTTCAATCTGTCTGATTTGAACGAAAACATGCTTCATACCATTATGGAACTGGTCAGTGACGGCATCTGGGACTGGAACGCCAATACCGGTTTCGTTTACCGCAACCCCGGCTGGTACGAAATGCTTGGCTACGCACCTCACTCCCTCGACAACACGGTGTTGACCTGGGAAAACGTGATGCACCCCGACGATTACCCGCGGGTCATGGCCCTGTTTGACGACTACCTGAGCCAACGGGCTCCCGGTTATCAAGCCGAGTATCGCTGCCGCACACAGGACGGGCGCTATATCTGGATCGAAGATCGTGGCCACGTACTTGCACGTAATGCCGACGGTTCGGTCGCGCGCATGGTCGGTGCGCACCGCAGCATTGAGGACAAGAAACTCCTGCTCGAAGCGCTTGAACGAAGGAATAAATCCCTCGAAGCCATCGTCGAAGAACGCACTCGAGAGTTATCCCGGGTCAACCAGCAGCTACAGATCCAACTCGAAGAAAACCGCAAACTGGCGGAAACCGACGCGCTGACCTTAACCGCCAATCGATATCGCCTGAGTAAAACCCTTCCCCAGGCATGTAACCGCGCCCAACGCTTTCGACAGCCGCTGTCGCTGATTGCGATGGACATCGACGACTTCAAGAACATCAACGATCACTACGGTCATGCGTTGGGTGATGCCGCATTGGTGCAGGTGGTCGAGAGTGTGAAGCGCTGTGTCCGCGACGGCGATTTGCTGGCGCGCTGGGGTGGCGATGAATTCATCATGGTCCTGCCCAACACCCCGCTGGCCGAGGCCAGAACCCTTGCCGAAACCATCCGCCAAAGCCTCGCCGACTTGCCGCCCGTGGGAGACTTTCAACTGACCCTCAGTTTTGGTGTGGTTCAGCGCTTCGATGAAGAACAGCAGACCGGACTGCTGGCCAGGGCAGATCAATCGTTGTATCGGTCAAAGGTGGCGGGCAAGAATGTGATTACGGGGTGAGCGTTGTGCTCGCCCCTCCTCTCACATCCCCGACTTCACCAGCACCGGTTTTTCCTGATACCGCTCCGGGTACAACTGTTTCAACTGCGCCACTTTCGGCAGGTCGTTGATCACGATGTACGGGTAGGTTGGATGCTCGGTCAGAAAGTCCTGATGTTCCTCCTCCGCCGGATAGAAACCGTTATAGGTTTCCAGTTTGGTCACTATGGGTTTGTTGAAGGATTTGGCGGCATCGAGCTGGGCAATGTAAGCCTGGGCGACACGCTGCTGTTCGCTGTTTTCCGGAAAAATCGCCGATCGGTACTGAGTACCGCGGTCAGGCCCCTGACGATTGAGTTCGGTCGGGTTGTGCGCGACGGAAAAGTAGATCTGCAACAGGGAGCCGTAGCTGACTTGAGTGGGGTCGAAGGTGACCTCGACAGATTCTGCGTGCCCGGTATCACCGTCGCTGACGCGTTCGTATCGAGCGGTGTTGGCGGCACCGCCGGCATAGCCTGAGACCGCCTTCTTCACGCCTTTGACATGCTGAAACACCCCTTGCACACCCCAGAAGCAACCGCCGGCGAAGACCGCCGTTTCGCTGTGGGCCTGACTGGTTTCGTCGAGGGCCGGAGGGGGAATGATGACCGCTTCTTCGGCTGCACCGAAAGAGAATGCCGAACATTGACCGATGATGCCTGCGGCAGCCAGCCCCAACAGGGTGCGGCGCCAGGTGAACAGGGTTTTCATGAGGCTGTTTCCTGAGTAAATGAAGCGGCTATCAGCCGAAGGTAAAGGCATACGCCGAGACGCCGGGGTCGAGAAACTCGATGCTGAAGGTTCGATCCATGACACCGCCGGGTTGGCGCACCAATTGATACAAACGTTGCTCAGTCACGCTGCCACTGCCATCGGGGGCGACATCCGTACCGTGGGCATCACCGGGGGCTTTTCCGTCAATCAGGACTTTGAAGCGCACCGGTTTACCATCGGCGGCAGGCCCCAACACCAGGTGCAGATCGCGAGCGTGGAAGCGGTAGACGATGCGACTGGCTGGCGCGCTTGAGGTGGCTCGCTCCGAACCGACAGTCCACTGACCGCCCAGGCTCCAGTCATTCAGGGCCAGTTGCGACGGCGGGTTATAGGTGGTCGACTTGTCGGGAACCAGACTGGTTTCGGGGACGAAATGCTCCGAGCGCTGGTAGCCGACATAGGTTTCCGGTGACTGCACTTCGTTCATGTCCGGCGCGCGTTGAACACCCTCGGCACTGGCATTGATCAACCCGTCGGCCACCTTGGCGGCGCCCGCCTCACGCAGCAATTGCTGGATCACCCGCTCCGACTCAGCGTAATCGCCTTCGCCAAAGTGGTGGTAGCGAATGCGCCCCTGAGCGTCGGCAAAATAGTGGGCGGGCCAGTATTCGTTGTTGAAGGCACGCCAGATCTTGTAGTCGTTATCGATGGCCACCGGGTAGGTGATGCCCAGGTCCTTCATGGCTTTGGTGACGTTGCCTACATTGCGTTCGAAAGCGAATTCGGGCGCATGGACGCCGATCACCACCAGGCCCTGATCACGATACTTTTCGGCCCACGCCTTCACATAGGGCAGTGTGCGCAGGCAGTTGATGCAGGAGTAAGTCCAGAAATCCACCAACACCACTTTGCCCTTCAACGCCTGAGCAGTGAGAGGGGGTGAGTTGAGCCATTGCACGGCGCCGTCCAGCGGTGGGAGGTTGCCTTCGATCGGCAGCGCGCCCGGCTTTTGGTCTGCCGCTTTCATTGCACCACCGGGATTTGTCCCGCTTTCATTGGGTGACCTGGCCAACCGCCCAACCAGCGCCTGCTCGATACCGCTCGTGGACGCCGTCGAAACCCGCGCCAGAATCCCCGTATCAAGCCCCAGGGCAATCGCCGCCACACCTGCCAGCATCGCCGCGCCCAAACCTCGACGGACCCACTCGCCAGCACCGATGGAACGCTTCATCGCGGCGAAGACTTTGCCGCCCAACAGCAATGCCACCGCAAGGGAAGTGGCGGCGCCGGCGGCATAGGCCAACAGCAACAGGGTGGTTGCGATGCTTGCCCCTTGCAGCGCGGCGCCGGTCAGTACCAGCCCCAGAATCGGCCCGGCACATGGCGCCCAGAGCAGGCCGGTTGCAACGCCGATCAGGAACGAAGCGCCGGGACGCGGCCGCGAATCGGCACCGGCGGCTTCCGACAAACGACTGCCAGCCGCCACCAGCGGACGCGTCAGGCGCTCAGCCAGTTGCGGCAGCAACAACGTCAAGCCGAACAATGCAACAAATACCAATGCGAGCCAGCGCCCGTACTGGTTGAGTTGCACCACCCAGCCGCCCCCCACCGCGGCCAACGAGGCGACCAGCGCGAAGGTCAGTGCCATCCCCGCCAGCAGCGGCAAGCTGCTCTTCATGAACGGCTGCCCGGTGCGAGCGAAGACAAACGGCAGTACCGGCAAGATGCACGGGCTGACGATCGTCAGCACACCACCGAGATAAGCGAGAACCAGAAGCCACATTGCGTCGACCTGCATGAAATGAAAGAGAGGGTTAAGCCGCCTGTGGCTTGAAGGTCATCGCCAGACCGTTCATGCAATAACGCAGGCCGGTGGGCTTGGGCCCGTCATCGAAGACATGCCCCAGATGACCACCGCAACGCCGACAGTGAACCTCTTCGCGCAGCACGCCGAAGGATCGGTCCTGACGGGTCGCCACGGCCTTGTCCAGCGGCGCCCAGAAACTCGGCCAACCGGTGCGGCTGTCAAACTTCCTGGTGGATGAAAACAACGGCAGGTCGCAACCGGCACAGGCAAAGAGGCCCTCACGGTGCTCGTTGTTCAGCGCACTGCTGTAGGCCCGTTCGGTGCCCTCCTCGCGCAGTATTTCGTACTGCTCGGCGCTGAGCAGGGCGCGCCACTCGCTGTCGCTGTGGGTCACCTCGAAAATCTCCTCGGCACTGGCCTCACTGACCAGTGCGGAACGGGCGGAAAATTTTGGCAATACACCGATCACCAGGGCTGCAGCCCCCAGCCCGCCGCTCGCCAGTAGAAATTGTCGCCGTGAAAACATGGCCGTCTCCAATAATCCAAAGTGCCTTTCATGGAACACAGCCTAGGCTTGGGTTGATCGCCAAATCCTCACGGGAACTTAAACAATTCGTGATAACTCTGGCCCCGGAAAACCCGCACAATGCGCTCATTGCGCCGAAGGATTGAGCTTGATGGAACCGACCAAACGCGTCCTCGTGGTTGAGGACGACCTGCATATCGCCGACCTTATCTGCCTGCATCTACGCGATGAGCAGTTCGAGGTGGTGCACTGCGCCGATGGCAATGAAGGCATGCGACTGCTGCAGCAGGGAAACTGGGACGCACTGATCCTCGACCTGATGCTGCCGGGTGTCGACGGCCTGGAAATCTGTCGCCGCGCCCGCGCCATGGCCCGCTACACGCCGATCATCATCACCAGTGCGCGCTCCAGCGAAGTGCATCGGATACTGGGCCTGGAACTCGGTGCCGATGATTACCTGGCCAAACCCTTTTCCATGCTCGAGCTGGTCGCCCGGGTCAAGGCGCTGCTGCGGCGGGTCGACGCCATGGCGCGCAACCTGAAAATGGACGCCGGCAGCCTGATCATCGACGGCCTCTCCATCGATCCGATCACCCGCGAGGTGTCCCTTGACGGTCGGCGTCTCGACCTCACGCCACGGGAGTTCGACCTGCTGTATTTCTTCGCCCGCCAGCCTGGCAAAGTGTTTTCGCGCATGGACCTGCTCAATGCCGTGTGGGGTTACAGCCATGAAGGCTACGAGCACACGGTCAATACCCACATCAACCGCCTGCGGGCGAAGATCGAGGTCGATCCCGCACAACCGGTGCGCATCCTCACGGTGTGGGGCCGTGGCTACAAATTCGCCGCCCGGGAAGAACAGCCATGAAGCTGACCCTGACGCAACGGCTGTCTCTGGTTTTTGCCGTGCTGCTGTTGGTGTGCTGCGGCACCTCGGCCTGGATGCAGGTGCGTTCCAACCAGATGCATGAACAGGAAGTGGTGCAAGGGCTGTCCCGGGACCTGGCCCAACATATCGCCAGCGACACGGTGCTGATGGACACCCGGGGCCTGATGCCCGACGCCGTGCGAGACCTGTTCAGCAAGCTGATGCTGGTCAATCCCAGTGTCGAGGTCTATCTGCTCGACATCGGGGGCAGGATTGTCGGCAGCGCGGCGCCCGAAGGCCGGATTCACCGGGAACGGGTCGACCTGGCGCCCATCCAGCGCCTGCTCAAGGGTGATCCTCTGCCGATTCTCGGCGACGACCCGCGCAGCGTCGATGCGCGCAAGGTGTTCAGCGCGGCACCGCTGAAGGTCGACGGCAAACCTGTCGGTTATCTTTACGTGGTGTTGCTCGGCGAAGACCACGATCGCCTGGCGGAACGGGGCGCCACCAGCGCAGCCCTCAACACGGCCCTGCTGTCCATCGGACTGGTCGCATTGCTTTGCCTGATTGCCGGCCTCACCGCATTTGCCCTGATCACCCGGCCATTGCGCCGTTTGACCGAAACCGTCAGCCAGTTCGACATTGATGGCGTCCCGGCGACGCCACCCGTGCCAGCGCCGGCGGAAAAAACCGCCAGCCACGACGAAATCGCCATCCTCGACGCCACCTTCCGGCAGATGCAGGCGCGCCTCAGCGAACAATGGCGCTCGCTGACCCGCCAGGATCAGGAACGCCGCGAACTGGTGGCGAACATTTCCCACGACCTGCGTACGCCTTTGGCGTCGTTGCACGGTTATCTGGAAACCCTGTCGCTCAAGGACGCCACGCTGTCCCCCGCCGACCGTCGCCGCTACCTGGGCATCGCGCTGGACCAAAGCCGCAAGGTCGGTGGCCTGGCGCAATCGTTACTGGAGCTGGTGCGCCTGGAACACGGTTTCGTGCAGCCCGTGCTGGAGCGCTTCTCCCTGACCGACCTGGTGCAGGACATCTTCCAGAAATTCGAACTCACCGCCGAAGCGCGCCAGGTTGAACTGAAGGCCAGCTTCGCGCCCAACGTGGCGGCTGCTTGCGCAGACCTGGGGCTGATCGAGCGGGTTCTCACCAACCTGTTCGACAATGCCCTGCGTCATACCCCTCAAGGTGGGGACATCGAACTGAGCCTGCGCCCACAAGGATCGTTTATCGAAGTCACCGTCAGCGACACCGGCCCCGGCATCGCACCGGAACTGCGCGAAGGGTTGTTCCTGCGCCCGTTCAACATTGGCGGTGCACGACGCGATGGCGGACTCGGGCTGAGAATCGTGCATCGGATCCTGCAACTGCACGGTCGCGATATTCAGCTGATCGATGTGCCCGGACGTGGCGCGACCTTTCGCTTCACGTTACCGGTCGATCAACAGACCGCAGAGCAATGGGCGGTGCGCTCCATGAATCTGAATTCGCCAGGGAAATAGTTGCCGCAACCGATCCCGACATCACTTTTCGGCAAGGACGCTGTTCGATGCTCAATACCCAGCAAAACACCCCGCTGTGGGTTTACGCACTGTTTTTACTGCTCTGTTACTACGGCATCAAAGCCCTCTCCCCGACTCACGAAAGCAAAACTTCATTGCTGATCACACCGCCGATTTTGTTGGGTTGGTCGCTGTATTCGCTGAATCTGACGCTCAACCCGTCACTTACAATCAGTTGCTGGTTGGCTGCGGTCATCGCAGGTATCGGCGTCGCACTGCTGGTTTTTTCTCACAAGGGTATCGAGCTGGATCAATCGCAAACCGCGCTGATCGTGCCGGGCACCGCAAAAACCCTGTTGCTCTACCTTTTGTTTTTCGCCGTTAACTATTTCTTTGGCTATCAGGCCGAGGTTGATCCGGAGCACTCGGCCACGCTGCCGATGGTGTTGCTCAAGGCCTGTGCATCAGGCTTTGCGAGCGGTTTGTTCTGCGGACGTTCGATCCGGTTTCATCAGGTGTTCCGGTCCCTGAAGACCGCGCCCGCCGGGAATCCGTGACAACGCCGCCTAGGTCCAATAGATTAGGCGGCCTGAAAAGGCCCAGCGCTTTCTCGCCTCAACCCAAGTTTAAAGAAGTAGTGAAATTTCAATGTCCGATTCCAATACCGCTGAATCCGTAGTCACCTTGTCGTCCAAAGCGGAATACGAAAACTCCATCAATCTTTCACAGCACGTGCCCCAGGCCAAGACCATCAGCGAGATGGTTCTGGATGCTTTCCAGTCAACTCGTGAAAGCGATCAGATCCGCGAGCTGCGCGCCGCGATTCGCCAGGCCCACGACCGCTTCGACGACGACAAAGCCTATGAACTGATGGGCGAGCTCAAGCAACTCAAGGACGCCGAAGCCGCCGACATCGCGGCCCTCGAAGACCTGAGCAGCAAATTCTCGATCAGCCGCATTCTTTCCAGCTTCAAGGACGATCCGGCGTTTCAGGAAATCGTCTACGGCCTGGCATTGAAGGTGCTGAACCAGACGCATCTAGCCATCAGCAACCCGGCCAGTGGCAAGAGCAAAACCGCCCGAGCCAAGAAAGAAGTCGAAGTGTTCACCATCAGCAAGGATGGCGTGAGCGTCACCCTGCCGCTGCGTACTCCACGCTCGCGACTGAACGTTGACCGTGAAGCACTGGAATTCCTGGGCTTCACTTTCGTCGGCGAGGGCGATGAAGCCGAACTGGAAAACGAGACGTTCCTGGACAGCGCCGGGACAGAACAAGCGGTCAACCGCAAAAACATCATTACTGCACTCCAGCAGCAAACCGCATTCGATGGCTACAGCATCGCCGCGCAGTAACACGATTCATTGTAGCGAGTGAGCTTGCTCCAAGCGTTCCGACGTTGGGCTGCGTAGCGGCCCCAAGAATCTGACTGCAATTGTCGATTTTTGTGAGTGCTGCGCACTCAAGCGGGAGCAAGCTCCCTCGCCACAGGTAGCTCACTTGCACACTCGAGAGCCCCGCCCTAGAGCGGGGCTTTTTATTGCCCGCGATTCCGCTAAAAGCACGATTACTCTCACAGTATCGACACCCGAATAAACACTTCCCTTCACCCTTGAGCACCACGGGTCCGCCTGCGGGGAGCGTCAACTCACTTTCCAGCTCAAGACTTCAGTGGTGCGATTGCTGAGGTCATCATGCACACGACCCCTTTGTACCGTCAGTTAGCCAACCACTACCTCGACGCGATCCGCAGCGGCACCTTGAAAACCGGTGAACGGTTTCCCTCCATTCGGCTGATGATGGAAAAACACGCCGTCAGCCTGTCGACCGCCGTGCAGGTTTGCCGGGAGCTGGAGGACTACGGCGTGCTGGAAGCCCGCCCGCGTTCCGGCAACTACATTCGCCAGCCGGACACCTTGCCCAAACCTGTCGCGACCACGCCCCCGCCTCTCGACACCGACGTCTATCTCGGCATTCACGAGCAGGTGTCATCGGTACTCAAGGCCAGCCAGCGTGCGACGATCAAGGTCAATTTCGCCAGCGCGTACTGTGCGCCGGCGCTCTATCCGTTGAAGATTTTGCAGGAGCATATGATCAAGGCGCTGCGTCAGGATCATCATTTGCTGGGGGTTCAAGGCTCGACCTGCGGCAACCTCGCATTGCGCAGCATCCTGGCGCGACGGGCGCTGACCGCCAAAGCCAATTTGACTGCCGAGAAGATTGTGATCACCAACGGCGCAACCGAAGCCATCAACCTGGCCTTGCGTGCCGTGACCCAACCCGGTGACACCGTGGCCGTGGAGTCGCCGACCTTCTACGGCCTGCTGCAAATTCTCGAAAGCCTGAACCTGCGGGTACTGGAAGTCCCGGCAACGGCCCACGCGGGCA
This sequence comes from Pseudomonas sp. IT-P171, assembly GCF_949767765.1. Taxonomy (NCBI): domain Bacteria; kingdom Pseudomonadati; phylum Pseudomonadota; class Gammaproteobacteria; order Pseudomonadales; family Pseudomonadaceae; genus Pseudomonas; species Pseudomonas sp. IT-P171. Next base: position 128,124 of record NZ_CATKQN010000003.1, read on the forward strand.
TCAATCTGTTCGCACTGGAACAACTGCTGCAAAGCCCCGAACGGATTCGGGCGCTGATCGTCATTCCCAACCTGCAAAACCCCCTGGGCAGCATCATGCCCGACGCCAACAAGGCGCGGCTGGTGCAACTGTGTGCCGAGCACGGCACCGTGCTGATCGAAGATGACACCTATGGTGACCTGGTGGATACCGAGCAGCCATTGTCCACGCTCAAACACTGGGACTGCAGTGACAACGTGATCTATTGCGCCTCGCTGAACAAAACCCTGGCACCGGGCCTGCGCCTGGGCTGGATCAGCGCGGGAAAATGGCACGAGCGCGTGGAAATGCTCAAACACACCCAGACCCGCGGCTGTGAGACGTTGTCGCAACTGGCAGCAGGTGCGTTCATGAAAACACCGTCCTATGAGCGTTACCTGCGTCGCCTGAGGAAAACCCTGACGCAACAACGCCAACAGATGAGTGCCGCGATCACCCGCTATTTCCCACCCGGCACCTGCGTGACCGCCCCTCGGGGCGGTACATTGCTGTGGGTGGAGCTGCCTGGACACTGTTCGGCCATGGCGCTTTTTCGTGAGGCGCTGAAAGAGGGCATTCAGATTTCACCTGGGGATATCTTTTCCAATACCCAGCGCTTTGGCCACTTTGTGCGGATTGGGTGTGGGGCGCCGTATTCGCCGAAAATCGATGAGGCGTTGCAAACCCTTGGCCGCTTACTGGCAAAGCAAGGCTGACACCCACGGGGGGATTTTCAAATCGCTGGCTGGTGTAGACAAATGATATGCGGATCGTTATTCCAGTGCGGGAATCGCTCGGCGATCAGTGGGTCATGCCCGGGAATAACGTGGTCCTCGCTGTCAGCCAAACGGTCGATTTCAATAAACGCCTCAAGCGACTGCGCCAGATCATCAATGATCGGAAACGGACTGCGCTGGCGAATGTTCGCCCACAAATGCGCCGCATCCGACGCCAGAACAATCCACCCTCGCCCTGTATTCACCCGCACCACCTGGCTACCCGGCGTATGGCCGCCCACCGGGTGCAGCGTCACCCCGGGAACGACCTCGACCGTGCCGGTATGCAAGCGCAACCGGCCTTCGAACAGCGGTGGCAACGCCGACATGACGTCTTCGACTTCGTAGGTTTTGTTTACCGTGCGATGGGCCATTTTCGGGCCGGTGCAGAAGCGCAGTTCCGCTTCCTGCAAATGCACCGTGGCTTTTGGAAACAGCCCCAGGTTGCCCGCGTGATCCCAGTGCAAATGGGTAAGAATCAGGTTCTCGACCTGCGCCGGATCGATGTCCAGTTGGCGCAGGGATTCTTCCGGCAGGCGATACATCTGACGGTTGCGCCGATCCGCCGTAGCCGGTTGAAAACAGGTGTCGACCACGATGACCTGCTGCTCGTTGCGAATGACCCAGAAGTAGTAATCCAGTGGCATCGACGCATTGGGATCACCGCAGCAGGCGTCATAAAGAAAGTTCTCCCGCGCGGTGCGCTGGGCATTGGCGCCGACACGGATGGCGAACACTTCGTACACAGGAACGGACATTTTCACCTCCTGAATCAGGCCACAGCCGCTGTTTTGAGGGTCGGACGGAAGTCGAAATCGATCTCGTCGCTAATCCCCAGATCCTGCGCCAGCCGATGCAGGCCGCTGTAGTCACGCATGATCGTGGCGTTCTTGTTGCTCTCCCGGGTGTCGGCAATGATCAGCGCCGCATCCTCGACACCGAGTTGCGTCAGAATCGCCTCCCACATCGAGTAGTCCTGGGCGACAAAGGCACTCAGCGCCACCGACAACGTCTGTGCGAAAAATGCCCGCTGAGTCGGCTGCATGTTCGCGTACATGACCTTCGCCACTTCAGCGAGAATCTTGCTGTGAGCGTATTCGTCGCGGTTGTGCAGCTCTGCCACGCGGCGGTTTTGCGGTTGAATGGTTTGATCGTCGGCCAGCAGATCCAGGTAAGCGTTGACGCTGATCTCGGCCACCACCGCAAAGGTGATCGCCGCCAGGTCACGCTGCCATTGCTCGGGCAATTCTTCACGCAATGCGACAAGCCGCAGGTAGGTCACCGACGGCGGCAATTCCAGATCCTGATCGAGTGCGCGGTCCTCTTTGGTTCGCTCGATGGCGCGAAGATGCATGAGCGTGTGGTAGTGCTCGTCGATCAACGTCTGCTGCATCGCCTCGCGAAAATGCCAGTCGTTTTTGCCCAGGTACTGATTGGCGATGACGCTCAGCGCCGGATTCACGACGTGCTCTTCGGCCGTGACCGTGCGCAGGTTGTAGCCGATCCAGCCCCAGGTCACCACGGTGCTTTTGAGCTCGTCGCTCAGGGCCTGGAATTTCGGGTGATGGAAGAACGGCACCATGCACTCTGGATAATCCGGGCGTGCCGGATCGAACGCTTCGCTGGCCGAGGCCTTGTCCGGCGCGCACACCGTGGCCCTTTTGGTCCAGGCCTGATTAAGCCGCACGACCAGTTGATGATCGACCTTGGCGATCTCGATTGCTGTTTGCATGACGCGATACCTGTAGGACGCGTACCCGCTGAGGGGTACGCCGATGAAATAGTGAGCGACGGATGAATCAGGCCAGCCAGTAGCGGGTCAGGTTTCGCGCCGGGTCAGTGTATCGACTGCGGGCGTGGATCATTCGCCAGTTGTCCCAAATCAGCATGCAGCCGTCGGGAATCAGCACCGGCGTGTTGTGCTGGATGAAATATTCCTCGCCGAGCAGCGCGAACCTGGCCAAGGGCGATGAACTGCTCGTCACCTTCGATTGCTGCAAATCGTCCTCGGAAGGATTCACATCGCCGTAGTGAAACTGGTTGTAGCTGAAGCGGAAAATGTCCCCCTCCTCTGTAGGCGTCAGGATGTACTCCTTGACCCTGGTTTGCGCCGCCTCACCCGGTTTGGCGGTGGCGACGAACTCCACGGGTGTGTCGTCGATCCATTCACGCAGCTCGGGTTCGGTGCGTTCAAGGAACCGCAGGAGCTCATACCCGTCCACCAGCCCCGTATGCCCGCCACCGCATGTCGCTTGTTGGTGACAATGCAACGCCAGATAACGCGGCGGCGGTCCATAGACCGGCGCTTCGGTGTGCGGGCCGATGCCGTTCATGCTCTGGGAGTACGGCAACGCTTCATACCCCGGCTTACGGGTAATGGCGAACGCCGTCTGCCCGTTGAATTGCGGAATGATCCGCCCGAACTCCAGCAGCGTGCCGACGACATCGTAGGCAAATTCGGCTGGGGTCAGCACCGTCCAGCCACGGGACGACAATTCATCATGGCGATGGCCCAGTGAAACGTAAGGTGTAGACGCAACAATCCCTTGATCTGACATGGTGGTGTTCCTGGCGGTTTATCAGGCGTTAACGGTTGAGGTGTAAGCGGCAATGAATTCGCGACAGGCGTTGCCCGGTCGGTAGCGTTGTTCGTCGATGCTTTGCACGGGCGTGATTTCGGCTGCGGTGCCCGTCAGAAAACACTCATCGAAGTCGCCAAGCTCCGTAGGAAGAATCGTGCGCTCCACCACCTGGTAATCCAGCGCGCCGGCCAATTCGATGATGGTCTGACGGGTGATGCCATTGAGAAAACAATCGGGCAGCGGCGTGTGCAACGTCCGGTCCTTGACGAAGAACACGTTGGCGCTGGTGGCTTCGGCGACGTGGCCGCGCCAGTCAAGCATCAGCGCATCGTGATAGCCGTTGTTTTCCGCGTCGTGCTTGCTGAGTGTGGCGATCTGGTAATGCCCGGACGCCTTGGCTTCGAACGGGCTGCTGCTGGGTGGCGGACGACGCCACTCGGCGGTCTTCAAGCGAATGCCGCCCATGTGCCCCGCCGGGTCGAAGTAACTCGGCCATTGCCAGCAGGCGATCGCCACGTGCACACGGTTGAAGCGCGCCGACGTGGAGATCATTTCACTGCCGCGCCACGCCACCGGCCGTAGATAACCGTCGACCACGTTGTTGCGTTGCAGCAGTTCATGGCTGGCCGCTTCCAGTTCGGCCAGCTCGTAGGGAATCGCGAAATCCATCAACTGCGCCGAGCGATACAGGCGCTCGCTGTGTTCACGCAGTTTGAAGATCTTGCCGTTGTAGACACGCTCCCCTTCGTACACGGTGCTCGCGTAATGCAAACCATGGGTCAGCACATGCAAGCGCGCCTCGGACCACTCGACGAACTCGCCGTCGAGCCAGATAAAACCTTCTCGCTGATCAAACGGAATACTGCTCATGTCCCTATCTCCTGATTAATCGTCCTACGCCGTTTCGAGCAGGACCGGTATCAATTCGGGCACCGCTACTGGCTCCGGCTGAAAGAAAAACGAGCGCTCGCCAAACGCCGGCCGCAGCTCATCGAACCAGGTCGCGTGCGGATCGAACCGCGCATAGAAGGTGCGCAATACCCACTGCGGATCGCGCGCCTGAAGAAACTGCAACACGAAGACTTTTTCCCCGGCCAGGGTCTCGATGCCGTTGATCAACACCTTCCCGTAAAACGTGCTCATGGATGGCCCGCGCACCGTACGCGCCAGCCCGGACACCGTTCGGTAAGCCGCCTGGAAAATCTCGAAAGCCCGTGCCAGCGGCATCGCGAAGTAGTGGCTCGGCCCGGTATCGCGCTCGACAAACATGTAATAAGGCACCGCTCCCAGCCGCACGCCCTCAGTCCAGAGCGCCGCCCAATCGGCGGGGTTTTCGTTGATGTGGCGGATCACCGGCGCCTGCATGCGCAAGGTCGCCCCGGTGGAGCGAATGCGCTCGACGGCCTCGCGGGCGATGCCCTGGAGGATCTCCACCGGGTGGTTGTAGTGCCCCATGACCGACAGGTGTTTGCCCGCCGCGACGATCCGTTTAAACAGCTCCAACAGTTCCGGCGCGTCCTTGTCGCTGACAAACCGTTGCGGCCAGTACGCCACGGATTTGGTGCCGATGCGGATGCTTTTGAGGTGGGGCAGCTCCAGCAGCGGCTCGATGTACCCCGCCAGCGATCGGGTGTTCATGATCATCGGGTCGCCCCCGGTGATGAGCACGTCGGTCACCTCGGTGTGCACCCGCAGGTAGTTCACCAGCTCCTGGGACTCACGCGCGTTGAACTTGAGTTCTTCCTCGCCGATGAACTGCGCCCAGCGGAAACAGAACGTGCAGTACGCGTGACACGTCTGACCGGCACCGGGGAAAAACAGCACGGTCTCGCGGTACTTGTGCTGTATGCCTGGCAGGACTTTTCCGTCGAGGGTCGCGCCGTTGTGTGTCAGCTGCCCGGCCGGATGCGGGTTCATGCGCAGCCAGATCGCCTCGATCCGACGCTTGATGGCGACGGCGTCATCCCGTTCGATCAGTTGCTTGAGCGACGCGTACTCGTCCGGCAGCAACATGTCCTTGTGGGGGAAGGTCATGCGGAAAATCGGGTCATCCGGAATGTTGTTCCAGTCGATCAGCGTGCCGAGGACGTAGTCATTGGTGCGAAATGGCATGACCCGGGCCACTACGGTCATGGCCTCCTGCAGCGCTGGCGTCAGTTTTTGCCAGTACGGCGTGTCGCGAATGGTGCGTGAGTTATAAGGTTTGTATCTTTCCTGCTCCGACAGTCCCTGCATGGCAGCGCTCCTGGTGATTGCCTGGCGGTTTTTACTGAATGGCAGGCGCTACGCGCTCTATGTCCATCCAGGCCCGGACGCTGTCGCGATCCCATTGCCGGCGCACATAGGCCGCGAGCCGCGCAGGAACGCGATCGCCATTGGCGACCAGTCGGTTGAGCATGATTGCCAGGTCCGTGTCGGCGATGCTCCAGTCTCCGAACAGATGGTCCGCGCCCTCCTCCAGCAACCGGTCGGCGACAAAGAACAGCCTTGCGACAGCTGCCTGGGCTTCATCCGACAACGGGGTTTCTTTCTTGCCGAAGTAAATGAGGTCGGCCGGACGCTCTTTGCGAATGACCAACAGATCACTGCGCAACCAGGCCTGGAGCTGACGGGCGCGGGCGCGTTGCTTGATGTCCAGCGGGAACAGTTTGGGATGCCCCGGCGCTATTTCATCCAGGTATTCGGCAATGGCCGACGATTCCGACAATGCGAAACCTTCGTGAACCAAGGTGGGGATCTTGCAGGTCAACGAGACATCTTGATAACTCGCCTGATAGTTCTCACGCGCTTTCAAGTCCAGCGTGACAAGTTCAAACGAAAGTTGCTTTTCTTTCAACGCCACATAGGTCGACATTGCAAAAGCACTGACAAAATCTGCGCCAACATAAAGTTTCAGCTTCGTACTTTCCATAGAACGCTCCCTTGCTTAACCACAATAATCCGTTGCATTGGAAACGATCGTAGTTAGTTGGTTAAGCGCTGAACAGATACAGAAATTATCTGTTTCTACGGATACAGAACTTCAAAAATCCAGCGGACAGAAACAAAAAAGGGAGTCTGCGAATGCGGACTCCCTGGTGGGTAACAGAGGGGAAGATCGAGCGTGTCAGACCGTGGCGTCTGCCGCACTGGAGAGCTGCGCCATCTGGGGCATGTTGCTCATGTTGAGCATCGCCAGCGGCTCAGTGGCGCTGGTGTTGACGAAACCGTGGCGGGTCCAGGCTGGCACCAGCAACACGTCGCCGGGGCTGACGTTTACTGCATCGGCATCGCCCAGGGTCAACGCGCCGCTGCCGGATTGAATGATGAACAGGTGCCACCACGAATGCGCATGGCCGTTCAGCGTCGTGCCGGGTTTCAACCATTGCATGGACACCGCCATCCCTGGCGTCAACTTGCAGCCTTCGGTGCTGTCGTCGTGGGCCAGCGCGACAATATCGACCTCGCTGTCCTTGAGGTTCTGACGTATGCCTGTGAGTTCATCCCCCTTCCACACCCGGGCATTGACCGGCGGTTGGTTCAAACTCTGGCGAAAGTCCTTATATGAAAAAAACCCACCTTGAATGTTATTCATCCGCACACACCGACTTATTATCGACTTTGAGTGACCAGACACTAGGCGAACAATCAATCACTGTAAAGCCGAGTAACTAACACTCACAACACCGAAGGCCGCAGCGCCACAATCATGTCAACTTCCACGGCGGCATTTTTCGGTAACTGATAAACGCCGACAGTGGTTCGCGTATGTTTCCCCGCATCGCCCAGCACATGACTGAAGACATCCGATGCACCGTTGGCCACTTCACTGAGATCAACAAAGTCCGCCGTACACTTCACGTACACCGTGACCCGTATCAACGACTTGATCTTGTCCAGCGAACCGATGGCATCGACGATCAGTGCCAGCCCGCGCATGGCGCTGATGCTGGCGGCCGCTTGGGCATCCGCCAGGCTGAGCTCAAGCCCGACCCTGCCCGGGTATTGCATTTTGCCGCTCATGCGCGGGACCAGGCCGCTGACGTAGATTTCATCGTGATGCCGCACTAGCGGTGCGTAACGTCCGCCCACGGTGTTCTCGCCGTAGATGTCGTAGTTGAGTTCTTTCGCCAGGGCGATGAACCGCTCGTCACACGACATTTTTTGCTCAATCATTCACTCAACCCTCTTAAACCAATAATGCTTGGAACTTTGATCCCGAAGGCTCAACCCACGGCTCTCGCCGGCGCCGCCAGGCAGGTGACTTCGACGCGCGACTCGATCGCCTCTGCCAGGCGCAGCAGGTTGTCGCTGAGCTGCCCGTAGTTTTCGTCGAACAAAACGATGTGGCCGATAAACGACGTGTTGTCCTTCACCAGTGCGGTGACTGAATCACTGAGGCGCTTGGCGTACACCGCCTCGACCAGCTCGATGTCCAGCTCCCGGGCCAGGGTTTCGATGTCCGGCACGTAGCGCAAAAGACCACCGGCCGGCGCCCGGAGCAGACGAATGCCGCAATAGCCACGGGCAACGGGGTCGTGATGGTCGACCTTGCCTTCCACCGCCCAGCGGACCCAGCGTTCCCATGGATCGAAATCGATGAACGCCAGACGCGCCAGGTCCCAGATGTGCATGCCGCCGGGGCGCATGTTGGTTTCCACCGCCGAGGTCAGGCCGTCGCGGCGCAGGAAGACCTCGTTGTGATAGGCGCCGTTTTCCAGCGACACCAGTCCGGACATGTGTCGGCCGGCAGCCGCCAGGCGCGCCTGTACGTCAGCCGCCAGCGGCGCCGGCACCACTTGCTGGATCTCCGCGCGATAGGCGCCTTCGGTGGTGGTTTTCTCGGTGACCCAGGTGCTGCCCGCGACGTAATCCCAGCTGTATTCACGGGCGTTCTGAATCAACTCTTCGAGGACGATGCCGCCTTCGCGATAGGGCTTGAGCGCCTGCCAGGCGTCGTCACATTCGGACGGATGATGGATAACGCGGCAACCTCGGCTGGCGCCTTCGCAGGCCGGTTTGATGAAGGCCTTGCCGCCCAGTTCGACCACCCGCTGACGCAGTTCCCCCAGGCTTTCGATACGTGCGGAAAACACCGGGCGGTAGTCCTCCGGCGCTGTGTCGGCGGCCGCTTCCAGCTTGCGAAAAATCTGTTTGTCCAGCCCCGCCCGCGCCTCGCCGGGGGTAATGCCGGGAAGGTCGAAACGGGTGGCTAACGCGGCACCCAGCAACACACCACGGTCGGAAAATGGCAGGACGCCGATCAGCTTCCAGCGATCGGCACCCAGGCAACCGACCAGCAGATCGACGGAATCGGCGATGTCCTGCGGCGCCATCGAGGCCGTGCAGACGTGATCCGCGACCTGATCGTCATCGGGCTGAATCTGCTCGACCACCAGGATCAACCTGGCGTTATAGAGTGTCTTGCAGAGGTCGCGCAGCTTCTGGATATCGTGAACCCGGTTGCCGTTGTACCCGACCACTACTACGCATGACGTGGTGTTCATGAAACCTCCGACCTGTGGAGTAAAAAACGCAAACGCGGTGACTCAGTCGTGCAGTGACGCGTTGGCCCTACGGTTGAGCCAGTACCAGGCGAGAATGCCGCCCGCGCCGATAGCGGCCAGTACCAGTGCGCTATAGGGCGGTGGCATGACTCGCATGATCAACACCGTCAGCCCGGCGCCAACGCCCAGGGACACTTCCTTGACGAACATGTTGTTTTGTTTGACGGAGAAGTAATCGAGATAGCTGAACGCGCACTCGGCGATGGACAGCAGCGCCACCCAGATCAACGCGCCGGCGAGGGTTTCGACGTGGAACGCATCCGGCGACGAGAGCACGGCGAAGCCGCCGATGATGATCCCGATGACAGCAACCACTTTGAAGCGCCCGGTACGCTCGATCAGTTTCATCACCGGCACCTGGGCGAACACCACCACGGCGCTGTTGAGGATCAGCATCAAGCCGTACCAGGCCGGCAATTCACCGGTCTTGAGCAGGATCGCCTGGGGCAGGATCGAGAACACGCCGAACAGCTTGATACCCATGATGACGCCAGCGATCACCCACGGCAGCTTGTTACGCCAGCCGCTGCCGTCGTGGGTGTTTGGTTGGGCGACTACCGACTGCGTGGTGAAGGTCGCGCCCATGGCGATGGGCAGGCACAGCAGGACGAAACCCGCGGCACCGAGGAAAAACAGGGTTGGGGTCAGCAGCGGGGAAAGCAGGATCAACCCCGCCACCAGACTGCCCATGTTCATGGCGACACGGTTGTAGGCCGCGCCCTCTTTGGTCTGGGCGGCTTCGCTCTTGATCAGGTAACCGGCAATGGCAATGCCGTAGGCGAACAACGCTGCGGCAAACATCACAATGCCCTGGTTGCTGGTGACTGCCAGCAACACCAATCCGAGGGCGGCGCACATGAGCGTAACGCTCAGTGACCGACGGCCGAGCACCAGCAATGTCAGCGGCAGCAGCAACAGCAAGGCCCGATACCCGAGGGCGAGGATGCTGTTGGTGGCGGTGTCGAGCCAGACGTTGGCCTTGCCCAGCACGGCAAACAGCGACACGGCGGTGATGATCCGGATCGTGAACAGGCGAATGTTGATCACCGGTTTGGCGACGGCGACCGTTGTTTGAACACTCATGCAACACCTCTGGAACCAGCGACTGTTCAGGCGTCCAGCGCGAACAATCAGGAAAGTCTGTAAGGTGATGGTAGAGAGAGTCGCTTGTTTTCATCAGAGCAAGTTCGTATAGAATCAAACGAACTTTACTGCCGGAGAGACCAGTAAAATGCAGGTTCAGCGAGCAGTGATCGCCGCCATCGAGTTCCAGCCGGGAGTGCCGCTGGTCCAGCAGATCGTCGATCAATTGTCGGTGGCGATCAGCCAGGGCGGGCTGCCTCACGGCTCGCGGCTGCCGCCGATTCGCGAACTCTCCGAGCTGATGAACGTGGGCAAGTCCACGGTGGTGGATGCGCTGGACCGCCTGCGGGCCAAGGGTCTGGTGGTTTCACGCCAGGGTTCGGGGCATTACGTGCACCGTTCCAGCCTCACGCTCAAGACCGATGCCGGCCCGGACCTGCAACCTCAAGACACACTGAGCGTGGTCCGCCGCGCGGTACTGCAGGACAATGGCGCGCTGCGCCCGGGTGCCGGTTTCCTGCCGTCCTCGTGGCTACCGGCAGAAGAATTGCTGAAAGCCGTGCGCGGCACCCTGCGCGCAACCTCCCTGCGCATGGGCGAATACGGCGTCGCTGCCGGTTACCTGCCGCTGCGCGAAGCGTTGCGGGTCAAACTGGCGACCTTGGGCATCGAAGTGCCGGTGGACCAGATCATCACCACCGCGAACACCGTGCAGGCCATCGACATGCTGATGCGTCTGCTGGTCAAACCCGGCGACACGGTGCTGCTCGACGATCCGTGCTACTTCACCATGCACACCAACCTGGCCTTGCATGGCGCTCGGGTCATCACCATTCCCCGTGCCGCCGAGGGCATGGACCTGGACGCCTTGGAACAATTGCTGATTACCCATCGGCCCGTGCTCTACATGACCAATAACACCCTGCACAACCCGACCGGGCACTCGTTCTCCCCGGCGCAGGTCTATCGCTTGCTGGAGTTGAGCCACCGTTATGGCTTTCACATCGTCGAAGATGATTTGTATTGCGATATGCAACAACGAACCACGCCGCGCCTGGCAGCAGGTGGGCTGGACAATGTCAGTTATGTCTCCGGTTTCTCCAAGACCCTGACGGCGAACAGTCGGGTCAGCTATGCGGTGCTTTCGCCGCAACTGGCAGCACGGATGGTCACCCTGAAAATGGCCTGCGGTGGCATGACGTCGGAACTGGCGGAGCAGATTATCTGCACCATGCTCAGTGATGGCAGCTACGCCAAACACACGCGGCGCACGGTGGATCGGCTTTACGAATCGAGCAGTCGGGTGTCGAGCTGGCTGGTGGAGGCGGGTTGTTCCGTTTCTTCGCTGCCGCATGAAGGGTTGTTCATCTGGACGCGTCTGCCCGAAGGGCATCATGCCGAAACGTTGGCGAGGAAGGGTCTGGACATCGACCTGGTGCTGGCGCCTGGCACCCTGCTCAGCAAAGCGCCGGATGCCAGTCACTTTCTGCGTTTCAACGTGGCGCACAGCGATAACCTTCAGGTGCGGGAGCGGTTTCTCCGGTTGCTAGACGATTGCAAAAAGTAACCGCATCACTCCCCTGTGGCGAGGGAGCTTGCTCCCGCTGGAGTGCGAAGCGATCCCCTGCATTTTCTTCTGAGATACCGAATTTATAGGCCTAAGCGATTGCTGCGCAGCCGAGCGGGAGCAAGCTCCCTCGCCACAGGGGACCGCGTCGGACACAGCAATTGCTGGCGGCTTGACATCCACCGCCACCAGATCGCTACGATTGTGATCCCCGCCTCCCGCACGCTAACTTCGATGCATCGCTGCCAATTCAGCGACCGGGCCTGATAACTCGAACACGATGTAGGCACCCATCGGAGTTCTCCTTTATGCACGCCCACAATCCGTTCAAAATTTATGCATCTGTGCCAGCTGTCCCCGTCACCTCCCAACCACAGGAGGTGCCCAATGACCAACCCTCAAGACCTGGAAACCATCGACATCACCCCCTTATCCTTCCACGCCAACCAACCGCTGTTCCGCATCAACCGTGGCGTCCCGCGATAGCGACCGGTATGCCTGGGCATCGCATTTTCTGCAGGATATGAGCAAGGCCATCATCGATGATGTGGCGAAGGTGCTCGATGCACCGTGTAACAACGGGACGTAAATGAAAAAGCCCCGCCCTTTTCTCAAAGGGCGGGGCTTTTTTAGCAATTCCATCATTTGCTCAAACAGCTGCCAGTCGATCAACCATGTCAGGGAATTTCTCCACCAGCCTGATCAGCAAGGCAGCTTGGGCATTAGGTCTCGATTTTTCCTGCTCCCAATTCCTCAGGGTGCTCGGACTGGTTCGAATACGCTTGGCAAAAACGGCTTGAGACATATGTAACTTTTCTCGCAGTGCAACGATCTCTTGCGCCCCTACCTCAGGCGCAGGGATGTCCTCAATTGACGTATTGCGCAACGTGATCTTGCCTTCGCGTTGAGCCGCCATCTCATCAACGCCCTGCATCAATTCTGCAAACAGGTCGCGCTTTTTCATGGGGTACCCCGTACTTTCAACTCTGTCTCTATGGCTTTCTTGAGCGCTTTCTCTTGGTCGGCGCTCAAATTCTCAAGCTCATCTTTGTCATAAATTGCAAACATCCAGAACTGGCCATCATTCATAAGCCAATAATAGATAACCCGCAAGCCACCTCGCCTGCCTTTACCTCGACGGCCATCTGCCCAGCGCAGCTTTCGGAAGCCGCCTGTTCGAGGCATGACATCGCCGGCCTGCGGATTCAGCTGCATATGGGTTTGCAACACACGATACGCATCGTCCGTCAGATAATTGCCAACGGTGGCAGTGAAGGAAGAGGTTTCGAAGAATACGGTTCGCACTGACAAACTATAGGCAATTTGCTTATAGTAAGGCAACCGATGAATGATCTACCTGACGAGCTGTCCTGGCTTTCAATCCACTGGAAAACCCTCAATAAAAAACCCCGCGCCTTTTCTCAAAGGGCGGGGTTTTTCGTTACAGCATCCGACGCTTAAGGCGCGTACGTCAGCAACAACTCGCTTGGCACTTTGAAGTCCAGGGACATCATCACGCTCAACGCGGTAATGGTGAAGATCGAGAACACGAACAGCTTGCGTGCCCAGACCGTGTCATCCACTGCCTTGTAGCCGGTCCAGGCCATGTACAGCCAGTACATGCCCATGGCCGCGGCGACGGCGAGGTAGCTCATGCCGGCGTATCCGCTGAAGGTCAGCATCAAGGTCGCCACGAGGAAGGCCAGGATGTAGATCAGGATGTGCTTTTTCGCCACTTGAATCCCGCGCTTCACCGGCAACACCGGAATCGAGGCGGCCAGGTAATCGTTGAAGCGGAAGATCGCGATGGCGTAGGAATGCGGCATCTGCCACAGGCTGAACATCACCAGCAGCGTCAGTGCGGCCATGTCGAAGCTGTTGGTCACAGCGACGTAACCGATCACCGGCGGCATCGCCCCCGACAGACTGCCCACCAGCGTGCCGTGAACCGACTTGCGCTTGAGGTACAGGCTGTAGAAGCCGACGTAGATGACGAAACCGATCACCGCGAACAGCGCAGCCAACGGGTTGGCCACCTTGTACAACAGCGCAACGCCGGCAACACCCAGGACGGTCGCGAAGACCAGGGCCAGTTTCAGGGAGATCAGGCCCTGGACCAGCACCCGGTTCTTGGTACGTTCCATCTTCAGGTCGATGTCGCGGTCGATGCAGTTGTTGAACACGCAACCGGAAGCGACCACCAGGGACGTGCCGATCATGGCGGCCAGGAAGATGGCCAGATCGACATGCCCTTTCGAGGCCAGGAAAAATCCGCCTGCCACTGAAAGCACGTTACCGAAAATGATCCCCGGTTTGGTGATTTGGATAAAGTGCTTCAAGGACATCCGGATTTACCTCACTTCGCCATCATGTTGGTGTGGATGCTGAACATGATCCACAGCGACAGGCCAACCAGCAGGACAATCACGATCGCGGCGAACACAAATGCAATCACGTTGTTACGCTGCGCGGCGGAACGGTCCAGGTGGAGGAAGTACACCAGGTGCACCAGCACCTGGATCACCGCAAACGCCAGGACGATCCACAGGGTGAGCGATTTCGGCAGCGACGGGTACATCACCAGGCCGAAAGGAATGACGGTCAGGATCACCGACAGGATGAAGCCGATAGCGTAAGACTTGACGCTGCCGTGGCTAGCGTCGTGGCTATCGTGGGAATGAGCGTTAGCCATTTACATAGTCCCCATCAGATAAACAACGGTGAATACGCAGATCCACACCACGTCCAGGAAGTGCCAGAACAGGCTCAGGCAGCTCAGACGGGTCTTGTTGGTCGCCGTCAGGCCGTTTTTCTGCACCTGGTACATCATGATCGCCATCCAGATCAGACCGCTGGTCACGTGCAGACCGTGGGTGCCGACCAGGGTGAAGAACCCGGACAGGAAGCCGCTGCGGCTAGGACCGAAGCCCTCGGAGATCAGCATGTGGAACTCGTTGATCTCCATGCCGATGAAGCCGGCACCGAACAGGAAGGTCATGGCCAGCCAGCCCAGGACCTGGTTCTTCTTGCCCTTGAACAACGCCAGCATGGCGAAGCCGTAGGTGATCGAGCTGAACAGCAGCAGAGCGGTTTCGCCCAGTACGTATGGCAGCTCGAAGATGTCGTGGCCCGACGGGCCACCCGCTACGTTGTTAACCAGTACCGCGTACGCCGCGAAGATCGACGCAAACAGAATGCAGTCGGTCATCAGGTAGAGCCAGAAACCGAATACGGTCATCTCGCCCGAGTCGTGGTGATGGTCATCGTGCCCATGTCCATCGACATGGGTGTGTCCAGCATTGGTCACTAAGTTCGACATGGTTTAAGCCTGTTCCAACGAGGTTTCAACACGGGTGGCGGAGGCTGGGATTTTCCCGGCCGCGACCAGACGCTTGTGCTGCTCGGCTTCAATGCGCTCGATCACGTCGACCGGCACCATATAGCCTTGATCATCGCGGGCAGCGTGGATCACGAAGTAGCCCACGGTGCCGACCAGGCCAACGATGGCCAGCCACCAGATGTGCCAGATCATCGCGAAACCGAACACGGTCAACAGAGCACCCATGACCAGGCCGGTCGCGGTGTTGTTTGGCATGTGGATCGGTTCGTAACGAGCAGGAGCCTGGTACGCGGTACCGTTTTCCTTGGCTTCGGTGAACGGATCGATGGTTTCCGCTTTTGGCAGCACGGCGAAGTTGTAGAACGGTGGTGGCGACGAGGTCGACCATTCCAGCGTGTGGGCATTCCACGGGTCGCCGTGTTCGCACATGTTTTCCGGCTTGTTGCGGTCACGCACGCTGACGTACAGCTGAATCAGCTGGCAGGCGATGCCCACAGCGATCATCACCGCACCGAACATGGCGACGTACAGGTACGGCACCCACTCAGGGTTGGTGGTGGCGTTCAGACGACGGGTCATGCCCATGAAGCCCAGTGCATAGAGCGGCATGAACGCGACGAAGAAGCCCGAGATCCAGAACCAGAACGCTGCCTTGCCCCAACCTTCGTGCAGCTTGAAGCCGAACGCTTTAGGGAAGTAGAAGCCGAAGCCGGCGATGTAACCGAATACCGCACCGCCGATGATCACGTTGTGGAAGTGAGCGATCACGAACAGGCTGTTGTGCAGGACGAAGTCCGCACCCGGAATGGCCAGCAGTACGCCGGTCATGCCGCCGATGGCGAAGGTCACCATGAAGCCCAGGGTCCACAGAACCTGGCTGGTGAAACGCAGACGCCCTTGGTAAATGGTGAACAGCCAGTTGAACAGCTTCACCCCCGTCGGGATCGAAATCAGCATCGTCGCCAGACCGAAGAAGGCGTTGACGCTGGCACCCGAACCCATGGTGAAGAAGTGGTGCAGCCAGACCATGAAGCCCAGAATCGAGATCGCGCCCGATGCATAGACCATCGAGTGGTGGCCGAACAGACGCTTGCCGGTGAAGGTCGAGATGACTTCGGAGAAGATCCCGAACGCCGGCAGAATCAGGATGTAAACCTCGGGGTGACCCCAGGCCCAGAACAGGTTGACGTACATCATCGGATTGCCACCAAGTTCATTGGTGAAAATGTGGAAATCCATGTAACGGTCAAGTGTCAGCAGTGCCAGGGTAGCGGTCAGGATCGGGAACGAAGCCACGATCAGGACGTTGGCCCAGGTGCAGGTCCAGGTGAAGATCGGCATGTCCATCAGCTTCATGCCAGGGGTACGCATCTTCAGCACGGTGGCCAGGAAGTTGACCCCCGTCAGCGTCGTACCCAACCCGGAGAGCTGTAGCGCCCAGATGTAGTAATCCATCCCCACGCCCGGGCTGTATTGCAGGCCCGACAGCGGTGGATAGGCAACCCAGCCGGTCTTGGCGAATTCGCCGACGCCCAGGGACAGGTTGATCAGCACGACGCCGGAGACCAGCAGCCAGAAGCTCAGGGAGTTCAGGAACGGGTAGGCAACGTCACGCGCGCCGATCTGCAGCGGCACTGCAAGGTTCATCAGGCCGGTGAAGAATGGCATCGCCATGAAGATGATCATGATCACACCGTGAGCGGTGAAGATCTGGTCATAGTGTTCAGGTGGCAGGTAGCCAGGCGAACCCTCGGTGGCCATGGCCAACTGGGTACGCATCATGATGGCGTCGGCAAAACCGCGCAGCAGCATGACCATGGCAACGATGATGTACATCACGCCGATTTTCTTGTGGTCGACCGAGGTCAGCCACTCGGACCACAGGTAGGTCCACTTCTTGAAATAGGTGATTGCAGCGAACAGCGCCAGACCACCGAGCGCGATCATGGCGATGGTCACCATCACGATCGGTTCGTGGAACGGGACCGCTTCCCAACTTAATTTACCAAACATCGTTTACTCCTCTGCCCCGGCAGCTGAATGCGAACTCATGTCCATCCCTTCCGTGGCGGCCACTTCGTGCTCTTTCTTCTCGTGGTGCAGCGGCTTGCCCGGTTTCATGCCTTCGTACTTGTCGACGATGATCTGGAACAGGTTCGGCGTGACCGAGGAGTAGAGCTCGACTGGGTTGTTCTGGCTTGGCTTGGAAAGGGCTTCGTATTCAGCTTTTTCAAGCTGTTTAGGTGCCTTTTTGACTTCGCTGACCCAGGCGTCGAAATCTTCCTGGGAAGTGGCGATAGCTTTGAACTTCATACCGGTGAAACCAGCACCGCTGTAGTTGGCGGAGATACCGTCCATTTCAGCGTTCTGGTTGGCGATCAGGTGCAGTTTGGTCTGCATGCCGGCCATCGCGTAGATCTGGCCGCCCAGCGCCGGGATGAAGAACGAGTTCATCACGGAGTCCGAAGTCACCTTGAAGTTGATCGGCGTGTGCGCCGGGAACACGATCTTGTTGACGGTGGCGATGCCTTGCTCCGGATAGATGAACATCCACTTCCAGTCCAGCGCGACCACTTCAATGGTGATTGGCTTGACGTCGGATTCCAGCGGCTTGTAAGGGTCCAGCGCGTGGGTCGACTTGTAGGTGACGTAACCCAGGGCAATGATGATCAGCACCGGAACAGCCCACACCGCGATTTCGATCTTGGTGGAGTGCGACCACTTTGGCGTGTAGACGGCGTCAGTGTTGGACGCGCGGTATTTCCAGGCGAACAGGAACGTCATGATGATGACCGGAACCACGACCAACAGCATCAGCAGCGTTGCGGTGATGATCAGGTTTCGCTCGTCCAGGCCAACCTGGCCCTTGGGATCGAGCAAGGTCATGTTGCAGCCTGACAGCAGCAATGTGCCGATCAGCGGCAATAAGCCTAGTAGTCTGGGGTACCTGTTTTTACTCATCTCACGACCTCTAAAGCAGCTTGCGCAATGCAGTTGGGTTTTGATCGCCAACACTTCACCCTGCCAAGGGTTGGCATTTTCTTGGATTGAATAAGTGGCTGCCCGTCGCGCGTCAGACGCTGCTCGACAAATCCTGGGCCAGCGGTGAGTTCTTATTCGAATTCGTGGTCAAAGGCCTTGTTACAGACCAATTCCATTTGGTGCGGATAGTTGGAAGGCACCGACACCAGAGGCATCGCATGAAGCCATCCGGCTTCTCGACGTCCTATTGCTGCTCATGCACCTGAGTCAGGGTGAGCAGTGCCGGGAATTCAGTGCGGGCGATTGTAGATATGTAACGATTCATAAACCATGTCTCATCCCGAAATAATTTTTATCCATTCCAGCAACAATCCTTGACGTTTTTTGCAAAAGTGCGCCATGTTATCGAAATTGATTCTCAACAAAAACACCAAAAATAGTAGGTCTACCGCACGCAGTTCAGACAGTATCGAAGGCTCTGCCCTCCCCTTCGACCCAGCCCAAGCCCCCATGTGACAAGGGTTCTGGCAATTTGCCAGAGCCTGTTAAAACGGCCTGTTCCAGGTTGAGAGCGTTGAGGCCAGCAGCGAAATAATCAGACCAATTTCATTGCGTCTACACGTACCAATCCGACTCGTTGAAACGTCTTGCGACACTCGCACTGTGACAACATGTCGCACATGTGCCGCACCCGTTCTTGTCGCGCATCAAGGTCTTTTTTTCCGCACCCCTGAAAGGCAAAACGCCCCGGCCCTCTCAACGAGGGCCGGGGCGTTTTCAGGTGTTATTCAGCGATGCGGCGAATGACCTCAGTGCAGCGTCTTGCGGTTACGCGAAGTGAGCAACGGCACCAGCACCACCACCAGTACAAAAGCGATCAACGCCCACTGTGCCAGCGACAGACCGAGGATCGGCGGGTACGGCGTGGAGCAGAAACCATCGACCTGGAACCCCAGCGGGAAGATCTTCGCCAGCGGCAGGCCATCGACAATCGGCTGCAACACATCGATGCCGCAGCTGACCGCCGGATAGAACTGGGTATAGACGTGATGCCCGGCTACGCCGACGCCTGCCAGGGCGCAGATCACCACCAGAGTTTCAAACACCGTGATGCTGCGGCGGGTGCGCATCGCCGCACCGATGAACGCGAAGATGGCGATCAGCAGCAAGGCATAGCGTTGCAGGATGCACAGCGGGCACGGTGCCTCGCCCAGTACGATTTGCATGTACAGCGCGCCACCGATCAGCGCCAGGCAGATGATGCCCAGCAACACCAGGTAGCGCCGCTCACGGCCCAACCGCATCGTTTCCTCGCTCATTGCGTTTCCCTTCTAGATATCGATTGACCGGAAGTCTACACGCTGGCCCGGACCTTGGAGAGCCCGGGGCGCATGGAATAGATGTCGGGAAATAAACGATAAGGCGGTTAAGAAGGGATTAAATTCGGGCTGTTTCCAGAGATTTGCATGATCCCACGACCGCATCGCCAGCAGGCTGGCTCCCACAGTGGCGGGCTCTCACCCTGGAATGTACTCACAGGCTGGCCCACCTTGGAAGTGCATTCAACTGTGGGAGCCAGCCTGCTGGCGATGCGATTGCTCAGTCGCCGTAGATATCAGACTTGAAATACTTGTCCGAAATCTTCTGGTACTCGCCACTGGCGCGAATGCCGTCGATGGCCGTGTTCAACTGGCTGACCAACTCGGTGTTGCCCTTGCGCACCGCAATCCCGGCCCCCTCACCCACGTATTTCGGGTCCTTGAGCTCCGGGCCAACAAAGGCGTAACCCTTGCCACGGGGCATCGACAGGAAGTCGTTCAGCGGGATGGTGTCGGCAAAAATGGCATCGAGGCGACCAGCCGCCAGGTCCATGTAGATCTCTTCGTTGTTGCCGTAACGCTTGACGTTGATGCCCTTCGGTTCAAACACCTCGGTGGCGTAACGATCGGTGGTGGTCGCACGCTGCACGCCGACGGTCTTGCCCTTGAGGCTGGCGTACTGATCATCCACGGCTGCGCCTTCTTTCATCACCAGACGCGATGAGGTGAAGTAGTACTTGTGGGTGAAATCCACCGACTTCTTGCGGTCTTCGTTGATGGTCATGGACGACAGCGCCATGTCGATTTTCTTCACTTTCAGGGAAGGAATCAGGCCATCGAACTCACCTTCGACCCAGACGCACTTGACCTGCATCTGCGCGCACAAGGCATTGCCGATGTCGTAGTCGAAACCGACGATTTCGCCTTTGTCGGTTTTGGACGCAAACGGCGGGTAAGCCGCTTCGATGCCGATACGCAGGGTTTTCTCGGCGGCAAACAAAGTGCTGCACGCCAACAGGCTCAGGGCCAGACCGGTGATGAGGGGGAATTTCTTCATATTCGTTCTCTCGCGGGTTGTTGTTGGTTTGGCAAGACAGAAGAAAGAGCAGAAACGGGAGAATGCGTTTTTTGTACTTATAATTCCATACTGGACTTTTATGTATGAAGCGTCAATTAGAGGAAGGAAAATGTGCCGGCCGATAGTCGGGTGGTGAGCAATGAAGGTATTGGGTGAAGCTAATGAGCCCGTCGCGAGCAGGCTCGTTCCCACAGGGGAACGTCGTCGTACACAAATTTTGAGTTCATGCAGATCAACTGTGGGAGCGAGCCTGCTCGCGATGGGGCCAGAGCAGCCGACAAAAACGTTTGATCACTGCTTCCAGCGATCCGCCGCCGCATGATCACTGTCACGCCCTTCAACCCAACGCGCACCATCGCTGGTGTTTTCCTTCTTCCAGAACGGCGCACGGGTTTTCAGGTAGTCCATGACAAAGGCGCAGGCGTCGAACGCCGCCTGGCGGTGGGCGCTGGCGGCGCCGACAAAGACGATCGGCTCGCCAGGCTCCAGCGCGCCGATGCGATGCAGCACTTCCAGCTTGAGCAACGGCCAGCGCTGCTCGGCCTCGGTGACAATCTTGCCAAGGGCCTTTTCGGTCATGCCCGGATAGTGCTCAAGAAACATCCCGGCAACGTCTAGCCCGTCATTGAAGTCGCGCACGTAGCCGACAAAACTCACCACCGCGCCGACACCGACATTGGCGGCGTGCATGGCGTTGACTTCGGCGCCCGGATCGAACGCCGTGGATTGCACACGAATGGCCATGGCTCAGCCCCCGGTCACGGTCGGAAAGAACGCCACTTCGTCGCCATCGCTCACCGGTTCGTCGAGTTGGCAGAGGTCTTCGTTGCGGGCGCACATCAGGTTCTGTTCGCTCAACACCTCGGCGCCATCACGCTTGGCCAACAGCGCGCGAACGTCATCGACGGTGGCGAAATCGCCTTCGACCTTCACCGAGTCGACGCCCAGTGCCTCTCTATAACGAGCGAAAAACTTCACGGTAACGTTCATGGTTGATCCGCCAGGAAATGGCCGCTCTTGCCGCCGAGTTTCTCCAGCAGGCGCACGCTTTCAATGGTCATGCCGCGATCGACGGCCTTGCACATGTCGTAGATGGTCAGCGCCGCAACGCTCGCGGCGGTCAGCGCTTCCATCTCGACGCCGGTCTGCCCGGACAACTTGCAGCGCGCGACGATGCGCACGGTGTCGTCACCTTCAGCGCTGAGTTCGACTTTGACGCCAGTGAGCATCAACGGGTGGCACAGAGGAATGAGGTCGCTGGTTTTCTTCGCGGCCTGGATGCCGGCGATGCGCGCCACGGCGAACACATCACCCTTGGGATGGCCGCCGTTGACGATCATTTGCAGGGTTTCGGGCAGCATGCGCACCAGCGCCTGGGCCGTCGCTTCACGGAACGTCACGGCTTTTTCGGTGACGTCGACCATGTGGGCGCGACCTTGGGAATCGAGATGAGTCAGCACAGGGTTACTCCTGATCAAGAGCCTCGATTGTAAACCTGTGGGTCAAATTTCCGCACGCAAGATTATCCGTTGGCTGACATCCCCCTGTAGGAGCTGTGTCAGGCATAAAAAAACCGGGCGGCTTTGGGGCCGCCCGGTTTCGGTGACGTGGTTACAGATGCGATTCGGCGTATTCGGCCAGAATCGAACGAGGCACCCCTTGCAGGGTGATGTGAACGCCGTTCGGGAAGTCCTTGAAGCGTTCAGTCAGGTACGTCAGCCCGGAGCTGGTCGCGGACAGGTAAGGGGTGTCGATCTGCGCCAGGTTGCCCAGGCACACCACTTTGGAACCGGCGCCGGCACGGGTGATGATTGTTTTCATCTGGTGCGGCGTGAGGTTCTGGCATTCGTCAATCAGGATTCTTCTCCTCTTCTTGGTCAATATTTTTCTGGTATTGGTTGAAGTCCCCACGAGGCCAGCCATTACGTAACCAAATACTACCGATTAAGACCGTTTCAGAATACATCTGCGTAAGTGTGGCTGAAGTGTATATCCGCAACAATTTGATTACCTTAAAAAAATAGCTTTAAGTAGGAGTTTTGGGTAGGACATATAAACCCATTAAACACGAACACTCCTACAAGCTGAGTTATTGACTACCAATTACAAGGCGAATAGCTTCGCAAATGAAGTCAAATGACTTCAACCCAAACAAACTAGAGGTTCTTATTATGCGCAAAGCAAATCTGCAAACTCGACTAACTGCACTTTCCAATAACGCTTACAACATCCTGATTACGCCTGCGAAACCGGAATCAAAACTGGTCAATTAATTTCGGCCAATGCCGAGGGAGCCACCACACTCTCTCGGCACAATTTTCGTGGAGAAAGTGAAGATGAGCGAGTTTAAAGTCAATGAGAACCTAATAATCACCTTAAACGAAGGAATCTTCGGATTATGGAACCTGGAAACAGGTGAACAGTATGAAATATTCGATCGAAGTTATCTTGACAGAATTTTCGAGCTAAACGAATCAATTGGTATGCCGTACACATCAAAACCCGAGGATGAAATACTGATTGAAGCAGGAATATTACTAATTGGCAAAAAGGCTGAGCAGCATCAAAAAATACAAAATTTAAATGGTCCTTGGGGCTGGGACCTTGTTTCAAAAATATTTCATCTTGGAAGCAAGCATAATTTTCCGAATGACTTAGCAATCACAGAAGAAAATAAAGAAACAGGCTATGTAAGCTTTTGCGAAAGCATCGCCGAAAGCGCCCCAAATCTTGATATTGAGCGAGAAGGCGAATTAGTAGAACTCCCCCGTTGGGACAGCAACGCAATCGATTCTTATAGCTTGAAAAAAGCCTTATGGGAGAGAATTACAAGTCGAAATTTCAATGGCGAGCCTGTTCCACTGGAAATTGTATCTAACATACTTTTCAGTACATTCGGAAAAATCCACGGTGACTCGCATAAAAAAAATCTCGCAGAACGCGGCGTTTTAACCGTTGGTTATCGTAGATCTTCACCAAGTGCAGGGTGTTTACAAGCAACCGAGGCATACTTGATCGCTTTAAATGTTAGTAACCTAGAGCGCGGCATCTATCACTATAGGTCCCACCAACATGTGCTAACAAAATTGGATAGTGAAATAAACGCCGATCTATCACAAATTTTATGCCATCAAAGTTTCGCAGTGGATGCAAGTTTCCTGATAGTAATGAGTTCGCGCTTTGATAAGCTTTGGTGGAAATACCCGCACTCGCGCGCCTACCGATCGGCCTTAATGGATGTTGGACATTTATCTCAGACATTCAACCTCGTAGCCACCGCTCATAATCTTAACACTTGGTTAACCGGATACTTTATAGATGACTTACTGAATAAACTTATAAAAATCGATGGATTCAAAGAGCACTCATTGTTTGTTCTAGCAGGAGGACATGGCTTGCAAGACCCTCTTAGCCCTGGAGTTGTAAAGCTGTTGAAGCAATAACATAAACAAAATCATCATTAGGTGCTCACATGCACGATGACACATTAAAAAAAGAAGAATACTCCGAACAAACCAGAATAATGGCGGATTCCAGTTTCAAGAACAACGACCTTCAAGAAGCGGCACGGCTATACGAACTAAGTATAAAAAACAATTCAAACAACGTAAAAGCACTGAATAATTTGGCGGCTTTATGCGAGAAACTGGGCGACAAGAAGAAAGCAGAGTACCTTTACAAGCTGGCTTGCGACCTACCGGAACCATCAGCAACGGACAAACTTAAATTCCATCAAAACCTGGCATCAGTTCAGGAAAAAAATGGAAAAATCAATGCAGCAATCTGGACATACCAATCAGCAACAAAAATAGAAGGCTTCACAAAAAACACCATTGCGTACAACTATCTTGACCTACTTCAGTCGATCCATCTCACCTCATTTGATGCTGCAACATTCGCCAGCCTAGCGGTACTTTTTAATACCGAAGGAATAGATAAAGATGCACTAGCCAGAGTGTATTTTTCTCAGCTAGCACTAAAACCTGCAAAGACTACACATACACCGGATAACTACCCCGCACTTTTGCTGGACATTATCGAATCAGATCAGATTGCACTAAGCCTCCTGAGCAACAGCCTAATTTCCAACCACATCATAGAGGGTGCCCTTATAACAATAAGACAGACACTTATAGCATCCATACTCAGCAACAACTACAACCAAACACACCAAGCGTTCCTTGCCGCATTAAAAAAGCAATGCAAGTTAAATGACTTCATTTACTTTGCTGATAAAAAAGAACTGTCGAACATTGAAAAACTAAAATCAAAAAACCTAAAAGAGTCGTCAACAATAAGAACTGACGCTCGATTAATATTGGAGTCTTACTCAGAAGGGGCAATCATAAACTCATTAAAAAGCCCATACCAATTACACAGCCAGATTCCCACGAAACAAAAAAAAGAAATCACACCGCCCACCCTCTTGAAAAGCAAAACGCTTATCCAGGATTTTTATGAAGCAAACCCGTACCCAACATGGACATCCAAACCAAAACATTCCAAAACGACACTTGATCAACTTTTCAGGACGCTAAACTCAAAGCAAGCACCTCCAAACAACAACATATTAGTTGCAGGATGCGGAACAGGACGACACGCCATTCAACTTGCCTTAACTTATCCACACGCAAAAATCATAGGACTGGATGTTAGCCAGTCAAGCTTGCAATATGCTACAAACAAGAGAAACGAATACAAAATTCGAAATCTAGAATTCATCCGCGGCGACCTAAACAGCATTCTATCTTTAAATATAGGGTTTAGCCTTATTGAGTGCATTGGAGTTTTGCATCACTTACAAGATCCTTTGAAAGGATGCCAAGCGATTCTTTCCGCCCTAGAAGATGGTGGCATTGCAAAAATAGGACTATATAGCGCATACGCTCGAACCCCTATAGCAGACTTGGCTAACCTTGCGTCTGAAAACGAAATCCCCTATACGCCATGCAATTTAGAAAGAATACGAAACCTGGCAGTTCAAAACTACAATTATAAAAGAACAAATGAAATAGTTAACTCACAAGACTTCTTCAGTAGAAGTGGGTGTATGGATTTACTTTTCAACCCACTAGAAAAATCGTTCACAACCCGAGAGATCCACTCACTTGCAAGAACTCTAAATTGTGAGTTCGCAGGTTTTGAAAATGGAGGACAAAGAAAATCTCCCGAGCTTAGAAAGTTCAATGATACTTCGAATATGGATTCTCTTTTTTACACTTGGGAGTTATTCGAAAACCTCAATCCAAATTTTTTCAGCGAAATGTACCTATTTTGGTTAAAACCCATAAGGAAATAGCGATGAAAATACTAGGCATAAATACTGGTCATGACGGCCACGTATGTCTAATTGAAAATGGAAAATTAGTTTTCAGTTATGAATCGGAAAAGAATGGCGGCAATAGATACGCCCCTCTCTCCCTGAGCTCAGCAATAATTCACGCCGTTCAAAACATAGAAGATCTGGACGCAATCGCTGTAAGCGGATGGGCTGAAGGAATAGACCCCAGAAATCATCCAACTGAAGGCGGTTATCTTGGCCTTAATATCGAACAAACCACCTGCAATTTTGGGGCGAAAAATATAGCGTGGATTAACTGTAGCCATGAAATATCCCACATACTCGCCTCTTACGCGCTGTCTCCCTATGCAGACACAACATCTTGTTATGTATTACTTTGGGAAGGTTTTATAGGCAACTTTTATAAAATCAACCCAGACATGACGATACAAACTATAGGCAATATTATGCAAGGACCAGGTCTTCGCTATGCATTTGCCTATGGTTTGGCAGATCCAACGTTCAATCTAAAAAAAGGTTATTGCAGGCTTGGTGACGCGGGTAAAATGATGGCGCTGGCTGCATTTGGAAAAAACGGTGAGCCAGACGCATTCGAGTCAAAAGTTATTGACTACATAACAAACTGCAACTCAGCAATCGACACACTCAACAAACTCGACCTAAAGGATAGCGGCTATTACAACATAGGTGTAAACACAACGAAATTCTGTAATTTAGCTAGAAAGCTATCAGATAAACTCTTTAACGAGTTCTATGACTTCATCAGTGCAAACATTACCGAAAAGCTTCCACTCTTAGTAGCTGGCGGTTGTGGCTTGAACTGTGAATGGAACAAGAAATGGGAAACCTCTGAATTGTTCGAAGGAGTTTTTGTTCCACCCTGCACAAATGATACCGGTGTCGGTATCGGGGCGTCTGCCATTGCGCAACATTTATTAACTGGCAAATCAAAACTTGAATGGTCCGTTTATTCAGGACAATCTTTTATTTTCAACCACGCAAAGAAGTCCTCATTTTCGTCAAGTCCATTGGTGCTTGAACGCGTGTGCAAAGCGCTTCTTGCTGGAGAGATTATTTGTTGGGTTCAGGGAAATTGTGAAATAGGACCTAGGGCCCTGGGTAATCGATCAATAATAGCGGCACCATTTTCTGTGAACACCACTGAAAAACTAAACTCCATAAAAAAAAGAGAGCACTATCGTCCAGTAGCTCCTATTTGCATAGAGGAGGATGCTAAGCTTTACTTTGAGAACTGTATTCAAAGTAAATTCATGCTGTCGTTTCATCATGTAATTGACAAACGACTCAAAGCAATTACCCACATTGATGGCACAGCAAGAGTTCAAACTGTCAGCCTTCAAGACAATATTAAAATGTATGAGCTATTACTGGAGTTCAAAAAGCAGTCAGGGGTCAGCGTTCTTTGTAACACCTCGTTAAATTTCAAGGGCAAAGGGTTTATAAACACATTTTCAGATCTTGAGTTATTTTGCTCAACCAATAATATATCCACGTTTGTTGTAGATAACATGATGTATCACACCAAGAGGAGAGAGCAGTGAGTTTCCCCAAGGCGAACGGGTACGGCTATTTATGTGGAGTACGACTTAGTAGCTCTGTAACACTTTGGGTAGACTTCATTTTAATCTTCACTGTACTTACATTTGCATATGACGCTTCGCCAAAAACTTTGGGATATGCAGCAGCACTGTATGGATTACCAACACTTTTCTTGGGACCATTAATCGGTGTTTTAGCAGACCATACTAGCCCAGTAAAATTTTTATTAATAAGTTTCACCTTTAGACTTATCATTGCCTGCCTTTTATTTGGAGCAAACTCTGAGTCTATTTTTTTAACATTAGTCTGCCTCAAGGGAATGTCGAACCTTGGCTCTAGTGCGGCAGAAACAATCTTGACGAGAAAGCTGCTTACAAATAAAGACTTGGTCAGTAATATTTCACTGATCACGGTAATGGATCAGTTCATCAAGGTCTGCTCACCTTTAACAGCGGGTGTTATTGCAAGCATGTCAGACAAGGCGTACGGCTTTTTGATTTCTGCGATTTTTTCACTGTTAGGGATATTCTGTGTGATTTTGCTTTCTATGAGTAACCGGCAAAAGAAGATACACGAATCTGAAATACGGTCCTTTGGGAGTTTAAAAGCCCTAAAAATATTATTAAGTACCGGCCCATCCACACAACTATTTTTTATCTGTGCGTTGACCCAAACTGCCGTACTGGGATGCTATGATTCGCTACTCAGTCTACATATAAAAAACATAGGGCTTGATGCATACGCATTTGGAGTCATCGTTAGCTCTACCGCACTAGGTGGAATTATTGCGGGCCTGAGCTTCAAATTGGTTTACCCCCAAAGAATCTTCTTCTGTTCGACGCTCTCCCTACTTGTATTTGGCATAATGGTAGCAACGGCAGGATTATTAACTGAACCAGGTAATCTGACAACATTAGCAATACTCATACTACTGTTTTCCATTGCAGGTTACGCATATGGTCTGACATCTCTAGGATTTGGCATAACCCTTCAGAAATACTGCCCTGTATCTAATTTAGGAACAGTATCAGCAACCACCCGCAGTTTAATGTTGATATTTATGATTAGCGGGCCAATTTTTGGAGCATGGCTATCAACATTCGTTTCAATCGGAGGCGTACTTGTTGTCTCTGGGGCTAGCGCAGTATTTTTCGGTACGCTATTACATATAAAGTACCGCGATGTTTTTTCTTCAGAGTCAATTCGCATCTCCAACGAATAAAATAGCTCCCAAAATAATTCGCTCTAAACTCTACTGTCTTGATTTAGGAAATATGGAGATGTGTATTTTTCATCTCGAAAAAATATAGACAAGGAATGCCTGAAGGACGTTCAGCGCATGGATAAATGCGATAGATAAAACCGGGCGACCCACGAGGGCCGCCCGGTTTGGGTAAAGGGTTACAAATGCGATTCGGCGTATTCGGCCAGAATCGAACGTGGCACCCCTTGCAGGGTGATGTGAACGCCGTTCGGGAAGTCCTTGAAGCGTTCAGTCAGGTATGTCAGCCCGGAGCTGGTCGCGGACAGGTAAGGGGTGTCGATCTGCGCCAGGTTGCCCAGGCACACCACTTTGGAACCGGCGCCGGCACGGGTGATGATGGTTTTCATCTGGTGCGGCGTGAGGTTCTGGCATTCATCGATCAGGATCAGGCTCTGCTGGAAGCTGCGACCCCGGATGTAGTTGAGGGATTTAAACTGCAACGGCACTTTGCTGAGGATGTAGTCGACGCTGCCATGGGTGTTTTCGTCATCCATGTGCAGGGCTTCGAGGTTGTCGGTGATGGCGCCCAGCCAAGGCTCCATTTTTTCCGCTTCGGTGCCGGGCAGGAAGCCGATCTCCTGGTCCAGGCCCTGCACGCTGCGCGTCGCGATGATCCGGCGATAGCGTTTGCTGACCATGGTCTGCTCGATGGCCGCCGCCAATGCCAGGATGGTTTTACCGGAACCGGCCGCACCCGACAGGTTGACCAAGTGGATATCCGGATCGAGCAAGGCGTACAGCGCGAGGCTCTGATAGATGTCACGCGGTTTCAGGCCCCAGGCTTCCTGGTGCAACAGGGGTTCCTGATGCAGGTCGAGAATCAGCAGTTTGTCTTCGTCGATCTCCTTGATCCAGCCGACAAAACCCTGTTCGTCAATGATGAACTCGTTGATATGCACTGCCGGCAGATTGTCGATCATCTTCACCTGGTGCCAGGTGCGGCCGTGATCCTGACGGGTTTCGACATTCCTTACGAGGTCCCAGAAAGACCCGACCATGTTGTGATAGCCGTTGGGCAGCAGCGATACGTCGTCAACCAGTTGGTCGGTGCTGTAGTCCTCGGCCGCGATCCCGCAGGCACGGGCCTTGAGGCGCATGTTGATGTCTTTGGTGACCAGCACCACGGGCAACTTGGGTTCGCGCGCGTGCAGGTCGATCAACTGGTTGATGATGATGTTGTCGTTCAGGTGCTCGGGAAGAATGATGTTCGGTTCAGTACGTTTGCTCATCAGAATTGACAGCAAACCCTTCGGCCCACTTTTGCCACGCTGGATCGGTACGCCCAGTTCAACGTCTTCAGGGCTGGCATCGCCCAGGGTCTTGTCGATCAGGCGAATCGCCTGGCGGCATTCCGCAGCCACGCTGTGATGCCCGCTCTTGAGCTTGTCCAGCTCTTCAAGCACGGTCATCGGGATCGCGACGTGGTGTTCTTCGAAGTTAAGCAGGGCGTTTGGATCGTGAATCAATACGTTGGTATCGAGTACATAAAGGATTGGCTGGTTGGAGGAAGAACTACGTCCGTGATCATCCATACTCGGTCACCTTTGTGGGAGCCATTCGACGCAATACCTTGGCGGTGCTGCGCCTCGAAGTGACTGCCGAATCCACCTGTGATGATTCAAGTGAACTGCACACAAACTGGGGTCTTGGGAGACGCCACCTGTGTTGCAGGTTTCGGCGGTCTGTCTTCGTAATACTCCAAAACCTGTGACAGAAAAAAGCACTTTGACGCTTTTTTGAAGTTTATTTTTCAGAGTGACGAATAGCCCTTGGCGTGAAGGCAATGTGCCGTTAAAGTCGGAAGTCCGCCTGCACCGAATTCTTGCCTGAAATCACCCCTCGCCCAATGTTTACGGGCTTTTCCCGTTTCAGCGAAACGCGTCCTGACAGTCTTCCCAACCGATCCCGCTTGGCGCCGTTTGCGTAATGAGCCAGGGCATCGCCGTTTTCACCCCGTCCTGCTTAATGTTGAAGTTGATCACCCCGTGCCGCCACAACAGCATCAGGGTCAACACACGCTGGGCGCTCTGGTTGGCCTTGAGCTTGCCGGCGCCGTCCTGGGCATCGATGTCCCATAGCGCCACCTGCAAGCCCTGGGACCGGAAGAAGCCTTCCGCGTCAGAACGGCGCTGGCCATCGGGCGGACGGAACAGCGGTACATAGTTCTCCGGCAATTTGCTTTTGACCAGTTCGGCACTGCGCCGCACCGAGTCCTGCCAGTCCTGCCAGTGGCTGTGGGAGCGAAACTCCCAGCCTTGCACGCCGATGCACTGCGTCGAATAAGTGGCCTGCAGGCTCGCCACTGAGCGCTCGCTCAAGCGCGCCTGAATATCCTTGCCGAGGACGAAGAACGTACCCGTCATCTTCGCCTTGCGCAGGTACTCGGTGACCCACTCCGTGTTGTCCGGCGCGGCATTCGCGGCGCTGTCGAAGGTCAACAGGAACAGCCGGTCATGCATCTGTTCGCCGTTGCGCTCGTAGTCGCCAAAACGATCGACTTCGCTACTGGTTTGCGGAAACAGCGCAGCCTTGCGCAACTGCTCGTCGAGGTACTGCGCATGGAACAGCCGGCTCGGTTCCGCCCACTTTATGTAGTAGCTGTCCTCGCTGACCTGAAACTTGGCGGCTTGCTCGCGCAAGGTGGCCATGTCTTCGACCAGAAAACAGAAGGAAGCATCCTGATCGCAGCTTTGCTGGGCAAAGTTGTAGTTGGTCAGCAAGCGTTGCCACAGGCGCTGACGCAGGCTATTGACCGAATCCAGGTTGATCGTGCGCAGGCCCAGGCGCTGGGCCAGGCTCGCCTCGTCCAGCGATTCACTGGCCAGCAGCACGCGAGCGAACATCAGAATCTCTGCGCGCGAGGCGACATCGAACAGCGTCGGATTGCTGAGCTGTTCAGGCCAGGTGCTGCGATCGAGCGTCGCGACATCGCCCGGCGCCGCCACGGCACCGAAACTCAACAGCCAGGCTGATAAAAGAAAAACGATACGCAATGGGATGTCTCCATAACAAAACCCGCGCGGCACTATAGCCGATACAGTGCGTCCCACCGGCCAAGAAAAACGGGCTCACCGCCGATCACCTATGGCCTTGATAGCTGGAGTCATTAGGCACAACCCCCTAGAATCGCCCCCACGATTAAAGGAGACGACTTCATGCTGATGGTGATTTCCCCCGCCAAGACCCTCGACTACGAAACACCGCCGGCGACACAGCGCTTCACCCAGCCGCAATACCTCGACCATTCCCAGGAGCTGATCCTGCAGTTGCGCGACCTGACGCCAGCGCAGATCAGCGAGCTGATGCACGTCTCCGACAAGATCGGTGGGCTCAACGCCGCACGTTTCGGCAGCTGGACCCCGGCCTTCACACCGGAAAACGCCAAGCAGGCATTGCTGGCGTTCAAGGGTGACGTTTATACCGGGTTGAACGCGCAAACCTTCAGCGAAGCCGATTTCGATTATGCCCAGCAGCATCTGCGCATGTTGTCCGGCCTGTATGGCCTGTTGCGCCCACTGGACCTGATGCAGCCGTATCGCCTGGAAATGGGCACTAAATTGCCCAACGCCCGCGGCAAGGACCTCTATGCCTTCTGGGGCACGCGCATCAGCGAATGGTTGAACGAAGCCCTGGCCGACCAGGGTGATGACGTACTGCTGAACCTGGCGTCCAACGAGTACTTCTCGGCGGTCAAACGCACGGCCTTGAAGGCTCGCATCATCAATACCGAGTTCAAGGACCTGAAAAACGGCCAGTACAAAATCATCAGCTTCTACGCGAAAAAAGCCCGGGGCATGATGAGCCGCTTTGTCATCGAAGAACGCATCAACGACCCGGCAGCCCTCAAGCAATTCGATATTCAGGGCTATCGATACAGCACCGAACAATCCAAACCGGACAACCTGGTGTTTCTTCGCGATCACGCCCCCGAGTAACGCACCTGATCGGCGCACGACCGCAAATTTTCCGTCGTGCGCCTGCGTCTGATCGTCCAACAATTTCCCGCCCGAATCGCCAACCTCTTGGCGCCAGAAAACCATCGGTCACTTTCCTAACTTTAGTTTCACTCGACGCCGATGAATTTTTTCAGTAGTGGCACTGAAATTTTTTATCGGTAGTGGCACAAAACTATCTTTCTCGCTTATCGCCCCGTGTAACAAGGGTGAGACAGCACGTGCCATCAATTTGAAAGTAGTGCCATCTTTCTCAATATTTCAAGAAATTTCAGAATTCGCGATGGGCGGACAGGAACTATGTCCAAATGCGTAGCTCATACCACCGGTAACGATTATCTCTGAACATGTACGAGATAACTTACGCAGAGAAGAGACCACGTAGCGAAGTTGTCACAATAACTTCGGCTAAATAATCCCTGATTTGGGCAACACATGAAGGACAGGAGATAACGCATCACTACTATCCCCTACACGGCCAAGGCTGCGCCCCTATAAACGTGCTCTCCCGAGCACCCGAACCGCTTGATTTACGGGCTTATGGCCTGGCATTGAGCGCGCAAGACCTTTGCACGGATGACCTCTGACCAGAGGACTCGGCTGCATAACAGGGCAGACCATAATAATAAGGCCTAGTTGCGCACACCTTGAGTGCACTTATTTAGACACTCGGAACTTAGTATGCCTGCACACGGCATTGCGGCGCCTGTCGCCCAAACTTCCGAGTGCACTATGACCGCTGAACACCATTAACTCCGGCCATGTAATGGCTTGATAAATACAGAGGTAAATGCGATGCGCATCAGCATATTTGGTTTGGGTTACGTCGGTGCAGTATGTGCCGGTTGCCTGTCTGCACGGGGCCATGACGTCGTTGGCGTCGATGTCGCCAAAGACAAGATCGATATGATCAACGCCGGCAAATCGCCGATCGTTGAACCGGGTCTGGGCGAACTGCTGGCCAAGGGTATCGAAACCGGCCGCCTGCGCGGTACGACCGACTTCGCAGAAGCGATTCGCGACACCGACCTGTCGATGATCTGCGTCGGCACGCCGAGCAAGAAGAACGGCGATCTGGAACTGAACTACATCGAAGCGGTATGCCGCGAGATCGGTTTTGTCCTGCGTGACAAAACCACCCGCCACACCATCGTGGTTCGCAGCACCGTACTGCCAGGCACGGTCGCAAACGTTGTCATCCCGATTCTCGAAGATTGCTCCGGCAAGAAAGCCGGCGTCGATTTCGGTGTGGCGGTGAACCCTGAGTTCCTGCGTGAAAGCACCGCGATTGCCGACTACGACTTGCCACCGATGACCGTCATCGGCGAGTTCGACAAGGCATCCGGCGACGTTCTGCAATCGCTGTACGAAGAACTCGACGCGCCGATCATCCGCAAGGACATCGCCGTTGCCGAGATGATCAAGTACACCTGCAACGTGTGGCACGCCACCAAGGTGACCTTCGCCAACGAGATCGGCAACATCGCCAAGGCGTGCGACGTCGATGGTCGGGAAGTGATGGAAGTGGTCTGCCAGGACAAGACATTGAACCTGTCCCAGTACTACATGCGCCCCGGTTTTGCGTTCGGCGGCTCGTGCCTGCCGAAAGACGTGCGGGCCCTGACCTACCGCGCCGGCGCCCTCGACGTGGAATCGCCGTTGCTGAACTCGCTGATGCGCAGTAACGAATCCCAGGTGCAAAACGCCTTCGACATCGTTTCCAGCCACGACAAACGCAAAGTTGCCCTGCTGGGCCTGAGCTTCAAGGCCGGCACCGATGACCTGCGCGAAAGCCCGCTGGTTGATCTGGCAGAAATGCTGATCGGCAAAGGCTACGACCTGAGCATCTACGACGCCAACGTCGAATACGCCCGCGTTCACGGCGCGAACAAGGACTACATCGAGTCGAAGATCCCTCACGTCTCGTCCTTGCTCAATTCCGACTTCGACGAAGTGATCAACAACTCCGACGTGATCATCCTCGGCAACCGTGACGAGAAATTCCGCGCCTTGGCGCAGAACGCTCCGCACGGCAAGCAAGTGATCGACCTGGTCGGCTTCATGTCTCAAGCCACCAGCGTGAGTGGCCGGACTGAAGGCATCTGCTGGTAACAAGCGGCATCGGGAGGGTTTGCGGCGTTCCCCAGCCTGCAAACCCTCCCGGCTTTTTCGCCTGCCTTAACCCCATCGGGCCACCCCACAGGCTCGCCCGAGATCGAGACGGATGCAGATTATGCACAGGCTAAAGCACGGCCTACTTCAGGCCGCCGGTTGGCTGTTTTACCTAAGTTTATTGATGGGCATCGCCATGGCGTTGCCTGCGTCCACATTCGATTCCGATTCGAAGGACTTTATCTTCCTCATCGGCTTCATCGGGATCTGGCGCTATTCGATGGGTGCCACGCACTTCCTGCGCGGCATGCTGTTTCTGTACGTGGTCTACCCGCACCTGCGGCGCAAAGTGCGCAAGCTGGGTAAAGCGGCAGACCCGTCCCATGTGTTTTTGATGGTCACCAGTTTTCGTATCGACGCGCTGACCACCGCCCAGGTCTATGCCTCGGTGATTCGCGAAGCGATCGACTGCGGCCTGCCGACCACCATGGTCTGCTCCATCGTGGAAATGTCCGATGAGAAGCTGGTGAAGAGCCTCTGGACCAAGATGAATCCACCGGAGCGGGTCAAGCTCGACTTCGTGCGCATTCCCGGCACCGGCAAGCGTGACGGCCTGGCCTACGGTTTCCGCGCCATCTCCCGCCACCTGCCGGACGACCGTGCCGTGGTTGCCGTGATCGATGGCGACACCGTGCTTGCCGAAGGCGTCGTGCTCAAGACCGTGCCGTGGTTCAAGCTGTTCAGCAACGTCGGCGGCCTGACCACCAACGAGTTCTGCGAAGTGCGCGGCGGCTACATCATGAGCGAGTGGCACAAACTGCGCTTCGCCCAGCGTCACATCAACATGTGCTCGATGGCGCTGTCCAAGCGTGTGCTGACCATGACCGGCCGGATGTCGGTGTTCCGCGCAACCGTGGTCACCGACCCGGACTTCATCGCGGACGTGGAAAGCGACTCGCTGCAACACTGGCGCCTGGGTCGCTTCAAGTTCCTGACCGGTGACGACAAGTCGAGCTGGTTCAGCCTGATGCGCCTGGGCTACGACACGTTCTACGTGCCGGACGCGGCCATCCACACCGTGGAACACCCGCCGGAAAAAAGCTTCATCAAGGCCAGCCGCAAACTGATGTTCCGCTGGTACGGCAACAACCTGCGCCAGAACGCCCGCGCCTTGGGACTTGGTGTCAAACGCCTCGGCCTGTTCACCTCGGTGGTGCTGTTCGATCAGCGCGTGTCGATGTGGACCTCGCTGCTGGGCCTGACGGTCGCGATCATCGCGTCCTTCAAGTACGGCACCGCGTTCATCCTGGTGTACCTGCTGTGGATCGGCATTACCCGCCTGATCCTGACCCTGCTGCTGTCCTGCTCCGGTCACCGGATCGGCCCGGCCTACCCGGCGATTCTCTATTACAACCAGATCGTCGGCGCGCTGGTGAAGATCTACGTGTTCTTCCGCCTCGACCAACAATCCTGGACTCGCCAGGACACCAAACTGACCCGTGATCTCGCCAGCTTTCAACGTTGGTTCAACACTTGGTCGTCTCGGACCATGACCTTCTCCGCCGGCAGCATTTTTGTTGCCGTGCTGCTGATGATGGTCTGACCGCCCCCTTATTGAATTAACCAGGAAATCGCCCCTATGAATACCGCCGTCAACGCCAACGTAGTGCATGAGTCAGAAGCCCAGCGCCAACACGCCCGAGTGAAAATTCCGGCCAAGCTGCGCTTCTTCGGTCCGGACCGGACCCCGATGGAAGCTCGAGTGATCGACCTCTCTGCCGGCGGCCTGGCCTTCAACGCCGGTCAACTGCCACTGAAAATCGGCGACGTGTACAAGGCTCGCCTGCAGTTCGTCATCGATAACCTTGGCCTGGCCATGGACGTGGAGCTGCAAGTGCGCTCCGTCGATCGCCAGACCGGTCGTGCCGGCTGCCAGTTCCAGAACCTGGAACCGCAAGACATCTCGACCCTGCGTCACCTGATCACCTCTCACCTGGCCGGCGACATCGTCAGCATGGGTGAAGTGCTGGCGACCCTGCAGCGCGACAACTTCACCAAGGCGCGCAAGGTCAAGGATGGCGGCCACGGCATGACCGCGTTCGGTCGTCTGCGTGCAGTGACCTTCAGCCTGGCGATTTTCATCGTCGGCCTGGCGGCGTTCGGTTTCATCTTCAAATCGGTGTACGGCATGTACTTCGTCAGCCATGCGCAGGCCGGTCTGGTCAGCGTGCCGGGCATGAACATCACCATGCCACGCGACGGCACCGTGCAGAGCCTGATCAAGGCTGACGGCATTGCCGCCAAAGGCGCTCCGCTCGCAACGTTCAGCACCAGCATGCTCGACGTGCTCAAGGGTCATCTTGACGACAATCAACTGCAACCGGCCAAGGTTGAAGAACTGTTCGGCAAGCAAATGACCGGCACCCTGACGTCGCCGTGCGATTGCACCGTGGCCCAGCAACTGGTCGCCAACGGTCAGTACGCCAGCAAGGGCGACGTGATCTTCCAACTGGTGCCGCGCAACAGCGAAGCCAACGTCGAAGCGCGCTTCTCCTATCGCCAGTTCGGCGACGTGCGTCCAGGCACCAACGTCAGCTTCCAGATTGCCGGCGAAGACAAAACCCGCACCGGCAAGATCGTCAGCAGCACCAGCCTGAAAAGCGCCGACCTGTCGTCCGACATCCGTGTGCTGATCCAGCCTGACGAGCCGCTGGACAGCAAATTCGCTGGCCGCCCGGTTGAAGTGAACAGCGACCGTGGCCCGAACCTGAACTGGCTGATCGATAAAGCCATGGCTTCCGGTATCTAAGCAGAGGACATGCCCGTGACCATCACAAAAATCTCGAATACGCCGCAGTCCCTGTGGGAGCGAGCCTGCTCGCGATGGGATCGCCGCGGTTTGTCTGATGTACCGAGCCGCTTGAATCGCCAGCAGACTGGCTCCCACAGGGGTGCGGTGTGTGCTTTGGCCCTGGCCGTGAGCCTGGCCGGTTGCGCCGGCCTGCCCGACCAGCGCCTGGCCAATGAAGCCCTGAAGCGCGGCGACACCACGCTGGCGCAGCAGAACTACAAGCAACTGGCCGACCTGGGCTACAGCGAGGCGCAAGTAGGCCTCGCCGATATCCAGGTCGACAGCCGCGACCCGGCGCAGATCAAACAGGCCGAGGCGACTTATCGCGCCGCGGCCGACGTTTCGCCGCGCGCCCAGGCTCGCCTGGGTCGCCTGCTGGTGGCCAAGCCCGGTTCCACCGAAGCCGAACAGCACGAAGCCGAAGGCCTGTTGAAAAAAGCCTCGGCCAATGGCGAAGGCAATACCCTGATTCCGCTGGCGATGCTGTACCTGCAATACCCGCACAGCTTCCCCAACGTCAACGCGCAACAGCAGATCAGCCAATGGCGCGCCGAAGGCAAACCGGAAGCGGGCCTGGCCCAAGTGCTGCTCTATCGCACCCAGGGCACCTACGACCAGCATCTGGACGAAGTTGTCACCATCTGCAAAGCAGCGTTGAACACCACCGACATCTGCTATGTCGAGCTGGCCACGGTTTACCAGAAGCAAGGCAAGCCGGAACAGCAGGCCGAGCTGATCAAGCAGATGCAAGCGGCGCATACCCGCGGCACCGTTTCCGCTCAACGCGTGGACAGCGTCGCGCGCGTGCTCGGTGATGCAAGCCTGGGCAAGACCGACGAAAAAACCGCTCAGTCGCTGCTCGAAGACATCGCCCCCGCCTACCCCGCTTCCTGGGTCAGCCTGGCGCAATTGCTCTACGACTTCCCGGAACTCGGTGATGTCGACACGATGATGAAGTACCTGGACAACGGCCGCGCGGCTGACCAGCCGCGCGCCGAACTGTTGCTCGGCAAGCTTTACTACGAAGGCAAATGGGTGCCGGCCGACGCGAAAGTCGCCGAAGAGCACTTCCAGAAAGCCGTCGGCAAAGAAGTCGCCGCCGATTACTACCTCGGCCAGATTTACCGCCGCGGTTACCTGGGCAAGGTCTATTCGCAGAAAGCCCTGGATCACCTGCTGACCGCTGCGCGCAACGGCCAGAACAGTGCCGACTTCGCCATCGCCCAGCTGTTTTCCCAAGGCAAGGGCACCCGGCCCAACCCGCTTAACGCTTACGTCTTCAGCCAATTGGCCAAGGCACAGAACACGCCGCAAGCCACCGAGCTTGCACAAACACTCGAAACCCAACTGCCGCCTGCCCAGCTCGCCGAGGCCCAACGCCTGTTGAAACAAGAACAGGCCGTTCGTGGTGCCTTGAGTCAGAACACGCTGGAACTGCATGCCCTGGAAGAAGAAGACGGCGAGGAATCCCTATGAAGTTGAATCCATTCGTGAAGGCCGGTATCGGCCTGTCATTCGCCCTCTTGTGGTCGTGCCCAACCCTGGCGGCCTTGACCGACACCAAGAACTACGGTCTCGACGTGAAAGTCACCGGCCAGTCCGAAGACGACCGTGACCTCGGCACCGCCAGTGGCGGCGACGTCAGCGGCGTCGGCCTCGACCTGCGCCCTTGGGTCTATGGCGAGAGCGGCGCGTGGAGCGCCTACGCGATGGGTCAGGCCGTGACGTCCACCGACATCATCGAAACCGACACCTTGCAGCAGTCCGACAACGACGGCACCCAGACCACCGACAACGGTGATCGCAAGACCAAGAAAAACTACCTGGCCATGCGCGAATTCTGGGTCGGCTACAGCGGCCTCACGCCGTACCCGGGCGAGCAGTTGAAGCTCGGTCGCCAACGTCTGCGCAACGACGACGGCCAATGGCGCGACACCAACATCGAAGCCCTGAACTGGACCTTCGACACCACCCTGTTGCGCGCCAACGTCGGTATTGCCGAACGCTTCAGCGAATACCGCACCGACCTGAAAGAGCTGGCACCGAAAGACAAGGATCGCCTGCACGTCTACGCCGATACTGCGTATCAATGGACGCCGGGCAACTGGGTCGGGATTCGCGGTCATCACACCCACGATGACGGCAAGCTCGACTACCCGGAACCGGGTGTGGCCGGCGACTCGCTGGACAAGAAACAGAACGGCGACATCAGCTGGCTCGGCCTCACCGCCGACAGCGACGCCTACAACTACCGCAACACCAACACCGTCAATTACTGGGGCAGCGTCACCGGCATGAGCGGCGACACCGACACGGTGAATCAGCTCAACGCCGACGGTACCCGTCCGACAGAAGCCAAGCGCGGTGAAGACCTCAACGGCTGGGCCACCGATATCGGCGTGCGCCTGCGCCTCGATCCGCAATGGCAAGTGGGTGCAGCCTATGCCCGCGCCAGTGCCGATTACGAACAGAACGGCCTGGAAAGCAACCGTTCGAACTACACCGGTACGCGTTCGCGGGTTCACCGTTTCGGCGAAGCGTTCCGTGGCGAAATGAACAACATGCAAACCGCAACGTTGTTCGGTTCGTGGATGCTCAACGACGAATACGACGCCAGTGTGATCTACCACAAGTTCTGGCGCGTCGACGGCAACAAGCCGGTCGGCAGCAACGGCATCAACGCCGTCGAGAACGACACCGACCCGACCGGCGCGATTCTCTCCAGCACGTCCCTGCCGCTGGAAGACGGCAACAAAGACCTCGGCCAGGAAATGGACCTCGTGGTCACCAAGTACTTCAAGCAAGGCCTGTTGCCTGCCGCGTTGAGCCAGTCGATCGATGAGCCTTCGGCCCTCGTGCGCTTGCGTGGCGGTGTGTTCAAGCCAGGCGATGCCTACGGCAAGGAAGTCGACTCGTACATGCACCGCGCGTTTGTCGACGTGATCTGGCGCTTCTGATGCGAACCGCTAAGGGAGTTCCTGACATGAACAGTCCGAAGAGAGGCTCACTGACCTTGCTGGCCGGCGCGATGCTGCTGGCAAGCTCGGCGTGCTTCGCCAATGTGGAACCGGTCAAGCCGGTCACCACGGCCAAGGAATTGCAGCAGGCCAAGACCTACACCGTCAGCAGCGCGCCAACCGCGCCGCTGGAGCTGGAAAAACCGAAACTGCCGGACACCTCCGGCTACACCGCCGAAGCCATCGCTGCGAAAGTCGTGCGCACCAAGGCCGGCAAGATCAGCGTACGCCGGATGATGCAGGAAAACGCCCTGAAGGACTTCATCGGCGGCGATAACAAAATGGCCGAATGGGTGGTGCGTCAGCACGGCATCCCGCAGGCGATTTTCATCGACGACGGCTACATGAACCTCAAGGACCTGACCAAGAAGCTGCCCAAGCAGTACTTCAGCGAAACCTCGCCGGGCGTGTTCCTGGCGAAGTTGCCGATCGTGGTCGGTGAGAAAGGCATCCTGGAAATCGACAAGCAGACCCAGGAATTGCGCCTGTCCCAAGAGGCCGGTTCATTCCTGGTCAACGACGGTCAGCTGTTTGTGCGTGATACCAAAATCACGGGCTGGAGCGAGAAGGCAAACGGCCCGGCGGCCTTCAAGTCGCCGAAGGAATTCCGTCCGTTCCTGCTGTCCTGGGGCGGCACCCAGACCTACATCGCCAACAGCAAGATCGCCAGTTTCGGTTACGCCAACAGTAAGTCCTACGGCGTGAGTATTTCCCAGTACACGCCGAACATGGCCAAGGTGCTCAAGCGCCCAGAACCGAGCGGCTGGATCGTCGGCTCCGAGTTCTCGGACATGTGGTACGGCTTCTACTGCTACGAAACCCGCGACTTCGTGGTCAAGGGCAACACCTACAAAGACAACATCGTCTACGGCATTGACCCGCATGACCGTTCCCACGGGCTGATCATCGCCGACAACACCGTCTACGGGACCAAGAAGAAGCACGGGATCATCATTTCCCGTGAGGTCAACGACAGCTTCATCTTCAACAACCGCAGCTACGACAACAAGTTGTCGGGCCTGGTGATCGACCGTAACAGCGTCAACAACGTCATCGCCTACAACGAGATCTACAAGAACCACACCGACGGCATCACCCTCTACGAGAGTGCCGACAACCTGCTGTGGGCCAACAAGGTGATCAGCAACCGTCGCCACGGCATCCGTATTCGTAACAGCGTGAACATCCGCCTCTACGAAAACCTGGCCATGGCCAACGGGCTGACCGGCGTCTACGGCCACATCAAGGACCTGACCGACACCGACCGCGACATCAAGCTCGACCCGTTCGACGCCCAGGTGTCGCTGATCATCGTCGGCGGCGAACTGGCCGGTAACGGCAGCGGGCCGCTGTCCATCGACTCGCCGCTGAGCGTCGAGCTGTATCGCGTGTCCATGCTCGCCCCGACCAAATCCAGCGGCATCAGCTTCAACGGGATTCTCGGCGAGC
This sequence comes from Pseudomonas sp. IT-P171, assembly GCF_949767765.1. Classification (NCBI taxonomy): domain Bacteria; kingdom Pseudomonadati; phylum Pseudomonadota; class Gammaproteobacteria; order Pseudomonadales; family Pseudomonadaceae; genus Pseudomonas; species Pseudomonas sp. IT-P171. The sequence continues at coordinate 169,923 of NZ_CATKQN010000003.1, forward strand.
GTCAGGATGAAATTCTCGACCTGCTGGTACGCCAGCAGAAAGCCGTGCTGATCGACCCTGTCGAACGCCAGACCGAAATGCGGGACTGAGGATAATCTTATGCACCCACACTTGATCAAATTACTCAGCTTGTCGGCCCTGACCGCCGGCATTCTCGCAGCCAGCGCTGGCGTCCGTGCCGATGAAGTCAAGGCACCGAACTTCAGCGCCGAACCGTGCTGCAACCTGTGCCCCGAAGCCCACGACGCGAAGAACTACACCACGCGTTATCAGCAGAACTTCACCACGCTGGTGCAGGCCCAGGGCGACTGGCTGTTCCGTACGCAGGAAGACTTGCGCACCGAATTCAACACCACCCCCGCCGGCTACAAACGCATGAAAGAACTGCACGATGCGTTCAAGAGCAAAGGCGTGGAGCTCGTCGTTGTTTATCAACCCACGCGTGGCCTGGTGAACCGCAACAAGCTCAATCCGGAAGACAAGGCCAAATTCGATTTCGACAAGGCTTTGAAGAACTACAAGACCATGCTCGGCCGTTTCGAGCAGATGGGTTACGTAGTGCCAGACCTGTCGCCGCTGACCAACGAATCGCTGCCCGACACCCTGCCCGCCCACGACTTCTACTTCCGCGGCGATCAGCACTGGACGCCGTATGGCGCCCAGCGCACGGCGAAAATCGTCGGTGAGAAAATCAAGCAACTGCCTGAGTTTGCCGGCATTCCGAAACGCGAATTCGAGAGCCATAAGTCGGGTCGCATGGGCAAGACCGGAACGTTACACAACATGGCCGGTCAACTCTGTGGCACCAGCTACGCGATCCAGTACATGGATCAATTCACCACCGAGCCGAAAGGCGAAGCGGCGGACGGCGACCTGTTCAGTGACTCCGGCAATCCCGAGATCACCCTGGTCGGCACCAGCCACAGTGGCAAGAACTACAACTTCGCCGGTTTCCTCGAAGAGGCCATCGGCGCCGACATCCTCAACGTGGCGTTCCCTGGCGGTGGCCTGGAAGGTTCGATGCTGCAGTACCTGGGCAGCGAAGAGTTCCAGACCAAGCCGCCGAAGATTCTGATCTGGGAATTCTCGCCGCTCTATCGCCTCGACCAGGAAACCATCTACCGCCAGATGATGGCGCTGCTGGACAACGGCTGCGAAGGAAAGGATGCACAGATGAGCGGCAGTGCCACGTTGAAACCGGGCAAGAACGAATTGATGGTCAACAGCAAGAACCTGAACCTGCAAAACAGCGGTCACCAGGTTGACATCCGTTTCGCCGATACGTCGGTGAAAACCCTGCAAGCCACCCTCTGGTACATGAACGGTCGCCACGAGGACATCAAGATCGAAAAACCGGAAACCTCCGAAACCGACGGGCGTTTCGCTTTCGAGTTGCGCACGGACGAAGACTGGGCCTCGCAGAATCTGCTGGCCGTCGAAGTCCAGGGCCCTGAAGCAGGTGCCGCGCCACAGAAAGTCGAAGCGAAAATCTGCAAACGCAACGTGTTCCCAGGCGCTGAGCAACGTACCGCTCAAGCCGGGCAATGAGGCAATCATGCAAACCCGAACTTTGAAAAGATTGATCGCACCGTCCCTGTTGAGCCTGGCCATGTTTGCCGGTGCGACCCAGGCCGCCGCGCCCCTGCGTCCACCCCAGGGTTACTTCGCGCCGATCGAAAAAATCAAAACCGGCGACAAGAGCGAAGGCTGTGACGCCATGCCGACGCCCTACACCGGTTCGCTGCAATTTCGCAGCAAATACGAAGGCTCCGACAAGGCACGTTCGACCCTGAACAAAGCCTCGGAAAAAGCCTTCCGCGACACCACCGCCGACATCACCAAGATTGAGCGCGGCACCAGCAAGCGCGTGATGCAGTACATGCGTGACGGTCGCCCGGAACAGCTCGAATGCACGCTGAACTGGTTGACCGCGTGGGCCAAGGCCGATGCGTTGATGTCCAAGGACTTCAACCACACCGGCAAGTCCATGCGCAAATGGGCGCTGGGCAGCATGGCGTCTTCGTACCTGCGCCTGAAATTCTCCGACTCGCATCCGTTGGCCAACCATCAGCAAGAGTCGCAGTTGATTGAAGCCTGGTTCAGCAAAATGGCAGATCAGGTGGTCAGTGACTGGGACAACCTGCCGCTGGAAAAAACCAACAACCACTCGTACTGGTCCGCCTGGTCGGTGATGGCAACGTCCATTGCCACCAACCGTCGCGACCTGTTCGATTGGTCGGTGAAGGAATTCAAGGTCGGCGCCAATCAGATCGACGCCCAGGGTTTCCTGCCGAACGAACTCAAGCGCCAGCAACGCGCCCTCGCCTATCACAACTATGCCCTGCCGCCATTGGCGATGATCGCCAGTTTCGCTCAGGTCAACGGTGTGGACTTGCGTCAGGAAAACAACGGCGCATTGAAACGCCTGGGTGACCGAGTGCTCGCGGGTGTCAAAGACCCGGAAGAATTCGAGAAGAAGAACGGTAAGGAACAGGATATGACCGACCTCAAGGTCGACTCGAAATTCGCCTGGCTCGAACCGTTCTGCACGCTCTACACCTGCTCGCCGGATGTGCTTGAGAAGAAGCACGAGATGCAGCCATTCAAGACCTTCCGTCTCGGGGGTGACCTGACCAAGGTCTACGATCCGGCCAACGAAAAAGGTAAAGGCTCTTAACGTTCACTGTATTCCCCTGTGGCGAGGGAGCTTGCTCCCGCTCGGCTGCGAAGCAGTCGTAACCCAGTAAACGCGGACTGACTGACACACCGCGTTCATCAGGTTCAGGGGCGCTTCGCACCCCAGCGGGAGCAAGCTCCCTCGCCACAGGCTAGTGCGCAACATGCAATACAACCGTCCCGAATTCTATGGGGGGGTTTGGGGGGGCTGCGGCCCTTGACTGTTGGTTAAACATGGAGAGACCGGGATGGTATTTTCATCCAACGTGTTCCTGTTCTTGTTCCTGCCGATCTTTCTCGGCATGTATTACTTGAGCGGAATACGCTATCGCAACCTGCTGCTGCTGATCGCCAGCTATGTGTTCTATGCCTGGTGGCGCGTGGACTTCCTCGCGCTGTTCGCCGCCGTCACGCTGTGGAACTACTGGATCGGCCTCAAAGTCGGCGCCGCAGGCGTTCGGACCAAACCGGCCCAGCGCTGGCTGCTGCTCGGCGTGGCTGTCGACCTGTGCATTCTCGGCTACTTCAAGTACGCCAACTTCGGCGTCGACAGCATCAACGCGATGATGACTTCGGTCGGTCTGTCGCCGTTCATCCTGACCCATGTGCTGTTGCCGATCGGGATCTCGTTCTACATCTTCGAGTCCATCAGCTACATCATCGACGTCTACCGTGGTGACACCCCGGCAACGCGCAACCTGATCGACTTCGCGGCGTTCGTGGCGATCTTCCCGCACCTGATTGCCGGTCCGGTGCTGCGTTTCCGCGACCTCGCCGACCAGTTCAACAACCGCACCCACACCCTCGACAAGTTCTCCGAAGGTGCCACGCGGTTCATGCAGGGTTTCATCAAGAAGGTCTTCATCGCCGACACCCTCGCGGTGGTGGCCGACCACTGCTTCGCCTTGCAGAACCCGACCACGGGCGATGCCTGGCTCGGCGCCCTGGCCTACACCGCGCAACTGTATTTCGACTTCTCGGGCTACAGCGACATGGCCATCGGCCTGGGCTTGATGATGGGTTTCCGCTTCATGGAAAACTTCAAGCAGCCGTACATCAGCCAGTCGATCACCGAGTTCTGGCGTCGCTGGCACATCAGCCTGTCCACCTGGTTGCGTGACTACCTGTACATCACGCTGGGCGGTAACCGCAAAGGCACGCTGATGACCTATCGCAACCTGTTCCTGACCATGCTGCTCGGTGGTCTGTGGCACGGCGCGAACATCACTTACATCGTGTGGGGTGCATGGCACGGCATGTGGCTGGCAATTGAAAAAGCCCTGGGCCTGAACACCTCGCCACGCAGCATCAACCCGATCCGCTGGGCACTGACGTTCCTGCTCGTGGTCATGGGCTGGGTGATCTTCCGCTCGGAAAACCTGCACGTCGCCGGTCGTATGTACGGCGCAATGTTCAGCTTTGGCGAATGGTCGCTGTCGGAACTCAACCAGGCCAGCCTCACCGGTCTGCAAGTGGCGACACTGGTGGTGGCTTACATGACCCTGGCGTTCTTCGGTATCCGTGACTTCTACAGCAACCTGCCGCCTGAGAAGACCAAGCCTGTTGTGAACGTCGAGGCCGATGGCCCCGCTGCCGCAACGCCTGGAATGATCAAAGCCGTACCGGGCGACAACCCGGCCAGCATCCACGAACCGGGTTACACCGTCGGCGTTGAAGCCACCGTGCAACCGGCCTACTGGACGGCGGACTGGTCGCGTTACGTGATGCGCACGCTGGTACTGGTGTTGTTCATCGCCTCGATTTTCAAACTCTCGGCGCAAAGCTTCTCGCCGTTCCTTTACTTCCAGTTCTGAGGGATCTGACCATGACCCGCTCATTACGTATCTTCTACATCACCTTGTTCATGGTGACCCTGCTGGTGCTGGGCCTGTGGTCGACGCGCAGCTTCCTCGGCTTCAGCACCAACGCCGACGCGACGGTGCTCAACGGCCGCTGGGCGAAAGCCGTGGAAACGCATTACGACGACGAGTTCCCGATCAAGCGCCTGGGCACCAACCTCTGGGCCGCGCTGGATTTCAAACTGTTCAACGAAGGTCGTCCGGGCGTCGTGCTCGGCCGTGACCAGTGGTTGTACAGCGATGAGGAATTCAACCCGATCGTCAACGAAGAGCTGAACCTGCAAGGCAACTACGCGCTGGTCGAAGGCGTACGCCAGGCACTGAAAGCCAAAGGCGTGAAACTGGTGATGGCGATTGTGCCGGCCAAGACTCGCCTGTACCCGGAACACCTGGGCGAAGAGAAGCCTTCGAGCATTCACGCCAACCTCTATGAGGACTTCCACGCCCGTGTGGCGGCCAACAAGATCCTCGCCCCCGACCTGTACGGCCCGTTGCTGAAGGCCAAGCTCGACGGTCAGCAAGTGTTCCTGCGCACCGACACCCACTGGACCCCGGAAGGCGCACAAATCGCCGCCGAGACCCTGGCCAAGACCATTGCCGAAAAAACCCCGCTCAGCGGCGAGCCACAACGTTTCGTCACCGAGCCGGCAGAGACAGTGACCCACAAGGGTGACCTGCGCTTGTTCCTGCCGCTCGATCCGCTGTTCGAAAACCTGATGCCGGCGACCGAGCCGTTGCAGAAACGCAACACCGTGGTGGCCGACGATCAGGCTGGCGGTGATGACGCGCTGTTCGCCAACACCGAAGTGCCGGTGGCCCTGATCGGCACCAGCTACAGCGCCAACCCGAACTGGAACTTCGTCGGTGCGTTGAAACAAGCGCTGAAGAGCGACGTGGTCAATTACGCCGAAGACGGCCACGGACCGATTCTGCCGATGCTCAGCTACCTGAAAAGCGATGCTTTCAAGAACAGTCCGCCACAAGTGCTGATCTGGGAGTTTCCTGAACGTTATCTGCCTGTGAACAACGAAATCGGCGACGCCGACCCGCAGTGGGTCGCAGAGCTCAAAGAAGCCGGCGCCCGCCAACAAAACGTAGCCGCAAACACTAAATCCGAGACGCCCGACCGGGCGCAAAACTGAAAGAGAGGTACACCATGACTTTCACTACTACTCCTCGCCGTCTCGCCAAGACCTTCGCTCTGGCCGCGACCTTCAGCGTCCTTTCCATGAACGCCTTCGCCGGTGGTGACTCCGCGCTCTACGGCCCGACCGCACCGAAAGGCTCGAGCTTCGTGCGTGTCTACAACGCCGGCAACGCTGAAGTCAGCGCCACCGTCGGCAGCACCAACCTGGCCGACGTCGCGCCGCTGTCCAGCACCGACTTCAGCTTCATGCCGGGCGGCGACTACAGCGCCAAGGTCGGCAGCCAGACCCTGCCGGTGAAACTGGCCGGTGATCACTATTACACCCTGGTCAACAACGCCAGCGGCGCGCCACAACTGATCGAAGAGCCGCCGTTCAAGAACAAGCAGAAATCCCTGGTTCGGGTACAGAACCTGAGTGACAAGGCCTTGACCCTGAAAACCGCTGACGGCAAGACCGAAGTGGTGCCATCCGTGGCCGCCAAGGGCCGTGGCGAGCGTGAAATCAACCCGGTCAAAGTCAGCCTGGCGCTATACGATGGCGCCACGAAAGTGGGCGACGTGAAGCCGGTTGCCCTGGAACGCGGTGAAGCGGCGGTGCTGTACGTCACCGGCAACGGCAGCAGCCTGTCGCCAGTCTGGGTAAAACGCCCGGTTTCGACGCGCTAAAAATTTGCCTGATTGACCCCGTCCCCCTGTGGGACCGGGTCGTCAGTCGGGCTACGGAATAAGAACAAGAGTGAAACGACAGAACGCAGTAGCTCTGACCCATACGATTTTCAAGGAGTAACAACATGATTCCGGTGATCTTGTCAGGTGGTAGTGGCTCACGTCTTTGGCCGCTTTCCCGTAAGCAGTTCCCTAAGCAATTCCTCGCCCTGACCGGCGAACACACACTGTTCCAGCAAACCCTGGAACGCCTGGTGTTCGAAGGCATGGACACCCCGATCGTGGTCTGCAACAAGGACCACCGTTTCATCGTCAACGAGCAACTGGCCAACCGTAAACTGGACACCCAGCGCATCCTGATGGAACCGTTCGGTCGCAACACCGCGCCGGCCGTTGCCCTGACCGCGATGATGCTGGTCAATGAAGGTCGTGACGAGCTGATGCTGGTGCTGCCAGCCGACCACGTCCTGGAAGACCAGAAAGCCCTGCAACGCGCCCTGGCCCTGGCCACTGTCGCCGCCGAAAACGGCGAAATGGTGCTGTTCGGCGTCCCGGCCACCAAACCGGAAACCGGCTACGGCTACATCAAGTCGACCAACGACTCACTGCTGCCTGAAGGCGTCAGCCGCGTCTCGCACTTCGTTGAAAAACCTGACGTCAAACGCGCCACCGAGTTCGTCCAGTCCGGCGGTTACTTCTGGAACAGCGGCATGTTCCTGTTCCGTGCCAGCCGCTTCCTGGAAGAGCTGAAAAAACACGATCCGGACATCTACGACACCTGCCTGCTGACCCTTGAGCGCAGCGAACAGGATGCCGACACGGTCACCATCGACGAAGCCACCTTCACCTGCTGCCCGGACAATTCCATCGATTACTCGGTCATGGAAAAAACCCAGCGCGCCTGCGTCGTACCACTCACTGCAGGCTGGAGCGATGTCGGTTGCTGGGCGTCGCTGTGGGAAGTGAATGACAAAGACGTCAACGGTAACGTCACCAAAGGCGACGTGGTCATTCAGGACAGCAAGAACTGCATGATCCATGGCAATGGCAAACTGGTGTCGGTGATCGGCCTGGAAAACATCGTGGTCGTCGAAACCAAGGACGCCATGATGATCGCGCACAAGGACTCGGTCCAAGGCGTGAAACAGATGGTCAACACCCTCAACGAACAGGGTCGCAGCGAAACCCAGAACCACTGCGAAGTCTATCGTCCGTGGGGCTCCTACGACTCGGTCGACATGGGCGGGCGCTTCCAGGTCAAGCACATCTCGGTCAAACCGGGCGCGTGCCTGTCGCTGCAAATGCACCACCACCGCGCCGAACACTGGATCGTGGTCAGCGGCACCGCCGAAGTGACCTGCGATGAGAATGTGTTTCTGCTGACTGAAAACCAGTCGACCTACATTCCGATTGCTTCGGTTCACCGTTTGCGCAACCCGGGCAAGATTCCACTCGAGATCATCGAAGTGCAATCGGGCAGCTATCTGGGTGAAGACGATATCGAGCGGTTTGAAGATATCTATGGTCGGTCTACGCCGATCGAGCGTGGGGTTTCGGTGAAAACCATCGCGCAGTAAGTCATCGGTAAAAAAAAGCCCCCATCCAGACCACTGCGTTCCCTATCCGCAGTGGGTTGGGTGGGGGCTTTTTAAGTTGGAAAAATTTATCGCGAATTAAGGAACACTCTGAAAAAAAACGATGAGTATCAGCTGATGCTAAATGTTGATGTTTGGCTAGAGTCAGGAATTGCAGCCGCAACCAACGTGAATGTTCACACTACAGTCCAATCACTTTGGAGCCTCCACTTCCCCCGGACAAGACTCCACTTGAGATCGACTAATTAAATTCATGCATGTCCGCCACCACGCTGCGCGAGAAAATCATTATAGTTTCGAAGTTGCGAGATTCGCTCAAATACATAGCGCACGGGAAGTTCATTAAAATGCCCCCGACGGTAACCTGCTCTTTTATAGTCAACCCCTTGAAAACTCTCTTGAACTGAAAACAGCTGCATATACGCTGACCCGCCAGCCACTGACTCAAAACGCTGAGAGGTTCCCATGATCGGGAATTCGATCTGGCTGTGTTGTATTAATTGCGCATCATCCATCTGATATTTAGGATCGGCGTCTGCGCCAGCACTCGCAGTGATGTTACCAACCCCAAAAATACCAACATCCAAAGTATGAGCCCTAGGAAAGGTTGCCCAGGCATCGGCTACCACAATCTTATCTATTGAGAGAACACGAGGATCTCCTATCACAACAAAACCGTGATCAACGTTATTTGCAGCCTTAACCCGAAAAACCGGCTGCTCTGTTTTGGAACTGGCCAACAGATGAAAATTTATATCCGCATGTTCGCCGCAATGACCAATCCCTGTTTCTATAGACAACTTCAAACTTGATTCTACGTCCGACTTGCGAATTTTATCTAGCGCCTTTATCATTTCGCCAGGTTCCAAGCGGGATCGCAACTGATCAACGATTTGGTTAGGAGCGCCCTCAACCAAGAACATTTTGGTAACCAAATTTGAAAAACTCACGCGCTTTAGGTCCTTAAAAATCCTACCCCTAACTTCTTGAACACCAAAAATTGGCTCGTTCACAATATTGAAGGAATACAATTGATCCGCAACTGAAACTTGCCCACCATCAAGACCGATAGCGCGTTTCTGTTCTGTAGTCAGCTCATTCAGGTCAATGCGCTCTGTCCCTTGAAGATCCTTATATCTCAATGGATTATCACTGACAAAAGCAAACAGATTTAAACCATCAGCATATCCTTTCGGATCAGGATTCAACCAACGCTGTAACCACGGTATGTAATACCTGAACCCGTAGTAATAAAGCCCCGTCGCATCCTGCTCCTTCCCTGAATACCGCACCATTTTGTAACTGACCTGCACCGCCTCTCCGTTCGACCAGGCCGTTCCGCCAAACGGGTAATACCGTTCCTGAGTGATGATCTTCGCGTCCTGATCCAGCTCCAGCGCGCTTGAGCCCAGATGATCCGTCAGGCTGTAGCGCTGCTGATTGTTGGTGATCTCATTCGGTATTCCCGCCTCCCAGTGCAACACCCGCACGCTGCCGCGGCCGGTCGCTATGTCGATGACGTGCAGCACTTCGCCGGTGCCGCTGTGGGTACGGATTTCCAGACCGGGCAAGTAACGGATTTCAATGACCACCGTTTGCGCATTGGTTTGCAGCGAGCGGACTTTGCGCACACGCATGCCGTCAGCGCCGTAGTCGTAGCATTCGAAATCGTCAGGACCAGCGTCGCGTTTGACCGGCCGGACTTCGCGCAGTTGATTGCGCAGATCCCAGGTCAGCGCTTGTCCCGGTTGCAGGCTCAGCAGGTTGCCGTTGGCATCGAAGCCGCTGCGGAAATCGTCTTCGCCCGGTTCAATGCCATCGCACACCGGCAGGCAGCGGTTGCTGTGGGCATCCGCAACCAGCCGATGGCCGTGGTTTTGCGGGCCGACGTGGGTCAGTTCCAGCAGGTTGTTGCCGGCGTCATAACGGTAGGTCTGGCGGTAGTTGCCGGGCATGGCGGGGTCCGCCGTCATCGCCGATGACGGGCCGTGTTTGACCCAACCGGCCTCCCAGCCTGTGGCCTCGATCAGCCGGTAAAGCGTGTCATAAAAGTAATGACTGACCGGCTCGATGCGCTGATTGGCGAAGTAGCGGATCGGCAGCGCGGCGTCTTCGATGCTTCGCACATTGCCGACCGGGTCGTAGGTATAACGCAGGTCCTGCAACGGATCATCCTGACCGAGTCGGGAAAGCAGGCGTTGCAGGCGTCCGTCTTCGGCGGCGTATTCGAGGGTGGTGATCACGCCATTGCCGGCGACTTCCCTCTCGACCTGGCCGTGGGCGTTGTAGGTGATGGCGCTGACCATGGGCAGGTGTTGGGGCGTGTTGCTCAGACGCAAATCCACGGCGCGCAACTCACAGTCCACGGTCTGGCTGAAGCGTTGTTCGTTACCTTGTGCATCGATTCGCGACAGCAGATCTCCGGGTGGGTTGAAACGTGAATACGTTGAAAAAGACTGCGTGCTCTCGCCAACACGCCGCGCTTGCTCAAGTACCGTGCCGCTCAATCCGTAGTCGTTGAACAGCAGAACACCGGCAGCGTCTTCATGCCTGATCAGTCGGCCGCACTGGTTGTGACCGACCAACGCCGGATCGTTGGCCGCATAAGTCAGACGCTCCGCACAAACCGCTTCGCCCTCTTTGGCTTGCTCAAACAACGCACTCAATCGCAGCTGATCGTCGTAGTGCATCCAGTGCTGCGAACCCCGGCCGTCCCAGGATTGAACCGGTTGACCCGCCTCGCCGAACAGGCTCACGCGCAAACCTGCATCGACACTGACGGTGCACAGAGCCGTGCCGGAGAGGCCATGAATCATGCGCAGGTTGGCAGGCGCTGAAGCCTCCTGAAACAGGCGCGGATCCCAGTGCGCGACCGCCCTTCCCGCCAAGTCATGGGTTGTGCGTTCGACATGCGCTTCTGCCGTGTCACCAGGGTCGAAACGGTAATAATCCACTGAGCGTAACGCCAGACCACGCGGATCAATGGCCATCAGCTTAGGGGTATGGCGGTGTATTGGCGCTGCCTGGATATTCATGACAGTCGTCTCGAAGAATGACGACCAGCTAATGCTTAAAATCCACGTTCAGCTACTGTCAAAAGTAACAGTCTCGACGACTGGTATGAATATCGGTCAATCCACTCCAATCGTATCGGTTCACCGTTTGCGCAACCCGGGCAAGATTCCACTCGAGATTATCGAAGTGCAATCGGGCAGCTATCTGGGTGAGGACGATATCGAGCGGTTTGAAGATATCTATGGTCGGTCTACGCCGATCGAGCGCGGCGTGTCGGTGAAAACCATCGCGCAGTAAGTAGTTGGTAAAAACAAGCCCCCGTCCAGACCACTGCGTTCCCTATCCGCAGTGGGTTGGGCGGGGGCTTTTTCACGGCTCACCAAGTAGATAGTTTTTACTTCACAACTTGTAAATCTTTTCCAAACCGAGCTGACAACTTGGACTTTTTATTTTCATATTCCTGAACAGAGATCCACCCACCCTCATAATTAACTTGAACAGCCTCACTCGGGATATCCCCTCCCATATAAAAAGTCTCAATCTCCCCCTGCCCTAAATACCCCAACACATTAACCAGACTGGGAATTCTAATTACTCTATTTTCAATCAGTCGCTCGGCGTCTGTCAGAACTATATCGGCAGTAGTTCTAGACCCCGCTTTTACCGAATCCGAGCGGGTATTAACACGAACCAAAATATTCCCATCTCTTTTCGAGAATCGCCTAGCAACATTAATATCAGGAGTGAAAGACAGTACCTTTCCTGCAAGCCCAGATTGCATTCCACTGTGCTGAAAAATCTGCGCAAAGAATTCGTCACCGCTTGGCTCTGCTGCTCCATTTGCTCTTATCAGCCCCGTAGAACTAATTGCACCAACGTGGTGACTACGATAAAGAAAACCTTCAATCTTCAAGTTCTGCTGCGCGACGTTATTGTTAATATTCCCCTTAAATACATTCAAATCCGCAATACTGCTCGCCTTACCCTCCCTTTGCGCAAGAGTAAAGATTGCACGATCATATACAGAGGCACTCGGCCCTGGCGCACTTGGCTTTCTTGACTGGTCAGCCCTCCCGCCCTTCCATTTTGAAACAACCCATTCACGCAAACTAGCAAAGGTACTTCTCAGACCATTAAAATTTCCAGATGATGCCAACCCCATGACATCGATCTCATTTATCGGTGCGTTTCTAATCATCCGATATAAATTAAGACCATCAACAGTTCCCGCCGGATCGGGATTCAACCACCGCTGCAACCACGGCATGTAATACCTGAACCCATAGCAATAAAGCCCCGTCGCATCCTGCTCCTTGCCCGAGTACCGCACGGTTTTGTAACTGACCTGCACCGCTGCGCCATTACTCCACGCCGTGCCGCCAAACGGGTAATACCGTTCCTGGGTGATGACGTTGGCGTCCTGATCCAGCTCCAGCGTGCTCGAGCCCAGATGATCCGTCAGGCTGTAGCGCTGCTGATTGTTGGTGATCTCATTCGGTATTCCCGCCTCCCAGTGCAACACCCGCACGTTGCCGCGTCCGGTCGCCACGTCGATGACGTGCAGCACTTCGCCGGTGCCACTGTGGGTACGGATTTCCAGGCCGGGCAAATACAAGGTTTCGATGATGTTGGTTTGGACGTTGGTATGTAGCGAGCGGACTTTGCGCACGCGTAGGCCATCGGCGCCGTAGATGTAACGCTCACAATCATTTTCGGCGCCGTCCCGCTCTACCGGTCGAACTTCGCATAATTGATTGCGCAGATCCCAACGCAACGTCCGCCCCAGTTGCAGCTTGAGCAGGTTGCCATTGGCGTCGAAGCCGTTGCGGAAATCCTCCTCACCCGGCTCGATACCATCACGCACCGGCAGGCAGCGGTTGCTGTGGGCATCCGCAACCAGCCGATGGCCGTGGTTTTGCGGGCCGACGTGGGTCAGTTCGAGCAGGTTGTTACCGGTGTCATAACGGTAGGTCTGGCGGTAATTGCCGGGCATGGCGGGGTCCGCCGTCATCGCCGATGACGGGCCGTGTTTGACCCAACCGGCCTCCCAGCCTGTGGCCTCGATCAGCCGGTAAAGCGTGTCATAAAAGTAATGACTGACCGGCTCGATGCGCTGATTGGCGAAGTAGCGGATCGGCAGCGCGGCGTCTTCGATGCTTCGCACATTGCCGACCGGGTCGTAGGTATAACGCAGGTCCTGCAACGGATCATCCTGACCGAGTCGGGACAGCAGGCGTTGCAGGCGTCCGTCTTCGGTGGCGTATTCGAGGGTGGTGATCACGCCATTGCCGGCGACTTCCCTCTCGACCTGGCCGTGGGCGTTGCAGGTGATGGCGCTGACCATGGGCAGCCATTCCAGCGTGTTGTTCAAGCGCAAGTCCACGGCGCATAAATGGCCGCCCACGGTCTGGCTGAAGCGTTGTTCGTTACCTTGTGCATCGGTTCGGGACAGCAGATCGTTCAACGGATTGAATCGTGAGTGCGTGGCGAAACCGGGAGACGACTCCTTGGCAAAACACCGCTCTTGCTCGAGTATCGCGCCGCTCAATCCGTAGTCATTGAACAGCACAGCCCCAGCCGGGTCCTCGTGGCAGATCAATCGGCCGCATTGGTTGTGATCGGCGAATGCCTGATCGTTGGCCGCGTAAGTCAAACGTTCCGCGCAAAACGCCTCGCCCTCCGCAGCTTGCTCGAACAGCGCCGTCAATCGCAGCTGATTATCGTAGTGCATCCAGTGCTGCGAACCCCGACCATCCCAGCTGTGAACCGGCTGACCCGCCTCGCCGAACAGACTCACATGCAGACCGGCATCGACACTGAGGGTGCACAAAGCCGTGCCCGAGAGTCCATGAATCGTAACCAGATTGGCCGGTGCCGTGGCATACAGGAACAACCGCGGATCACTCTGCGCAATCACCCTGCCTACCGGGTCATGAACCGTGCGATTGACCCGCGCTTCGGCATCCGCCCCCTCCACGGCACGGTAGTAATCCACCGAACGCACAGCCAGCCCCCGCGGTTCAACGACCGTCATCTCTGGGGTGTCGCGATGTATGAAAGCCAGGTGAGGCCGCATCAGGCGTCTTCATGTCGATTTGCACCAGCTAATGCTGAAAACCCACGCATGGCTACTGTCACAAATTACAGGCTCGACAAACGGTCGCCCTCACCACGCCCATCGCCAAGCACACCTGCCCTTAGGTAGGATGAGCCTCTCTCCTGCGAGGTTGTGCGACATGTTTATCGGCGTCCTGTTGGTCATCACCTGGCTGATCCTGTTGCTGCGTTACCCGGCCAAGGCCTTGCCCGTCTCGGTGGCGGCCGCCATTGGACTGGGTGTGGTAGCCACCTGGGTGATCTGGATGGACAACCGCGAGGTCAAGCAACTGGCACGGCTTGAGTTGCGCATCACTTATGCGCCGGAGCACTGCCCGGCGGATCGCCCACTGCTGTTGAAAATGAACAACGGCAACGACGTGCCGCTGACCGAGCTGCGTTGGCGCATCGCCGCGTACGCACCGGGCGACACAGTCAATCTGGCCGACAACCAATACACCGCGCCGCGTTATCGCGGTCCCGGTGAATTGCAGGCCGGCGCGAACTGGGAAGACTGTTTGCCCATGCCGCCGCTGCGCCCCGGCTATCGCCCGCAAACCCTGGAGTTTCGCGCCGAGCGTTTGCAGGGTAGTTTCTCCGACTGATCCCTTTTCTCTCTTCTGCACAAGGACCGCGCCATGCCCGTTGCGTTGATTACCGGTTGTTCCAGCGGCATTGGCCGCGCCCTGGCCGATGCCTTCAAAGGTGCCGGCTATGAAGTCTGGGCCAGTGCGCGCAAGGCTGAGGACGTGGCGGTTTTGACCGCCGCCGGGTTCACTGCCGTGCAGCTGGACGTCAACGATGGCGCGGCACTCGAACAGTTGAGCGAACAGATCAATCAACGGCATGGCGGCCTCGATGTACTGATCAACAACGCCGGTTATGGGGCGATGGGCCCGCTACTGGACGGTGGCGTACCGGCCATGCAACGGCAGTTCGAAACCAATGTGTTTGCCATCGTCGGCGTGACGCGCGCGCTGTTTCCGGTGTTGCGCCGGGCCAAAGGGATCGTGGTGAATATCGGCAGTGTGTCCGGCGTATTGGTCACGCCGTTCGCGGGCGCGTATTGCGCGTCGAAAGCGGCGGTACACGCCTTGAGCGATGCGTTGCGCATGGAACTGGCGCCGTTTGGCGTGCGGGTGATGGAGGTACAACCGGGTGCTATCGCCTCCAGTTTTGCCAAGAATGCAGGGGCTGAGGCCGAGCAATTGATCAGCGAGCAGTCGCCGTGGTTTCCACTGCGAGAAGGCATCCGGGCGCGAGCCAAGGCGTCTCAGGACAACCCCACTCCGGCGAGTGAATTTGCCGCCGGTTTGCTCAAGGCCGTGCAGCAGAGCAAGCCGCCGCGGCTGATTCGTTTGGGCAATGGCAGCCGGGCGTTGCCGTTGTTGGCGGGGTTGTTGCCCAAGGGGGTGCTGGAGTCGGGGTTGATGAAGCGGTTCGGGTTGCGTGGGCAGCTCTGAAACCGAGTTGACGCCATCGCCAGCAGGCTGGCTCCCACAGGTCATGCACAGATTTTGAAATAGCGCTAATCCTGTGGGAGCCAGCCTGCTGGCGAAGGCGTCAGAACAGGTTCTGCACATTTTTCAGGAAACAACATGACCGACTACACCGAATACTTTGACGAAGTGATCCAGGCCCATGTGGCCATCGAACAATGGCTGGCCGAAGAACGGGATGCCACTGAACTTGAACACCTGCTGACACGTTTTTCCCCGCAGTTTTCCATGGTCTCGCCGTTGGGCCGGGTGCTGGATTTTGCGGCGTTGAACGAGTTGTTCACGCTGGCGGGCGGCAAGAAACTCGGGTTCCGGATCGAGCTGAGCGAATTGCGTGGCCTCGCGTTACATGACGGTGGTGCAACCGTGAGTTACCGCGAGCAACAGACCGATGCCACAGGCCTGCACTCCGATCGCCGCTCGACCGTGGTGTTCGAGAAGGTGGAAGGCAAGATTCTTTGGCGGCATTTGCATGAAACTTTCTGCAAGGCGTGAGACCGAATCGCGCCCTTCGCGAGCAAGCCCGCCCCCACATTCGATCGTATTTATCCAGGAAAAACTCGGTCAAGTGTGGGAGCGGCGGTGCGAAGATCAGTTAACCACCACCGTGCACGTAATCCCCGCCGCCAACAGCACCCCTTCCGGCACTTCATCAATGTGAATCCGCACCGGCACGCGCTGTGCCAGGCGCACCCAGTTGAAGGTCGGGTTTACATCCGCAATCAGCTCACGACTTTCCGGATTGTCGCGGTCGTAGATACCACGCGAGATGCTTTCCACATGCCCCTTGAGCACTTCGCCGCTCATCAGTTGCATGTCGGCCTTATCGCCCACTCGCACGTGCGGCAATTTGGTTTCCTCGAAGAAGCCGTAGACCCAGAACGAATTCATGTCGACCACGGCCATTTTCGCTTCGCCGATGCGCGCGTAGTCGCCGCGATGGACGTTGAGGTTGGTCACATAACCGTCCACCGCCGCCCGCACTTCGGTGCGTTTGAGGTTCAGTTCGGCCGCTTCCAGTTGCGCTTGCGCATGCTGGTAATCGGCGAGGGCCGAGTCGGCGATGTTGCTGGCGTCGTCGCGGTTTTCCTTGGAGATCACCAGGGCATCCATGTCGGCGCGGCGATGGGCGTTGACCTTGCGCATCTCCCACGTCGCCTTGCGTGAAGCCACCATCGCCTGCGCCTGTTTGACCGCGATACGGTAGTGCTCGGGGTCGATGCGCATCAGCAGGTCGCCCTTTTTCACCTGCTGGTTGTCGCGCACCGGCACGTCCACCACCTCACCGGTGACGTCGGCGGCGACGTTGATGATGTCGGCGCGCACCCGGCCGTCGCGGGTCCACGGCGTGTCCATGTAATGCACCCACAGGGTCCGGCCGATCCATAGCGCGAGGGCCAGCACCAGCAGGGTCGCAAGCAGGCTGAAAAGCTTTTTCATCAGGGCCTTCTTCAGTGATAGAGAGTCAACGGTAGACAGTCAGCGCCAGCGCGCCGAACAGACAGGTAAAGAGGCTCAGGCGCAGCAGCGCCGGGTGCCAGAAAAAACGGTACAGGTCGAACCCGGACAGGAACCGGTCAAGCGCCCAGGCCAGCGCCGCGGCAATGAAAAACATCAGCGTCATGGTCGGCATGTACACGCCGTGGAAGGCGATTTCACGAGGCATGTTCAAGTCCTTGAGGCGGGATGTTCACGTAGGCGGCGAGCGGTGATTGCGGGTCGAGCAACGAAGTGCGGATGAAGTGCAGGTAGCTCTTCACCCGACGTAATGCCGAGGTATCGAAGTGCGGGGCGAAGGGTTCGTCGGTGGCTTGTACGCGGCTGATCGCATGGTCCACCGCGATCAGGCCGCGCTCCAGATTGCTCTGGCTTGGTTGCAGGAACAGCCGCACCAGCGAGCGGCCCATTACGCGGATGGCCTGGCGCCACGGCTGCGATTCGGCATACGCCGGGTGCACCGGCAGAATCGCCTGTTCCTTGCGCAGTTCGATGATCGCGTGACCGACTTCCAGCACCACGAACATCCAGCGCAGCAAGTCCCGTTGCACCTGCGGCTGGCCGGCCGCGAGACCATAGGCCTGATGCAGCAAGTCACGCGTGCGGCTTTCGAAACTTGAGGCCAGGCCTTTGAGCTTGCCGCTGATCGCGTACACCACCTGTCCACGCAGATCCTGCTCCAGCCGACGCCACAACCAGCGACTGTTGGGCGGCAGGATGATCGCCCCCGCCGCCGCGCACACCAGCATGCCGAGCACCATGGCGATGTAGTCGTTGATGAAGGCGTAAGGGTTGTAGACGGTGAGGTTATCCGGCACCGAACCGGTGCTGAAGAAGATCAGCAAGCCGAGACCGACGCCGGCGTATTGCGGGCGCGAGGTCAGGAACGAACCGAGCACGATCACCGGCGCAAGCATCACGCACAGCAAGGGAAAACCGTCGATCCAGGGGAAGATGAAAAACATCTCGACGAAGCCGATCAGCGCGCCGAGGAACGTGCCGCAGGCCATCTGGAACGCCATGCGTTTTGGATTGGGCGTTGCGGCGGACAACCCGACAGTCGCCGCTGCAATCAGGGTCATGGTCGCCCCGCTCGGCCACGCCGTTGCGACCCAATAGCTGCCGAGTACAACCAGAATGAATGCCGCGCGAATCCCCGAAGCGGCGGATGCCAGCCAGTTGGTTTGCGGGGTGAACGGCTCGTCCCATCGCTCGCGTTCATGGCGGTGATCGGCCAGGGACGCGTGGGTCTGCGCATAACTGTGCAGGTCGTCGACAAAACGGTAGAGCAGCTCGTACGCGGTGTGGAAATCGAGCAGTTCGGCGTCGCTCGGGTTGCGCTCCTGAAAGCTCGCCCGCAGGCTGCGAACCCTGGCCGGCAGCCCTTCCTTGTAAACGCTCAGCGCGATGACCAACCGTGCCGCATCGGGGCTGGTCAAGGCACGACCGCTGAAACCGTCGAGCACTTCCGCCAGGTCTTGCAAGCCCGGTTTGATGGCCGCGACCACGTGATCGGCATCGCTGCTGCGCAAGCGTTCAAGCAGTTGGTGCAAGGCGTTGAAGCGCGTCGTGATGCCCATGAACTCGCTGTTCAGACGACTGAGTCGACCGTTGCGCCGACGCATGTGCGGGTCTTCGAACACGGTGACGCTGCGCAGCCCTTCCAGGCCGACCGCCTCAGCGATGAAGCGCACATTGCTCGCTTCAAAAGCGTCCCGCTTGCTACGACCACGCAAACCATCGGTGACGAACAAGGCGAACACACCGAAGCGCTGATACAAGGCGTTGCGCATTGCCGCACTGGCGGTTTGCGGCAGGATTGCGGCGCTGACCACGGTGGCGCAGAGAATCCCCAGCGAGATTTCCAGCACGCGCCAGACCGCCGCCATGAATGCGCCATCCGGATGTGCAAGCGCGGGCAACCCGACCATCGCCGCCGTATAGCCGGCCAGGACAAAACCATACGCACGGAAGTTGCGATAACGTGCGGCACCCGCCGAGCAGATGCCGACCCAGATCGCCAGCGAACCGAGGAACAGTTCGGTGTTTTGCGCGAACAAGGCAATCAGCGCGACCATCACGGCCGACCCGGTCAAGGTGCCGAGAAAACGGTAGAAACTCTTGGCGAACACCTGACCGCTTTGCGGCTGCATGACGATGAACACCGTGATCATCGCCGTGCGCGGCTGCGGCAATTCCAGACGCATCGCCAGCCACAGGGTCATGAACGCGGCGATCAACACCTTGAAAATGTAGACCCAGGTCACGCCGTCACTGCGTGCCCAGTCAAAGAAACCCCGGCGCCATTCGAGGGAATACAGCCAGCGCAGAGGTGCGGGCAAGGGGGTCATGGAATCCTGCTCAGTAAAACCTGTGGGAGCCAGCCTGCTGGCGATAGCGGAGTATCAGTCGACATCAATGTTGGTGGTGGCCCCCTCATCGCCAGCAGGCTGGCTCCCACAGGTAGTGTGTTCAACGTAAAAGGCTCGGGGTTTTCGGGACCTGGGTCTGTTCGGCAGTCGGCACATCGTTGCCCGTACCGAGTCCACCGCCGAGCGCCGTCACCAGTTCGGCATGCGCACTGAGCCGCGCAGCCTGAACCTGTTGCTGCACCTGCTGCTGTTTGAACAACAACGTCTGGGCGTTGAGCACGTTGAGGTAATCGGTGAGCCCGCGTTGCCAGGCGATCATCGCGATGTCGTAGGTTTTCTGCGCGGTGGCCACGGACTCGGCGGCGAAGGTTTGCTGCTTGTCCATGGACTCGCGGCGGATCAACTGGTCGGAGATGTTCTTCAGCGCGTTGACCAGCGTCTGGTTGTACTTCGCCACAGCGATGTCATAACCGGCGGAGGCTTCACCCAGTTCGGCCCGCAAACGGCCACCGTCGAAAATCGGCAGCGAGATCGCCGGGCCGACGCTGTAATTGAGTTTCCTGCCGGTCAAAAACTCCAGCGCTCCGCCGCCAGTGGCCATGTAGCCGAGGCTGCCGACCAGATCGACGTTGGGGTAGAAACCGGCGTGAGCCACATCGATGCCCCGCGCCTGGGCCGCGACTTGCCAGCGACTGGCGACCACGTCCGGGCGTTGGCCGAGCAATTGCGCGGGCAGCGACGACGGCAATTTCAGCGCCGTGGCCAACGCCAGCGTCGGCCGCTGCAACTGCGCACCGTCGCCCGGCCCCTTGCCTGCAAGGGCTGCGAGCTGGTTGCGGCTGAGGGCTATCTCTTCATCAAGGGCATCGAGCTGGCGGTGGGTTTCCGGCAGCGGCGTTTCGGCCTGGCTGACTTCGAAGTGCGTGCCGATACCGCCGCTCAGACGCTTCTGTGCGAGGTCGAGAATTTGCTGTTGCTGTTTCAGGGTAGCAGCGACGATGTCCCGTTGCGCGTAATGCAGCGACAGTTCGATATAGGCGCGCACGATATTGTTCTGCAATTCGAGCCGGGCCAGGCGCGCTTCGGCGACGCTCATGTGCGCCATGTCCACGGCACGCTCGGTGGCATTGCTTTCGCGGCCCCAAAGGTCGAGGGCATAGCTGAAGCCCAGTGCAGCGTTGTTGTCCCAGGTCGTCGTATTGGCCAGCTCGCCCGGCCCGTAGAACTGATCGGTGGGCCAGTTGTGGCGCTTGAGGGTGGATTGGCCATTGATCTGCAGCGACTCGGCGGATTCGGCGATGCCGGCCATGGATCTGGCCTGACGCACTCGCGCGGCCGCCATGGCCATGGTCGGGCTGCCTTGCAGGGCGAGATCGATCCAGCGATTCAGTTGCGGGTCGCCGTAGGCTTGCCACCATTGTGCGGTGGGCCAGTGAGCGTCCTGCGCGGCGCTCTGGATGGCTTCGTCGGTGGCCAGTGAATTGGCCTCCAGTGCCTTGCCCTGCGGGGCAATACCTCCGGTTCCGATGCAGCCGCTGATTGCCAGGGTTAAAGCCAAAACACTGAGCGTCTGAAGCGCTCTGCTGATGCGACGCGGCACTGCTGCGATTTCCTGAGAGGGGGAGAAGTCTCCCCTGTAGGAGCTGCCGAAGGCTGCGTCTACAGGAGTGCCCGCAATTCTAGGGGTGGGTCCTGGTCGCGATAAGCCGGGATTCCTGTGAATCTTTGTTACCGTTCACGCGATAATCCCTTGGTCGGGGTCTCAGATCCTGAAACGTTGTGTCACAATTTGCCATCGCACCCGAGAGCACCCCATGGACACTTTGCAAAACATGCGCGCCTTCAGTTACGTGGCCGAGGCCGGCAGCTTCACCGCCGCCGCCGTGCAACTCGACACCACCACGGCCAACGTCTCGCGCGCGGTCTCCAACCTGGAAGCCCACCTGCAAACCCGCCTGCTCAACCGCACCACCCGCCGCATCGCCCTGACCGAGGCCGGCAAGCGCTACCTGTTGCGCTGCGAGCAGATCCTGGCCTACGTCGAAGAAGCCGAGGCCGAGGCCAGTGACGCCCACGCGCGCCCGGCCGGGCAGCTCAAGGTGCACACCATGACCGGCATCGGTCAGCACTTCGTGATCGACGCCATTGCCCGCTATCGCAAGACTCACCCTGACGTGACCTTCGACCTGACCATGGCCAACCGTGTGCCGGACTTGCTCGACGAGGGTTACGACGTGTCGATCGTCCTTGCCAGCGAACTGCCGGATTCGGGTTTCGTCTCCCAACGCCTGGGCATCACCTACAGCATCGTCTGCGCCTCGCCGGCGTATGTGAAAGCCAACGGTTGCGCGCATAAACCCAGCGACTTGCTGAACCATGCGTGCCTGCGCCTGGTCAGCCCGGTGATCCCATTGGAGAAGTGGACCTTCGACGGGCCTGAAGGTCAGGAAATGGTCACCATCCACAGCTCGCCGTTTCTGGTGAACTCGGCGGACGCGATGAAGACCGCGATCACCAGCGGCATGGGCGTCGGCGTGTTGCCGGTGTATGCGGCGATTGAAGGGTTGCGTAACGGTTCGCTGGTGCGGGTGATGCCGAATTACCGGTCGCAGGAACTGAACCTGTACGCGATCTACCCCTCGCGGCAGTACCTGGATGCGAAGATCAAGACCTGGGTCGAGTATTTGCGCGGTTCCTTGCCGGATATCCTGGCGGCGCATCAGGCGGAACTGGCGGCGTATGAGTTGAGCGGGAGTCTGGCAGGGGCTCGACTGGCGAACTAACCCCACCCACCCGTAGGCGCCGGCTTGCTGGCGCCTACGAAGGGCTGCGGACGCCCGGTAGCTTCGGGGGACTCGCACACTATCCGGGAAGAATGTTAGCGTGCTTGGCATTCTCCCCGCCCGACGAGCCCTCCTCCCATGAAAAAAACCGTCCTCGCCTTCAGCCGCATCACGCCAGACATGATCGAACGCCTCAAGCAGGACTTCGACGTCATCGTGCCCAACCCGAAAAACGGCGACATCAACGCTCAATTCAACGAAGCCCTGCCCCACGCCCATGGCCTGATCGGCGTGGGTCGCAAGCTTGGCCGGGCGCAACTGGAGAACGCGAGCAAACTGGAAGTGGTGTCCAGCGTGTCGGTCGGCTACGACAACTACGACGTCGCCTATTTCAACGAACGCGGGATCATGCTGACCAACACGCCTGATGTCCTCACCGAAAGCACCGCGGACCTGGCCTTCGCCCTGCTGATGAGCAGCGCCCGCCGTGTTGCCGAGCTGGACGCCTGGACCAAGGCCGGCCAATGGCAAGCGACCGTCGGCGCCCCGCTGTTCGGCACCGACGTCTATGGCAAAACCCTGGGCATCGTCGGCATGGGCAATATCGGTGCGGCCATCGCCCGTCGCGGTCGGCTCGGCTTCAACATGCCAGTCATCTACAGCGGCAACAGCCGCAAAACCGCGCTGGAACAAGAACTCGGCGCGCAGTTCCGTAGCCTGGATGAGCTGTTGGCCGAGGCCGATTTTGTCTGCCTGGTGGTGCCGCTCAGCGAGAAAACCAAACACCTGATCAGCCGCCGAGAACTGGCGTTGATGAAGCCCAGTGCGATTCTGATCAACATCGCCCGTGGCCCGGTGGTGGACGAACCGGCGCTGATCGAAGCGCTGCAAAACAATCAGATCCGTGGCGCCGGGCTGGATGTATACGAGAAGGAACCGTTGGCCGAATCGCCGCTGTATCAACTGAAAAACGCAGTGACCTTGCCGCACATCGGCTCGGCGACCCACGAAACCCGCGAGGCCATGGCCAACCGTGCGCTGGCCAATCTGCGCAGCGCACTGCTGGGCGAGCGGCCGCAGGATCTGGTCAATCCGCAAGTCTGGAAAGGCTGACTGACACGGGCAGACGTGGTTAACGTCTGCCCGGCCAATTACGCCAGCTTGCCGTTCCCCTGCACCATCGGCGCCTTGGGTTTACGAAACACCAGCACGTTACCCAGCATCACCAACACCAGCCCTGCCAGCGCCGGTGCGGTCCATTGGTAGCCTTCGACAAACGCCGACACATTGAGCGCCACCACCGGGAACAACACCGTGCAATAGGCTGCACGCTCAGGGCCCATGCGCCCGACCAACGTCAGGTAGGCCGTGAAACCAATCACCGAACCCGGAATGACCAGGTAAAGCAGCGAGCCGATATAACGTGCATTCCATTCCATGTCGAAGGGAATGCCTTTGACCAGGCACCACACCGACAGCATCGCCGCGCCGTAGGCCATGCCCCAGGCGTTGGTGGTCAGCGGCTTGAGACCGGCCTTTTGCTGCAGGCTCGACAACATGTTGCCCGCCGAGAAACACAGCGTTCCAAGCAACGCCAGCCCCAGGCCAAGCAAGGTTTCGGGGCTGGCGGTGTGGCCAACCAGTTCTGGCCAGAACAGCAAACCCAGCCCCAGCAAACCGAGTGCACCACCCAACAGAACGTTGCGGGCGATCTTCTGGCCGAAGAACACCCGCGCATTCAGGGCATTCCACAGCGTGGCAGTGGAAAACACCACGGCCACCAGGCCGCTGGGTATCCACTGGCTGGCGGTCAGGAAGCACATGAAATTGATGCAAAACAGGCACAGCCCTTGCGCCAGGCAGATCAAGTGCCCGCGACGGTTCATCACTTGCAGCTTGCGGCTGAGCAACAGCAGCACGAACAGCACCAGTGCGGCGAGGCCGAAGCGATAGACGATCGACACCGGAATCGCCACCACCCCCAATTGCCATTTCAGGGCAATCCAGGTGGTGCCCCAGATCAGTACGGTCAGCAGGTACAGCGAAAGGTTCATGGCGAAGGCTCCGGATGGTGCAATGCGGTCTGCTTTTGTGGCGAGCGAGCTTGGCTCCGGGCGGCGATCCGACGCGGGGCTGCGAAGCGACCCTTTTTTGTGAGTGCTGCGCACTCAAGCGGGAGCAAGCTCCCTCGCCACAGGGCATTGTCTGATTAAGGATCCAGTGTGCTGCGCCGAACGCGCACGCACTTGCATAAACTTGCGCTTTTGTCGGCCCGGAGGCTGGCAGGCCAATGTCTACGGAGTAGGATGCGAAGCGTTGGAGAAACGATCATGCCCGCACTGGAAACCCTGCAAGTCTTTCAAGCACTCAACCGCTCGCCCAATGCTCGCCTCGAGCACAGCGCCGAGCTCGGTGACGGCATGGCTGCAGCCTTGTGGAACAACCATCACGATGCCCAGGATTACGAGGCGCCGAGCCATCACACCTTGTCCTGTTACATCGCGGGCGGCACCGGTACCTTTCGCCGTGACCAGCCCGGCACCAAGGGTGGCCCGGACAAACTGTGTATCCTGCCCGCCGACCATCAGTCAGGCTGGGTGATCAACGGCGACATTCGCCTGGCTCATCTGTATTTCAGCCCCGAACAGTTCGCCCTCGGTTGTGTCACGTTGCTCGACCGCGAACCTCGCGAATTGCAATTGCGCGAAGGGACGTTTCTCGACGATCCGCAGCAGGCCCGGCGTTTTCGCCAGATGCTCACCCTCAGTTGGGATGAACCCGGCGAACGCCTGCTCACCAGCAGCCTGGCCCATGAGATGCTCAGCCACGTGTTGCTCTGCCAGGTCGGGATGCGCGAGGGTTTGCGGCTCAAGGGTGGTTTGGCTGCACATCAGCGACGGCAGTTGGTCGAGTTCATCGACCATCAGTTGGCCGAAGCCATCAGCCTGGGGCAGTTGGCGGGCTTGTGTGCGCTGTCGGAATATCACTTTGCGCGGATGTTTCGGGAGAGCTTTGGATTGCCGCCGCATCAGTATGTGTTGGCGCGGCGCTTGAGCCGGGCGCAGGAATTACTGCGCGCGACATCGCAGCCGTTGGGGGAGATTGCGCTGGCCTGCGGGTTTGCCAGTGCGAGTCACTTTACCAACCGGTTTCGGCAGGTTCTCGGCGGGACGCCTGGCGAGTATCGCCAGGCGTTTTTGCGCTGATTGAGAGTCCGCCATCGCGGGCAGGCCCGCGAAGAACGATGACGCGGTATCCGGTCAAAATTCCAAAGTGCTGGATAGCGAAATCTGCCGCGCATCCCCCATCGACACAAAGAACCGGCTCGCCGCCGACGTGTAGTAAGTGCGATCAAACAGGTTTTTCACGTTGAGCTGAAACTTCACCTTCTGCCCCTCGACCTTGGTGTCGTAGGTGGCGAATGCATCGGCCACGGTATAGCTCGGCAGGTCGAAATCATTCACTGCGTTGCCCGCCCGCTCACCGACATACCGCGCGCCCGCGCCGACCCGCAACTGATCGCCACCGACAATGGTGCCGAAGTCGTAGACCGCCGACAGCGAGCCGGTGTTCCTGGCGACGTTTTGCAGTTTCTTACCTTTGTAATCCGGGTCTTCAGTGACTTCGGCATCGGTGTAGGCATAGCTGCCGATCATGCTCCAGCGGTCACTGAGCTGGCCGGTCAAATCCACTTCCAGCCCACGGGAACGCACTTCGCCGGCGGCGCTGTAGATCGTCACCGGTCCTTCGGAATTGGCCACCAGCACGTTGCGCTTCTTGATGTCGAACAACGCGACGTTACCCGTCACACGCCCCGGAATGTCCAGCTTCGCCCCCACTTCCCAGGACTTGGCTTCTTCCGGCGCAACGCTGCCGTCGAGTACGGTGCTGCTGCCGCTCAACGGGGCGATGGTCGAGTTGGGTTTGAACGATTCGGTGTAGCTGCCGTAGAACGACAACGCGTCGGTGTAGCGATACACCAGTCCCGCACGTGGCACCCATTTCTGACCATTGCTGTCGGTGTTGGCCTTGAACGGCACGCCTTTGCCGGCGTACTGGTCGTACTCCTGGAAACGGCCGCCAGCCACCAGAATCCACTGGTCGGTGAGGTGGATCGAGTCCTGCAGGAACAGCGAATCGCTGCGCAGTCTATCGGTCTGCGCGCTGTCGGCCGGGCTGACGGTGGTGCCGGCGACTTCACGGCCATAGACCGGGTTGAGGTAGCTGAAGGTGGTCAGGCTTTTCTGGCGGATCAGGTCTTCGCGGTAGATCTTGCGGTACTCGTCATCGACGCCGAACACCAGGTCGTGCTGCATGCCCAGCACATTGACCTTGCCTTCGAGGCTGGCGGTGGTGAAGCGGTCGGTGCTGATCGCGTTTTGCGTGCCGTCCATGCTGCGGGTCAGCGTGCCTTTGGCGGTGTTGATGGCCGTGACGCGCACCTGGCTGGCGTCGTAGGTTTCACGGTTCCAGCTGTAGCCGAAGTGCGCTTTCCAGTTGTCGTTGAGCTCGTGGTCAGCCTCGAAGTGATACAGGTCCGAGCGCCCTTCCATATTGTTGAACGGCTCGTCGAGGCGTCGATTGCGGGAGATGTCCAGCGGATGGTTGTCGCGCGGGTCGATCAGCGTTCCGCGGTCGAACGGGGTCAGGAATTCACGGTGTTCGTAGGCGAACAACAGCTTGGTGCTTTCGCCGAACCAGGCCAGCGATGGCGCCACCAGGGTTTCGCGGTGGGTGCCGAAGTTGCGCCAGTAATCTTCGTCTTCGTGGTCCAGCACCATGCGGTACGCCAGCCCGGACTCACCGAGTGCGCCGGTGCTGTCGAGGCCACCACCGCTGCCGTTTTTGCCGTCGCCGTAAGTCGAGCCGCGCAGGGTCAACGCGTTGTACTGCTCGAGTTCAGGTTTCTTGCTGACCATGTTGACCACACCGCCCGGGTCCTGAATGCCGTAGAGCAACGAGGCCGGGCCCTTCAGCACTTCGACCCGATCGACTGTGGCGTTGAGGCCACGCCCCTGAATCACCGGCATGCCGTCGCGCATGATCGAGCCGTTGCGGTTATCGCCGAAGCCACGGGTCATCACCGAATCCTGGGTGCTGCCCAGCGTGTTGCCCTGGGTGATGCCGCTGACGTTGGCCAGCGCGTCGTCGAGGTTGCGTGGCGCCTGATCACGAATGACCTGTGCCGGGATCACGTTGACGGTCTGGGGGATTTCCTGGAGCAAGGCCGACGAGCGCATCACCAAACTGGTGGGCGGCGGCTGGTAACTCATGGTTTGATCCATCACCGAGGTGATGGTGGTCGCGCCCAGGTTCAACGCGCCTTCGGTGGGCTGCGGTTCCAGCGCCAGGGTGTGAGCATCGGTGCGACGGAAGGTCAATCCCGAACCGCTGAGCAAACGCTGGATCGCTTGTTCGGCGCTCATCTGCCCGCTGACCGCTGGCGCGGTAACGCCGTACGGTGCTTCGTCGGTATAGACCACGCTGATGCCGGTAATCCGGCTGAAGTCGCTCAAGGCCTGGGGTAGCGGTTTGGCATCCATCGCAAAATTGAACTGCGAACGCTGCTGCGCCGTGCCGGCCTCAGCGGCCAATGCCACGCTCAATGGCAACAACGCCAATGCCGAAATGCTCAGTGCTGAGGCACCCAACCACTGTTTGACCGAACCCGATTTTGCCCTGGACTTCATTGCTCATGACCTGTGTAGAACCGTACGGATGCGAATGACTCGCAGTTTCAGTCACTACACGGATGGCGCCCGGGTTTACCTCACCCTGATTTTGAAAATATTTGAAAAGATCTTTTGACTTTGCTTCACCGCAAAATAATCAACGGCCCCACAGAGTGCTGCTCAAATCCCATCACCCCCTGCAACGAACTCAACACCGCCTGCGGGTCCTTGCCCGGAAAACTGCCACTGATGCGCCGCGCCGCCAGTTCATCATTGAGCAGCACAATCCGCCCCGGGTAGTAACGTCGCAGATCCTCCACCACATCAGCCAGTGGCACCTTGTAGTAATTGAGCCAGCCCTGGCGCCACGCCAACTGCGCTTCGCTGTCCACGGCTCGCAGTTTGTCCGCCGAGCCTTCGCCATACGCCACTTGCTGGCCGGCGGTCAGAATCTGCTGTTCGGTGTGATTGTCCGCTGTCACACCGACCCGGCCGGACAACACCGTCACTTGTGCACCGTGAGGTTGCAAACGCACTTCAAACTGCGTCCCCAGCACCCGCGCCTGCCCCTTTTCCGCAGCAACCACAAACGGTTCGCCCGTATGCGTGACGCTGAAGAAACCAGCGCCGCGCCGCAACTGGACGCGGCGCTCGCCCCGAGTGAAATCCACGGCGATGGCACTGTCGGCATCCAGGGTGACTTGCGATTGATCCGCCAACGTGACGGTGCGAATTTCCCCCGGTGCCGACACATAATCAGCGCCAAGATCATCGACCCAGCGCAGCGGCTGCCAGCCTGAACCGAGGCTGAGCATCAACAACAGGCACGCCGCCATCGCCAGCGCACCGGACCAACGCCGAACACCGCTGCGACGCGATTGACCCATGCTGTTGAGGTAGCGCTGCAAGGCGAATGCGTCTTCGTTGGCCAGCGTGCGCGCCGGGCCTTCGCTCAACTCCCACACCACTTGCGCCCGGGCGTAGGCCTCGGCATGCGCGGGATCGGCCTGCAACCAATGGCTGAACGTGGCCTGGTCGCCACTGCTCGGCTGGTCATGTAACAGACTCAGCCAGGCGAAAGCGGCCTGCTCCTGAGCGAGCGTCGGGGTGACGCGGTCAAGCTGATTCACGGTGCTTTCCCTGGCGTGCGCGATTCGGGATCCCGCAGGCTGGCCTTGCAGGCTTCGAGGGCGCGCATCATATGTTTTTCCACGGCACTCTGGGACAACCCCATGGCCTTGGCGATCTCCGCGTATTTACGGCCGTGGATGCGATTGAGCAGAAAAATCTGCCGCGTGCGCTCGGGCAACGCGCGCAACGCGGCTTCGACGTGGCGCAAATCATTGCCGGCCTCCAGTGCGGCCTGGGGTTCACTGCCATGGCTGTCGGGTTGATCCGGTTGCCAGCCTTCATTGACCCGAACCCGCGCGCCTTCGCTGCGCAAGTGGTCGATGGCGATGTTGCCGGCGCAGCGCAACAGGTACGTGCTGAGCTCTTCGACCTGCACCAGCGGCCGGCGCCAGAAGCGCAAAAACAAGTCCTGCACCAGGTCCGCTGCCGTTGCCCGGCACCCGACACGACGGTTCACCAGCGCTTCCATTTGCGAACGCTGGGACAAGAACACCTGCAGGAAATGCGCACGCGCGCCGCGAGGCTCTTCGTCGTGGGAATCAGGAGGACGGGTGATCATCAGGTCAATACTGCGCAAACGCGGCAACAGGGCTGACGAGCAGACTCAGACCGGCCAGTGACAACACCAGACGCGGTCGATAGGGCATCAACAGCACCAGCAGCAATGCACTGAGCATCAGCACCGCAAACCACTCCACCAACCCAAGCCCCCAACCGGTCGAAGCCAACGCCGCCCACAGCGACAAGGCCAGTAACAGCCAGCCACCAAGTTTCATCAGTTGGCGGCGACGGGCCGACGGCTTGCGGCCCAACAGCTCGGCATGATGCCGGTCCATCGATAAACACAACGCGGTGAAACCACCGTAACAGAGCAACAGGGCCAGCAACATTCAGTTCGCCTCGCGCTCAAGGGTGATCGGTTGCGCACGCTGTCGGGTGACGACTGCAGCCTGTGCCGAGCGCTGCATTTTCCACGCAGCCCAGGCGAAAAACACACCGCTGCCCAGGCACGTCAGGTCGAAACCGGCCATCGCCCAATCGCCCTGCACCAGCGTGACGCCCAAGTGATAGGGCGTGGTCAGGGCGTTCAGCAGCGGCACCGCGCCAAACAGCAGCGCCGCCAGCGCCAACTGCTCGACCCACGCCGCACGGCCACGACGGACCATGGCATGCAACACGCTCAGGCCCCAGACGATAAAGAAGCTGTTCACTTCCCAATCCGCCCGCCCGGCCATGTCCACCGGCAATCCGCGATTGGCCCAGAAGAACGCGGCCACGGCGACCATCAGCCCGGACATGCTGGCGATGTTCAGCACCTCCACCAGCCGCAACTCGAAGGGCATCACGCCGCTTTTCGCATGCTTGAGCTGACGCTTGCCGAGCCAGACCACCAGCCCGGTACCGATCATCGCCGTGCCGGCCAACCCGCAGATAAAGTACAGCCAGCGCAGCACCGGGTCGGCAAAACGGCCCATATGCAAACCGTAGAAACTGCCGGCAATCGCCCTCGGCAGCGATTGCTCCGGCGTGGTGCCGAGCAATTGTCCGGTCACGCCGTTGAAGGTCGCCGCGCGGCCAAAGTCATGGACCACGCGATCGGCACCGTCACGCACGAGCACCACCGAAGCGTTCGCATCGCCTGGATTGTTCACGGTGAGCCGCCCGACCCGCCCGCCCGACCACTGCTCCCGAGCCTTTTCCAGCAGCGGTGCCAGCGGCGCCAGTTCAGCCGGTTTGCCCGCCAGCTCCGGGGTAGCAGATGCCGGGAACACCTCATCGAAAAACGCCCGCACATCACCGTTGTACGAAGCCAGAATGCTGGCCGGCATCACCATCGACATGAAAATCACCAGGCTGCTGTAGGTGATCATCAGGTGAAACGGCAGTACCAGCACACCCACCGCGTTGTGCCCGTCGAGCCAGGAGCGCTGGCCCTTGCGCGGACGGAAGGTGAAGAAGTCCTTGAAGATTTTCTTGTGGGTGATGATCCCGCTGATCAGCGCGACGAACATCGCCATGGCGGCGATGGTCGACAACCAGCGGCCCCACGGATAGGGCATTTGCAGTTGGAAGTGGAAACGGTAGAAGAACTCGCCGCCCATGGTTTCGCGGCCCTGCACTTCGGCGCCGGTTTGCGGGTCGAGAAGTTTTTCCGTGAACTGACCACGTTCGCCACGCTTGGCCGGGGTCTGCTGCCAGCGTACTGACAGGCCGGGCTCGCGGGCATCGGGCAGGTCGATGAGCCAGCGCGAGGCACCGGCGGCGTGTTGCTGAAGGTAGTTCTGCGCCAGGGTCAGACTGGCTTCGGAGGTCACCGAACGGGCAGGAATTTCCGGTTGCATCCAGTGGCTGATCTCGTCCTTGAAGTAGGCCAGTGTGCCGGTCAGGAAAATCGCGAACAGTAACCAGCCGAAGATCAACCCGGCCCAGGTATGCAGCCAGGCCATCGCCTGACGGAAGCCCTCTTTCATGAATGGCCCACCCAGTAAGCCAGCCCTGACACCGCGGCCAGCATCAGGCTCGCCACGATCACCCCGAACCAGGCTCGCCACGCGCTCTGACAGGCAAAGCACCAGATCACCGCGCACAGGTAGGCCAGAAACGAGGTCATCATCCCGGTCACCACGGCGTCGGCGCGGGCCATGGGCACCCACAGACTCAGGCTGACACTGGCGAGCGCCGCGACGATATAGCCGCCCACCACGGCAGCGAGCAGTCGCGACGTGACGGCCAATCGATAGGAAACGGGGAGTGCTTTCATGTTTCGACCTTGAAACGGGTGAGGCCGCGAGAAAGTCAGGGGGCCAACAAGGTCGCAATATTAATGATAAATATTCTCATACGCAAAAAAGATCCGGTTTTTCCTGCGTTTGATCCAACGATGCCTGGAGGCAAACATCACTGTGGCGAGGGGATTTATCCCCGTTGGGCTGCGAAGCGGCCCCAAAATCTGCAATCACGGGGTGCCTGATATCCATTTACGACTGCTTCGCAGCCGAACGGGGATAAATCCCCTCGCCACAGGTATTGATCAACCTGAGAATTAGCCAACCCCTGAAACAAGAACGGGCCTGCATCAGCAGGCCCGTTTTCAGAGGTGGAAAGACAAATAGTGATTCAGGCGTCAGCCGTTTTGTGCAGCCTGTTCGTTCTCGAGAAACTCGTCTTCCAGCAGCGCATCGGCAGTGGGCCTTTCGAACGGCACTATAGCGGCACGTGGTTTGCCCCGCAGTTTGCCGAACAGGTGTTCCAGCGCGTGTTCGAGTTTTTCAGCCGCACCGTCGATCGCCAGTTCCAGGTTTGCGGCTTTGTGGGTAACAGAAATCGGTTGGTGGCCTTTTGGCCGCGCTTCCAGCTGGCAGCGCATGTCGTGGGGACCGGGCTTGTCGCCGTTCTCGTCCCGCAGGTGGACCTCGACGCGTGTCAGGTCCTCTTCATAACGTTCGAGCGTGCTCTCAATGGTAGTACGTACCCACTCCTCCAGTCGGATGCTGCTTTGAATATGGTTATCGCTGTTGACTTGGATTTGCATAGTTCATCCCTTATTTCAGCTAGCTCGCGAGAGGCCCTTCGGCTGGCCCTTGGGCGTCATCACCGTGACCTCTTACCTACACAATCGGTCTGTGCGCCGAACATTTCAACCCCTGAAAAAAGATAAATTTTCATTCGCAAAAAAAGCCGGACAAGGAGCAAAAGCGCTGTTAAGGTCGGGAGTTGGGTCGCTTCACTTCTTTGTCACAAATACTCACATCTGCCGCTCTGCCAGCGGGTGCAGGCTTCGAAAAACGCCCGCCTCCTCCACCAGCCAGTCATGCACTGCACGCACGCCCGGATGGCTCAGCGCCCCCGGCGCATACAGCAGCATGTAACGCTTGTGATTCGGCACCGCCAGACCAAACGGCACAATCAACGCTCCGCGTTCCAGCTCATCATTCAGCAAGGTGCGCCGCGCAATCGCCACGCCCATACCGGCAATCGCCGCCTCGATGGTCAGGTGGTTGCGATTGAAGGTGTGCCCGCGCCGCACATCCGCGCCTTCGTATCCGATGGCGTTGAGATAGAACTCCCATTCCGCGTACTCATAACTGCCGCGCCAGGCCGTGATGTCGTGCAACAGCGGAAAGTGCGACAGGTCTGCCGGGCCATGCAACGGCGGCCGCCCGCGCAACAGACTCGGCGCGCAGACCGGGAAGATCTGCTCGTCGAGCAAGGTTGTGGACATCAGGCCGGGGTAACTGCCATCGTTCAGATCGATCGCCAGGTCGAAGTCGCCCTCGTGCAACGGCACGCTGCTGTCCTCCGCCACCAGGCGCAATTGAATGTCTGGAAACCGCTGCTGCAAGCGCGGTAGACGCGGGGTCAGCCATTTGCTCAGGAACGAGGGAATCGAGCGCACCCGCAAAATCCCGCTGATCATTCCGGCGTCCAGTCGTCGCAATTCGGCGTCGATGCTGCCGTAAGCCTCGTTGACCGTAATGGCCAGTCGCTGGCCATGCGCGCTCAACTCCACCCCCCGCGCACGCCGGTGAAACAGTCGGAACCCTAGCCGTTCTTCCAGTTGGCGGATTTGCTGACTGACCGCACCCGGTGTGATGTGCAGTTCTTCGGCACAACGGGTGAACGACAAGTGCCGCGCGGCACAGGAAAACACGTGCAGCCAGACGTAAGTCTGGGCGTGCAATTGGCGACTCATTGTTTAGTCCTGCTAAAGGCTGTCTTAGGAAGTTTCGTTAGTCACGTAGGACCGAGACGCGCAGTATCGCTGACATTGCGCTTGTCCTACAAAAATGGCGGCGATTTCTCTTCCATTGCTTGTATAGGCTTTAGCATGGCTATCAGTGTTTTTGATCTTTTCAAAGTCGGCATCGGTCCGTCCAGTTCCCACACCGTCGGCCCGATGCGCGCCGCCGCGACCTTCGCCCAGGCACTGATCGAGCAGAATCTGCTCAATGCCGTCCGTCGGGTGGAAATCCGCCTGTACGGCTCCCTGTCCGCAACCGGAGTCGGTCACGCTACCGACCGGGCCTGCGTCATGGGCCTGATGGGCGAATGGCCGGACAGCATCGATCCGACCTGCATCGACAGCCGCATCAACACATTGCTGGAGACCGGCGAACTGAATCTGGCCGGCCAAACCACCATTGCCTTCGACTGGCACCGCGATTTGCTGCTGCTTGATGAGAGCCTGCCCTACCACCCCAACGCCATGTCTCTGACAGCCTTCGGCGAAACCGGTGAGCTGTCGGAGCAAACGTACTACTCGATCGGCGGTGGTTTCATCATCGAAGCGGCCGAAGCCGAATCCGGCATCGCTCCGACCAGCGACGTAGTGCTGCCGTACGATTTCTCCAGCGCTGCCGAATTGCTCAAGCTGTGCAATCAGCATGGACTCAGGGTTTCCGAGTTGATGATGGCCAATGAACTGGCCTGGCGCAGCGAAGCCGACATCCGTCAGGGCTTGCTGCATATCTGGTCGGTGATGCGCGAGTGCGTCGAGCAGGGCTTGCGCCACGAAGGGATCCTGCCCGGCGGTCTGAATGTTCCGCGTCGGGCGGCGAAATTGCACCGCAGCCTGTTGGAAATCGGAAAGCCGAATGTCATCACTTCGACGCTGTCGGCGATGGAATGGGTGAACCTGTTCGCCCTTGCCGTGAACGAAGAAAACGCCGCCGGCGGACGGATGGTCACCGCGCCAACCAATGGCGCGGCCGGGATCATTCCCGCCGTCCTGCACTACTACATGAAGTTCAACCCGGACGCGTCGGACGATGATGTCGTGGCGTTCTTTTTGGGCGCTGCAGCCGTAGGAATTCTCTGCAAGAAAAACGCTTCCATCTCCGGTGCCGAAGTTGGCTGCCAAGGCGAAGTCGGCTCGGCCTGCGCCATGGCCGCCGCCGGTTTGGCGGACGTACTCGGTGCTACCCCGGAGCAACTGGAAAACGCCGCCGAAATCGGCCTGGAACATAACCTCGGCCTGACGTGCGACCCGGTCGGCGGCCTGGTACAGGTGCCGTGCATCGAGCGCAATGCCATCGCTGCCGTGAAGGCGATCAACGCCACGCAAATGGCCCTGCGCGGCGACGGCAAACACTTCATTTCCCTGGACCGGGTGATCCGCACCATGCGCGACACCGGCGCCGACATGCACGACAAATACAAAGAGACTTCACGAGGCGGCCTGGCTGTCAGCTGGGTGGAGTGCTGATCGGTCTGATTGCACTGTCAGCGATCATCGACTCATTCATGCCCTGAAACGGGCAGGCAAAAAGAAGGCGGGCCATAGAGCCCGCCTCTTTTATCCCGCGATCATTGTCCGACAACCTTTCCGGCATGCCCCTTGCTACACCCCTGACGAGGCAAAAAGGATTTTTTGAGAACCTCAGCGAGCGCCTGCCGATGGTCCGGTATTGCGAACCAACCCGACCATGGCCGGTCAACAACTGCACGTTCAATCAGGCGGTGACGCATCATGGACAACCCCTTTCAGCTCATTACCGATGCCTTTGCACCGGATTACCAGATCAACCTGAGCATTCAGGGTCTGGACGGCAGCATCATGCTGACCCTCTCCAACAGTGGCCGTATCGTGGCCAAACGGATGATCAGCGCCGAACAACGCAATGACCCCAAGCGCCTCAAACGTTTGGTGCAAAGCATCCAGTTCGGCATTGCCATCGAACAGGGCCAGTGCGCCATGACCATCCTCGAAGCCATGACCGACGGCGACAACCACAAGCTGCCGCCGCCAGCCAAAGGCCAGCCGCGGCCCGCCATGCGCCTTTAAATCTCGCCCTTTTCCACTTCGGGATGCTCACCGGAACCCGCACCGATCTTGCGTTGCGGGTGTTCGATCTTCACCGAAGGGAATTGCGACGAGGCGTAACGCACCACCAGAATCGCAAACGCCAGCAGCAGAATCCCGCCGCACAGGTAAATGATGCCCAGGTCAGGCGGGTTGTGGTGCGAGACGTTGGAGATCAGCAGCCGCGTCAGCGCAGTGATCGCCACGTAAATCAGGAAGCGCACCGGCATGTGGTTGGTCTTGAAGTAAATCCCGACCATCGCGCCCAGTTCGAGGTAGATGAACAGCAGCAAGATATCGTCGATCTTGATGTGCCCCTCTTCGATCATCCCCAGAAATTCCATCACCGCTGCCCACGCGGTCACGGCACCTATGGCGAACAGCGCCAGGTAGTGGAAAGTCTCGACGAACAGATTGCCCAGGGACTCGGCCAGTTGGTGCACGTTTTGCCGCAGGTTCTCGGCCCAGTTGATTTTCACGATGATTCTTCCTTAGCTCGGTTCGAGCGGATGATGCGGGTTGGACGTGACGGTTGTTCTGCATGCAGAAAAAAGGCCAGAGGCGCCTGCGACATGATGGCGAGGTGCTCTAAAACGCGCTCCGTGGCGTTTGGTCGCACCCTGTGGGGGCTAGCCCTCGCCATTGGAGCGCCACGGCCCACCTGACAAACCCTGAATTCGGTCTACATTAAAAAGCCACTACCCAAAGCGCAGGGATTCGCTTATCCTTTTCGCTGTATATAAATACAGTGGTCGAAACAGACAACTATCGTGAAGGCATGTGAGGTGGTGAATGGCCGTCGAAGTGGTATACCGCAGCAGCCGAGATCTGGAGCGCTTGTTCATGGATAAAGCCGAAGCTGACCGTCATGACAAAATGCTCGAACTGGCCGAATTGCTGGCTGAAGTGTTGCAAAAAGCCGTTCCGTCCCTGACCGAGCAGCAAGTGGAAGAAGCCGGGATCTACATGGCGAAGAACCGCGATGTGTTCGCCAAGGCATTCAAGAGCCAGCCGGATGCGTTGTCCGAACTGCTGAGTGCGCCGGCTGAAATAGCGGAACCCGTTGTTGAAGCAGTCGAAGCCGCTGAGCCTGCCAAGCCAGCTAAAGCAGCCAAGACACCCAAGTAAGCGACACCCGAATTGAATAGGCCCTGAGTCGAATGACTCAGGGCCTTTTTCATGCCTGCGAAAAACCGGGGATCAGGCCGTTCGCGGGGTTCTCTTGTCCACCGCTGTCGAACCTCCGCGGAATGAAGCCCCCGATGGCCCCTGCGAAGAAAGCCCCTGGATGACGTAGAGGTAGGTCTCTTGTGCGCCGTAGTCGAGCATGCTGATCAAACCGCCGACATAGCTGCCGTTGAAAAGAAAACCATCAAAGTTATAGGTCACGGTGAAGGTGATCTGTGCCTCGGTACTTTTACCCGAGGCCTTGATGGTCGTGCCTGCCGACGTTGACGGTGATACGGCGCTTCCCTCGTATGGGATCGGATCTTTGTAAAAACCCGGTAGCGCCAATGCGCCCGTCATCGAATCGGTGTCGAACGTCAACGTGCCGCTCTGCCAAACCTGCAACCCGTTCGGGTTGGCGATCGCGTCGAACAGACTGACGGAGAACGTGTAAGTAGTCGTCATGATTTCACCCAAGGCCGTTCAACGACGTTCAGCAGGTAGACCTCATCACTGTCGGGCGTCAGTGAAAACAGATAGCCATTGTTGAGGAAGTCCTCGTGATCGCTGACATCGATGGGCCAACCGGGATACTGATTACCGTTGGCGTCCAGCACCCACATGAACTTGACGTTGTAATCCGTCGGGGTGTCGGACTTGTAGACCCCGCCGGCCACCTGTGTCCCGTCGTCAAACCGCGCCCACGCCATGACAACCGGTGAGCCAACGCTGATTTCATCGGGCACCGCAGCATTGCCCTGCATGATCAGCGTCCATGCCTCTTTGCCGCCCGCAGGAAGCAACATTCGCGTTACGTGTTGAGGCGTCGGCGATCCGGCTGTCTGAGCCGTCACGGGGCCCTGACCAACGCCGGCGCTCGGCACTACGTCGAGGGTATAGCCAAATGTGTTTTCACCGGGTTGTGGCACTGGGCCGGTGATGGTGCAGGTCAGGCCGTTTTGCTGGGCAACCTCGATATAGGGGTCCCAGGAACCGGGCGTCGAACCCGAGTTGATCACGCAGTTGATGGCCGGGTTTTCAGACTGGTAGAGGGTGAAGAAGACGTTGCCGTCGCTGTCCCATAAACCGGTGCTCACCGGACCTGCGGTGCCAGGGGTGAAAATAGTGATCTGCCCGCCGTAATTGGCGCCGTTATCGTCACTGACAAACGACACGCCAATATCGAGACTGGAGTTGATCGTGAAATTGCAGGTGAGAGATGAACTGGAAGACATGATTCGCTCCTTGAAATCACGAAAAAGCATTGCGCCAGTCATGATTGCCCCAGACGCAGGCAGGCCTTCATCAACCGGGCGGGTGGCGTTGCGCCATCCCGCTTGCAGCGTAGTCAGGACTCTAGAATTTGCCAGCGGCATGAAGGACGCTGTGAGCCTTCATTGGTACAACACTTTCTCCGCCAACTCGTCCGCCACCCGCGCCGGGGAACGTTTCTCCGCCTGGGCATGGGCAAAGACTTCGGTCAGCCTCGAGCTGATTTTCGACAAGTGGGCGGTAATGGTCGTCAGCTCTTCGCCGCGGTGTTTGAGCGAGACGTAGATCAGCCCGCCGGCATTGATCACATAATCCGGCGCGTAAAGAATGCCCCGCCGTTCCAGTTGATCCGCAACGTCCAGATGAGTCAGCTGGTTATTCGCCGAACCGGCCACGGCCGAGCATCGCAATTGCGTGACGGTATTGCTGTTGAGTACGCCGCCGAGGCCGCACGGCGCGAGAATATCGCAAGGCGTGCTGAGCAGCGCGTCGTTGGCGATCGGATGAGCGCCGAGTTGCTCCATGGCCAGTTGCACCTTGCCGTGATCGATGTCGCTGACCAGCAGTTCGGCTCCGGCGGCATGCAGTTGTTCGGCCAGGGCGAAACCGACATTGCCCAGGCCTTGAATGGCCACGCGCAGGCCTTCCAGGTTATCGCTGCCCAGGCGAGCCATGGCGGTGGCACGAATGCCGGTGAACACGCCCATCGCCGCGTGAGGCGCCGGGTCGCCCGCCGAGGTGGTGCTGGTGACATGTTGGGTCTGTTGGGCGATGCAATCCATGTCCGCCACCGAAGTGCCGCTGTCGATGGCCGTGATGTAGCGGCCGTCGAGTTGATTGATGCAGCGGCCGAACGCTTCGAACAGGGCCGCGCGGTTTTCCACATGGACCGGTCGCACAATCACCGCCACGCCACCGCCCTGCGCCAGACCGGCGAGCGCCGCTTTGTAACTCATGCCTTGGGCGAGGCGAATGGCATCCTCGACCGCGGACTCGTCATCGGGATAGGCAAGGTAACGACAGCCTCCCAGGGCAGGCCCCAGACGGCTGTTGTGAATGGCAATGACCGCCTTCAACCCGGTGACCGGGTCGACGCTCAGATGCAGCGATTCAAGGCGAGTGCTTTGCATGAGAGCGAACATCGTAGGGGCTCCCGAATCACTTCTTGTAGTCGCCAGTATAGGCTCGCGCCCAAAAATTGCAGAAGCGCACCGGAATAAGGATTGCCTCGATCCAGCGCTTTCGGACATAACCCGGCGTGCCACTGGACGAACGCCGCAGACGAGGCTAAAACGAGGCATTCCCCGGAGATTTTGATGACGCCTCGCCAACACTTCTTCGATTGTCTGCAACGATCACCGCCCGCGCTGTTCGAGGCAGCGCTGTGGATGTCTGTCGAGCATGACAAGGAAGTGAATCCAGCGGCGGTCCTGGCCCATTTCAAGGACCTGCAACAACGCGTCAGTTACGGTCTGCCGATGCTGCCCGTGAGCGAACTGGCCCAACCGCTGCTGCGACGCCTCAATGACCTGGGCTTCGCCCAGGACGACTTTACCCCCTTGCGCCCGCAAGCAGCCTTACTCGACAAAGTGCTGGAACGCCGGCGGGGGCAACCGCTGGCACTGGGGCTGATTGCGCTGGAACTGGCCAGAGGCCTGGAAATCCCCATGGTCGGGGTCAACTTTCCCGGGCATTTTCTGCTGCGGGTTCCGGGAGCCGATCATTTGCTCGACCC
Source organism: Pseudomonas sp. IT-P171 (assembly GCF_949767765.1). Classification (NCBI taxonomy): domain Bacteria; kingdom Pseudomonadati; phylum Pseudomonadota; class Gammaproteobacteria; order Pseudomonadales; family Pseudomonadaceae; genus Pseudomonas; species Pseudomonas sp. IT-P171. The sequence continues at coordinate 209,907 of NZ_CATKQN010000003.1, forward strand.
TTGCGGTGGACGCCGGTTGTACCCCAACGATTGCCGTGAACTGTTGCAGCGCCAGTACGGCCCGAACATGAAACTCAACGCCGAGCATTTACTCACCGCCGAGCCCGTGCAGATGCTGCAGCGACTGTCGCGCAACCTGCGTCAGTTGCACCTTTCTCACGATGATTACATTGGTGCGTTGATCGACGCCGAGCGTGTGCTGGAGCTGGGTAACGCGAGCGCCTCCGATTACCTGGCCCGGGCCAGCCTGTATCAACGGCTGGACTGCCCGAACGCCGAGCGTTTCGATCTGGAGCATGCGCTGCTGCTCAGCGACGACCCGATTCAGCGGATTCGCCTGACCGAGCGATTAGGCCACCTGCCGCCCAACTCGGTCGTCCATTAAACGCAGAAGATCGCAGCCTTCGGCAGCGCCTACATTGAGAGGGGGTACACCCGGCAGGAGCTGCCGAAGGCTGCGACCTTTTGCGCTTGTTTATGACTCAAGGGGTGTCTGGCTGGTTCGCCGGGTGAGCCTTGATGAAGGCCGGGTGAGACGCTGCGAGCGCCGCCACCCGACGAATCCGCGGATACGCCTCAAGGGAAATGCTAAAGCGCTCAGCCGCGTACAACTGCGGGATCAGGTAAACATCCGCCAGGCCAGGTGTCGGACCAAAGCAATAACCCTCATCGCCAATCAACTGCTCGACCGTCGCCAGGCCCTCGCCGATCCAGTGTCCAATCCACTCGACCACCTGCGTTTCATCGTGCCCCGACTGCCGCAGCCGGTTGAGCACGCTGACGTTGTGCAGCGGATGCACATCGCAACCAATCACCGCTGCCACACCCCGTTCATGCGCGCGGGCGGCGAGGTCTTTGGACAGCAGCGGCACCTGTGGATAACGTTCCTCCAGGTACTCGATGATCGCCGGTGACTGAATCAGCAACTCGCCTTCATCGGTACGCAAGGCCGGCACCCGGCCTTGCGGGTTGATGCCCAGATACGCTGGCTGGCGATGTTCGCCACCCGGCGGTGCGATCAGGTTGACCGGCAGTGCCTGGTAATCCAGCCCCTTCAACGCCAACGCGATACGCACCCGGTAAGACGAGGTCGAGCGGTAGTAGGTATAGAGCTCCATGACCCGATCCTCTTAACGCGCCGGCAGCACTTTGCCGCGGCACTCGCCGAAACCGATGGAGGCAAAACCGTCGCGGCTGCAACGGGCACGCAGAATGATTTCGTCGCCGTCCTCGAGGAATTTACGCACTTCGCCAGAGGCCAGTTCGATCGGTTTTTTACCGCCTTCGGTGATTTCCAGCAGACTGCCGAACTGACCGTTCTCCGGCCCCGACAACGTGCCCGAACCGAACAGGTCGCCGGCCTGCAACTGGCAGCCGTTGACGCTGTGATGCGCCACCAGTTGCGCCACGGTCCAGTACATGTGTCGGGTGTTGCTCAGGGTCAGGCGATGGGCCGGCAGGTTCTGCTCGCGCATGGCTTCGGTGAGCAGCAGCACTTCCAGTTCGATGTCGAAGGCGCCAGCGGCTTGATCGCGTTTGTCGAACAGGTACGGCAGCGGCTGCGGATCGCCTTCAGGACGCGCCGGTTGCGCACGACGGAACGGCTCAAGCGCTTCGGCCGTCACCACCCACGGCGAGATGCTGGTGATGAAACTCTTCGACAGGAACGGCCCCAGTGGCTGGTATTCCCACGCCTGGATATCCCGGGCCGACCAGTCGTTGAGCAAGCAGAAACCGGCGATGTGATCGGCGGCATCGCCGATGGCGATCGCGTCACCCATCTCGTTGCCCTGGCCGATCCAGATACCCAGTTCCAGTTCGTAATCCAGGCGTGCGCACGGGCCAAAGGTCGGCTCGGTCTGACCGGCCGGCAAGGTCTGGCCTTTCGGCCGGCGAACATCGGTGCCGGACGGGCGAATGGTCGATGCACGGCCGTGATAACCAATCGGCACATACTTGTAGTTCGGCAGCAACGGGTTATCGGGACGGAACAGTTTGCCAACGTTTTGCGCGTGCTCGATGCCGACGTAGAAGTCGGTGTAATCGTTGATCTTCGCTGGCAGGTGCATTTCGCAGTTTGCCGCCAGCGGCAGCAGTTTCGCGCCTTGGGCTTCGATCTTGCCGTGCAGGGTGCTGCCTTCCTTGAACAGTTCGATCAAGCGTTCACGCAGGGCGACGCGAGCCTCACGGCCCAGCTCGAAAAACCCATTGAGCTGACCGCCACGGGTGGCTTCGACAGCCGTTTTTGCCGCGCCGTCGAACAGCCCGGCATCGAGTGCCGCCTCCAGATCAAAGATGTGGTCACCGATCGCCACACCGCTGCGCGGAGCAGAGCCCTTCACGCTGAACACGCCCAGCGGCAGGTTTTGCAGCGGGAAATCCGCATGGCCGTTGGCAGAGGCAACCCAGCTACGAGTGATGGAAGTCTGAGTCATGGGTTATCTCCGGGTCGGGTCGAAAGTGGCGGGCAGCGTGGCCCAGCAGGCGTCGTAGTTGGTTTGCAGTTGCGGGCAATCGAGAGCGAATCGGCTTGGGCGCAGCACCTGGCTGGTCTCGAACATGAAGGCCATGGTGTTGTCGATTTTCGCGGGTGCGAGCTCGGCGTTGACCGCTTTGGTGCAGGTTTCGCCGTCCGGGCCGTGGGCGCTCATGCAGCTGTGCAGCGACGCGCCACCGGGTACGAAGCCTTCGGCCTTGGCGTCGTACTCGCCCTTGATCAGGCCCATGAACTCGTTCATCAGATTGCGGTGGAACCACGGTGGCCGGAACGTTTTCTCGGCCACCATCCAGCGTGGCGGGAAGATCACGAAGTCCAGATTGGCCAGACCGTGGACACTGGTCGGCGAGGTCAGGACGGTGAAAATCGACGGGTCCGGATGGTCGAAGCTGACCGTGCCGATGGTGTTGAAACGGCGCAGGTCATACTTGTACGGCACATTGTTGCCGTGCCAGGCGACCACGTTGAGCGGCGAATGATTGAGTTCGCAGCCCCACAACTGGCCGAGGAATTTTTGCACCAGGGTGGTCGGCTGTTGGAGGTTTTCGTAATGGGCGACCGGGGTCAGGAAGTCCCGCGGATTGGCCAGGCCGTTGCTGCCGATGGGGCCGAGGTCCGGCAGGCGCAATGGCGCGCCGTGGTTCTCCGCAATGTAGCCGCGCGCCTGCGGGTCGAGCAGCTCGACGCGGAATTTCAGACCGCGCGGCAACACGGCGATTTCCAGCGGTTCAAGTTCCAGCACGCCCAGTTCGGTGGCGATGCGCAGCCGTCCCTGTTCTGGCACCAGCAACAGCTCGCCGTCGGCGTTGAAGAACACACGCTCCATGGAGCGGTTGGCGCGGTAGCTGTAGATGCTGATTCCGGCCGGTTTTTCCGCCGCCGAATTGGCCGCCATGCTCACCAGCCCGTCGATGAAGTCGGTGGGCTCGGTCGGAATATCCAACGGGTTCCAGCGCAGGCGATTGGGCGTCACTTCACCCAACGGGCCACCGGCCAGTTGCCGATCCAGTTTGACGAACGCCGGGTGATTGGCCGATGGCTGAATGCGGTACATCCAGGTGCGCCGCGCTTCGCTGCGGGCCATGGTGAATGCAGTGCCGGAGAACAGTTCGGTGTAGAGACCGTATGGCGCCTTTTGCGGGGAGTTCTGGCCGACGGGCAATGCGCCAGGCAACGCCTCGCTGCTGAATTCGTTGCCGAAGCCGGACTGGTAGGCCAGCGCTGGCGCCGTTGAATCGAGGTTCATGGAGCCTCCTGAACAGGGAGTAGGCAATGGCCTGTCACTCTGTTTCAGAGGTTCCGGCACGCCTGGGTTATTTTTATCGTAATTCGATTACGCATAACGTAATTTGATTGGTATTGACCGTCAAGCTATAAAGACGCCCATTCGTCCCGGAATCAGACCGCCTCCATGGAAACGCCGCGCAACAACGACAAACAGAAAGTCCGCTCGGCCGAGGTCGGCACCGACATTCTCAAGGCACTGGCCGAGCTGTCACCGTCGACGTCCCTGTCGCGCCTGGCCGAGCACGTGCAGATGCCGGCGAGCAAGGTCCACCGCTATTTGCAGGCCTTGATCGCCAGCGGTTTTGCCGAGCAGAACACCGCCACCAATCATTACGGCCTGGGTCGCGAGGCCTTGCGTGTGGGGTTGGCCGCACTCAACAGTATGGACGTGCTCAAAGTTGCCGCCCTGCCCCTGGCCGAGTTGCGCGATGAATTGAACGAGACGTGTTTTTTGGCGGTGTGGGGCAATCAAGGCGCGACCGTGGTGCATATCGAACCGGCGGTGCGCGCGGTGACGGTGGTGACGCAATTGGGCTCGGTGTTGCCGTTGCTCAGCTCGTCGACCGGATTGGTGTTCGGCGCCTATTTGCCGAAACGAGAAACCGTAGACCTGCGCGAGCAAGAACTGCGCAACGCTACTCCCCATGCGCTGGCGGACGATCAGGCGTATGCCGCGCTGTGCGAACAGATCCGTGAGCGCGGTTTGCATCATGTCCATGGTTTGTTGATGCCGGGCGTCGATGCCTTGTCGGCACCTGTTTTCAACGCCGTCGGCAACGTGGCGGCGGTCATGACCATCGTTGGTCCGGCATCATTGTTTCACGCCGACGAAAACGGCCCGGCGGCGCAGCGATTGCTGACGACGACGCGGGCCGTAAGTTGGCGAATGGGATATGAGCCATCCGCCGTCACAGGTTAATCAAGTTGATCGCCTACTGGAGCGATTACTTGTTTCGGTAGGATTCGACTACAACCCGACCTGCTTTATTAAGGTCGGCGATATCCAACTCGGTCACTCGATCATTTTTATCAAAAGTCCATCGCTTGAAGAAAATACCTGCGTACTCATCATTGAACGCCGGCAGTTCATTCTCTTGCACTTTCTCCATGATCGCCCAGCTCAAGCTCTCGGAATAATCAACCATCTGCTTTCCTTCGTCGTTGACCACTACCGAATTCAGGTAGGTTTCATCGGCATTGATCGCAATACTCATATCACCGAAAACCTCAGCCAACTTTTTACTGACTTCTTCCAACAAATAATTTTTCACAAACAGCATCCTTTCCATAAATAAGGGATCGGCCAAGATACATTCAAAAAGACAAATACAAATTGACGGGCCGACGCCCACTTTATAAAACACTCCAACAACACAAGTAACTCTAAAACTTGTATGCATTCGTAAACATATAACCACCCATCAAACAACGATACCCAACGTTTTTGCCTTGGCCACTGCTTGAGTTCTACGCGCAACCCCCAATTTCCCGTTAATCCGGCGCGCATGGGTTTTAACTGTATGTAACGATATGAACAACAGATCGGCTATTTGTTGATTGGAGTTCCCCAGGGCAACCAACTCAAGGACTTCTATTTCACGCTGACTTAACCGGTTCTGGCCCAAAGCCGCCGATTCAGGGGTAAGCGCTGAATCAGTACGACCCATCGCCTCCGGCAAGCGTGGCTGGCGTAATCGAAAGTCGCGAAGAGCCTGTTGAAGGTTACAACGCTCGACCATTGCCAGGCCTTCCTGCAACGACTGGCGGGCAGCAGGCGTATCGCCCGTCAGCCAGGCCACTTCTGCCAGTGCCAGGTGCAATTGCGCTTGCAGCCCCGACATTCCCCGTTGTCGTGCCCAGTTCAACTGGGCCTCGAGCTGCACCAGAGGGGCTTGCGCCTGCCCGCGATACACTTCGGTCAGCACCAGCAGGTATTCAAGGCCGGGAATCAGCTCCAGCGTCGCCGGCGGAGCCTGTCGTGCATGGGCACCATGATAGTGGCGCAGCACCCGGGTCAGGGCTTCATGGGCCAATTCCGGGCGGCCCTGCTGTAGCCAGAAATGGCAGCTGATTTGCAGCAGGACACTGCGGTAGACCGAGTCTGGAATCCGCCGCTGTTGCATCAACCGCTCGGCGTCACGCAGCAGGACAAAGGCCTGGGCGTAGTCCTGGCGATTGGCGGCCAATTGCGCGAGGCCGAGAAAGCCATAAAGCACGCGCTTGTCCTGACTGCGCAGGCACATCTGTAGCCCGCTTTCGAAGTACTCGGCCGCTTGTGCATCCTGTCCCTGAGACAAGCTCAAACGCCCGCGACGCAAGGCAATCCGCCCGAGCAACGGTTCGGCCAGCGGTTGCCGCTGGGCGAGCAAATCGTTCATGTTCGCCAGCAAGTGCTCGGCCCTGCCGGGCGCTCCCCGTTGTTCGAGCACTTGCGCGTGATCGAGCTCCAGCAACCCTTCGAACACCAGCGAATCGTGCGCGCGCGCCAGGCACAACGCCTCACGGTTGAGGGCCTGCGCCACCTCAAGCTCGCCCCGCAGCAACGCTTGCTGGGTCAGGCCGGACAGGCACATCAGCCGGGCGCCCCACAGCGGGGGGCCGAGCTCGCTGAGCGCCTCCAGCAAATGCGTCCGCGAAGGCTCCATGCGCCCCTGCAAATGCAAGAGCCAACCCTGCAAGGCTTGCCAGCGCGCGATCAGCTGCTGTTGCTGGAGCGCCGACGGCTGAGGCATGAAGCGCGACAAGTGCTCGATGCATTCGCCCGCCTGCTCGAACCGCCCGGCGAACAGCAACGCTGCGGTGATCAGCCCCACCAGTTGCGGCGAGCTCAGCGTAAGCTCCTCGCCTTGCCGTTCATGCAGACGCAACAACAGCACCACTGTCTGCTCCTCGAACAGGTGCTCGAAACTGAAATGCTGCAACAGGCTGACCGCAACTTCGAACTCTTGCGCCAGCAAGGCCTGTTCAAATGCGGCTTTCCAGTCCAGTTCAGCGGCGAACCACTGACAGGCGCGGCGATGCCAGGAGCGTGCCTCCGGCCATTGTTCTTCGCGCATCAAATGCGTGAGTGGCGCGAAAATCTGCAGCCAGTCTGTCGAGTCCTGCCAGGGCTCGATAAAGCAACCCAACGCCTGCAACGTATTCAGGTACTGCGCGCCCTCCCCCGCACCGAACAGGTGGTCGCACAGCCGGGCATTGAAACGCGGCAGATGGGCGAGCACCCGCCAGGCTTCCGTGAGCTCCGGGGTCAGAATGCTGAACAGTTCGTGCTCAAGGTAATCGTGCAGCGTGTCCGGCCGAGCATGCAGCGGCTCGTTGCGCGACCCGTCGCATTTTTGCAGCAACGCAATCCGCACACCCGCGCACCAGCCGCCGCTCAGTTCGACAATCCTGCTGGCACGCTTGGCGGCCTGCTCTGGCTCCAGGTGATGCAACAGTCGGGCGATTTCAGTTTGAGTGAAAGCCAGCGTGGCGCGCTCGCAGTCGTACAGTTCGTCGGCGAGCAACAGGCGTGGCCAATTGCAGGGAGGGCGGCGGCGACCACTCAGCCACCAGGTAATCACCGGGTTACTGATCGCCAATAGCCGGTCGAGCAAAAGATCCAGCTCCGGGTCGGGCGTGCGGCAATAGTCATCCAGGCAGACCCAGGTCGGCGTTTGCAATTGCGCCAGATACGCCAGCAATCCTTGTTCGTCCGCGGAGCTCGATCCCAACGCCCGAGCCAACCGCTGAAGAAACTCGCCGACACTCAATGACGCACCCGCCAATGGCAGCCAACAGACGTGACACGGTTCGGGCGCCCGCATCAGGCATTCGATGAGTAGCGCACTCTTGCCACTGCCGGCCGGCGCACAGAGCAGTTTCACCCGCGCTGTCGAGGCCAGTAACGGCTCGATCAACCGCTCGCGAGTCAGGTGATGGGAAGACAAGCGGGGCAAGAGTCCAGTACGGTCCAGACACGGGGCCATGGCAGTCATAGTGGTGCGCCTTTTTATAATTGTGGCGCCACCCTAGTCCTCCCCACACGACTTGTTGAAGAAGTATTCAACACGCTGATCGACACCTATAAAAAAGGTGACCGCAAAGTCACCTTTTTCCGTAGGGGCTGTAGGAATGATTACCTTACCCCTGTACTCCGCAGCGCTGCCGGCGTGTAGTCACCTGCCTTGGCATCAATACCGAATTCGAAGCTGCGCTTCTCTTCGTTCTTCATCCCCAGTGCGATGTAGCGACCGGCAATCAGGTCATACAGCGCTTCAACGGTATAGGCCGGCACCTGGTGATCGTAGTAGAACTGGGCATGCCCTTCGGCGACACGCCAGAGCTGGCCGCGACCGTCGTAGTGATCCGCCAGCGCCACCTGCCAACTGTCTTCGTCGATGTACATGTGCCGCTTGGCATACACGTGCCGTTCGTTGGGCTTGACCGTGGCGACGACCTCCCAGACCCGGTGCAACTCGTAACGTGTCAGGTCCTGATTGATGTGCCCGGCCTTGATCACATCGGTGTACTTGAGGTTGGGCGAGTCAAGCTTGTAGCTGTTGTAAGGGATGTACATTTCCTTCTTGCCGATCAGCTTCCAGTCGTAGCGATCCGGTGCGCCGGAAAACATGTCGAAGTTGTCAGTGGTGCGCAACCCGTCGGACGATGTACCGACGCCGTCATAGGCTACTTGCGGTGCACGCCGCACGCGACGCTGGCCGGCGTTGTAGATCCAGGCCTTGCGCGGTTCCTTGACCTGATCGAGCGTCTCGTGAACCAGCAGCACGTTCCCCGCCAGCCGCGCCGGTGCGGTCACTTCCTGTTTGAAATAGCTGAGGACGTTCTCGTCGCTGCCCGGTTTCAAATCCCCCAGCAGCGAAGGCACCGCGACCTCATCCTTGAAACGGATCACCGTGAAGTCGCCATTGGATTGCGGCGTGGCCTGGGTGATGGTGCGACGCAAATTGCCACCGTGATAACGGGTGACATGGTTCCAGATGACCTCGACGCCGTTCTTCGGAATCGGAAACGCGTAGTAGCGATTGCCGGTGAAATTGGCCAGGCCATTGCCGTCGTTGATCGGCGTCACGTTCAGCGCGCTGCGCTTGGCCGACTCGTAGATGTCCGCTGGCAAGGCCACCGTACGATGGGTCGGGTAGACCGGGATCTTGTAGGTCTCCGGGTAGCGCTTGAACATCGCAATCTGACCGTCGGAGAGTTTGTCTTTGTACTTGTCGACGGTTGCTGCGGTGATGATGAACAGCGGCTTTTCATTGGCGAACGGGTCGGCGAGGAAACCTTTGCTGTCCACCGCACCGGCGTTTTTCGGCAGGCCGCCGGTCCAGGCCGGAATCGAACCGTCGGCATTGCCAGCCTTTTCACCGCCCAGTGGCGTCAGGCTGGTGCCGAGTTTGTTGGCTTCTTCCGGCGACACTGCGGCCATTACATCGACGGCCAACAGGCTCAGAGCCAGAACGCTGCATTGCAGAATCATTTTGCGCATTGAAATCATCCTTCTCAGCCAGATCAGAAGTTCACGCCAAAGCTCAGCGCCAGGAAGTCGCGATCTTCCAGAGTGTTGTAGTCACCGCCGAAGAAGTCGGTGTAACTCAAGCTCGCGGTATAGGTGTTGCGATAGTCCGCATCGACGCCGACGCTGATCGCCTTGGCGCCTTCGTTGAACAGACCGTTGGGGCCGTAACCGGCGACATCGTGGGACCACGACAGGTTGGGTTTGAAATTGATCCCGGCGATGACGTTGTTGTAATCAAGGATTGCGCGGGCGCGGTAGCCCCAGGACGTCGAGGTGACGAAACCGTCGGTATCGCCACGGAAACCGTACTGTCCGTAGACCGAATCGCGGCCATAACGCAGCTTGCTTTTGTCCTCCAGCCCGCCGACGTGAACAACGGCCGCTTCACCGACCAACGTCAGACGGTCCGCCCCCGCGACCTGATCGATGAAGTGCGTCAGGGTGCTCTGGATCTGCGTCACTTCCTTGCGGCGATAGCCTTTGTTGTCCGCGCCGGGCGTCGTGGCGATCGGCGAGGCCGCGCCGCCGGCAATCGGGTTGAGCATGGCCAGTGTCAGATCGGTGCTGTTGACCTGCACCGGCAAGTTGGGGCGATAGCTGATCTCGCCGGTCCATGCGGTGCCGGTGGGCAAGGTGGTAGAGAAGCTCGCGCCGTAGAGACGGATGTCTTCCGGATATTCGAGGTAATACTGGCCACGACCGAGCATCACACTCTGGGCCAGCGCCGAACCGGTGCCGGGGGCAATGGCGTTGGCGGTACCGACGATGGCCGGAATCCGTGCCAGCGTTCCCAGCCCGGCGGTGGTGGTGCCGACGTTCGGCGTGCGGCTGTGGTAGTTCATGAAGTACAGGCCGTACTCGGTGTCGTCGCCCAGCCAGCGCAACGCCGTCCCCCATTGCCCGGAGTCGCGGGCATCGCGGTCGCCGCCACGAGGCACGATCACGCCTTCCCTGCCGACCTGGAACCCTTGGCCAAAAGCGGCAGCGATCGGTTGCAACGGCGCAATCGCCGGGCTGGCGACTGTATAGCCTGTGGTGCAGCCGTCTGCCGCCACGTCCCCGCCGAAGAAGGTGCCGCAGTTGTCGAGAACGGTCTGGTCCCACTCCAGTTGATAGAAACCTTCCACCGTCAGTTTGTCGGTCAGCCCCTGAGAAGCGAACAGCATGTTCACCGGAATCAGGCCTTCCTTGATCTCCGCACCAGGACGGCGGAACGCTGAAACGTCGACCGGGTTGATGCTGTTGATCGAGTTGCCGATGAAGGTACTTTCGCCCCAACTGACCACCTGTTTGCCGGCGCGCACAGTGCCCGGCAAATCGGCGATGGAGTAGTTGTGATAGACGAACGCATCGAGGATCTGCGCACCGGAAGACTTGGAGCCCTCCTTGCGATTGTGGTCGCTGATCGGTTTGAACTCGCGGTCTTCGTCCTTCAATTCGAAGTCGTACCAATACTTGCCACGGACGAACACCCCGGTGTCACCGTACTTCAGCTCCAGGTCGTGAATACCCTTGAAGATCTTCGAGAAGGTTTCGCCCTTCTTGAAGTTCAGCCGCCCATCGTCACCGGTGGACGCCTGGCCGGTCCCGCCGTTGACGGTGCCCACCAGCGACCTGTCGGCATCACGCATGCCCCAACTCGCGCCGACGGACAGCGAGGAGTCGAATGTCCCCTCGATTTCGCCAATGTTGAATGAAACGGCCTGCGCCTGGGCACAGCAACCCAAGGCAACCGCAGCGGCCAGCGCCTGCGGTGTGAAGATGGCGCGCATTGTTGTTTTTGTCATGCGTCTTCCCCGGTGAGTGACAGAAGGCCCCACCCTACTGCCGCAGCTCGGGAGCGATAAGCGCACGAAGGAGGTATTCGTTGTGTACCTCTAAAGGATGAATGGCCTTGCCGCGTGGAGTGATGCGCGAGGTATGGATGAAGTGGATGGAGGCTCATCAGCCGGATGCATGAACGCCAGACTGTTACCCGGACTGCAACACTGCATGTTCGGAATCGCTATTTTTCCTTTCGGTTCAAGCGCTTATTCTTCGCGGGCTTTCACAGCAAACGGCCTGACGACACACAGCGATAGCGTGTGATCAGCTCGCGCCCATTGGCGACAGACTTCAGATGAATCGAAGGTTTCGACTCATCGCCCCGTGTTCACTGACGTTGATTTGTAGCTCCTTGATCCAACGTCTTACCTTGGCCGCTGCGTTTGCAGCGGCCTTTTTTATGGGCGATGGTTTTTTGAGGGATGGCAGGTCTCAGGCGAGCCCTGGCGAAAGCGAAGGAATCAGAGCGCGTACTTCTGCAAATTCCCCATCATTTCCTTCAGCGCTTCAATGTTGTCCTTCGGATGCGCCGCGCCTTCGAAATCACAGATCTGCTGCCAGTGCGCCGCGACGTCTTCCGGAGAAAAACCGACCCGTGGATCGAACCCTGCACCCAGGCTACGCTCCCAGCGCACCTTGCCCATCCAGCCGCCGCCGACCTCAAACAACCCGGACGTTTCCTGGCAGTTTTCGCTTGCGAGGTACACCACCAGCGGGCTGACCAGCTCCGGCTTGAGTTGCTCGAACACTTGCGGCGGAATCAGGCCTTCGGTCATGCGGGTGCCGCCGGTGGGGGCGATGGCGTTGACCAGGATGTTGTTTTTGCGGCCTTCGATAGCCAGCGTGCGGGTCAGGCCGTAGAGGCCGAGCTTGGCCATGCCGTAGTTGGACTGGCCGAAGTTGCCGTAGATGCCCGAGGTCGACGCCGTGAAGATCACACGACCATAGTTTTGCTCGCGCAGGTGCGGCCACGCGGCGCGGGTCACTTTGTAGGCGCCTTCGACGTGGACGCGGTAAACCACGTCCCAATCGGCGTCGTCCATTTTGTGGAAGGTCTTGTCCCGCAGGATCCCGGCGTTGTTGACCACCACGTCGACACGGCCAAAGGCGTCGAGGGCGTGTTGCACCAGTTTGTCACCCTCGGTGACGGAGTCATGGTTGGCCTCGGCGGTGCCACCGGCCTCGCGGATCTCAGCCACGACACGGTCTGCCGCAGATGCGTTGGCGCCTTCGCCTTGAGCCGAGCCGCCAAGGTCGTTGACCAGCACCTTCGCGCCCTGTTTCGCGAACAGCAGCGCATGGGCACGCCCGAGGCCGCCACCGGCTCCCGTGATGATCACGACTTTATCTTCGAAGCGCACAGGCTCATTCATTGGGGGAACTCCAGCAGGCCAAGGGACAATGAGTCCGAGTGTCAGGCAAGGCGCCGCGGGTCACAATAAACACGGGGGAGGCTGAATGGTGCGCGATAAGGCTGGGGGATGATGACGCTGGGGATTGGGGTGATAGGCTGCGATCTTTTCAGACCTGACTCACGAGCAGGCCGCCTTCAACGGCAGCGAAATCAACCGGTCGCGAAACGCCAGATAGTGTTTCAGCACCTGCGCGGGCGCTTCCGTCTGCGGATAGTGGCCGATGCCGGGCAACAGCACGGTATCCGGCTCAGGGATCAACTCCCGATAGCGCTCGACCATGTGCCGGCCCGAAATCGGATCGGCCTCGCCATCGATCACCCGCAACGGCACCTCACCGCGCTGCATCGCGCTGACCCAACGCTCGCGCTGGACCCGACGTTCGGGAATGTAGGCAATCAGCTTGTGCATGATCCGGGGCCCGTGATTGCTGTCCACCAGGCTCCAGAAGTCATCCATCTCACTCTCGCTAGGACGGCTCTGCGGCCCGAAGATCTGCCGGAAACTCTTCACCAGCGCATCCCGGGAAAAGGCTCGGCCGATCATCCAGCCCAGCGGGCTGAGCAACAGTTTTTGCATGAGTACCGGGCGGTGGGCTTCCGGAAACAGGCCGCCATTGAGGAACACGCAGCTGGCAAGATGAATGCGCGATTCATAATGCCGGGCCAGCAGTTCCTGTGCCACGCTGTCGCCATAATCGTGGGCCAGCACGTGCACCGGCTGTTCGACATTCAAATGCGCCAGCAATGCCTGTTGCAGATCGGCTTGATCCAGCAGGCTGTATTCGTGGTTCACCGGTTTGGCGGAATCGCCGAAGCCAAGCATGTCGCAGGCGATCAGCCGATAGCGCTGGGCCAGCGGCTGCCACAGGTAATGCCAGTCCCAACTGGCAGTCGGAAAGCCATGGATGAGCAACAGCGGCTCACCCTGCCCCGCCGTCCAGTAACGGAGGTTCTGGCCACGGAACACGAACGTCTGGCCGCGTTTGCGCCAGACACACAGAGGGATCTCGGCAAGTGGCATTAGAATTTATAACCCGGGTCTTGTTGATCGAGTTTGCGCAGCAACGCTGGCCAGGCCAGTGCGCCGCCCATGCCTTGTGCACTTTTGGTGACACCCGCGATCATCGCCTTGGCGCCCGCCAGAATCTGCGGTTCGATGGCGATCAGTTCCGCGCCACCGTTCTGCGCCATCACCTGGATATCGCAGGCGCGCTGAAAGGTGAACATCATCAGGAACGTATCGGCAATGGTGCCGCCACAGGTCAGCAGGCCGTGGTTGTGCAGCATCAGGAAATTGTTTTCACCGAGGTCGGCTTGCAACCGCGCCTTCTCTTCATGGTTCAGCGCTACGCCTTCGTAAGCGTGGTAAGCCAGGCTGGACAGGACAAACAACGACTGCTGGCTGATTGGCAGAACGCCTTGCTTCTGCGCCGAAACCGCAACGCCTGAGGCCGTATGGGTATGCAGCACGCACACCACGTCGTGACGTACTTCATGCACGGCGCTGTGGATGGTGTACCCCGCCGGGTTGATCTCGTAAGGGCTGTCCATCAGCTTGTTGCCGGCCTGATCGACCTTCACCAGGCTCGACGCCGTGATCTCGTGAAACATCAGCCCGAACGGGTTGATCAGGAAGTCTTCGGTGCCGGGCACCTTCGCGGAAATGTGGGTGAAAATCAGATCATCCCAACCGTGCAGGGCGACCAGGCGATAACAGGCCGCCAGATCGACGCGGGTCTGCCACTCGGCGGCGCTGACCTGGTCTTTGACGCTGGGGGACGATTGGAGGGGGGCTACGCTCACGGCAGGGAACCTCGTTTTTTTATTATGGAGTGTTTCCAATGACTACCGAGTCTAGTCAGCCCTCGAGGTTCGCGTAGTTGCATTGGCAGCCAGCTTGATGGCCTAACGAGTCAGTGCGCGAACAAGCATGGATCCATGTCAAGGTACCGACGCCAGCAAAGGCGCAGCGAGCCTCTTCAACAGCCCCCTCCTCACTGTCAAAAATCCGTGCCTTGTGGGTCTGGGCGAACGGCCAGTCAGCCGCGCAGGGCCGTGGCCAGTTCCGCCAGCCAAGGCTCGGCATCGGTTTCCGGTGTAACGCTTTCGCTGGCATCCAGGCGCAGCATCGGCAGCACTTCGCGGATGCCCAGTTCGCCGAACAGTTCACGCATCAGTTCGCCGCCGCCGCAGAACGTGTCGCCATAGCTCGCATCACCCAGACCGATGACAGCACCGGGCAAACCACGCCAGGCCGCTGGCAACTGATCGCGAATGGCGAAATACAGGGGTTGCAGGTTGTCCGGCAGTTCACCCATGCCGGTGGTCGAAGTCACCGCCAGAAAGACATCGGGGCCGAATGCCTGAACATCGGCGAGGCTCGCACGCGGGTTGTGAAAGGTTTCGAATCCCGCAGTTTTCAAAATGTTCGCGGCGTGGCGGGCGACTTCTTCAGCCGTGCCGTACACCGAGCCGGAAAGGATGGCGACTTTCATCAATCTGATCCTGAAGCTTAAAAGACCGGGATATTAACAGCACAGACCTCATTGTTCTTTTAGAATGCAGAACGTCAATCAATCAGGAAGGGATTCTTCAATGATCAACGCGCAATTGCTTCAAATGGTCATCAACGCCTCCAATGACGGCATCGTGATCGCCGAAAAAGAAGGCGAGCAAGACAACATTCTGATTTACGTCAACCCGGCATTCGAACGCCTGACCGGTTACACCAGCGAAGAAATCCTCTACCAGGATTGCCGCTTCCTGCAGTCAGGCGACCGCGATCAGGACGCACTGCAGTTGATTCGCGAGGCGCTGGACAGCGGCGGCTCCTGCCGGGAAATCCTGCGAAATTACCGCAAGGACGGCACCCCCTTCTGGAATGAGCTGTCGCTTTCGACGGTGAAAAACCCGAGCGACGGCCAGACTTATTTTGTCGGCGTGCAAAAAGACGTGACTGTTCAGGTCAAGGCACAGCAGCGGGTTACACAGTTGGAGGCGCAAGTCGCCGAGCTTGAAAAAGAGCTTGCCGCGCTAAAAGCGACGAACGGCGAAAACAAATCCAAGAATTGATTGTCATTAACTACAATCACCGGTGACTTTGTAACTATTTCATTCGAGCAGATCATGCAACGCGACGCACTCCTGACCCAGGATGAGCTGGATTTCATCCAGACCATGCAACACAACCCGCAACTCAATGTGCGGGATGCGACGTCGAGCCTGCTCGTCAACGGTGGTTCGCAAATCCGTGACTTGCTCACGCGCCTTGCCGCACATGAGCAAGTCACCATCCAGGCCAATTTCGAAAATCAGCAAATGACCTTCCCGCTGCATCTGGTGGAAGACGAGTTTCATGCGCTGCATTTGCGCCTCGGCGTCCCCAGCATCTATGAAGACGGGCCGATGGTCCGGCCATGGCGCCTGGTACTCGACGAGCCGGTCGCGCTGGAAAATGCCAGTGGCCAGCCCGGTACGATGTGGGTGCACGAGGTGTCGTTCAAGGGCGTCCTGCTGGAAGTCCGCAACAAGACCAAACCACCCAAACATTTCGCGTTGTGGTTCAGCCCTTCAGGCTATGAGCGGATCGCGATGCGCGGCACCTTCGAGAAGGAAACCGATAACGGTTTCTACGCATATCAGTTGAGCCAGAGCGACACCGACGAAACCGAGCGCCTGCGCCAGTACATCCTTCAGCAGCATCGGCTGACGCATCCCGCCCTGCACTTCTGATTCAGGTATCCAGGTTGCCTGCCAGGAACTGTTTCAGACGCTGGCGCATCACCATTCCCTCGCTCCCCAGACAACCAATGGACGAGCCGTTCAGGCTCTCTTGCGCCAGATCCGACGCATCGCCGGCGAGCATCAATTGGCAATCCAGGCTCATGGCCAGCCGATTCAAACGCCGCGGCAGCTCAGGGGCAGGAGCATGACTGGACACCAGCACCAACGCCTGTGGCTTGACTCTTTCGCAGATCAGGGTCAATTCGTCGAAGGGCTGTCCGAGCGCCAGCACTTGAATCGCCGAATCGACACTGCTCAGAAACAGCGCCGTGAGCAGCACTTCCAGCTCGCGACATTGATCGTTAAGGGCAGCGACAATCACGCGGCGCGGCTGCATGACACGTACCAACAGCAGACGCTGCAACACGCGAGAACGCAGAAAGCCATCCAGGAATAGCCACTCGCTTGTCTGACCGAACCCTTCATGGCGTTGCAGCAATTGCTGCCAGAGCGGAATCAGAATGTCCTGGAACGCCACCGTCAGGGGATAACTGGAAAAAATCTGCCCATAAACCTGCTCCAGTTGCACCTCATCAAACGCACTGACGGCGACTTT
Organism: Pseudomonas sp. IT-P171; assembly: GCF_949767765.1. Classification (NCBI taxonomy): domain Bacteria; kingdom Pseudomonadati; phylum Pseudomonadota; class Gammaproteobacteria; order Pseudomonadales; family Pseudomonadaceae; genus Pseudomonas; species Pseudomonas sp. IT-P171. Next base: position 226,783 of record NZ_CATKQN010000003.1, read on the forward strand.
GACCTGTTCCTGCCACTGCGCGTAATCCGCTTGCACCAGTTCATTGGGGATGAGGTGCGCCAGCGCCTGAAGCGGCGCGGTCCTGGCCAGGATCTTGGCGACCTTGCTGACGGCAACGCCGCGGTCGATCCAGCCAAGGATACTGTGGACCCGCTCGATATCGGCCACCGCGTACAAGCGATGCCCGCTTTCGGTGCGCTTGGGCTGGATCAGACCATAACGGCGCTCCCATGCCCGCAACGTGACCGGGTTGACGCCTGTCAGCCGAGACACCTCGCGAATCGGAAACAGTTCTTCCTGCTCAAGCGGAACAGAGGTCTGAGTACCAGCGACATCGTCAGTCAGAACAGGCATAAGGCAGGTCAACGTCCTTGCAAGGATTGGATCCCATTCTAACTCGGTTGCCCCATGATCATTCAACACATAGATGAACAACGATTATCAGGGGCACAACCTGTAGAATCGGAATAATCCTTGCTTGTTCCGAGACGCAGCCCACCACCCCGGCGCTGCGCCTGGCGAAACTCCTACCCGGAGTGACGCGTTAGTCCATACGGAGATACACAATGTCTACCCCACCCGTCACGCTGATGGTTGCGCGCCGCGTCGCCGATGGGCGTTATCAGGACCTGATGGCCTGGTTGCGCGAAGGCGAACAACTGGCCACCGACTTCCAGGGTTATCTCGGCTCAGGCGTGCTCGCCCCGCCGCCCGAGGATGACGAATTCCAGATTATTTTCCGCTTCGCCAACGAGCAGACGATGCACGCCTGGGAGCATTCCGCCTCGCGTACCGCTTGGCTTGCACGCGGCAGCGACCTGTTTGCGCACAAGACAGAACACCGGGTGAGCGGCATCGAAGGGTGGTTCGGCGCTGCCGGCCAACGTCCCCCTCGCTGGAAACAGGCCGTGGCGATCTGGCTGGCGTTCTTCCCGGTGTCGCTGATGTTCAACGTTGTACTGGGGCCGCTGCTCGGCGAAATGAGCCTGCTGCCTCGGGTGTTGATCAGCACGCTGTGCCTGACGCCGTTGATGGTCTACTTCTTCATTCCGCTGTCGACCCGGATCCTTGCAGGCTGGCTGAACAGCACTCCCGCGCGTCCGGTGCCCGCCGATGCCTCGACTCTAAACCACTAACAATCCTCCTGTGGGCGCGAGCTTTTTGTGGCGAGGGAGCTTGCTCCCGCTTGAATGCGCAGCGCTCACGACAGGGGGCCGCTACGCAGCCCAGCGCGAGCAAGCTCCCTCGCCACAAAAGCTCGCTCGCACAAAGGAGGCTCCACGATAGGTACACCGCTCCCGTCGCTGGTATAGTTTTGCTCTTACCGCGACGCGAGCCGTTCATGACTTCTTCATCCGCCCCGATCCTCATTACCGGTGCAGGCCAGCGTGTCGGCCTGCACTGTGCGCAGCGTTTGCTCGAAGACGGCCATGCCGTGATCTTCAGCTATCGCACTGAACGCCCCGGCGTACAGGCGTTGCGCGACTTGGGGGCGACGGCGGTATTCGGGGACTTTTCCACCGAAGCCGGGATCTTCGCGTTCATCAGCGAACTGAAAAACCACACTGACCACCTGCGCGCGATCATCCATAACGCCTCCGAATGGTTGGCCGAAACGCCGGAAACCGACGCCGCTGCCTTCACCCGCCTGTTCAGCGTGCACATGCTGGCGCCCTACCTGATCAACCTGCACTGCGCCGACTTGCTGCTACGCTCGAGCCCCGCCGACATCGTGCACATCAGCGATGACGTCACCCGCAAGGGCAGCAGTAAACACATCGGCTACTGCGCGAGTAAAGCCGGGCTCGACAGTCTCACGTTGTCCTTCGCCGCGAAGTACGCACCGGACATCAAGGTCAACGGCATCGCCCCAGCCCTGCTACTGTTTAACCCCGACGACGATGAAGCCTATCGCACCAAGGTCCTGGCCAAGTCCGCGCTGGGCATCGAACCCGGCAGCGAAGTGATCTACCAGAGCCTGCGTTATTTGCTCGACAACCCTTATGTCACCGGCACGACACTGACCGTCAACGGCGGACGGCACCTCAAATAGATCGCCCCGCGAGGATGTTCCATGACGTTATCCCTGTCCCAGAACTATCGCGAGATCCTCATCGGCCTCGGCGAAAATCCCGACCGCGAAGGCTTGCTCGATACACCGCTGCGTGCGGCCAAAGCCATGCAGTACCTGTGTCACGGTTATGAACAGTGTGTCGAAGAAATCGTCAACGGCGCGTTGTTCGCCTCCGACAACGATGAAATGATCATTGTCGACAACATCGAGCTGTATTCGCTGTGTGAACATCACCTGTTGCCCTTCATCGGCAAGGCGCATGTGGCTTATATTCCAACGGGTAAAGTGCTGGGTCTGTCGAAGATTGCACGGTTGGTGGACATGTTCGCCCGTCGTCTGCAAATCCAGGAAAACCTCACCCGGCAAATCGCCGACGCGGTGCAACAGGTGACCGGTGCCGCGGGTGTCGCGGTGGTCATCGAAGCACAGCACATGTGCATGATGATGCGCGGCGTCGAGAAACAGAATTCGACCATGAACACCTCGGTGATGCTCGGCGCCTTCCGCGAGTCGAGCAACACCCGTCAGGAGTTCCTGCAATTGATTGGACGGAGCAAGTAGCAATGCCACAACTTCAACCAGGAATGGCACGCATCCGGGTCAAGGACCTGTGCCTGCGGACATTCATCGGGATCAACGAGGATGAAATCCTCAACAAGCAGGATGTGCTGATCAACCTGACCATCCTGTATGCCGCTCAGGAAGCCGTGCGTGACAACGACATCGATCACGCGCTCAATTACCGGACCATCACCAAAGCGATCATCGCCCACGTCGAAGGCAATCGCTTCGCCCTGCTTGAGCGACTGACCCAGGAAATTCTCGACCTGGTCATGGCGAATGAATCGGTGCTGTACGCCGAAGTCGAAGTCGACAAGCCCCACGCCTTGCGTTTCGCCGAGTCGGTGTCGATCACACTCGCTGCAAGCCGCTGACCGCGTCTGGCGCATCGTGCGCCAGGCTTTTATCATCCGCGCCACGATTCGATTGCACAGAGCCCGCCATGAACGATCAACAACGCCTCGAACTTGAAGCCGCCGCTTTCCGCCGGCTGGTCGCGCACCTGGACAGCCGCAAGGATGTGCAGAACATTGACCTGATGAACCTCTCGGGTTTTTGCCGCAACTGCCTGTCCAAGTGGTACAAGGCCGCGGCAGATGAGCGCCAGATCGAGGTCAGCCTCGATGACGCCCGCGAAGTGGTCTACGGCATGCCGTACGCCGAGTGGAAAGCCCAATACCAGCAAGAAGCCAGCGCCGAACAACAAGCGGCGTTCGCCAAAGGAAAACCCAATGAGTGATTTGAACACCCTGCGCGCCAGCCTCAAGAGCGGCGAACACGTTTTTGCCGACACCCTCGCGTTCATCGCCGCGGGCTACGATTACCAGCCTCAGGCCTTCAACAACGGCGGTGTGGACAATGCGGCCGGGCAGAACGAAGGTTCGTGCAAGACTCTGGGTCTGGCGTTGCTGGAAGGCCTGAGCGATGAAGAAGCGCTGTTGGCGTTTGGCGAGCATTACCGTTCTGTCGTGGCGACGCCTGAAGGCAGCGATCACGGAAATATTCGTGCGTTGATTGCCCACGGTCTGGCCGGTGTGAAGTTCACCCAGCGCCCCCTGACACGCCGCTGATAAAATCCCGCAAAAAACCTGTGGCGAGGGAGCTTGCTCCCGCTGGACTGCGTAGCTGTCCCTATTTTTTGGGGCCGCTGCGCGACCCAGCGGGAGCAAGCTCCCTCGCTACAGGTTGCGTTTTACCTGCCCAGCACACATCCCGACTTTTAAGATTGACCCGCCCACTTTATTTCGTTTGCCGGGCACCGCTGCTCGCGGCTTAGATAAAAAGAAGCCTCCCTTCTTCAGAGTCGGTCATCCATGAGCAGCGAATCCATCAGCCGGTCGATCAACATCGTTCATCCTGTCACGCTCAGCCACGGCAAAAACGCCGAGGTCTGGGACACCGATGGCAAACGCTATATCGATTTTGTCGGCGGCATCGGCGTGTTGAACCTCGGCCATTGCCACCCGCGCATCGTCGAGGCCATTCGCGAACAAGCCACCCGGCTGACCCACTACGCGTTCAACGCGGCGCCGCACGTACCCTATCTCGACTTCATGGATCGCCTGGCTGCGTTTATTCCGGTGGATTACCCGGTCAGTGGCATGCTCACCAACAGCGGCGCGGAAGCGGCGGAAAATGCGTTGAAGATCGTCCGTGGCGCGACCGGTCGCACGGCGGTCATTGCCTTCGACGGCGCCTTTCACGGACGCACGCTCGCCACGCTCAACCTGAACGGCAAAGTCGCGCCCTACAAACAGAAAGTCGGCGTACTGCCCGGTCCGGTGTACCACCTGCCCTTCCCCAGCGAAGACAACGGCGTGACCTGCGCCGAAGCGCTGAAGGCGATGGATCGACTGTTCAGTGTCGAAATCGATGTCGACGACGTGGCGTGCTTTATCGTTGAACCGGTGCAGGGCGAAGCGGGCTTCCTGGCCATGGACGTCGAGTTCGCTCAGGCGCTGCGACGCTTGTGCGATGAAAAAAACATCCTGTTGATCGCCGATGAAATCCAGTCCGGGTTCGGCCGCACCGGTCAGCGTTTTGCGTTTTCGCGTTTGGGAATCGAGCCGGACCTGATCCTGCTCGGCAAAAGCATTGCTGGCGGTGTGCCGCTCGGTGCGGTGGTCGGGCGCAAGTCGTTGCTCGACACCTTGCCCAAGGGCGGACTGGGCGGCACTTACTCAGGCAATCCGATTGCCTGCGCTGCCGCATTGGCGACACTCGACGAAATGACCGATGCCAACCTGCATGCCTGGGGCTCGCAGCAGGAAGAAGCAATCGTCAGCCGTTACCACTCCTGGCGCGCCAACAAGACTTCGCCCTTTCTCGGGCGACTGACCGGCGTCGGCGCCATGCGTGGCATCGAATTGGCCCATGCCGACGGCACACCGGCCCCGGCGCAGCTGACGCAACTGCTGGCCCTGGCGCGAGAGGCCGGGTTGCTGCTGATGCCCAGCGGCAAGTCGCGCCACATCATCCGGTTGCTGGCGCCACTGACCACCGAGGCTGCCGTGCTGGAGGAAGGTCTGGACATCCTCGAAGCGTGCCTGGCGAAACTGACCTGACAGCAAACTGCGATCCGGGACTGACATAGCGAATTATGTTCGCTTGTCGTCCCCGATTTTGCGTCGCAATACTGGCCAAAGACCCCTTTCATCTAGCGAGATCATCACCACCTACAAGCCGAGGCATGCATGTATCACGACAATATAATTTATAAGAAAAAGTCCAACGATCCTCAATTCCTGCTCGGCGTAGCCGTGGTGCTGTTCCTCGGCGCCTACCTCATGAACCTGGGCAACAGCGCCCTCAGCCATTTCCTGCAACCCTTGCTGGGCGATGCCCCGGACAGCCTGACCGCGCGCAACATCGCCATCGGCCTGGGAATTGCGGTACTGGGCACGCTGAATTTCCACGTCCTCGGGCGCTTGAAGTTCAAGGTGCAAACCACGGTGGTATGGATCGAGCTGCTGATTCTGTTCCTCGCATTCTTTGACACCTTCGACCTCTCCTACAGTTTCATCCTCGACAAGGTCGGCTTCCTGATCATCCAGGGCGCTGCAACCACCTTGTACATCTCCGCCGTGGCCATCTTGATTGCCTTCGTGCTGGCGCTGATCGGTGCGGTGGCCAAGCTGTCGAACAACGGGCTGGCCAATGCCCTGGCCTCGTTCTACACCTCGTTCTTTCGCGGCGTGCCGCTGCTGATCCAGATCTACCTGATTTACCTGGGTCTACCGCAACTGGGCTATGTGGTCGATGCGGTGCCCGCCGGCATCCTCGCGCTGTCGCTGTGCTACGGCGCCTACATGACCGAGATCTTCCGGGCGGGTATCCAGAGCATTCCGGTCGGCCAGTGGGAAGCGTCACGCGCGCTGAACATCAGCCCGTTCAAGACCCTGAGCCGGGTGATCATGCCCCAGGCCTTGCGGGTGATCATTCCGCCCACCGGCAACCAGTTCATTGCCATGCTCAAAGACAGTTCGCTGGTGTCGGTGATCGGCGTCTGGGAACTGATGTACCTGGCCAAGACCCAGGGTCGCGCGGACTTCCGCCACCTGGAAATGCTGATCACCGCCGCGATGATTTACTGGGCCCTGTCGTTCATTCTGGAACGGGTACAGGCGCGAATCGAAAAACGGGTCAACCGATCCGTGGCAAGGGGTTGATGCGTGATGACTCAAACCAATACTGCTGAGCGACTGGACCTGGGCTCTGCTGCGCCGGCCAGCCCTTCGATGATTTCGATCACCGGCCTGAACAAGTGGTACGGCAACTTTCACGCCTTGCGCGATGTCGACCTGAACGTCGCCACCGGCGAAATCCTGGTGGTGTGCGGGCCGTCGGGCTCGGGCAAATCGACGATGATTCGTTGCATCAACCACCTGGAAAATTTTCAGAAAGGCCACATTCAGGTCAACGGCATCACCCTCACCAGCGAAGCGGAAAGCGTCAGCGCCGTGCGCAGTGAAATCGGCATGGTGTTCCAGAGCTTCAACCTGTTCCCGCACTTGAGCGTCATGGACAACCTGACCCTGGCCCCGCAACTGGTGCAAGGCGTGTCGGCCACCGAGGCGAAAAAACGTGCACAGGTTTACCTGGAGCGGGTGCGCATTGCCGAACACGCGCACAAATATCCGTCGCAATTGTCCGGCGGACAACAGCAGCGCGTGGCGATTGCCCGGGCGCTGTGCATGAATCCCAAAGTGATGCTGTTCGACGAACCGACCTCGGCGCTGGACCCGGAAATGGTCCACGAAGTGCTGGATGTCATGGGCGAACTGGCCACCGACGGCATGACCATGATCTGCGTGACCCATGAGATGGGGTTTGCCAGCAAGGTGGCTGACCGCGTGCTGTTCATGGACCAGGGCCAGGTTATCGAACAAGCCACCCCCGCCGAGTTTTTCAATAACCCACAGACCGAGCGCGCGCAGAAATTCCTGTCGCAGATCATCGGTCACTGAAGACCGCTTTGCCCCCATAAAACAATAACGATACATGGAGATGGACATGGTCAGAAGTAAAAGCGTAACCACCCTCGCCGCCGCACTGTCGCTGTTGTTCGTCGGTGCCGCCAATGCCGGTGCCGTTCTGGACAAGATCCAGAGCAGCAAGACGTTGACCGTCGCCACCTCGGCGACCTGGCCACCCCAGGGGTTCATCAACGACAAGAATGAAATCGACGGCTTCGATATCGACGTATCCAAAGAGATCGCCAAGCGACTCGGCGTCGAGGCCAAGTTCATCACGCCCGACTGGGATGTGATCACCGCAGGCAAGTGGAACGGCCGCTGGGACGTGTCCGTGGGTTCGATGACCGCGACCAAGAGCCGCGCGCGGATTCTCGATTTCCCCGGGACCTATTACTACGTTCCCTACGTGTTCGCGGTGCATGACAAATCCAAAGTCACCGACCACAAGGCGCTGAATGGCAAAACCATCGGCGTTGAAGGGGGCACTACGTCCGAGGACTATTTCAGCCAGGCGCTGGCCATTGAAACCACGGACGTGCCGCCCGTCGTCTATGACGTAAAAACCGAAAAAATGAAGACCTACGCCGGTTCCGTCGGGCCGCTGGACGACCTGCGCCTGGGCGACGGTGCCCGTCTGGACGCCATCCTCACGCAACGCAGCACACTGGATGCCGCCATCAAGAAGGGCTATCCGTTGCGGGCCGTCGACGACAATATCGCGTTCTATGAACCGCTGGCCGTCGCCACCGACAAGGGTGACCCGGAACTCAAGGCCAGGCTCGGTGAAATCATCGCCGCGATGCACAAGGACGGCACGCTGACCAAGCTGTCGGACAAGTGGTACGGCGTCGATTACTCGACCATCAAGTAATCACCCGCCCCTCCCCTGTAGGAGCGAGCCATGTGGCGAGGGGATTTATCCCCGTTGGGCTGCGGAGCGGCCCCGGCATTTCAACGTTAAAGCGCATCTACGACTGCTGCGCAGCCGAACGGGGATAAATCCCCTCGCCACACAGGCTCGCTCCCACATAGGTAAGGCAATTACCCAAGGATTGACCATGTCCTTTCCCAACACCTGGTATTCCCAAACCTCGCTGCCCCGCGCGGCCAGGTCCGAATTGAACAGCGACGAAATCTGCGACGTCTGCATCATCGGTGCCGGCATCGCCGGGCTCACCGCCGCTCTGGAACTGACCCGACGCGGCAAACGCGTGATCCTCCTCGAAGCCCATCAGGTGGCGTGGGGCGCGTCGGGCCGCAATGGCGGCGTGGTGTCGCCGGGCTGGGCCGAAGGGTCTGGCGCGATCCGCAAAAAAGTGGGACTGGAGCAGGCTCGGACGCTGTTTCAGATGTCGGTCGAAGGTGTGGAGATTGTCCGCCGCAACATCGCCGAACTGGCGCTGGCAGGTTGTGCGCCGTCCGCCGGTACGATTCGGGTCAAGCGTTACGACGATGGCGCCGGTGTGAAAAACCACATCGAAACCATGCGACGCGACTTCGGTTATGAACTCAACTTCCTCGACACCGCCAAGGTCCGCGCGCAGGCGCACACCCTTCGCTATTTTCAGGGTGTCGAAGATCCCAACGCCATGCACTTCCACCCGCTTAACTATTGCCTGGGCCTGGCGCTGGCCATTGAAACTGCGGGAGGCAGGATTTTCGAGCAGTCAAAAATGCTCGCCTGGCAGCGCGAAGGCGCCGACAAAATCGTCAGGACCGCTCATGGCAGTGTCCGCTGTCAGGACCTGATATTTTGCGCCGGCGGCTACGGCGGCCCGGAACTGCAAAAACTCAGCCGCGCCTACCTGCCGATCGCCACCTATGTGGTGCTGACCGAACACCTGGGCGACTCGATCAAAAACGTCCTCGATTCAGGCGCCGCATTCTCGGACGACCGCCGCGCTTCGGATTACTACCGCGTCGTCGAAGGCGACCGCCTGCTCTGGGGCGGACGCATCACCACCCGCAACGAACAGAATGAAAAGGCCCTGGCGGCCATGCTCAAGGCCGACATGGTGTCGGTCTATCCGCAGCTGGCGCCAGTGAACATCGAATTGGCCTGGTCTGGCCTGATGGGTTACTCGACCAACAAAATGCCCAACCTCGGGCTACTGGAACCGGGCGTCTGGGCTTGCACATCGTTTGGCGGTCACGGGCTGAACACCGGGTCAATTGGAGGCCGGGTGATCGCCGAAGCGGTGTGCGGGGAAAGTGTGCGGTATCAGTCGTTCAAACCGTATCTGCTGGACTGGAACGGTGGGCCGTTCGGAAGGGTGGCTGCCAATGCGATCTATCAATCGCTGAAGGTCATGGATTATGTTCAGGAGCGCTTTCGCGGTTGATCGCCATTTCCGCAAACCCTGTTAA
>NZ_CATKQN010000004.1:0-191879 GCF_949767765.1 Pseudomonas sp. IT-P171
AATGGGCAGCCTCATCGGCTGCCCCTGATCTCATCGGCACAGTTAGTGAAACTTTGGCAGAACGTATTCAGCGATCTCTTCGATAACGTCGGCAACCGGCCGTTCGCTACGACGCACATGCAGACCAACATGCTGCACACCGGCTTCACGCAATGCCTGAAGTTCATCTATCAACGCCAACCGCCCACAAATACCGCCGAACCGTACACGTCGCATCGGAGCATGAGGATTGGCTGCCAGATCCAGGTGGACGAAGCTGATGTAAGGCTTATCCCCACCTACTTCCCTCCACAGCCCCACCCGACGACGATGTTCGTCCGGCGTGCCGGGATAGGCGAGCCAGCCATCCATATGTTCGCCAATCCAGGCAGGTGACTGCTGACCAAGACCTGCCACCAGCAATGGCACTGCTTGGTCCCGCTGCGGAAGCAATTGCGCACCATCAGGCAAGCGGCCTGCACCCTGGTCGCGCAGCAACTCCACCGTATTGCGGAAGATCTCTGCGCGCTGATCGTAATCCACACCAAACAACGGATACTCCATCGGGCGGTCGCCGCTGGCGACGCCGAGCAGTAAACGTCCGTCGCTCAATTCATCAATACTGTTTGCGCCCTTCAGAATGAGCCAGGGCTGACGCAATGGCAGTACAACCGCCGCGGTACCCAACATGATGTTGTCGGTGATTCCGGCGAGATAGCCAAGGTAGGAAAAGGTTTCGAAGACCTGTGCGGCGTCTCCGAAATTCGGATCATAAACCGGTACATCACGAACCCACAGCGCGCGGAAACCAGCCTTGTCCGCCAGACGCGCCATCGCCGCATGTTGCTTCAGATCTGGAACACCGAAAGGCCGTTCCTCAGCAATCCGCCGCCGCTGGCCATCACTGGACCAATCATTATCCAGCGGCAGCTCCAGGCCAATCGAAAACCCGTTGGAGCCCAGTAATCGTTTAAATCGTGAATGCATGAAAAGACTCCCAGACAAAATGGAATGACATGCACTCAGTATCCACAGACCTATCGGCAAGAAAAATGCACGAATGGGAATATCAATCTTGAGCAAACCGCACGAATCCACACGATAAACCAACTGTCGTTTTGGCCCTCAAGGACAACCATTAGAGAAAATCGCACTAAAGCGACCGCACGGTTTTTGGTATGGTGCAGCTCGTTTTTAACGGACTTCAAGCCTAAGGATCGGCGCTCCATTTTTGTCAAAGAGCAGCTACAGAAATGCCCGAACCCATACCGATCAAGGATCACGAAAAAGAGACGCGCCTGGTCAACAAAAGATTGATGGCCTGCGCCTTGCTCGTCGTCTCGATCACCTGCGCACTGGTGGTGCGCATGTACGTGCTGCAGGTGGTCGAGTTTGACTATCACTCGACCATCTCCGAGAACAATCGTGTCCACGTATTGCCGATTGCCCCGGCGCGCGGGTTGATCTACGACCGCAACGGCGTGGTCCTCGCCGACAATCGTCCCAGCTTCAACCTGACCATCACCCGCGAACGCGCCTCCGACGTCAAAGAAGAACTGGACGAGGTGGTCAACCTCTTGCACCTGCCCGCTGAGGACCGGACGCTGTTCGACAAGGCGATGAAGCAGGCGCGTCATCCATTCGAGCCCGTCACCCTGTTCTATGAACTCAGCGAAGAGCAAATCGCCGTACTCGCCGTCAACGAATTCCGTCTGCCCGGAATCGATGTCGAGCCACAATTCGTTCGTCACTACCCAATGGGCGCACACTTCGCGCATTCGATTGGCTACGTCGGTCGGATCAACGAGAAAGAATCCAAAGCCCTGGATACGGTCGAGTATCGAGGTACTCAATCCATCGGCAAGACCGGGATTGAAAAGTTCTACGAGTCGGAATTACACGGCCAGGTCGGTTACGAAGAAGTCGAAACCAACGCTCAGGGCCGCGTTCTGCGGGTGCTCAAACACACCGATCCGATCCCCGGCAAAAACATCGTCCTGAGCCTGGACGTCAAACTTCAGGAAGCCGCCGAAGAAGCCTTGGGTGATCGTCGTGGTTCAGTGGTCGCGCTCGATCCATCGACCGGCGAAGTGCTGGCCATGGTCAGCAAGCCGAGCTTCGACCCGAATCTGTTCGTGACCGGGATCAGCTTCAAGGAATATGCGGCGCTGCACGATTCCATCGACCGGCCGCTGTTCAACCGTGTGCTGCGCGGCCTCTACGCTCCGGGCTCGACTATCAAGCCGGAAGTGGCCATCGCCGGTCTTGACGCCGGCGTGGTAACCCCGCAGACACGCGTCTTCGACCCCGGTTACTACCAACTTCCCGACTTTGATCATAAATACCGTAACTGGAACCACAGCGGCGATGGCTGGGTGGACATGGACACGGCGATCATGCGCTCCAATGACACCTACTTCTATGACTTGGCGCACAAGTTGGGCATTGATCGCCTGCACGACTACATGGCGATGTTCGGCCTCGGCGAGAAGGTCTCGCTGGACATGTTCGAAGAGTCTGCCGGCCTGATGCCGTCCCAGGCCTGGAAGCGTGCCACGCGTCGTCAGCCATGGTTCCCCGGAGAGACCGTGATTCTCGGCATCGGCCAGGGCTACATGCAGGTCACGCCGCTGCAGCTGGCTCAAGCGACTGCGCTGATCGCCAACAAAGGTGTCTGGAACCGACCGCACCTGGCCAAGACCGTGGACGGCGTTGCGCCAGTGGATGAGCATCCGATGCCAAACATCCTGTTGAAGGACCCACGAGACTGGGAGCAGGTCAACCACGGCATGCAAATGGTGATGCACGACGCACGCGGAATTGCCCGAGCGGCGGCGCAGGGTGCTCAGTACCGGATCGCCGGCAAGAGTGGTACGGCGCAAGTGGTCGCGATCAAACAGGGTGAGCGCTACAACCGGGCGAAAACCCTGGAGCGTAATCGCGACAACGCCTTGTTTGTCGGTTTCGCTCCGGCCGAGCATCCGAAGATTGTGATCTCGGTGATGATCGAGAACGGCGAGGCCGGCGGTCGCGTCGCCGGCCCTGTGGTGCGGCAGATCATGGACGCCTGGCTACTGGATCAGGACGGACATCTGAAGCCGCAATACGCCACGCCGAGTAAAGCGCCGGGCGATCCTCACGTTTAAGTGTTCAAGGCTTCACAGCACAGGCTCACGGATGCTGAGCATGTGCTGGAAGCTTTCGAGGAACACGGTTTCGGCCTGACTCATCTTCTGCTCGCGATTCCACAGCAGCTGGATATCGAAATCCACCACCCCGTCTTCCGGCGGCAAACGCCAGAGCAAACCTTGCTCGACATCCCTTCGCACCAGGTGCGTCGGCAAGCAGCCAATCCCGTAGCCTGCGCAAATCAAGCGGTAAATCTCTTCGAAACTCGTCGATGAGGCGACGATCTTGCCGGTGAAGCCTTGCTCGTCACGGAACAGTGTCAGCGGCGAAAGGTTGCCGCCGAGCTGGTCGCTGGTGAAGCTGACGAAGTTCTCCGCCGCGAGTTGTTCCAGCGTCAGGTTTTCTTGCCCGAAGAGTCGATGACGCTGGCCACAAAAGTACGCATAGCGCTCGCGAAACAGTACCCGCTGCTCCAGCCGCGGTTGCGGTAAACGACACAGTCCGACGCCAATGGTCGCGGTCTTTTGCAGTAACGAACTGATGATGTTCGAGCTGCCCATGACCTCGACTTCCAGCTCGACTTTCGGGTGGGTTTCATGGAAGTCGGCGAGGAAGTCATCGTAGTGTCGCGCCTGCACGCCACTGACGGTGAGGATACGGATCTTGCCCACCACGTCATCGTGACGACTCTCCACGACCGTACCCAATCGCGAGATATCGCCGTAGATATCCGCCGCAATGCGCAGGACTTCTTCCCCGGTTTCCGTCAGGTCGAACCGTCGCCCGCTGCGGGCAATCAGCACACATTCCAGTTGTTCTTCCAGCCGTTTTAGCGCTTGGCTGACCGCCGACTGCGTGATGTGCAGCCGCGCTGCAGCGCGGCTCATGCTGCCTTCCTGGCCGATCACCAGGTAGGTGCGCAACAGGTTCCAGTCCAGGCGATCGTTGAGAAAACGTCGGCCCACCCAAGGGTTAGTGGAGGTCATGACAATTCCATGTAGTAGCCGTGCTAATAGTAAAGATAAGAATATGAAAATTGACTAATCCTGGCACGGAAGCGATAAAGCCCACAAGCGCCACAGAGCGCAACCGTAAACAGCCTTCAGTACCTGCCCAAAACTATAAATACACAGGGTCCTTGCATGCACACCACCGCACAACCGCGACGAGCCGCGGCCGCCGCCTTCATTGGCACGACCATCGAGTTCTACGACTTTTACATTTACGCCACCGCGGCGGCGCTGGTGCTTGGGCAAGTGTTCTTTCCCAGCAGCGACCCGGTGATGAGCACCCTGGCCGCCTTCGGTAGTTTCGCTGTTGGCTTCATCGCTCGCCCCATGGCCGGCATGGTGTTCGGTCACTTGGGCGATCGTCTGGGCCGCAAGAAAATGCTGCTGGTGACCATGGCGCTGATGGGCCTGGCGACTGCCGGGATCGGCCTGCTGCCGAGCTACGCCAGTGTCGGCATCTGGGCGCCGGTCGGTCTCATCGTACTGCGCCTGATCCAGGGCATTTCGGTGGGGGGCGAGTGGGGCGGTGCGGTGTTGATGGCCAGCGAGCACGCGCCGGCCAAGCGCAAAACGTTCTACGCCTCGTTTGCCCAGCTCGGCAGTCCAGCGGGTTTGTTGCTGGCCCTGATCGCCTTTCGCCTGGTGACGTCCCTTGAGCCAGAAGACTTCTTGTCCTGGGGTTGGCGTCTGCCGTTTCTCGCCAGCGGTGTGCTGATGATGGTCGGCCTGATGATCCGTTCCGGCGTGCACGAGTCGCCGGAATTCGCCAAGGCCCGAGACAACAACGAAACCGCCAGATACCCGGTGAAAGACGTAATCCGTACCTGCTGGCGGCAGATCCTGTTTGCCGCTGCGGCGGTGACCATTGGCTCCGCCGGGTTCTTCTTCACCAACACGTTCATGATCACCTACGTCACCCAGTATCAGGGCATCGCGCGCTCGACGATTCTCGATTGCCTGTTTTTGGTGACTGTTATTCAGCTGCTTTCGCAACCGCTTTCCGCGTTGCTCGCCGAGCGTATCGGCGAGGGACGCTTCCTCAAGCTCGTCGCACTGCTGTGCATGGTCACGCCGTACCCGATGTTTGTGCTGGTGGGTACGCAAAACATTCTGTTGATGACCCTCGGCATCGCCCTGGCGGTGGTGATCCTGTCGGCGCTGTACGCGGTGATCGCCGGTTACATGACCCAGGCGTTCCCGGTGCATCTGCGCTACTCGGGCATTTCCATCGCTTACCAGTTGAGTTGCGCGCTGGCCGGGGGCACCACGCCGCTGATCGGCACGCTGCTGGCGAGCAAGTTTTCCGGACAATGGCTGCCGCTGGCGGTGTTCTTCACCTTGCTCTCGGCCCTGTCCCTGATCGGTGTTTGCGGGCTGGCCCGCCTGCGCGCCAACCCGATCGTCACCCACGCTGCTAAAGAGGTGTATTCGTGAGTAAACCTGAACACATCGGCCCGGTTGAATGGAAGGCCCGTTGCGAGCTGGCGGCGCTGTATCGGCTGGTCGCGCACTTTCGCATGACCGACTTGATCGACACCCACATCACCCTGCGGATTCCGGGGCCTGAGCATCACTTTCTGATCAACCGCTACGGGGTGATTTTCGACCGCATGCGCGCCTCGGATCTGGTGCGTATCGATCAGGACGGGCGCATCGTCGACCCGGCCTACGAAGGTCATCGGGTCAACGCCGCCGGCTTCGTCATTCATTCGGCGATCCACATGGCCCGACCGGATCTCAACTGCGTGATTCACACCCACACCGCCGCCGGCATGGCCGTTGCCGCGCAGAAGCAAGGTTTGCTGCCGATCAGTCAGCATGCGCTGAAGTTCTACGGCAAGCTGGCGTACCACACCTACGAAGGTATCGCGCTGTCGCTGGATGAGCGCGGGCGTTTGATCGACGACCTGGGGCCGCACCGGGCGATGATCCTGCGTAACCACGGCTTGCTGGTCGGTGGGTCGGGGGTGGCCCAGGCGTTTCAGGAAATTCACTTCCTTGAGCGTGCCTGTCAGGCGCAGGTCGCCGCGCTGGCCGGTGGTTGCGAATTGCATTACCCGTCCCCGGAAGTCTGTGCACACACCGCCGAACAGTTTGACCGCGATGAACAGGACAACATCATCGACCTGGCCTGGGAGGCCGCACTGACCCTGATCGAATCCCAGCGTGAGTCCTATCTGTCATGAACACCGTGGTTTTGCTGTCCCGCGACACCTTGCTGCTCCAGCAATTGCAGGCGGCGTTTGCCCGTAGCGCGCCGCAGCTCACCACCGTGCTGGCGGATGATCCGCTGGCTGAACACGCGCAGATTGCCGCCTGCTGGTTTCCTTTGCCGGGCAGCCTGGCCGCGTTGCCGAACCTACAGGTCCTCCACTCAGTAGCGGCCGGCATCGATCACCTCGAACATGACCCGTCGTGCCCGGATCTGCCGGTATGCCGGGTGGTTGATCCCGGCCACCGCCAAGGCATGACCGAGTACGTGCGCTGGGCGGTGATTCACTATCACCGTGGCTTTGATCAGGTGCTGGAACAACAGCGCAATCAACACTGGGAGCGACCGCTGCAACGGGCGGCGGGGCAATTCAAGGTCGGTGTGATGGGGCTGGGATCGTTGGGTAGCGCCATTGCTCAGGATCTGGCTGCCGCCGGTTATGACGTTCGAGGCTGGGCCCGTCGTAGCAAGGATCTGAACGGTGTCCAGATCTTCGCCGGTGCCGAACAACTGAACCCGTTTCTTGAGGGCGTGGAGCTGTTGATCAACTTGCTTCCACTGACCCGCGAGACGCGCGGCATCCTCGGTAATTCAACCTTCGAACATCTGGCCAATGGCGCCGCACTGGTTAATTGCGGTCGCGGCGGTCACCTCAACATCGACGACCTCGAACACGCCCTGAAAACAGGAAAACTGCGCGGCGCCTTGCTGGATGTTTTCGAACAAGAACCGCTTCCGCCCCATCATCGCCTCTGGACCATGCCGGGCGTCGCGATCACGCCACACATGGCCTCGGCCGCGTCCCACGATTGCATTGCCGAACAAGTGGCAGAGAACTTTCGCCGTTTAAACGCCGATGAACCACTATTGAATTGCGCCGACCGAACACTCGGTTATTGAGACTGACTAACTCGCCCGCCAAGTTGGGCGAGACATAACAACAATCCCTCACCTCGAACGTTTTACTGCCAGTCAAAACAATTAAACAAATTCCTGGAGTCAGTGATGAGCGATCTATCGTCCGCAGAAAAGTCCGGCGCACCACCGGAAGTTGCAATCAGCATGAAAAAAGTCGCCGTGGCCAGTGTCATCGGCACCACCGTGGAATGGTACGACTTGTTTGTTTTCGCCACCGCGTCAGCGCTGGTGTTCAACAAAGTGTTCTTCCCGGATTTCGTGCCGTTGATCGGCACCTTACTGGCGTTCGGCACGTTCGCTTCGGCCTATCTGGCGAGGATCGTCGGCGCGGCATTGTTCGGGCACTTCGGCGACAAGCTGGGCCGCAAGTCGATGTTGTTGATTTCGCTGCTGACCATGGGCGCCGCCACATTCGCCATCGGCCTGTTGCCCAACTACGCGGCCATCGGTATCTGGGCGCCCATCCTGTTGTTATTGCTCAGGGTCATTCAAGGCCTGGCACTGGGCGGCGAGTGGGGCGGGGCGGTGCTGATGGCGGTGGAGCATGCGCCGGCCAACAAGCGCGGCTTGTACGGTTCCTGGGTGCAGATCGGCGTGCCCGCCGGGACCATGATTGCCAACCTGGCGTTCCTGCTGATCGCGGCGTGGCTGTCGCCTGAAGACCTGCTGGCCTGGGGCTGGCGCATTCCGTTCCTGGCCAGCGTTTTGCTGATCGCCGTGGGCTTGTACATCCGCCTGAACATCGCTGAAACCCCGGCGTTCAACAAGGTCAAGGAAGCCGAAGTGCAGGTGAAAATGCCGTTGGCCGAAGTCTTTCGCAAGTACTGGAAACAAGTGGTGCTAGGCGGTATTGCGACGATGTCGACCGGCGCGTCGTTCAACATCATCGTCGCGTTCGGCCTGACGTACGGCACGCAGAATCTGGGCTTCAGTCGCAGCGTGATGCTCGGTGTAGTGCTGCTGTCCTGCGCCTGGTGCATCGTCATGTTGCCGGTATTTGGTGCGCTGTCGGACCGTTACGGACGCAAGCCGATCATCGTCGCCGGCATCGTTGCCGAGGCGTTGGTGGCGTTCCCGATGTTCTGGTTGATGGACACCAAAGAGCTGTCGTTGGTGATCTTCGGCTACTTGCTGTTGATGACCGCCTTCGCCGCCAACTACGGGCCGATTGCGACTTTCCTGGCGGAGTTGTTCGGCACGCGGGTGCGCTATTCGGGGCTGTCGATCAGCTACATGTTGTCCGGGCTGCTCGGCAGCGCAGCGACGCCTATCGTCACCACCGCGTTGCTCGCAGCCACTGGCAAAGGTTCGTCGGTGGCCTGGTACATGATCGGCGCGGCACTGATTTCCCTGTTGGCGCTGTTGCTGCTGACCGAGACCTTCAAGCGCGACATCAGCGAAATTCCGGCGGGGGCGACTGCCGACGACCAACCCGCTCGCAAACCTTTCAAATCGGCTGCGGCCTGATCCATGGAGTTCAACAGCATGCGCAGAATCCAGTCGGCCCCGGGTTTCATCGGCCCGGTCGGGCCTTACTCTCAAGCGGTGGTCAGCGGCCATCTGGTGTTCACCGCCGGGCAGATTCCGGCGCAAAGCGGGCTCGACGACCAGCCCGTCGATTTCACCGAGCAAGTGCGGCAAACCTTGCGCAATCTCGAGGCGATCCTGATCGAGGCGGGCTCCGATTTCAGCCATGTGATCAAGGTCAACGCGTACCTGACCGATCCCGCGCAACTGGAGCCGTTCAACGCGGTGTACCGCGAGCTTCTCGGCCATGCGCCTCCGGCGCGAACCACGGTGTGTGTGGCGCTGTGGGGCGTGTCACTGGAAATCGATTGTGTGGCCGAGTTGATCACGAAGGAGTCGCCACGTGGATAAGTCGCAGCTGATCGAGCAGTTCAAAGCGGTGAGCTTTCCTACCCTCGGGCATTTTCTCGAGGAGGGCTTTGCCGACTCGCAGCTGCGGGCCATGGTGCCCAATGTGAAACTGGTCGGCCGGGCGTTGACGCTGAAACTGGTGGGCGCCGACGCCATTGCCGTCAACCAGGCGTTGGTGCTGATAAAACCGGGTGATGTGCTGGTGATCGACACGGGCGGCGACTGGCAGCACGCCCCGGTCGGCGCGGTCACCAGTTGCGCCGCGAGTTGCGCCGGTGCGGCAGGAATCGTGGTGGACGGCGCGGTCACTGATCTGCTGGAACTGCGCGAAGGCGGGTTACCCGTCTTCGCTCGCGGCACCAGCCTGCTGACCACCAAGTTGCATGGCCGGGGCGACAGCGAAATCAATCAGCCGATTCAGTGCGCAGGTGTCACGGTACAGCCGGGCGATCTGGTGCTGGGGGACGACAACGGTGTGCTGTTTCTCGACTGGTCAACGGCGGCCAGCGTGATCGAACAGGCGCTGGCGTCCGATCACGCCGAGCCACGTTTGCTCGAACGTTTGCGCGCTGGCGAGCCGGTCGCGCAGGTGTTGCGTGTCTAGGCCGTCAGTCCCTTTCCCGTCGCCATGCCAGCGCTGAACACGTTGAGCTGGCCAGTGCTTAATCACCGTTTTTCCAGGAGTTACTTATGTTGAAAATCAATGGCGAACGCCTGTGGGCGAGTCTGATGGCGATGGCCGAAATCGGCGCCACCGCACGCGGCGGCAGTTGCCGTCTGGCCCTGAGCGATGAAGACAAGGCCGGTCGCGAACTGTTTGCCCACTGGTGCCGTGAAGCCGGCATGACCCTGAGCGTGGACGCCATCGGCAACCTGTTCGCCCGCCGCGCCGGCACTGATCCGGACGCCGCGCCGGTGATGATGGGCAGCCACCTCGACACCCAGCCTGAAGGCGGACGCTTCGACGGCGTGTACGGCGTACTTGCCGGCCTGGAAGTGGTGCGTTGCCTCAACGACCTCGGCATCCAGACCCGCAAACCGCTGGAAGTGGCGGTGTGGACCAATGAAGAAGGCGCGCGCTTCACCCCGGCGATGTTCGGTTCGGCGGTGTTCACCGGGATCATGCAACTGGACGCGGCGCTGGCGGTGCAAGACATTGATGGCGTCAGCGTCGCCGATGCATTGCAGCGCACCGGTTACGCCGGGGAGCGTCCGTTGGGTGGTGCGGTGGATGCGTATTTTGAAGCGCACATCGAACAGGGCCCGATTCTCGAGGACAACGCCAAAAGCATTGGCGTGGTCAGCGGCGGCCAGGCGATTCGCTGGCTCGACGTACGGGTCGAAGGCATGGCCGCCCACGCGGGCACCACGCCCATGCCACTGCGCAAGGACGCCTTGTACGGCGTGGCGCGGATGATTCAGGCGATTGAAGGTCTGGCGGCGGATTTCGCGCCGGAAGGCCTGACCACCGTCGGTGAATTGAGCATCAACAAGTCGTCGCGCAACACCATTCCGGGGCTGGTGAATTTCACCGTCGATCTGCGTCACCATCGCGACGAAGCCATCGAGGCGATGGAGCAGCAGGTGCGCGCGCGGCTTCAGGCGATTGCCGATGGGCGCGGTCTGAAGCTGACGGTCACCCCGCACTGGATCAGCCCGGCGACGCCGTTCGATGCGGAATGCGTGGCGGCGGTGCAGCAAGCGGTGGATGCGCTGGGCTACGCTCAGCAATCGATAGTCAGCGGTGCCGGGCATGACGCGATTCATCTGGCGCGGTTCTGTCCGACGGCGATGGTGTTTATTCCGTGCGTGGGTGGCTTGAGTCATAACGAAGCGGAAGATGTGCTGCCTGACGATGTGCGGCAGGGTACGGATGTGTTGCTCAACGCGGTGTTGTCCCGCGCCGGCATTGCCAATTAAAGAACAGGCTGCAAACACAACACCTGTGGCGAGCGAGCTTGTTCGCGCTTGAGTGCGGAGCACTCACATCAACTGCGAGGCCTGCCTGAGTTTTGGGGCCGCTACGCAGCCCAGCGCGAGCAAGCTCGCTCGCCACAGGGAATTCGTCTAGGCCCAAGATTAGGTATTCACCCATGCGCAGTTTTTTTCATCCTGAACAATTGCTTCATCATCCACGCAGTTACTACTCCCGTGGGCAGATGCGCACGCCGCAGGAAGTGCCGGAGCGTGCGCAGCGCCTGCTGCAGGCGTCTCACTCATTGGGCTTCAAAGTCGAGCAACCGGCCGATGCCGGACTTGAGCCGCTGCTGGCGGTGCACGGCGCGCCCTACCTGGCGTTTTTGCAGGAAGCGCATCAGCGCTGGAAGGAAGTGCCTGAAGATTGGGGCGACGAAGTGATGTCGAACATCTTCGTCCGCGAGCCCAACGCCCTGCGCGGAATTCTGGCTCAGGCTGCCCGGTATCTCGCGGACGGCAGTTGCCCGGTGGGCGAACAGACCTGGCGCTCGGCTTATTGGTCGGCGCAAAGCGCAGTGGCCGGGGCACAGGCGTTGCTCGATGGCGAGCCGGCGGCGTACGCCGTGTGCCGTCCACCGGGGCATCACGCTCGAGCGGAGGCGGCGGGTGGTTTCTGTTATGTGAACAACGCGGCGGTGGCGGCGCAGGTGTTGCGCGGCGGGTTTGGTCGCGTCGCGGTGCTCGATACCGACATGCACCATGGACAAGGAATTCAGGAGATTTTCTACGACCGCGATGATGTGCTGTATGTCTCGGTCCATGGCGATCCGACCAATTTCTATCCGGGGGTTGCCGGGTTTGGGGACGAGCGCGGTGTCGGGGTGGGTGAGGGATTCAACCTCAACTTGCCGATGGCCCATGGTGCGAGTGAGGCGGACTTTCTCGGGCAACTGGACGTGGCGCTGGCAGCGGTGAAGGATTTTGCTGCGCAAGTGCTGGTGCTGTCGTTGGGCTTCGATATTTTCGAGCTGGACCCGCAGAGTAAAGTGGCGGTGACGCGCGAAGGGTTCAAGCGGCTGGGTGAGCGGGTTCGCAGCCTGGGTTTGCCGTGTCTGATTGTGCAGGAAGGGGGGTATCACCTGGAGAGTCTTGAGGATAATGCGCGGGCGTTTTTTGTCGGGCCAGAGGTGTGGCAGATCTGAGTTGGGTGGTGCCTGACAGGCCGCTTTCGCGGGCAAGCCCGCTCCCACAGTGTTCGAGTCGAACCGCCTATGTGTGATTGACGCTGAACCTGTGGAAGCGGGCTTGCTCGCGAAGAACGATAACTCGGTGCAGCGGATGAATCCCAAACGCCGTAAGGCACTTGCCATCGCCCTGACGTTAACGTAAAGATTGCGGCAGGGCGCTGAACTTAAAAGAGCGCAGGGCGGACCGATCCGGAGCGCTTGATGACGCTGATAAAAACAACTTCCCCCAAGCTGCACCGCGAAGCCCGGCTGGCCCGGGAAAAACTCCACCTCGAGGGCGAAGTCCCCGATGGCGTGTTGCGCGCAGAAATCGATGCATCGTGGCGGCGCAGCCTCAGCCATGGCGTGCATTTCAACGGCAAACATGAACTGACACTGGAATCGAGCGCGAGCCTCGATGTGCTGTTGTCGAGCAATCGTCTGCTGATCGACGCGGCGTTGCCGGCCATCGATTACCTGGCCGAGCGCCAGGGCAAGGAAGGGCTGATCATCCTCGCCAATTCCGACGCCACCATCCTTGCCGTCGAAGGCCGGGCCGATCGCCTCAAGGGCAGCGGCCTGCAAGACATCACCCTCGGCGCCTGCTGGAGCGAAGCCGCTCGCGGCACCAACGCGCTGGGCACCGCACTGGTGGAAGCCCGGCCGACGATGATCGATTGCGGCGAGCATTACCTCGATCGCCTGACCGATTTCTCCTGCACCTCGGTGCCGATTTATTGCCCGCAAGGCGACATCCTCGGCGTCCTCGACCTGACCCGTGAAGGTCCGCTCGGCCGCGTTCACGATAGCACCGCGTTGCTGGCCATGGCCGTCAGCCAGATCGAAAGCCGGGTGTTCAACGCCAGTTTCCCCGACCAGATCGTCCTGGCCTTCCACAGCCGTCGGCAATACCTGGAATCCCCTTGGCAAGGCCTGCTGGCGGTGAGCCTCGGCGGGCAGATTCTCGCGGTCAGCGCCCAGGCCTGTCAGTTGCTCCACGCCGAACGCTCGGCGCTGGTCGGCCGCCGTTGCGAAGAGTTTCTCGGCGTCGATGGCCTGCAACTGCTGTCGCGTTTGCACCAGGGCGGCGTCGGCAGTCTGCAGACCGCCAAAGGCGAGTTCTTCTACAAAACCCTGCGCGCGCCGCAGCGGTCGATCAACGTCAGCACGCCGCCGCGCAGCACCGCCAAAACCACTAAACCGCAACCCGATCTCGATGCCCTGGCCGGCAACAATGTCCGTTATGCCCGCGCCTTGCGCATGGCACGCCAAGGGCTGGCCAACGAATTGCCGGTGTTGCTGCTCGGCGAAACCGGCACCGGCAAGGAAGTCATTGCCCGCGCCTTGCACATGGCCGGCAGTCGTTGCGACAAACCCTTTGTCGCGGTGAACTGCGCGGCGATTCCCGAAGGCCTGATCGAGTCGGAGCTGTTCGGCTACCGCGAAGGCGCGTTCACCGGTTCCCGTCGAGGTGGCATGGTCGGTCGATTGCAACAGGCCCACGGCGGCACGCTGTTCCTCGACGAAATCGGCGACATGCCGCTGGCCCTGCAGGCGCGACTGCTGCGCGTTCTCCAGGACCGTAAAGTCGCACCGCTCGGCGCCGGCGAAGAACAGGACATCGACGTCGCCCTGATCTGCGCCACCCACCGCGACCTCAAACGCCTGGTCGAAGAAAAACACTTCCGTGAAGACCTGTTCTACCGGGTCAACGGCATCAGCGTGATGCTGCCGGCGCTGCGCGAGCGCGACGATTTCAGCGGGTTGGTCAGTCGCCTGCTGGCAAAACTCGACGCACCGACCATGGTCCTGCATGACGACCTGAACCGCCTGCTGGCGGGCTATCACTGGCCCGGCAACATCCGCCAACTGGAAATGGTCTTGCGCACCGCGCTGGCCATGCGCGAGCCGGGGGACACGGTGCTCACCCTCGACCACTTGCCCGACAGCATGCTCGACGAACTGAATGCCAGCGAGCGCCCTCCGTCCGGGAGTATTCGCGAAAACGAACTGGAGCTGATTCGCCAGTCCCTGGACAGCCATCAGGGCAACGTCTCGGCCGCCGCCGACGCCCTGGGCATCAGCCGCGCGACCCTGTATCGCAAGCTCAAACAGTTGCGTTCGTGATGCAGCGCCTGATCGTTCGGCTGATCGACAGCCAGAACCCCGAGGCCCTGCAAGCGGCGTTGCGCTGGCTATACAGCTTTGTGCGGCCGCATCGTCTGGCGATTGCCGGGTTGCTGGGGTTGTCGGTCTGCGCATCGTCGCTGGTGCTGGTGCAACCCTGGCTGACCAAACTGTTGATCGACGATGGTTTGCTGGCGCGCAACTTTCCCATGCTGGTGCTGATCGCCGGGCTGATGATCGTCGCCGGGTTGCTGGGGACGGCGCTGTCGGGGATCAATCGTTACCTGCATACACGGTTGTCCGGGCGGATTCTGTTTTCACTGCGCGACGACCTTTATCGGCATTTGCAAACCTTGTCGCCGAGTTTCTACGGTCAGCGGCGCATCGGTGATCTGATGTCGCGCCTCGATGGCGATGTCGCCGAAATTCAGCGCTTCGCCGTGGACTCTCTGTTCTCGGCGGTGTCGAGTGTGATCGGTCTGGTGGTCGCGGTGGCGATGTTGCTGACCTTGTCGTGGAAGCTTTCGTTGCTGGCGTTGGTGCTGATTCCGCTCGATGTGCTCTGGCTGCGCTGGATGCGGCGCAAGGTCGAGCGCGATGTCCGCCAGTTGCGCGAGCGTTCGGCGGACATGTCGTCGTTCATGGTCGAGACGTTGCCGGTGATGAAATTCATTCAGTCGGCCGGCCAGCAGCAGCGTGAGTCGCGGCGGCTGGAGGCTCTGGGGCAGGGCTATATGAGTCAGTTGCTGCGCCTGCAAGTCACCGAGTTTTTCACTCAGGCGGTGCCGGGCACGCTGACCTCACTGTCCCGCGCCTGTGCGTTTTTGATTGGCGGTTACTGGGTGGTGCAAGGAACGTGGCAACTGGGCGCGTTGATCGCGTTTTCCACCTATCTGGGGATGGCCGTAGGACCGGTTCAAAGCTTGCTCGGGCTCTATGTCGCGATTCAGCGGATGACCGTCAGTCTGGGGCGCGTGATGGAATTGCGCGGTGAACAACCGACGGTTTTGACACCCGTTGAACCCAAGCCGATGCCGACCTGCGGCGAACTGCGTTTCGACGACGTGCACTTCAGCCATCCCGGTCGCCCGACCACCTTGCGCGGCATCGAAGCGCGCATTCCCTACGGTTTGAAAGTGGCCCTGAGTGGCGGCTCCGGAGTCGGCAAATCGACGCTGATCGATTTGCTGCAACGGCACCACGATCCACAGTCCGGCCGGGTGTTGCTGGGCGAGGTCGACCTGCGCGAACTGGACCTGTTCCAGTTGCGCCGGCGGATTGCCGTGGTCAGTCAAGACATTGTTTTGTTTCGCGGTAGCCTGGCCGACAACCTGGCCTACGCCGTGCCTGACGCCAGCCGCGAAGCGATTGCCGAAGTGGCGCGGCTGGCACAACTCGACAGCCTGATCGCCTCATTGCCCGAAGGCCTCGACAGCCCGCTGGGCGAGCGCGGTCAGCAGTTGTCGGGCGGCCAGAAGCAACGCATCGCAATTGCCCGGGCGCTGCTGCAGGACCCGTTGATTCTGGTGCTGGACGAAGCGACCTCGGCGGTGGATGAAGCCACCGAGCGTGAAGTGATCGAGGCCATCGACCGTCTGTTTGCCGGGCGCACGCGCATCCTCATCAGCCATCGCCCTTCAACCCTGGCCGACGCCGATCTGCGCTTCGAATTGCTCGACGGCGTGCTGACTTCAAAAACGGTGCAGCATGAAGTCTGAACTGCGAGTCGGGGTCGTCGACAGCGGTCATGCGGCAGCGCAGCGGGTGCAGGTGATCGCGGGGCGACGCTTCTCGTTGCTGGCGGACGGACTGGCCGAAAGCGCCTTGCGCGATGATCCGCTGGGCCACGGCAGTGCGGTGATCGAGGCCATCGGTCGGCGGGCCCCTTCTGCGGTGTTCTGCGTGGCTCAGGTGTTCGATCAGCGTGGCGTCACCAGTGCCTTGCAGATTGCCACGGCCATCGACTGGCTGGTGGCGCAGGATGTGCGGCTGATCAATCTGAGCCTCGGCTTGCGGCAGGATCGCAGCCTGTTGCGCGAGGCGTGTGCAGCGGCGGTTGCCCGGGGCATTTTGCTGTGTGCGTCCAGCCCGGCCCAGGGCGAGGGTGTGTTCCCGGCGAATTATCCACAGGTGCTGCGCGTCACCGGCGATGCACGCTGCGCCGAACAGGAGTGGTCGTGGCTCAACAGCGCCCAGGCGGATTTTGCGGCGTGCGTGCACGGCACGTACCCGGGTCAGTCTGGCGCCAGTCTGGGCTGCGCGGCGTTGAGCGGGCACATTGCGGGTTTCCTGGTTGCGCATCCCGAGGCGAGCAACGAGCAGGTCATCGACTGGCTGCGGGAAAACGCGCGGTATCGCGGGCCTGAACGGCGCTTCGGCGCATGATTGTGATTCTTGGCGCCGGGCCGGCGGGCGCGGCAGTGGCCCTGGGCTTGCGCCGGCTCGGTTACGCCGTCACGTTGGTCAGCGAGTGGCGACGGTTTGCGGCGCTGGAGGGCGTTTCGATCCGGGTGCTGGAGGCCTTGCGCGGTGCCGGTCTGCATCAAGCGTTGGCGGATGCGGCGTTACCGTCTCAACGGCAGGTGTCGTGGAACGGCCAACAGCATGCGCAAAACATCGAATTTCTGCTGGACCGCCCGAACTTTGATCGAGGTCTTCGTGAAGACCTGCGCCTGGCGGGCGTCGAGTTGGTCGAAGGTCGAGTGCTGAGCGTTCAGGCCTGGGCTGCGGGGCATCGGGTTGAGATTGAGGGACGCGAAGCGCTGGTCGCCGATTTTCTGGTGGAGGCACGTGGACGCCAGGCGCCGGCGCTCGGCAAAGGCCTGCGCGGCCCGGAGACGGTCAGCTTGCTCAATCGCTGGCAAGCCGCACCGGGCGACACCGCCAGCGCCGTGGAAAGCCTTGAGGACGGCTGGGCGTGGATGGCACGGCGGGCGGACGGTCAGTGTTATTGGCAGTGGACAGTGGACGTGGCCAGCGCGCACTTGCCAGGCAAGTCGCGGTTGCTTGATTACTGTCGCCAGCGGCGTCGGGATTCTATGTTGGCGCAGGCGTTTTTCGGTGGCGAGCCTGAGGTCGATCTACAGTTGCATGCCCGCAGCAGCACCGCGATCCTGAGCCCACAGGTGTGCGGCGAAAACTGGATTCGAGTCGGCGATGCGGCGATGGCGGTGGATCCGCTGTCGGGCAACGGCATCTTTCAGTCCTTGTCCTCGGCGTTGCAGGCGCCAACGGTGATCAACACGCTGTTGCGAAAACCTGAGCGGGCGGCGTTGGCCCAGCGTTTTCATCAGCAACGGGTGGAGCAGTTGTTTTTGCGGTTTGCGCGGATCGGACGGGATTTTTATGCCGATGAGCAGCGTTGGCCGGATCAGCCGTTCTGGCAGGCGCGGCGGCAGTGGCCGGATGCGCAGGTCGCGCATGCCGAGGCTGATTTTTCTTCGTTGAAAATCGAGCGAGCGCCGGTGTTGAAAGAGGGGTTTGTGGATGAGGCCGAGGTGGTGATCACGGCGGATCAGCCGTTGGGGATCTGGCATGTTCAGGGGGTTGAACTGGCGCCTTTGGTGCGTCGTTTGCGCACTGAACCGGCGGAACAGGCTTTAGCCGGGTTGACGATGGAGCAGGGCAGGATGGTTCGCAGTTGGTTGTTGGGGCAGGGATTCAAACCCTGAAATCTCGGTTGCCAGGGCCGGCCTCTTCGCGGGCAGGCCCGCTCCCACAGGTTTTTGTGGTGAACCTGCAATCTGCGGCACACACAAATCACTGAGGGAGCGGGCTTGCCCGCGAAGGCGGCCTAAAGAACGATGAAGATCACAGCTTGATCAACACCGACTTCAATTCGGTGTAATGCTCGATCGCCGCATACCCCATCTCACGCCCAACCCCCGACATCTTGTACCCGCCAAACGGCAATGCCGGGTCCAGGGCGCTGTGGCAATTGACCCAGACCGAACCCGACTTGATCCGCGGAATCATCCGGTGCACCGCCGCCAGATCATTCGACCAGATGCTCGCGCCAAGCCCGTAGGGACTGTCATTGGCCATGCGCAACGCATCGGCCTCATCATCGAACGGAATCGCCACCAGCACCGGCCCGAAGATCTCTTCCTGCACCAGCGAATGCTTCTGATCGACATCGACGATTACCGTCGGCTTGACGAAGAATCCCGGCCCGAACTGCTCACCGCCGCAGGCGATGGTCGCGCCGCTTTCCCGGCCCTTTTCGATGTACCCGTAAACCCGTTCCTGCTGCCGCGCAGAAATCAGCGGCCCCATCTCCACGCTCGGGTCCAGCCCGTTGCCGAGCTTCATGGCGTTGGCAATGTCGGCGATGTCCGCCACCACATTGTCGAAATGCTTGCGCTGCACATACAGGCGCGAACCGGCACAGCACACCTGGCCCTGATTGAAGAAGATCGCACTGGCGGCGCCCGCAGCGGCGGTCTTCAGGTCGGCATCGGCCATGACAATGGTCGGCGATTTTCCACCCAGCTCCAGGGTGACGCGGGTCATGGAATCCATGGCGATCTTGCCGATCTGCTTGCCCACGGCGGTGGAACCGGTGAAGGTCAGCTTGTCCACCAGCGGGTTGTGCGTGAGGGCTGAACCAGCGGTGATGCCGGTGCCGGTGACCACGTTGAACACACCTTGCGGATAACCGGCTTCCAGTACCAGCTCCGCGAGTTTCAGCGCGGTCAGCGGCGTTTCGTCGGCGGGCTTGAGCACCACGGTGCAACCGGTGGCCAGGGCCGGGCCGAGTTTCCAGCAGGCCAGCAACAGCGGGAAGTTCCAGGCGACGATGGCACCGACCACGCCCACCGCTTCGCGACGAATGAAACTGTGGAACTGATCGTTGGGCATCAACGGCAACGACACTTCCACGCTGGAGCCTTCGATCTTGGTCGCCCAACCGGCCATGTAACGCAGAAAGTCGATGGACAGTTGCACGTCCATCACTTGGGCCACCGCCGCGCTCTTGCCGTTGTTCAGGCATTCCAGCTGCGCCAGCAATTCGGCGTCGCGCTGCATCAGGTCGGCGAGTTTCCACAGCAGGTTTTGCCGCTCGCGAGGACGGGTACGGGTCCAGGCGGAATCATCGAACGCCTGACGCGCCGCGAGCACAGCCCGGTCAACGTCTTCCGGCGTGGCCCGCGGCACCACGCACAGCACCTCGCCGGTGGCCGGGTTGTGCAGGGGCATGGTCTGGCCGTCGGCGGCCTCGACCCAGTCGCCGCCGATAAGCATGCGCGGGGCGCGCTGGATGAACGCCGAGGTGGCGGGAAGCAGGTAGGGGAGCGTCATGGCGAGGCCTCTTGTTGTTCGTGAGAACGAGGCTTTCGCAATGGCTGTGCCAAGTGTCCGCAAGGGTCGGATAGCCCTTTGGCGGCGGGCGTTGGATGAGATCCGGGACCGCCGGGTTCTGCCGTGTTGTCGCAAATCGCGACGGTGCCTGAGATTCAAGAGACGGTTTTTCAGCCCAGACCTATGGAATGTCCGGGCTGATTCGGGCGATACGCTGCGCTGTCTGCAATCAGACCGTCTCGTCGATCTTCTTGGCGTCGCGCTCGGTCAGCATCTGCACTTCCATCTCCTGCGTCATCCGCTCGCCTTTGCTCCACAACTGAGAGGAGAAGAAGCCGTTCAGGGTTTCAGCGTTTGGCGCCGAGCCTTTCTTCAAGAACAGGGCGCCCAGATCGATGGTGTTGGCGAAGTTCTCCTTGTTCAGGTTGTACCCGCCCACGTAGCTGCCCCCCCAGACGGAGTCGGCGGCCACCAGCTCGATGGAGGCGTCGCGGTAACTGCTCGCTGCCGATTTGAGCGAACTGGATGCATTCAGCAAATTGTTCAGCCGATTCATGTCGGAAGAACTGAGCGCGCCAGAAGTGTTGAGGGCCTTGAGGCTTCCATCCGCTTGAATGGTGAAGCCGAATTTTTTGTCGGCGAGGTCCGGATAGGCGTGGGCCAACGCCGACTGGAACTCTTCAAAAGAGGATTTCAGCGATTGATGGGCGTTTTGGTGCCGCTCGGCAACCTGCGGGAAATCAGGCGACTGGCTGCGGCCGATCCAGGTCTCGATCGATTCGATGGTCAGACTGGTGGCAGGCGCCTCATCGCTTGGATGATAAATCGCCGCGGGATTGATGTTTACCGTCGTTTTCTGCTGCTCTTCACTCAGCGTTTTCGCTGTCAGTGGTTGGCTGGACTGGCTGAGCTGAGCGGCCGATGGCTGGATCGAGGCTGAGTTTAAAGAAATTGCCATGTCGTCATTCCCTTAACGTTTGGTGTAGCAGGTTATCGACGGGTAGCGCGAAAGCTTGAACGCCGAGACGACGAGCAACCGGGTTGCGCTCTTGAGCCCCCCACTTTTGGGGAATAGAATTTTCAGGCTCGGTGGGTGAAATGACGGAGCATTTACCCGGCACACATCTGGTGTAAGGGAGGTTGCGATGTTCCTTTCAACCCTGGAAATCCAAAGCATCATCGAACACAGTTTTCTGCCCGCCGTCTGCACCTGCAACATGGAAGCGGACCAGTCCCTGACGATCCGGGTCTGTGACTGCATGACTGGCAAAGTAGACCTGATCGCCACCCACGTTCCGGTGTGGACACTGGACAGTCCCCATGCCATCGCCACACTGGTGGCGGACATGCGTCAGGAAATCGAGGCGCACAAAAGCATTCATCCCACCTATTCGATCTGAACCAGCGACAAGCCGCACCGTGTAACCGGTGCGGCCCGCGCTGAGTAATCAGGCGGCGATTCTCCGAAAAATCTCGTCGAACGTGGTGCCATCTACGGCGGCCAGCAATTTCCTGTCGTCCTTGAGCGTGGCCAGGAAGGTCACTTCGGTTTCCTTCCCGGCCAGCATGAAACCGGCAATGGCGCCGATGGGGCCGAGCAGCATGGCGCCGGCGACGCCGAAACCGATGGCGTCCTTGATGTTATTGATCGAATCCTCGTTGGCGACTTCCACGCTTTTGAACGAGGAAAGTGGCAGGGTGATGCCGGGCCACGGGTGGAGCGACGTTCTCAGGGTGAAAACGCCGTCTGTGTACTCTCCGTCACCCTGCAGAAAGTCCCCCGCCAGGACAGTGACGCTTGCCATGTTGGGACCCCCGACTGGCAATGGATGAACACTTATTTCGCCCCCGCAGGGGATTGCCGTCAATCGTCGGGCGATGAGCTGTTGCCGCCACGGCAACTATGCTTGTCTCAGACTGCAACACCTGTCGCGATATTAGACGCAAGTACTCAGGCTCAGGCAGGCTCAACCGCAGTCAACTTCACGCAACCGCTTGATTAAAAAGCTAATCGGCAAGCTGGCACGCTCCGTGTATTGGTCATCGCAGACGTTTCTCTTGCCTCCGTCTGCGGTGCGCCGCCGGCGGCAGAA
Organism: Pseudomonas sp. IT-P171; assembly: GCF_949767765.1. Taxonomy (NCBI): domain Bacteria; kingdom Pseudomonadati; phylum Pseudomonadota; class Gammaproteobacteria; order Pseudomonadales; family Pseudomonadaceae; genus Pseudomonas; species Pseudomonas sp. IT-P171. Next base: position 21,791 of record NZ_CATKQN010000004.1, read on the forward strand.
ACCATAAAAACGATAAGCCACAAAAATAAGAAAGCACCGTGCGAGGTTCGACGTTGATGAAGAGAAAACTCCGATCAGGCCTGAGCGTCAGTCTGCTGGCCGTGGCCGCCTGTGTGGCGCTGCATTCGCCTTATAGCCTGGCAGCCCGCGACGCCCAGACCATCCTCAAGGAAACCTGTCAGGGCTGTCACACCCCTGAAGCCGATAATGCCCTGAGCCGCATCAGTCACCAGCGCAAAACGCCGGAAGGCTGGCTGATGAGCATCGCCCGGATGCAGACCATGCACGGTTTGCAGATCAGCGATGACGACCGCCGCACCTTGGTCAAGTACCTGGCCGACACTCAGGGCCTGGCGCCGAGTGAGACCGATGGCGTTCGGTATGCGCTGGAGCGGCGACTCAATACTGTCGAGAAATTCGACGACCAGACCAGCCAGATGTGCGGCCGCTGCCACTCCGGTGCGCGGGTCGCCCTGCAACGGCGTCCGGCCCAGGAATGGGAGCGTCTGGTGAATTTCCACCTCGGCCAGTGGCCGTCGCTGGAATACCAGGCCCTGTCTCGCGACCGCGACTGGTTCGATCTGGCACGAAAAGACATGGTGCCGTTGTTGGCCAAGCGTTATCCGCTGGACAACCCGGCCTGGAAAAAATGGCAGGCCACGGCGCCGAAAGCCGAGGCGCTGGTGGGCGACTGGAGCTTCAGCGGCCACTTGCCAGGCAAAGGTGAACTGGCCGGGGTGATGAGCGTGAGCGCCGATGGCGACGACACGTTCAAGGTCAGCGTCAAAGGCCAATACGCCGATGGCACCCCGTTCAATGGCGACGGCAGCGCGATTCTCTACACCGGCTATGAATGGCGTGGCAACGTGACCATCGACGGCGTGACCATGCGTCAGGTGTTCGCCGCCCAGGGCAATGCCATGCAGGGCCGGATGTTCGAGGCCGAGCACGATGAACGTGGTCTGGACTTCGTCGCGGCCAAGCAGGGCAGCAGTCGTTTGCTGGCGGTGCAGCCGGGTTATCTGAAGGCTGGCGTCGAGACCGAAGTGACCCTGATCGGCAGCGGTCTTAGCGGCAAACCGAACTTCGGCAAAGGCGTGGAAGTGGTCGAGGTTGTCGAGCAAAACGCAGATCGTATCAAGGTCAGACTCAAGGCCGCCGCCAATGCCCAGCCGGGCCTGCGCAACGTCACCGTCGGCACGCTGAAAGGCCCGACCCTGTCGGTCTACAGCAAAATTGCCGAAGTCAAAGTCGTGCCCGAGTTCTCGGTGGCGCGGATCGGCGATGGCGGTGGTTCGACGCCGAAAGTCCAGGGGCGTTTTGATGCTGAAGCGTGGGGCAAGGGCGCTGACGGCAAGCCGTATCGCATCGGCGTGTTCCCGGCGCAGTGGTCGGTCGAAGCCTTCGACGACCGCGCCAAGGAAGACGAAGACGTCAAGTTCGCCGGCACCATGCAAGCCGACACCGGCGTGTTCACCCCGGGCGATGCCGGGCCGAACCCGCAACGCAAAATGTCCACCAACAATGCCGGCAACCTCAAGGTGATCGCCGCCGTCGACGACGCAGGGAAATCCCTGACCGGCGAAGGCCACATGATCGTCACCGTGCAACGCTGGAACAATCCACCCATTCCGTGAGTTGGCTGAAACCCAAGTCTTCAGACACTTTTTTCGGAATGACCGCAGGCACCGCAGAACGGGGTTTGCACAGGAGGTTGCAATGGGCGCTATTTTGAATCTGGTTGAGCGGAACCTGCACGAAGTGCACGTCGATGCCGACCGCATGCTGTTTCACATTCCCAGCAGTTCACTGTTCGCCAGCGACGAGCTGACGGGCACCATCATCGATACGTTGCGCGGTCCCGGCTGTTCGTCGGACGACCTGATCCAGCGTTTGTCTTCTCGCTTCAACGGCGAGGAAATCACCGAGACCCTGCGTGAACTGATGTCCCTGGAGCTGGTCAGCGACGGCTCGCCGTTGACCCCGGACATCGGCACCAAACGGGTCGAGCGCACCGCGATCAATACCGTGGTGCTCAACGTCAACACCGGCTGCAACCTGAGCTGCACCTACTGCTACAAGGAAGACCTCGACAAGCCGTCGGCCGGCAAGAAAATGGACGTTGAAACGGCTATTGCATCAGTGGAAATGCTGCTGCGTGAATCCCCGGATGAAGAACGCTTTACCGTGGTGTTTTTCGGCGGTGAGCCGCTGAGCAATCGCAAGCTGATCGAATACATGGTCGACTATTGCGAGAAGCGTTTCCGCGAGGCCGGCAAGTTCGTCGAGTTCGTCATGACCACCAACGCGACGCTGCTCACCGAAGACACCGTGGACTACCTCAACGCCCACCGTTTCGGCCTGTCAGTCAGTATCGACGGACCGAAAACCGTGCACGACCGCAACCGCATCACCGTGGGCGGGCAGGGCACTTACGACGTGGTGCGGCGCAAGGCCGAGATGCTGCTGTCGCGCTACAACAGTCGTCCGGTCGGTGCCCGCGTAACCCTGACCACCGGCGTCACCGACGTCGAAACCATCTGGGATCACCTGTTCAATGAATTGGGGTTTGCCGAAGTCGGCTTTGCCCCGGTGACCTCCGGCGACATCAGCACCTTCAACCTCACCAGTGACGAACTGATCGAGGTCTTCGCCAGTATGAAACGCCTCGGTCGGCGTTACCTGGACGCGGCGCTGGAGCACCGCAACATCGGCTTCTCCAACCTGCACCAGTTGATCACCGACATCCACGAAGGCCACAAAAAAGCCCTGCCCTGCGGCGCGGGCCTGAAGATGCTGGCGGTGGATCACAAGGGTGAACTGAACCTGTGCCACCGCTTTACCGGCTCATCGCTGCCGACCTTCGGCAACGTGCACAGCGGTGTGAAACAGGTCGAGCTGAACGACTTCCTGTCCCAGCGCCTTGACCGTACCAACACCGGTTGCGAGGACTGCCAGATCCGCAATCTCTGCTCCGGCGGTTGCTACCACGAGAGCTACGCCCGTTACGGCGACCCGACCCACCCGACCTATCACTACTGCGAACTGATGCGTGACTGGGTCGATTTCGGCATCGAGGTCTACACCCGGATCATGGCCCACAACCCTGCGTTTATCAGCAGCTACATCACTCCGCGCAAGGCTCACTGATATGAAACATCTCAAGGCAATCAATAATAAAGCGTTGAAACTCGATGAGGCCGCGGCCGAAAACCGCATCGAAGAAGTGGTGGCGATGAGTTCTGTCGCGGGCTGTGCGTCGACCACCGACCCGGGTTGGGAAATCGATGCGTTTGGCGGTGTGTCGTCGTTGTGCCAGCCGATGGAAGCCGACCTTTATGGCTGCTCCGACCCTTGCTGGTGGCCGGCCCAGGTGCCCGACATGATGAGCACCTACCCGGACTGGAACAAGGATGCCCAGGCGTCCAACGACAACTGGCGCAACCTTGGCACTGTCTTTCCAAAAGACAAGTGATCGGACAAAAGAAGGATTCCAGCATGCACAGCATCAAAGCCTGCGGCCTGGCCGCGTTTGCCGTCCTGAGCGTCTGTTCGTTCAACGTTCTGGCCGATGAAAACTCCGCTCTGCAAGACGGTCACGAGTACATGGTGACCACCAATTACCCGAACAACCTGCACGTGATCGACCTGGCCACGGACACGCTGTTCAAGACCTGCAAGATGCCGGACGCCTTCGGTCCGGGCACGGTTCAGTTGTCGCCGGATCGCAAGACCGCTTATGTGCTGAACAATCACTACGCGGATGTCTACGGCGTCGAACTGGACAGCTGCAAGCAGGTGTTCCACGCCAGCATCACCCAGAAACCGGGGGAGAAAGCGAAATCGATGTTCGCCTTCACCCTCAGCCATGACGGCAAGGAACTGTTCGCCATCGCCAACCCGACGTTGATGCTCAATGACCGCTACGAAGTGCAGCAGCCTCGGCTGGACGTCTACGCCACCGACGCCGGTATGGACGCCAAACCGGTGCGCAGCTTCCCGGCACCACGGCAGCTGACCATCATGCAGAGTGGCGACGACGGCACGCTTTATGTCGCGGGGGCGGACGTCTACAAGGTCGATGTGAAAACCGGCAAGTTCGACGTGCTGATCCCCAGCCGTCACTGGAAACGGGCGAATTACAGCGCACCGGACGTGCTCTACGTGTGGAACCAGCAGACCTATCGTCACGACTTTTCGCTGCTCTACACCGCGGCGAAATTCAAGGACAAGAAGCAGGATCCCGCTACCGCCGAGTACCTCTACGGGTTGTTCAGCATTGACCTGAAAACCGGCAAGACCGAAACCACCGACTTCGGGCCTCTGACGGAAATCTACTTCAGCGGCATGCGCTCGCCGAAGGACCCGAACCTGATGTTCGGCGTGCTCAATCGCCTGGCGAAGTACGACATCAAGGAAAAGAAAATGCTGCAGGCGGCGACGCTGGATCATTCCTACTACTGCATTTCCTTCAACAAGGACGGCAGCAAGATTTACCTGGCGGGGACGTTTAACGATGTGGCGATTTTTGATGCCGACAGCCTGAAACAGGTGGGCAGCATCAAGTTGCCGGGTGGGGATATGGCGATTACCACGGCGCAGATATTTGTCCGGTAATTGCGGCGCCTGTCAGGGCGTCATCGCGATCCGACGTGTCCGCGATGAGGCCCTGACAGGCACCAGATCCTCAAACCCCAGGCACCGGACAACTCAGATCCCCCTCCTGACACTTCAAGTAAATCTTGAAAGCCTCAACCCGCGCCTTGGTCAGGTCCGTGATGCAATTGCTGTAAATCAACGGATAGACACTCCCGCCCTCAACCCCGGACGCCGAAAACTTGCACTCGGCATCCCGAAACCCGATCCATGCCCGCTGCGCGCCTACCAACAGCTTCTTGCTGTCGGGATGGTCCTTCAAGCGCTCGGTGATCTGCCGGTAAAGCGCATTCAACTCCTTGTCCGCCGCCTTGTTCTGCTGCGCCGCACATTGATTCATCGTGGCCTGGTCGGTGGCGTTGTCGCAATCGACGGCATGGGCAATGGTGGTGAACAGCAACGGCGTCAGCGCCAGAAGCAAGCGTGGGTGCATGGGGATTCTCGCTGTGACTGGAAAAGTGAGGTGCAGTGTAGCGAAGCCTCATTCGCTTGCGGTGGCGCTGGAGCCCTTAGTAAGTGATCTGCGCACGCTTGGATGTCCTTGCGCCTGTATCACTTCTGTCGCTCTCAACCCCGAACTCTGGTGCGGATGTGCGGCCTGAATATTTCAGGCAGGGTTGATTGAGATACCCGATTGATACAACTTTAAGGTTGGTCTTGTGGTCTTACAGGCCTACTGTTAAGTACAGGAGGTGACTTATGAACCCAGCATCAGATCGCATCGAAAGGAAGATCCTGCTTAAAGTGCCGCGTTCGCAGGTCTGGCGCGTGCTGGCCAACGCCGAAGCGTTCGGGCAGTGGTTTGGCGTGGCACTGGAAGGCAAGCGCTTTGTCGCCGGCGAATGGACTCAGGGACAGATTACCTACCCAGGTTATGAGCATTTGCTGTGGAATGTCCTGGTGGAGCGAGTCGAGCCGGAACGCGTGTTTTCGTTTCGCTGGCACCCGTATGCCGTGAAGCCCGAAGTCGACTACTCCCAGGAGCCCACCACCCTGGTGCTCTTCGAGCTTGAAGACATGGATAACGGCACCTTGCTCAAGGTCACCGAGTCCGGCTTCGATCACATTCCCCAGTCGCGGCGGCTCAAGGCGTTCCGTATGGACAGCCGTGGTTGGGATGAGCAGATGAACAACATCGAAGAATTTCTGAAGATCAACACCAAGGCTCGCGAGCATCAGCCAGAGTAATGGCCCGCGGGCCCCTGAATTCAAGGCTTTCAGGCTCGACGCCTGAGGCGTCTAAGGGTTTACGGAAGGGGCGGTATGGCGAATGTCTTACACGCAGTGGCAACTATGTCGCCTGTTGCAGATTGGATCCGATGCGTAATCTAGCCTCATCAACCGGAACACAGGAAGTGCTTCGGGATCAAGGATGATCGGCCATCAGCAAGGAACGCTATCGACAGGGAGTCGACATGGTCTTGGGAAAAACCCGCTTCGGCGGGTTTTTTTTCGCCTGCTGAAAAGATGACCATGTCTTTGTGCGAGCGAGCCTGTGTGGCGAGGGAGCTTGCTCCCGCTCGGCTGCGAAGCAGTCGCAAAGCTTTTGGGCTCGTTTCGCGACCCAGCGGGAGCAAGCTCCCTCGCCACACATTCCCCCGCGCCACACTGTGCGGACTCGGGTCCTGAATGGTCAATGGCTTACACCAGAGCGCGGGTATGTCGTCTGTTTACGCTTCAACAATGTCGTTAATCTGGATCCATCAACTGAGTCGCAGGATGCACTCAGGATCACGGATGATCGACCATAAGCCTGGATGGCTGCTGACAGGATGTCGAAATGGTCTTGAGAAACCCGCTTAGGCGGGTTTTTTTGTGGGCGATGGAAAGTCCTCGGTGGAGCCGGACGCTGGCTCCACCGAGGAATGGATCAGCGTACTGACACCTGATCGAGCTTCGCCGCAACACGCTCGGTGATTTCCGAGCGCAATTTCAACGACCCGGCAGCCCGTTTCCGCGCCTCCTCCAGCACGCTGACCGGAGCGGTCTCAGGACAGCCCGAAGCAAATGGCGGCGCCGGAGCATATTCCAGCTGCAACTGCACCAGCTGCGCCGTGTCCTTATCGAACAATTCAGCGGCCAATGTCAGCGCGAAATCGATGCCCGCGGTGATCCCGCCACCGGTCAACAGATTGCCATCGCGCACCACCCGATCCTTCACCGGAATCGCACCCAATGGCGCAAGCAATTGGTGATACGCCCAATGAGTGGTCGCGTGTTTACCCTTGAGCAGGCCCGCAGCGCCCAGCACCAACGCTCCCGTGCACACCGAAGTGACATACCGGGCATGGGCCGCCTGAGCCTTGATGAATGCCAATGTTTTTTCATCTTCCATCAACGGCCCGACACCGCTGCCGCCGGGAATGCAGATCACATCCAGTGCCGGGCAATCGTCGAAGGTGACGGTGGGTTTCAGCACCAGGCCGGTGCTGGCGGTGACTGGCATCAAGTCCTTCCAGATCAAATGCACCTTCACGTCCGGCAACGAGGCCAGCACGTCATAAGGGCCGGTCAGGTCCAGTTGCTGAACCTGCGGGAACAACAGAAAACCGATCTGCAGCGTCATGGTGTTTTTCTCGTGAAGTGGGTGGACGGCTTCACTCTAGGCTCGTAGGATTTGGCGCATACGCCAATTACCCCACGAATTACGCCAAACATGCCCAAGACCATTCATGTGCTCGCGTTCGCCAATGTGCAACTGCTCGACGTTACCGGGCCACTGCAGGTGTTCGCCTCTGCCAACGATATTGCCCGCCAGAAAGGTTTGCCGCCGCCTTATGCACCGACAGTAATTGCCAGCGACGGCGGGGCGGTGATGTCGTCGGCGGGGCTGGCGTTGTTGGCCGACCCGTTGCCCGCACAAGGCAGCGATACCTTGATCATTGCCGGCGGCTGGGGCGTATACGCGGCAGCGGAGGATGCGGCACTGGTGGCCTGGGTGCATGAGCATGCGGCGAGATGCCGTCGGGTGGCATCGGTGTGCACCGGGGCGTTTTTACTGGCGGCCAGTGGCTGGCTCGATGGCCGTCGGGTGGTCACGCACTGGACCCGTTGCGAGCAGCTGGCGCAGAGGCATCCACGGCTGCGGGTCGAGCCCAATCCGATTTTCATCAATGACGGCCCGGTGTGGACTTCGGCCGGGGTCACGGCTGGCATCGACCTCGCGCTGGCCATGGTCGAAGAAGACCTGGGTCGTAACATGGCGCTGGAAGTGGCGCAGCAGTTGGTGGTTTTCCTTAAACGTCCGGGCGGTCAGTCGCAGTTCAGCGTCACCCTGTCCTTGCAAAAAGAAGGCAGCCGATTCGACGACCTTCACGCCTGGATCAGCGAACACCTCACCATGGATCTGGGCATTCCCACCCTGGCGCTACAGGCCGGCATGAGCGAACGCAGCTTCGTCCGCCACTACCGCGCCGACACCGGCCAGACGCCTGCGCGGGCCATCGAACTGATTCGGGTCGAGACGGCGCGGCGGTTACTCAGTGATACCGGTGTGCCGATAAAACGGGTCGCCGTGCAGTGCGGGTTTGGTAGCGAAGAGACGCTGCGCCGCAGTTTTCTGCGCGCCATGGGCGTGACGCCGCAAGCCTATCGCGAGCGGTTTTCGGTGAGTTCTGAAGTAGATTCGGTGACGCTCTGATCGTTGCGCCTGGCGTTTTCGCGCCAATCTTTGCGACTGCTGCGCAATCGAACGGGAGCAAGCTCCCTCGCCACACAGTGGAGGCTCAAGTTTCGGCTTCCGCCACCTGATTGATATATTTCGCCCGATCCGGCGTAAACGTCACCACCATCCCGGTCCGCGAGCACGTCAATGCTCGTTCTTCATCCAGGTCAACCTCCAGATCTTCCCCGCGCAAACCCTGCCATTGAGCAAGGTATTTGAGGGAGCCGTACTTTTCGAGTTTCTTCAGGCTGCGGCTGACACCACCTTTCCAGCCCAGCACCGGCAGTTCGCCGGCGCGGCATTGTTGGGCGAGTTCGGGGAAGCGGGCGGCGCGTTGGCGGCCGATTTCCCAGCATTTGATCAGGCCTTTGTCGGGGCCTTCCCACAGTTCGTCGCGGTTCAGGCCTGATCGGAGTGGGGTGTCGATGCTGCGGTGGATACGCTGGGTCATTCGGGTTCCTTGAATTCGGGTTTTGTTGGACAGCTCCGCTGTGCCCGTTGACGGTCGATGGTAGGTGGGGATGTAGCGGCTGGCAACAAGGTATTTCGGGAGTTGGCGGCGGGTCTTGTTTATGAAGCGTAGGACTTTTCCCTTCACGAAACCTGTGGCGAGGGAGCTTGCTCCCGTGGGGCGACGAAGTTGTCGTAAACCCTGTGGTTACGTTTCACCTGATGTACCGAGTGGGATGGTTTTGGGGCTGCTTCGCCGCCCAACGGGAGCAAGCTCCCTCGCCACAGATGATGGGTGGGGTCAGCAAAGCGTCTCGGTCTCACGGCTGCCAGTAGTTTTTTTCCCCACTCAGTTTCCGGTCCAGAAAACTCGCCGCGCTGATCAGCGCCAGGTGCGTCAGCGCTTGTGGTGTATTGCCCAGATGCCGCGCATGGCTGTCGAACTCTTCGGCGTACAACCCCAGCGGATTGGCGTACCGCAGCAATTGTTCAAACTCCAGGTGCGCCTTTTCCACCTGGCCGGCCCGGGCCAGGCATTCGACATACCAGAACGAACACGCAGCGAAGGCGCCTTCGGTGCCGGTGAGGCCGTCGATCTGACTGTCTTCGTTGCGGTAGCGATAGACCATGCCGTCGCGTACCAGGGTTTTCTGGATGGCTTCGAGGGTCGATAACCAACGCGGATCTTTCGCGCTGACAAAGCGCACCAGCGGCATCAGCAACATCGAACCATCCAACGCGGTGCCGCCGATGTGCTGGACGAAATGCCCGCGCTCTTCGTTCCAGAAATTTTCCCAGATGTCGACGTAGATCGCCTGACGGGTCTGGTCCCAGCGGGCAAACGGGGCGGGCAGGGAGCGTTTCGAGGCGAGGCGGATCGCCCGGTCCAGCGCGACCCAGCACATCAATCGAGAGTGCAGGAAATGATGCTGCTCGCCGCGCATTTCCCAGATGCCGACGTCTTTTTGCTGCCAGGTTTCGCAGACCTGATCGACCACGTCCACCGCGTGTTTCCAGCCTTCATGGGAGATGGCGTCGCCGTACTTGTTGACCAGGTACACCGCATCCATCAGCTCGCCGAAGATGTCGAGCTGGATCTGGTCGTAAGCCTGATTGCCGATGCGAACCGGCGTGGCCCCGCCATGTCCGCTGAGGTGCGAGAGTTCCGTTTCCGGCAGTTCCTGACGGCCATCGATGGCGTAGAGAATGTTGAGTTTCATCGGTTTGCCGTGGCAGTCGCTGACCCGCCCGCGCAGCCAGCGCATGTAATCGTTGGCCTCCTGGACAAACCCCAGGCGCATGAAGGCATAGACCGTGAACGAGGCGTCGCGGATCCAGGTGTAGCGATAATCCCAGTTGCGTTCACCGCCCGGCGTTTCCGGCAGGCCGAACGTGGCGGCGGCGAGGATTGCGCCGTGTTTGCGTGAGGTCAAAAGCTTCAGCGCGAGGGCCGAGCGGTTGACCATTTCCCGCCAGCGACCGCGGTAGTTGGACTGGCCGGTCCAGTCGCGCCAGAACTTCAGTGTGCGCTCCATGCACAAGTCCGCGGCCCCGTCCTTGAAGCGGGGATCGTCGACGCCGCCCAGCAGGAATTGCGCACCCTGGCCCTGTTCCAGCGTGAATTCGGCCACCGCCGTGTTGCCGTCGATACGCAACACCTGATCCGAAGACAGGCGCATGGACGGTTGATCGGCTGCCTCGAATACCACGTCCTTTTCGTCCAGGTGCGCGCGGGTTTTGGCGCGAGCATAGTCATGCCTCACGGCGCAGCGCATGTAAAACGTCGCCTGGCCGCTGACCACCCGAACCCGGCGCATCAGCACCGGCAGATCATCTTCGCTATCGCCGATGGGCAGCAGGTCAGTGACTTCGACCACCGCGCTGTCGCTGAGCCAGCGGGTTTGCAGCACGTTGGTGTCGGGCAGATAGATCTGCTCGCGGCGGGCATCGGCCAGGTAAGGTGCCAGTTGGAAAATGCCGGCCTCGGGCGCGTCCAGCAACGAGCAGAAGATCGACGGGCTGTCGAATTCCGGCCAGCAGAAAAAATCCACGCTGCCCTTATCGTTGACCAATGCCGCGCTGCGCATGTCGCCAATGATGCCGTGGGCGTCGATAGCGCTTTGTCGTTCGGGATGATGATCAGCCATTGCTGCGAAACTCCGGATCAAGGCTCATGCCTCCGGAAGGTTAGCGCCTTGAGATGTGGGCTTAATCAGCAGACTGGTCTGGATGGTGGAGAGTTCAGCAGCAAGCTCAAAAGATCGCAGCCTTCGGCAGCTCCTGCATTGGAATGCGATCTCCTGTCGAAGCTGCCGAAGGCTGCGATCTTTTGATCTTCAAGGCCTTCACATTCAACCAACAATTCCCCGCTTTCCCCTCGCTCAGCCTTATGGCAACTTGCAGGCCCTTATCGAGAGCCGAACCATGGCCAACCCCTACCGCGAACTGTTCAAAGCCCCAGGCAGCCGGGCTTTCGTGCTGGCCGGGATGATCGCGCGCATGCCGATTTCCATGACCGGTATCGGCCTGATCACCATGCTCTCCCAGTTGCAAGGTGGTTACGGGCTGGCCGGTGCGGTGGCGGCGACGTTTGCCCTCGCGACGGCGTTTTGCGCGCCACAGGTTTCGCGTCTGGTGGACCGTTTCGGGCAACGCCGGATCTTGCCGGTGTCAGCGCTGATCGGTGGCGGGGCATTGCTGCTGGTGTTGCTGTGCACGCGTTTGCAGGCGCCGAACTGGACGTTGTTTTTGTTCGCCGCGCTGGCCGGTTGCATGCCGAGCATGTCGGCGATGGTGCGGGCGCGCTGGACCGAGGTCTATCGCGGCCAGCCACAATTGCAGACCGCGTACGCCCTGGAATCGGTGCTCGACGAAGTCTGCTTCATTGTCGGACCGCCACTGTCAGTGGGCCTGTGCGTGGTGGCGTTCCCCGAAGCGGGGCCGTTGGCGGCGTTGCTGATGCTGGCGATTGGCGTCACGGCGTTTGTCCTGCAACGGGACACGGAGCCGGCGATTCATCCCCATGAAGAACACCATCAGGGCTCGATCATTCGTTCCGCCGAGATTCAATTGCTGATGCTGTTGATGGTTGCCATGGGCACCATTGTCGGCGTGGTCGATGTGGTCAGCGTGGCGTTCGCCCAGCAACAGGGCCAACCGGCGGCGGCGAGCATTGTGTTGTCGGTGTATGCCATCGGCTCGTGCCTGGCCGGGCTGGCGTTCGGGGCGTTGCGCTCGAAAGTGCCGTTGCCGCGATTGTTTCTGTATGGCGGGGTGGCGACGGCGGTGACTACGTTGCCGTTGTTGCTGGCGAGCAACATTCTCGGGTTGTCGCTGGCGGTATTCGTTTCCGGGCTGTTTTTTGCCCCGACGCTGATTGTGGCGATGGCCTTGGTGGAGCGCATCGTGCCGCCGGCCAAACTCACCGAAGGGCTGACCTGGCTGGTCACCGGGTTGAGCATTGGCGTGGCGATTGGCGCGGCCAGTTCAGGGTGGCTGGTGGATGCGTTCGGTGCACGCAGCGGGTTCTGGGTGGCAATCGTGGCGGGGGCTGTCGTTCTCGGTTCCGCAATCCAAAGCTTCCGTCACCTCAAGTAATTCATTCACCCATTCTGTGGCGAGGGAGCCTGCTCCCGCTCGGCGGCGAAGCCGTCGTAAACCCCTCAGCCAAGTGTTACGTGGCATACAGAGGCGGCTGGTTCTGGGGCCGCTTCGCAGCCCAGCGGGAGCAAGCTCCCTCGCCACAATTCAGTATCCACCTAATTCCCCGCGGCGCTCATCCGTTCTCTTTACAGACAACTTTTCGAGGTAAGCCCGGTGACCCAGCTGACATTGCTGTGCCTGCCCTATTCAGGCGCGAGCGCCATGGTCTACAGCCGCTGGCGGCGCAAACTGCCGGAGTGGCTCAAGCTGCAACCGGTGGAACTGCCGGGGCGCGGCGCGCGGTTCGGCGAGCCCTTGCACACCGACATGCGGCACCTGGCGCTGCAACTCGCCCAGGAACAGAAAGCCACGCTCAAGGCGCCGTACGCCCTGTTCGGCCACAGTCTCGGCGCTTTGCTGGCCTGCGAAATGGCCCACGCCTTTCACTCGCTGGGTTGCCCTGAGCCGGTGGCGCTGTTCGCTTCAGGCACCGCCGCGCCGACGATGCGGGCTGACTACGACCAGGGTTTTGCCGATCCGAAAACCGATGCCGAGCTGATCGAGCAACTGCGCACCCTCAATGGCACCAGTGAAGAAGTGTTGGCCAATGAAGAGCTGATGAGCCTGACGCTGCCGATCCTGCGTGCAGACTTCCTGCTGTGCGGCCGCTTCGAGCCGATCCAGCGTCCGTTGCTGAAATGCCCGGTGCACGTGCTTGGCGGCAAGGCTGATCGCGCGACCACCGAACAGCTGATCGGCTGGAGCAGGGAAACCCACGGCAGCTTCTCCGTGGACATGCTGGCCGGTGGTCACTTCTTCATCCATGAGCACGAAGCCAAGGTGTTGCGGGTGATCAAGGACCAGCTCGATGTTCACCATCGCCGGCACGCCATGGCTGCCACTGCCTGACACGGCCAGATTTGGGAGCGGGCTAGCTCGCTCCTACATTTGATTTGCCGCAACCTGACATCCCGCGATCCGCCTCCGCTGACACTTGTTCTCATTCGCTAATTTTTCCGGTCTGCATTCGTTTTATAGGGACGACGTGCCTTTGTGCTTCCCGCCACTGATCCGGATGCTTAGAAATGAATGCTGAAGACTCCTTGAAACTTGCTCGCCGGTTTATCGGGTTGCCCCTGGAAAAGCGCCAGATGTTCCTTGCGGCCTTGCAAAAGGAAGGCATTGATTTCGCCCGGTTCCCGATTCCTGCCGGCGTCGAGGCCGAGGATCGCCAGGCGTTGTCGTACGCCCAGCAACGCATGTGGTTTCTCTGGCAACTGGACGCGCAAAGTGGCGCCTACAACCTGCCGGGGGCGGTGCGTCTGACCGGGCGGTTGAACCTGCCTGCGCTGGAACAGGCCTTTGCCAGTCTTGTGGAGCGTCACGAAACCCTGCGCACGGTGTTCCAGCGTCAGGCCGACGACAGCTTGCTGCAAGTGCCGGCCAGCGCGCCGCTGGTCATCAAGCAGGTGGATTTCAGCGCATTGCCGGCCACTGAGCGCGAACGTGCCGTCGCCCAGGCGGCGGAGCAGCAATCGGTGTTGCCCTTCGATCTTTCGGTCGGTCCGTTGCTGCGCGTGACCTTGCTCAAACTCGCCGAACAGGAACATGTCCTGCTGCTGACCCTGCACCACATCGTTTCCGATGGTTGGTCGATGAACGTGCTGATTGATGAGTTCATCCGCTGCTACGACGCCTTCGAGGCCGGTGCACAACCGCAACTCGCGCCGTTGCCGATCCAGTACAGCGACTACGCCTTGTGGCAACGCCGCTGGCTGGAGGCGGGTGAACAGGCGCGTCAACTGGATTACTGGCAGGCGCAACTCGGCGACGAACACCCGGTGCTGGAACTGCCCACCGATCACTCGCGCCCGGCAATGCCGAGCTATCGCGGCACTCGTTACGAGTTCGCTGTCGACCCGCAACTGGCCGAGCAACTGCGTGCCACTGCGCAGAAACACAACATCACCCTGTTCATGCTGTTGCTCGGTGCGTTCAACGTGCTGCTGCATCGCTACACCGGGCAAACCGATCTCCGTGTCGGCGTGCCGATTGCCAACCGCAACCGAGCGGAAATCGAAGGCCTGATCGGCTTCTTCGTCAACACTCAGGTGCTGCGCACACAGCTTGACGGCCAGACCCGCGTCGACGATTTGTTGCGCGCCATCAAGGAGACCGCCCTCGGCGCCCAGGCCCATCAGGACCTGCCGTTCGAGCGTCTGGTCGAAGCGCTGAAACTGGAACGCAGCCTCAGCCACACGCCGCTGTTCCAGGTGATGTACAACCACCAGCCGCAAGTCGCGGACATGTCCAGCATCAGCACCGCCTCCGGTCTGGTGTTGGATGCAATCGAGTGGGAAGGGCGCACCACGCAGTTCGACCTGACCCTCGACACCTATGAAAAGAGCGGCAAGCTGCACGCCGCACTGACCTACGCCAGCGACTTGTTCGACGCACCGACCATCGCACGCATGGCGCAGCACTGGACGCGCCTGTTGCAGGCGATGGTGGTCGATACGAATCAGCGGGTCGGCGAGCTGCGGATGCTGGCGGCGGAGGAACAGCAGGTGCTGGTGCATGACTGGAACCGCACCGCCGAAACTTATCCCGTCGAGCAATGCGTTCATGAATTGATCCACGCCCAGGCCTCGCGCACGCCCGAGGCGCCCGCGCTGGTGTTTGGCAATCGCCAGCTGACTTATGCACAGCTCAATGCGCGCACCAATCAATTGGCCCACTACCTGCGCGAGCAGGGTGTCGGTCCCGATGTGCTGGTCGGGATCGCCGTCCAGCGTTCGCTGGAAATGGTCATTGGCCTGCTGGCAATTCTCAAGGCTGGCGGCGCCTATGTGCCGCTCGATCCGGAATACCCGGTGGAGCGCCTGGCCTACATGATCGAAGACAGTGCGATTGGCGTGTTGCTGACCCAAAGCGCTCTGGTCGGCACGCTGCCGACCGAGGGCATCAAGGTCATTGCACTGGATCAGGACGAGGCTTGGCTGGACGGTTACCGCGAAACCTGCCTGTCGGTGTCGGTGCATCCTTTGAACCTGGCCTACGTGATTTACACCTCCGGCTCAACCGGCAAGCCCAAGGGCGCCGGGAACAGCCATGCGGCGCTGGTCAATCGTTTGTGCTGGATGCAACAGGCGTACGGGCTGGACGGCAGCGACTCGGTGTTGCAGAAAACCCCGTTCAGTTTCGACGTGTCGGTCTGGGAGTTCTTTTGGCCGCTGATGACTGGCGCCCGTCTGGTGGTGGCGCCGCCGGGCGCGCATCGCGAACCGGCGCGGCTGATCCGCCTCATCGGCGAGTTCGGCATCAGCACCTTGCACTTTGTGCCGTCGATGCTTCAGGCGTTTATCCACGAGCCGGGCGTTGAAGCCTGTGCCAGCCTCAAACGCATCGCCTGCAGCGGTGAAGCCTTGCCACTGGACGCTCAACATCAGGTGTTCGCCAAACTGCCGGGCGCCGGGCTGTACAACCTGTACGGTCCGACCGAAGCGGCCATCGACGTGACCCACTGGACCTGCGTTGATGAAGGCGCCGACAGCGTGCCGATCGGCCGGCCGATTGCCAACCTGCGTACCCATGTTCTGGACGCACAGTTGCTGCCGGTGCCGGCGGGTGTAGCGGGGGAGTTGTACCTGGGTGGCGCCGGTCTGGCGCGCAGTTATCACCGCCGTCCGGGGTTGACCGCCGAGCGGTTTGTGCCGTGCCCGTTCCATGACGGTGCGCGTCTGTACCGAACCGGCGACCGCGTACGCCAGCGTGCCGATGGGGTGATCGAATACCTCGGCCGCCTCGACCATCAAGTGAAGTTGCGCGGCCTGCGTATCGAGCTGGGGGAAATCGAAACCCGCCTGATGCAGCATCCGCTGGTGCGCGAAGCCGTGGTCCTGGTGCAGGGCGGCAAGCATCTGGTGGCGTACGCGGTGCTGGAAAACGTCGAGCCGCAGTGGCCGGAAACCCTCAAGGCCTGGCTGCTGAGCAGCTTGCCGGAATACATGGTGCCGACCTACCTGATGCCACTGGATGCCCTGCCAGTGACCGCCAACGGCAAACTGGACCGCAAGGCCTTGCCGCAACCGGATGCGGCGCCGCAACACGCGTTCGTCGCGCCGCAAGATGCCATGCAGACGGCGCTGGCGCAGATCTGGCAGGACGTGTTGGGTCTGGAGCGCGTGGGACTCGAAGACAACTTCTTCGAGCTGGGCGGCGACTCGATTATCTCCATTCAAGTGGTCAGCCGCGCCCGTCAGGCCGGCATCCGCCTCAGTCCACGCGACCTGTTTCAGTACCAGACGGTGCGCAGCCTGGCGCTGGTGGCGGCGTTCGACAATCGCAGTTCCATCGATCAAGGGCCGGTCAGCGGCGAGGTGCTGCTGACCCCGGCGCAACATTACTTTTTCGAGCAAGCCATCGCGCAGCCGCAACACTGGAACCAGTCCTTGCTGCTGACGCCGCGCGAAGCGCTGAACCCTCAAGCCCTTGAAGCCGCGCTGGTCGCGGTGATCAACCATCACGATGCCTTGCGCCTGCGTTTCACCCAGGGTGTCGATGGCTGGCAGCAGTGCCACGGATCGCCCGTCGAAACGGCGGAACTGTGGCAGCGGCAGGCGTCCTCGAGCGAGGCGTTGTCGGCGCTGTGCGACGAAGCGCAACGCAGCCTTGATCTGGCCGATGGGCCGTTGCTGCGCCCGTTGCTGGTCAGCCTCGAGGACGGCACGCAACGCCTGTTGCTGGCGATCCACCATTTGGCGGTGGACGGCGTGTCGTGGCGGGTTCTGCTCGAAGACCTCCAGCAGGCCTACGCCCAATTGGCCGCTGGCAGCGCCGCGACGTTGCCCGAGAAAACCAGCGCCTATCAACACTGGGCCGGACACCTGCAAGAGCATGCCCGCACCCTGGATCAGCAACTGCCGTACTGGCAGGCGCAACACGCCGATGCCCGCGACCTGCCGTGTGAAAATCCGCTGGGCAGCCTGCAGCATCGCCACGGCCACAAGATCGAATCGAAGCTCGACGCCAGGTTGACGCGGCAGCTGCTGCAAACAGCCCCGGCGGCCTATCGCACTCAGGTCAATGACTTGCTGCTGACGGCGCTGGCGCGGGTGATTTGCCGTTGGACCGGGCATCACTCGACGCTGATCCAGCTCGAAGGCCATGGCCGTGAAGACCTGTTCGACGCCCTCGACCTGACGCGCACCGTAGGCTGGTTCACCAGTTTGTTCCCGGTACGCCTGCAACCTCACGCGGAAACGGCGAACGCGATCAAGACGATCAAGGAACAACTGCGCGCGATCCCCGATAAAGGTCTCGGCTACGGGTTGCTGCGCTACCTCGGCGAGCCGGCTCAGCGTCAGTCCTTGCAAGGATTGCCGGCACCACGGATCACCTTCAACTACCTCGGCCAGTTCGACCGTCAGTTCGATGAGGACGTGCTGTTTGAACCGGCGCTGGAAAGCGGCGGTCATGCCCAGGGTGACGACGCGCCGCTGGCCAACTGGCTGACCCTGGAAAGCCAGGTCTATGGCGGTCAACTCTCGTTGCAATGGGGCTTCAGTCGCGACATGTTTGCCGACAGCACCGTTCAGCAACTGGCCGATGCCTACACCGAAGAACTCACCGCGCTGATCGAACATTGCTGCGTAACCCCGACGGGGCAGGTCACGCCGTCGGACTTCCCGCTGGCACGGATCAACCAGGCGCAGCTGGACGCGTTGCCTGTCGCGGCCCCGGCCATCGAGGACATGTATCCGCTAACACCGATGCAGCAGGGCATGTTGTTCCACACCTTGTATGAGCCGCAGGCCGAGGCCTATATCAATCAACTGCGCCTCGATATTCAGGGGCTGGACCTGGCGGCGTTCGGTCGGGCATGGCAAGCGGCGATCAACCGCCACGACATTTTGCGCAGCAGTTTCCATTGGTTGGGTCTGGAGTCTGCGCATCAGGTCATTCATCGTCAGATCGACCTGCAATTGCAGGTGATCGAGGCCGCCGATATCGACCTCGATGCGCTGGCCGCCGAACAGCGTAGCCGTGGTTTCGAACTCAGCGCCGCGCCGCTGCTGCGCCTGATGCTGGTGCGTCAGGGCGGCGACGCGTGGCACCTGATCTACACCAGTCATCACATCCTCATGGACGGCTGGAGCAACGCGCAGTTGCTCGGCGAAGTGATTCAGCATTACGCCGGGCAGGCACTGGCCAAACCCCTGGGGCAATACCGCGACTACCTGGGCTGGATTCAGCAACAGCCACTGGCGGCGGGCGAACAGTTCTGGAAGCAGGCGCTGGCCGCCCTCGAAACGCCGACGCTGCTGGCGCAAGCCTTGCCGACGCCGGTCGAGGGGCGCGGCATGGGCGAGCATCACCTGACGCTCGAAAGCGCCGCCATGCAGCGTCTGACCGAGTTTGCCCGGCAGCAGAAGATCACTCTCAACACCTTGTTGCAGGGCGCGTGGGGTCTGCTGTTGCAGCGCTACACCGGTCAAGCATGCGTGGCGTTCGGCGCGACGATTGCCGGGCGATCCGCGCCGTTGCCGGGCATCGAGCAACAGTTGGGCCTGTTCATCAACACCTTGCCGATCATTGCTACGCCATACTCGACGCAGCCGGTCAGCCAATGGCTCAACGAGCTGCAAGCGCTGAACCTGAGCTTGCGTGAGTTCGAGCATGTGCCGCTCTACGACATCCAGGGCTGGGCCGGACAGCAGGGCAACGCGCTGTTCGACAGTCTGCTGGTGTTTGAAAACTTCCCGGTGGCCGAAGCGCTGAAGCAAGGCGCGCCGGCGGGACTGACCTTCGGCGCATTGCGCAATCACGAAATCACCAGTTACCCGCTGACCCTCGGCATCGAAGTCGGCGCCAGCCTGCGCCTGGAATTCAGTTTCGATCAGGCTTTGTTCAGCACCGTGCAGATCGAGCGGCTGGGCGCGAACCTGCTGCAGGTGCTGGAGCAATTCGTCGCACAGCCGCAACAGGTTCTAGGGGCCGTGAGCCTTCTGGATGCCAAGCAAAAAGCCCAGGTGTTGCGGGGCTCGCGTCCCGCCGCGCCGCTGCTGGACAGTCCATTGCTGGCGCATCAACGCTTCGAGCAACAAGCCGCACGCACCCCCGACGCATTGGCCGTGATCGTCGGCGAAGAGCGACTGACTTATGCACAGCTCAACGCTCAGGCCAACCAGCTTGCCCATCGCCTGCGCGAGCACGGTGTGGCGCCGGGGCAGCGGGTCGGCCTGTCGGTGCGGCGTAATGCGCAGATGATCGTCAGCCTCATGGCGATCCTCAAGTCCGGCGCCGGTTATGTACCGCTGGACCCGGACTACCCGGCCGAACGCCTGGCCTACATGATCGAAGACAGCGGGATGGACCTGCTGTTGGCGCAACCGGAACTGCTGGCGGATGTCGCATTGCCCGAAGGCCTGCCGCGTCTGGCACTGACGGCGGCGTCGCTGGCCGGCTACTCCATGAGCAACCCGGTCAACCTCGCCTGCGCCGAAGACCTCGCGTACCTGATTTACACCTCCGGCTCCACCGGCCGGCCGAAAGGTGTGTGCCTGGCCCACGCCGCGTTGCGCGAATTCTGCGTGATTGCGGCGGACTATTCGCAACTCAGCGCCGATGACCGCGTGCTGCAATTCGCCACGTTCAGCTTCGACGGCTTTGTCGAACAGTGCTACCCGCCCCTGTGCGTGGGCGCGGCGCTGGTGTTGCGCGGTGATGAACTGTGGGATACCGACACCTTGTACCGGCAAATCATCGAACAGGGCGTGACCCTGGCGGACTTGCCTGCAGCGTACTGGTATTTGCTGGCCCAGGAATGGGCGGCGCAGCCTCAGCGCGACAAAGGTCGGCTGCGTCAGGTCCACGTCGGTGGCGAAGCCATGTCGCTGGAAGGCCTGAAGCTCTGGCATGCCGCCGGTCTTGGTGATGTGCGCCTGCTCAACACCTACGGGCCGACCGAGGCCACCGTGGTCTCCAGCACGCACCTGTGCACCTTGGCCGACACGCAAAACCTGATCGGCGTGCCGATTGGCCGCGCGTTGCCCGGTCGGGCCTTGTACGTGCTGGACACCGAGGGCCATCTACTGCCCACCGGTTGCGTGGGCGAGTTGTGCATCGGCGGTGACGCCGGCATTGCCCAGCACTATCACCAGCGTCCGGGACTGAGTGCCGAGCGCTTCATCGCCGATCCGTTTTCCACCACGCCGGGCGCACGCTTGTACCGCAGCGGCGATCTGGCGCGGTATCGCGAAGACGGCGCGCTGGAATACCTGGGGCGCATCGATCACCAGGTGAAAATCCGTGGTTTCCGCGTCGAGCTCGGTGAACTGGAAGCGCACCTGCAAGGCTTGCCGATGATCAGCGAAGCGGTGGTGCTGGTGCAGGAAGGCGTCGTTGGCAAGCAGTTGATCGGCTACGTCGTGCCAACGCTGTCGGACGCCGACTCGCGTCAGCTCACCGAAACCGTGCGCCAGGCTTTGGGCGAGCGTCTGCCGGACTACATGCTGCCGGCGCAACTGGTGGTGATGAGCGCATTGCCGCTCAACCGCAACGGCAAACTCGACCGCGCCGCGCTCCCTGCGCCTGAGGTCTGGGAAACGGTGGCCGGCACCGCACCGCAAGGCGAGCTGGAAATCGAGCTGGCGCAGATCTGGCAGCAGGTGTTGCACGTCACCCGTGTCGATCGCGAAAACAGCTTCTTCGAGCTGGGCGGGCATTCGTTGCTGGCCACGCAGATCGTCTCGCAGATTCGCCAGCGCCTGGGCCTGTCGGTGAGTTTGCGCAGCCTGTTCGAACACCCGCGCCTGCAGGATTTCGCCGCTCAGGTGCAAGGCCTGCGGCACGTCTGCGAACGCCCGGCGCTGGTGGCGGACCTTTCCGGCGAACGCCAGCCATTGTCCTTTGCCCAGCAACGGTTGTGGTTCTTGTGGAATCTCGAGCCCGACAGCTCGATGTACAACATGCCCGGCGCCTTGCGGTTGCGCGGCGAGTTGAACCTGTCGGCGTTGCAGCAAACCTTTGAAACCCTGGTGCAACGCCACGCTGTGTTACGCACCACGTTCCATGAGAAAGACGGTCACGCCTGGCAGCGGGTACACACTGAACTGCCGTTGAGTTTCGTTGCCAGCGACCTGCGGCATTTGCCAGACCCGGACGCCGAAGCCGCGCAACTGGCCCGAGAAGAAGTCGCCCGGCCGTTCGATTTGCGCCATGGCCCGTTGCTGCGGGTGCGGGTGTTGCAGGTCGCGGATCAGGAGCATGTGTTGCTGCTGACGGTGCACCACATCGCGGCAGATGACTGGTCGTTCCGGATTCTGATCAATGAGTTCGTGACGCTGTATCCGACCCTCAACCGGGGCGGCGTCGCGCCGTTGCCGGAACAGGTCGTGCAATACGCCGACTTCGCCAGATGGCAGCGCCAGTGGCTGGAGCAGGGCGGCGAGCTGCAGCGTCAGCTCGATTACTGGCAGGCGCGCCTTGGCCAGCCGCAAGCCGTGCTGGAGCTGCCGGGCGACGGCGATCAGCGTCAGGCGCAGGAAGGCGCCAGCCACCATTTCACCTTGAATGCGACCTTGAGTCAGCAGTTGCGCGACTTCGCTCAACAGCGTGGATTGTCGCTGTTCATGGTGCTATTGGCCGGCTTCACCCTGGTGTTGCGTCAGCGCACCGAGGTCAGTCGTGTGCGCATCGGCACCGATATCGCCAACCGAAATCAAGTTGAGCTTGAACAAATGGTCGGCTTCTTCGTTAACCAATTAGTGCTGCAAGTGGAGGTGAACGCTGACGAGGCTGCCGGGCAACTGCTGCAAGCCTGTCGCCGCGCGGTTCTGGAGGCTTCGGACCATCAGGACCTGCCGTTCGAGCGACTGGTGGAAGCGTTGCGTTTGCCGCGTCGGGCCGGGCGGTCGCCGTTGTTCGACATCAAGTTGATCTACCAGGAAGGCGTCGGTCGATTGCCGTCCATGGACGGCCTGCTGGTCGAGGATTTCCCGTCGGGCCGGCAAGCCGCCGAGATCGGCATGGTCGCTGCGTTCTACAACGAGGCCGAACACATTCACCTGAGTTTCGAAACACCCGCCGGGCAGTACTTGCCGAGCACGCTGCAAAGCCTGTTCGAACAAATCGAGGCGGTACTGCAAGCGTTGTTGCGCGCCGACGAGCTGACGGTCAGCCAATTGCTGGACCTGGCCACCGATGTGCAGCGCCGCGCCGATGCGCGCCTGAACGAACAGCGCAAGGCGTTGCTGGGCGGGCGCATGGCGATCAAGCGCCGTCGCGGCACGCCGGCAACGCAAAGCACGGCGGACTGATTCATTGCGGCGGCGCCAATCGGGCGCCGCCGTCATCATTTTCTGGAGGGGTTTATGACTGTTTCAACCACCAAGTCCATTCCCAAAATCGGTCGCGGTGCACGCAAGAGCCTGTCCACCGACCCGACCCGGCTGGTGAGTTTTGCGCCGATGTTCGACGGTGCCAGCATGCCCCTGGTGTGCCGCCCGGCGGTGCCCGGCGTCAGCCTGGTGGAGTGGGCGACGGAGAATCGCGCGCTGATCGAAAGCAAGCTGCTGGCCCACGCGGTAATTCTTTTCCGTGGCTTCCAGGTGGCCGACATTGCCGAGTTCAACCGCTGCGTGGCGGCGATTTCCGACGGGGCCCTGGAGTACCTGTTTCGCGCTTCGCCACGGACCCAGATCACCGGCCAGTTCAAGATCTACAGCTCCACCGACTACCCGGCAGCGGAGAAAATCTTCCCGCACAACGAGCATTCCTATTCGCCGGTGTTCCCGCGTCACCTGTACTTCTACTGTGACACGCCCTCGACCACCGGCGGCGAAACCCCGTTCGGCGATACCCGCGAAATCCTCGCGCGAATCGACCCGGCCGTGCGCGAGGAGTTTCAGCGTAAACGCATCATGTACGTGCGCAACTACGGCGACGGCATGGGGCTGCCGTGGCAGACCGTGTTCCAGAGCGAGGACCGCGCAGAAGTCGAAGCCTACTGCGCCAGAATCGGCATTCAGGCGGAGTGGAAGTCGGGCAATCGCCTGCGCACCCGGCAAAACGGCCCGGCGATCGTGCGCCATCCGCTGACCGGCGAACGCATCTGGTTCAACCACGGCACCTTCTTCAACGCGCTGACCCTGCCGGACAGCATTCGCGACAACCTGCTGCGTGAATTCGGCCCGCTGGACCTGCCGCAAAACACCTTCTTCGGTGACGGCACGGCCATTCCCGACGACGTCATCCGTCACCTGCAAGGCATCTATCGCGACGTGATGGTCGAGTTCGCCTGGGAGAAGGGCGACGTGGTGCTGCTGGACAACATCCTCAGCGTGCATGCGCGCAACGAATTCACTGGCTACAGAAAAATCCTCACGGCCATGGCCATCGCGCAGAAAAGCGCCGACCTGGATCAGGAATAAGGACACTCGACATGAACACCACCGCCCTCGAACCTTCGGTAGACGTTTTCCAGACTTCGGCCCAGCAAGCCTTCTATTTGCGCGCTCAGGAGCTGGGCGGACAGAGCTTGTTCGCCGCCCTGACCGTTCCGGTCGCCCAGGCTGTGGACGCGCAGGCCTTGCGCCTTGCACTGGACGAGCTGGGTCAGCGCCATGAAACCCTGCGCACGGTCTATCGCCGATTGCCGGGCATGAAGTGGCCTGTGCAAAGCCTGTGCGATGAGCTGCCGGTGACGTTGTCGGGCAGCGTGTCTTCGGTGGCCGAAGCCCTGCGCCGCGGCCGTGAAACCCTGGCTGACGATCCGGCTCGAGTGTTGGTGGTGACGCCCGTACAAACCGCAGAAGGTCAGCATTTCGTCACACTGCTGGCGCCGGCCAGCAGTCTTGATGAAGTATCGCTGCGGGTGCTGTCGGCGGAGCTGGCGAGCCTGTTGCGCGGCGAAACACTGGCCGACAATCAGGAAGATTTGCAGTACCTGGATTACACCGCGTGGCAGGAAGAACTGCGCGAAGAAGACATCGGCCATCAAGGTGCCGCGTTCTGGCGCAACCTGCAACAGCAGTTCGCGCTGGCCCATCATCTGCCGTTTGAAAAAACTGTTGAAGTGACGCTGGCTCGCCATCAGGCCACGCTCGACGACGCGGCATGGCTGGCCGATGTGCAGCGCGTGGCCGCCGCTCAGGGTGTCGAAGCGCAGCGCGTGGCGTTGTTGCTGTGGAGTGCGTTCGTGGCGCGCATCGGCAACCAGGAAAAGTTGCTGATGGGCTGGGAAGTGGCGGGGCGCAACGAGCAGACCGAAGCGACCCTGGGACGTTTCGCCCGTCGTCTGCCGGTGGCCTTCTACAACCGCCGCGACGAGACCCTGGCGCAAGCGCTGGCCTCGTTTGCGGCCAGCGTCGAGCAATCGCTGTCCTGGCTCGATTGCCTCAACGAGTTCGAGCTGAGCGCCGAAGGCACGGCGCCACTGCGTTATGGCCTGGTGTTTCAGGCCGATGCGAACACGAACATCGAAGTGGACGACGCCAACCCGGAAGTCCTGCGCCTGCGGGTTCAGGGTGAGCACTTGCAGCTGTCGTGTCGGTCCGGCGCGGTACCTGAGTCGATGCTGGCGGCCTGGCTGGAACAGTTTGTCGAATTCAGCCGCCAGTTGCTGACTTCGCCGGAGCTGACGCTGGGCCAGGCCACTCAGGTCAACGCGGTGCAAATGACCCGTTTGATCGAAGACTTCAACCCGCTGTCCGCCGAGCAGGCATTGCCGTGCCGCTACCTGCAAGACCTGTTCACCGAACAGGCTTGCCTGCATCCGCAGCGTATCGCTGTGAGCGTCAATGGCCAGCGTCTGACATATGCCGAGCTGGATGCACGCTCCAACCAGGTGGCCAATACCTTGCGCGCCCAAGGTGTGGCGCCGGACGAAATCGTTGCGGTCTACGGTCAGCGTTCGCTGGAAATCGTCATTGCATTGCTCGGCACGCTCAAGGCCGGCGCCGCTTACCTGCCGCTCGATCCGAACTACCCGATCGAGCGTCTGGCGTTCATGTTGCAGGACGCCGCTGCGCGTCAGGTGCTGGCCTGCCAGCCGCTGCCGGAAGCGTTGCACAGCGAACGGATGGTTTCGCTGATGGTCGATGCCGAGGTCTGGTCCGCGTCACAAGAGCAGCCATGTCCGCTGGGCGACAACGCCCATCTGGCCTACGTCATTTACACCTCCGGTTCCACCGGCAAACCCAAGGGCGTGATGATCAGTCACGCCAACGCGGTGGCCTCGACCCTCGCACGCAGCACGTTCTATCGTCAGCCGTTGCGCGCCTTCCTGATGCTCTCATCGTTCTCGTTCGACAGCTCCGTGGCCGGGGTTTTCTGGGCGTTGGGGCAGGGCGCGACCCTGTGCCTGCCGGACGAAGACAGCTACAAGGATCCGGCGCTGCTGGCGGCGCTGATCCAGCGTGAAGAAGTTTCCCATTACCTGACTTTGCCGTCCTACCACGCGCAGATTCTGGAGCACCTCGACAGCCATGCCCTGGCCTGTGTGATCGTGGCCGGCGAAGCGTGCAGCAATGCCTTGGTCGCACGCCATCGCGAGGCTTTACCGCAGGTGGCGCTGGTCAACGAATACGGCCCGACGGAAGGCACGGTCTGGTGTTCGGCGTGGGAACTGCCGCTCGGTCAGGATGACGACAACATCCCGATTGGCCAGCCGATTCCGGGCATGCGCATTCACGTGCTCGGCCCGGACCTGATGCCGGTGGCCGTGGGCGTCGAAGGCGAACTGTACGTCGGCGGCGCCGGCATCGCCCGCGGCTACCTCAAGCGCGCCACATTGACGGCCGAACGCTTCATCCCCGACCTGTTTGCGAAGCAGGCCGGCCAACGCCTGTACCGCACCGGCGACCTCGCACGCTACCGCGCCGATGGTGTGTTGGAGTATTTGGGGCGGGTCGATCATCAAGTGAAAATCCGCGGTTTCCGCATCGAGCTGGGCGAGATCGAATCCGCCATGCGCAGCGCCCCCGGCATCGAAGACGCCGCGGTCATCGCCCGTGAAACGCCGACCGGCCCGCAACTGCTGGGCTTCGTGATTTCCCCGGCCGACACCGCCGACATCCGCCTCAACGAATTGCGCAGTCATCTCGGCGAAGCACTGCCCGAGCATATGCAGCCCGTTCGCTTGCAGGTGCTGGAACGCTTCCCGCTGATGCCCAACGGCAAACTCAATCGCCAGGCCTTACTCGACCTCGACGTACGCCGCAGTGCCTTCGTCGCCCCGCGCACCGACCTGGAAAAAGTCCTGGCGGCGATCTGGGCCGAAGCGCTGCACGTGGAGCGGGTCGGCGTGCACGACAGCTTCTTCGAGCTGGGCGGCCACTCGCTGCTGGCCACGCGGATTCGCGCGCGGATTCAGGAAGAACTGAACCTGGCGATCCCGCTGAAGCTGTTCTTCGAGGGCGACACGCTGGAGCGCCTGGCGGCGGAAATCGAGCGGTTCCGTCAGCACAGTGAACACAAAGAAAACGATGTAGACGCACTGGAAGCGTTGTTCGACGAAGTGGATGAGGAACACACGCGATGAGTGCTGCACCGGACAGAATGATGACCCTGGCCCAGCGTTTCTGCGGCTTGAGCCTGGAGGCGCGGCGTGCCTTGCAAGAAAAGATGCACGCGCAAGGCCTGACCCTGGAACTGCTGCCGATCCCGCCCAGGGACCCGGCGGTGGACACGTTACCGGCGTCGTACGCGCAGCAGCGCTTGTGGTTTCTGTGGCAGATGCAGCCGCAGGCGACCGCATACAACCTGACCGGTGCCTTTCGCCTGAACGGTGAGCTGAACCGTGCAGCGCTGGCACAAACCCTCGCCGCGCTGGTGCAGCGCCACGAAGTGTTGCGCACCACCTTCGTCTTCGACGAGCAGCAGGTGCTGCAAAAAATCCATCCGCAGATGGACGCACCGCTGATCGAGGCCGACGCCGCTGACGAAACCGAACTGCAACGTCAGGTCGGTCTCAACGCCGAGCAGCCGTTCGACTTGCAGCACGGTCCGTTGATGCGCTGCCGGTTGATCCGCCTCGACGCGCAGCAGCATGTGCTGGTGCTGACGTTCCATCACATCGTCACTGACGGCGGTTCGCTGCCAATCCTGTTGCAGGAATTCACTCAACGCTATGCGCAACTGAGCGCGGGGCAGTCGCCGCAACTGCCGGAGCAGGGGATTCAATACGCCGATTTCGCCCGTTGGCAGCGCCTGTGGCTGGAGGCCGGCGAAGCCGAACGTCAGCTGGCGTACTGGCGTGAACAACTGGGCCGTGAGCATCCGCCGCTGAACCTGCCGGCGGACCGTCGTCGCCCGGCGATCCCGAGCCAGCAGGGCGCGAGCGTCGAACTGGAGGTGCCGGCCGAGCTAGCGATAAACCTGAAAGATCTCGCTCGTCGCGAAGGCTGCACGCTGTTCATGGTGCTGATGGCTTCGTTGCAAACCCTGTTGCATCGCTACAGCGGTGAACAGGACATTCGCGTCGGCGTGCCGATTGCCAACCGTACCCGTCAGGACGTGGAGAACCTGCTGGGCTTTTTCGTCAACACCCAAGTGCTGCGTACCCAGCCCCATGCCGATCAGCCATTCCTGCAATTGCTGGCCGAGGTCAAAACCGCGGCACTGGGTGCGCAGGCGCATCAGGATCTGCCTTTCGAGCAACTGGTCGACGGGCTCGATGTCGAACGCAGCCTGAGTCACACGCCGCTGTTCCAGGTGATGTTCAACCACCAGCGCGATGCCGGTGGCCAGCAGCGCTGGGACTTGCCGGGCCTGAGCGTCGAACCGCTGATCTGGGATGAAAAGACCACCAAGTTCGACCTGATGCTCGACACCGTGGAGAGCGACGACGGCATCCGCGCCTCGTTTGTCTATGCCACCGAATTGTTCGACGCCGCGACCATCGAGCGTCTGGGGCGGCATTGGCTGAACCTGTTGCAGGCGATTTGCGCCGACGGCTCGGTCGCGTTGG
This sequence comes from Pseudomonas sp. IT-P171, assembly GCF_949767765.1. Classification (NCBI taxonomy): domain Bacteria; kingdom Pseudomonadati; phylum Pseudomonadota; class Gammaproteobacteria; order Pseudomonadales; family Pseudomonadaceae; genus Pseudomonas; species Pseudomonas sp. IT-P171. The sequence continues at coordinate 50,173 of NZ_CATKQN010000004.1, forward strand.
CCGACCTGCGCATGCTCGGCCCAACCGAGCAACAAGCGACTTTGCTGGACTGGAACCGCAGCGCCCCGGCAAACGCGGCCGGCCAATCGCACACGCTGTGCGCGCATCAACTGATCGAAGCCCAGGCTGCCGCGCATCCCCACACCATCGCGGTGACCTGCGACGGCGTGACTCTCAGCTACGCGCAATTGAACCAACAGGCCAACCGCATCGCCCATCGTTTGCGCGAACGCGGTGTTGGTCCGGACGTGTTGGTGGGGATCGCGCTGGAACGCTCGCTGGAGATGATCGTCAGCGTGCTGGCGATCCTCAAGGCGGGTGGCGCTTATGTGCCGCTGGACCCGGAATACCCGCAGGATCGTCTGGCCTACATGTTGGCCGACAGCGGCACGCGCCTGTTGCTGACTGACTCCGCGTTGTTGCCGCGACTGCCGTTGTCCGAAGGCATCGAGGTGATTTGCCTGGATCACGCCAATGACTGGTTCAACGAAGTATCTGCCGAAAACCTGCCGAACCTGACCCGCCCGGAAAACCTCGCGTACGTCATCTATACCTCCGGCTCCACCGGCAAACCCAAGGGCACGCTGCTGCCCCACAGCAACCTGACCCGCCTGTTCAGCGCCACCGAACACGGGTTCGGTTTCAACGCGGACGATGTCTGGAGCCTGTTCCATTCCTATGCCTTCGACTTCTCCGTGTGGGAAATCTTTGGCGCGCTGTTCTACGGCGGCAAGCTGGTGGTGGTGCCGCACGCCATCAGCCGATCCCCGGAAGATTTCGCCCGCCTGCTGTGCGATGAACAGGTTACGGTGCTCAACCAGACACCGTCGGCGTTCCGTCAGCTGATGCCGTTTGCCTGCGCCAATGCCCAGGGCATGGCCCTGCGTTACGTGGTGTTTGGCGGCGAGGCACTGGACGTCGCGAGCCTGCGTCCGTGGTGCGACGTGTTCGACGACCGAAAGACGTTGCTGATCAACATGTACGGCATCACCGAAACCACCGTGCACGTGACGTACCGGCCGTTGTCCCGCGCCGACCTTGACGGCGTCAACAGTTCGCCGTTGGGCGAGCCGATTGCCGACCTGCGCTGGTACGTGCTCGATCCGCGCCTGAACCCGGTGGCCAAGGGTTGCGTCGGTGAGCTCTACGTCGGCGGTGCCGGCCTGGCGCGGGGTTATCACCAGCGCGCCGATTTGACCGCCACGCGGTTTGTCCCGGACCTGTTTGCCAGCGAGGCGGGGGCGCGCCTGTATCGCACCGGCGATCTGGCGCGCTATTGCACCGACGGCAGCATCGAGTACGCCGGACGCATCGACCATCAAGTGAAGATTCGTGGCTTCCGCATCGAACTGGGAGAAATCCAGGACCGCCTGCAAAGCCATCCGGCCATCGAGCAAGCGCTGGTGCTAGCGCCCGAGATCAATGGCAGCCAGCAATTGGTCGCGTGGTTTACCGTCACCCAGGACGTCGCAGATTTGCGCCAGGCGTTGCGCGAGCACTTGCAAGCGGGCCTGCCGGATTACATGGTGCCGGCGCATTTGCTCAAGCTCGATCACTGGCCGCTGACCAGCAACGGCAAGCTTGATCGCAACGCGTTGCCCAAGCCTGACGCCACGCTGGCGCAGCAGGTTTACACGGCGCCAGCGGACGAGATGCAAACCGCGTTGGCGGCGATCTGGCAAGACGTGCTCAAGCTTGAACGCGTGGGCATCGACGACAATTTCTTCGAACTGGGTGGCGACTCGATCATCTCGATTCAGGTGGTCAGCCGTGCGCGTCAGGCCGGGATCCGCATCACCCCGCGTGATCTGTTTCAACACCAGACCGTGGAAAGTCTGGCGAAGGTCGCCCAGCGCAGTGCCGGGCTGGTCATCGACCAGGGCCCGGTGTGCGGCGATGTGCTGCTGACACCGATCCAGCACTGGTTTTTCGAGCAGACCATCGAAACCCGGGACCACTGGAACCAGTCGGTGCTGCTGGAACTTCGCGAGCCTCTGGACAGCGCCTGCCTGCAACAGGCATTGGCCGCGCTGCTGGAGCATCACGACGCGTTGCGCCTGCGTTTGCATCAGGTGGATGGCGTGTGGCAGCAGGTCCAGGCCGAGCACTGGAACAGCGCCGAACTGTTGTGGCAGCGGCAGGCCACGAACGCCGATGAGCTGCTTGATCACTGCAACGCCGCACAAGCCAGCCTGAGTTTGCACGACGGCCCACTGTTGCGCGCCTTGCTGGTGGACATGGCCGCGGACGGTCAACGCTTGCTGTTGGTGGTGCATCACCTGGCGGTGGACGGCGTGTCCTGGCGTCTGCTACTCGAAGATTTGCAAACAGCCTACGACCAGGCGCGTCAGGCGCAACCCCTGCGCCTGCCGGCCAAATCCAGCGCCTATCAGGCCTGGGCGGCGCGTTTGCAAACCCATGCGCAAAGTCCCGAGCTGGCGCGCCAAACGGCTTACTGGCAGCGCCAATACCACGACGTGGTGGTGGACCTGCCCGCCGATAATCCACAGGGCAGCCTGGCCAGCCAACATGCCGTGAGCGTGGAAACCGTGCTCGACAGCACCTTCACCCGCCAACTGCTGCAAGACGCTCCGGCGGCGTATCGCACGCAGGTCAACGACCTGTTGCTGACGGCGTTGTCGCGGGTCCTGGGGGCCTGGACTGGCCAGCCATCAACCCTGGTCAAACTGGAAGGCCACGGCCGCGAAGACCTGTTCGACGACATCGACCTGACCCGCACCGTGGGCTGGTTCACCTCGATCTTTCCGGTCAAGTTGACCCCGACGGGCGATCTGGCTGGGAGCATCAAAGCGGTCAAGGAACAGCTGCGCGCGGTGCCGGACAAAGGCATCGGCTTCGGCATCCTGCGCTATCTGGCTCAGGCCGGTCTTGAGGCGTTGCCGCAGCCGCAAATCACCTTCAACTACATGGGCCAGTTCGATGCCAGCTTCGATGAGCAGGCACCGTGGCGTCCGGCCCGGGAAAACGGTGGCGCCGAGCAAGGTGCTTCCGCCTCGCTGGACCGTGGCCTGAGCATCAACGGTCAGGTCTACGCGGGGCAACTGCGCCTGAGCTGGACCTTCAGCCGCGAAGTCTTCGCCGAGCACACCGTGCAGCGTCTGGCCGAGGCCTATGCCGCCGAGCTGCAACAGCTGATCGAACACTGCCTCAGCGGTGCCGGCGGCCTGACGCCGAGTGATGTGCCGCTGGTCAGTGTCGATCAGGCACAGCTCGATGCACTGCCGCTGGCGACGCGTGAAATCGAAAACATCTTCCCGCTGTCGCCGATGCAGGAAGGCATGCTGTTCCACAGTCTGTTCGCCCCGGATGCCGGCGCTTACATTCCGCAAATGCGAGTGGATGTGCAGGGCATTGAAGTCGAGGCGTTCCGCAGCGCCTGGCAACAGACGTTGGAAAGCCACGAAGTGTTGCGCGCAGCATTCTTCAGCGAGAGCAATGGCTCGCGACCGCTGCAAGTGATTCTGGCCCACGCCACGTTGCCGTTGACCGTGCTCGACTGGCGCAGTGAAGCGGATCAGAGGCAGGCCCTGGAACGTCTGGCCGAGGACGATCGCCTGCGCGGTTTCGACCTGACGGCGGCGCCGTTGCTGCGCCTGACCCTGGTGCAGACCGCTAACGACACCCATCACCTGATCTTCACCAACCACCACATTCTGCTGGATGGCTGGAGCACCTCGCAGTTGTTCGGCGAAGTGCTGCAGCGTTATTCCGGTGTGATGCCAGTGGCGAGTGGCGGTCGTTATCGCGATTACATGACGTGGCTGGGCGGGCGTGATCGCGCCGCGTGCGAAGCGTTCTGGCTGGAGCAGTTGCAAGCGTTCAACGAACCGACGCGATTGGCCGGCGCGATGCCGGGACCGGTCGCAGGGCAGGGCGACGGTCATCTCACCGTTCACCTGAGCCTGGACCGGGCGGCCACCGAGCGCCTGAGCGGGTTTGCCCGGCAGGCCCGCGTCACGCCGAACACCTTGCTGCAAGCGGCGTGGCTGTTGCTGTTGCAGCGCTACACCGGTCAGCGCACGGTGGCGTTCGGCGCCACGGTGTCGGGGCGTCCGAGCGAGTTGCAGGGCATCGAGCAGCAAGTCGGTCTGTTCATCAACACCTTGCCGGTGATCGCCACGCCGCACCCCGAGCGCACGGTCAGCCAATGGGTGGACGAGGTGCAGGCGCTCAACCTCAAATTGCGCGATGTCGAATACACGCCGCTGGCGGATGTGCAGCGCTGGGCCGGGCATTCCGGCGAGGCGCTGTTCGACACGCTGCTGGTGTTCGAAAACTACCCGGTCGCCGAGGCGCTGGAGGGCGGAAATCCAAGCACGCTGAAGTTTTCCGGTATCAGCCATCACGATCAGACCAGTTTCCCGTTGGCCATCGCCGCCGAGCTGGGCGAGTGCCTGGACCTGCGCTTCAATTACGACACCACACTGTTTACCGCCGAGGCCATCGACGGCCTGAGCACTCGTCTGGTGGCGTTGCTCGATGCGATGGTTCGTGAGCCGCAACAAGCCCTGGGCCGTCTGAGCCTGCTCGACGCCACGCAGACCGAGCAGCAAGTGCAAGGCTTCAACGACACCGCCGTGACCTGGCCCGACGTGCGTCCGGTCAACCAGTGCTTCGAGGCCCAGGTGCTGAAAACTCCGGACGCTGCGGCGTTGGTGTTCGCCGGTCAGACCCTGACGTATGGCGAACTCAACCAACAGGCCAACCGCCTCGCGCACTACCTGCGTGCCCAAGGCGTCGGCGCCGAAGTGCTGGTGGGGATTGCCGCCGAGCGTTCGCTGGAACTGGTGATCGGTTTGCTGGCGATCATGAAGGCCGGCGGTGCCTATGTGCCGCTGGACCCGGACTACCCGCGCGAGCGCCTGGAGCACATGTTCGAAGACAGCGGCGTGCGCGTGCTGTTGACCCAGCGTCATCTGCTGGCGCAATTGCCGATTCCGGCCGGCACCACGGCAATCTGCCTGGACGACAGTGCTCATCTGGTCGAAGGCTTGAGCGACGAAAACCTGCCGTGCGTGGTCGAGTTGCAATCGTTGGCGTACATGATTTACACCTCCGGCTCCACCGGCAAACCCAAGGGCGCGGCCAACCGTCACGATGCGTTGTACAACCGCATTGAGTGGATGCAGGGCGCGTATCCGCTGGACGGACGCGACACGGTGCTGCAAAAGACGCCGTTCAGTTTTGACGTGTCGGTGTGGGAGTTCTTCTGGCCGCTGATGGTCGGTGCACGCCTTGCAGTCGCCGAGCCCGGCGCCCATCGCGACCCGGCGCAACTGGTGCGTCTGATCGAGCAGTATCAGGTCAGCACCCTGCATTTCGTGCCCTCGATGTTGCAGGCGTTTGTCCAGGGCGAAGGCTTCGAACGTTGCGCCAGCCTTCGGCAGATCCTGTGCAGCGGTGAAGCGCTGTCGGCGGATTTGCAGAACAGCCTGTTCCGCGTGCTGCCCGGCGTCGGTTTGTACAACCTGTACGGGCCGACTGAAGCCGCCATCGACGTGACTCACTGGACGTGTGTCGATGACGGTTCGATCAGCGTGCCGATCGGTTACCCGATCGCCAACCTGGTGACCTACATCCTCGACGACAGCCTGCAACCGCAAGTGCCGGGTTGTGTCGGTGAACTGTATTTGGGCGGTATCGGCCTGGCGCGGGGTTACCACCGTCGTCCGGACTTGACGGCCGAGCGTTTCGTCGCCAGCCCGTTCGGCGGAAAGGGCGAGCGCCTGTACCGCACCGGCGACCTGGCGCGTTATCGCGAGGACGGCGTGATCGAGTACGTCGGCCGCATCGACCATCAAGTGAAGATCCGCGGCTTGCGCATCGAACTGGGCGAAATCGAAGCCTGCCTGCTGGAACATCCACAGGTGCGCGAGGCGGTGGTGATCGCGCTGGATGTGGGTAAATCCAAACAGCTGGTGGCTTACGTGGTGGGCCAGTCGTTGGTGCTCGATACGTTGAAGCAGCACCTGCGCAACGCGTTGCCCGAGCACATGCAACCGAGCCATGTGTTGTTGCTTGAGCAACTGCCCGTGACACCAAACGGCAAGCTCGATCGCCGCGCCTTGCCGCAACCCGATCAGCAGGTGCGCGAATACGTCGCGCCGCGCAATGCCGTGGAGGCGACGCTGCAGGACGTGTGGCAGGCCTTGTTCGAAGTGCCGGTCGGCATTCAGGACAACTTCTTCGAACTGGGCGGCGATTCCATCGTATCGATCCAGGCGGTCAGCCGTGCACGTAAGGCCGGCCTGAGCATTTCGCCGAAACACGTGTTCAGCCACCCGACCATCGCTGAACTGGCGACGGTTGCCCAGACTGTGGACGCCGTTGAAGCGGCGCTGGTGGTGGTTGCTCCAGCGCTGAAACTCGAACTGAGCCAAGCGCAATATCAGGCGCTGGAATTGACGGCAGACGAAGTGGACGACGTTTATCCCCTGTCGCCGATGCAGCAGGGCATGCTGTTCCACTCGGTGCAGGACGGTGATTCGGGGCTGTACGTCAACCAGATCGAAGTGGGCGTGCGTGGCGTTGACGGTCCACGCTTCCGCGAAGCCTGGGCCGACGCCGCGCAGCGCCACGCGATCCTGCGTACCGCGTTCCTCTGGGAGGGCGACAAGGAGCCGCTGCAAGTGGTGCTGCGCCAGGCGCCGGCGCTGCTGACCGAGCTGGACTGGCGCGGTGTGGATAACCAGGTCGAACGTGTGCGCCAATTGGCCAGCGATGAACGTGAACGTGGCTTCTCGCTGAACCGTGCGCCGTTGTTGCGTTTGCTGCTGGTACGCCTGGAAGACGACCGCTATCGGCTGATCTGGACCTACCATCACATCCTCATGGACGGCTGGAGTGTGTCGCGCCTGATCGGTGAAGTGCTGCGGCATTACAGCGGCGACGCGCAGGAACCGGTGGCCGCGTATCGCGACTACATCGACTGGCTCGGCCAACAAGTGGCCGAGGCCAGCGAGGCGTTCTGGAAAGGCAAACTCAACGCCCTCGAAGGCGCCACGCACCTGGCCCGCGCATTGCCGGTGAAGGCGCCGCAAGCGGGTTATCACGCGATCTACACGCACCTGAATGCGCAGCAAACCGCGCGGTTGCAGGCGTTTGCCCAGCAGCAGCAAGTGACGCTCAACACCCTGGTGCAAGCCGCGTGGCTGTTGCTGTTGCAGCGCTACACCGGTCAACGCACGGTGACGTTCGGCGCCACGGTGTCGGGCCGCCCGGAAACCCTCAACGGTTCGGAGAACATGTTGGGGCTGTTCATCAACACCTTGCCGGTGGTCAACAGCGTGCCGACCGATGCGAGCGTCGGTGACTGGCTGCGCGAAATCCAGGCCTACAACCTCGACATCCGTGACTTCCAGCAAACCCCGCTCAGCGATATTCAACGCTGGGCCGGGCAGGGCGGGCAGTCGCTGTTCGACAGCATCATCGTCTTCGAAAACCAGCCGGTGGACCGCACGTTGCGTGAGTGGAACGGCGATTCGCTGCGCTTCGAAGACGTCTCCGACTTCGGCCTGACCAGCTTCGCCATGGACTTGATGGTCAGCCTCGATGAAGGGCTGCGCATCGAGTACATGCACCCGCGCGATCAGTTCGACCTGGCCACCGTGGAGGTTTTGCGCAGTCACATGGAAAGCCTGATGCAGCGTCTGTGCGACAACGCCGAGCGCGCAGTGGGCGAGTTGGGCTTGCTGACGCTGGACGAAGGCCGGCAACTGGACGGCGAACTGCCGACGCTGGCCGAGGACCACGAACGGCCGGTGCACGAACTGATCCGCGAGCGGGCGCGCCTGCAACCGGAGCACACCGCATTGGTGCTCAGCTACGCCGACCACGACGCTGAACGCTTGAGTTATGCCGAGCTGGATCGTCGTTCCGACGCACTCGCGGTGCACCTGCTGGAGCAGGGCGTGCAGGCCGAAGACGTGATCGGCGTGTTCATGGAACGCTCGCTGGAACTGGTGGTGTCGCTGTTGGCGGTGATGAAGTGCGGCGCCGCTTACGTGCCGCTGGACCCGCAATACCCGCAGGAACGCCTGCGCTACATGATGGCCGACAGTGACATGCGTTTACTGCTGACCCAGGAGCGTTTGCGTGACACCGCGCAACTCAATCCGGGCACGCCGATGGTCGCCGTGGATCGCTTGAACCTCGACGTCGAAGTGTCGGCACCGCAAAGCAACGTCCACGCCGAGCAACTGGCCTACCTGATTTACACCTCGGGCTCGACCGGCAAACCGAAAAGCGTCGCCGTGGCCCACGGGCCGTTGAGCATGCACGTGCAGGCGATTGCCGAGCTGTACGAAATGGACCCGGGCAATCGCGAACTGCATTTCATGTCGTTCGCCTTCGACGGCGCCCATGAACGCTGGATCACCGCGCTGATCAGCGGCTCGACCCTGGTGGTCCGTGACAACACGCTGTGGACCGCCGAGCAGACCCTGGCGGTGTTGCACCGTCAACGCATCAGCGTCGCCTGCTTCCCGCCGGCGTACCTGTTGCAACTGGCCGAACACGCCGAGCTGCAGGGCGGTGATCCGCCGCCGGTGCGCATCTACTGCTTCGGTGGCGATGCGGTGCCGGACGCCACGTTCGAGCGGGTCAAGCACACGCTCAAGCCGCAGTATCTGGTGAACGGTTACGGGCCGACGGAAACCGTGGTCACGCCGTTGCTGTGGAAAATCGCTGCCGACGGCCACTGCGAGGCGATGTACGCGCCGATCGGTCGCCGCGTCGGCACTCGCAGCCTGCATGTGCTGGACATGGACCTCAACCCATTGCCGGCGGGCATGGTCGGCGAGTTGTACATCGGCGGTCGTGGCGTTGCGCGTGGCTACCACCGTCACCCGTGGCAAACCGCCGAGCGTTTCGTCGCCGACCCGTTCAGTCGCGACGGTGGTCGCCTGTATCGCACCGGTGACCTGGTGCGCCGCCGCGAGGATGGCGTGTTCGATTACGTGGGGCGCATCGACCATCAGGTCAAAGTGCGCGGCTTCCGTATCGAACTGGGTGAAATCGAAGCCCGTCTGCGCGAGCAGGTCGGGGTCAATGACGCACTGGTGGTGGTGCGTGACAGCGGCCTGGGTCCGCAACTGGTGGGTTATGTGGTTGCGGCCGAAGACGACGGTCTGGGCCTGCGTTGCCAGGCAGCCTTGCGTGAAAGCCTGCCGGATTACATGGTGCCGACGCAGATCGTGGTGTTGCCGCGCTTCCCGCTGACACCCAACGGTAAACTCGATCGCAAGGCCTTGCCCGATCCGACCTTCGAAGGCCGCGACTACGTGGCCCCGCGCACGCCGCTGGAATGGGCGCTGGCCGAAATTTGGCAGCAAGTGCTCGGCGTCGACAAAGTCGGCATCACTGACAATTTCTTTGAGTTGGGCGGCGATTCGCTGCGCACCCTCAAGGTGATCTCGAAAGTGCGTGCGCTGAATGAGCCGGACTTCCAGCTGAAACTGCGCGACATGATGGCCAAGCCGACCATCGCCGGGTTGTCCGGTGTCGATGAGCAAACGGTCAAACAGAGCCCTGAACCACTGTTGCTGTTGAACCAGCCCGTGGACGGTTTGCCGGCGCTGTTCTGCCTGCACGCCGGTTTCGGCACGGTGTTCGACTACGAGCCTTTGGCCCGTCGACTCGAAGGCCAGCGCACGGTGTACGGCGTGCAATGCCGCATGCTGCTCGACCGCCAGTGGCACGACACCTCGCTGCATCAGATGGCCGCGGACTACGTCGGAGCAATCCGCCGCAAACAGGCACAAGGCCCGTATTACTTGCTGGGCTGGTCGTTGGGCGGGGCGCTGGCGTTGCTGGTCGGCAACCTGCTTGAGCAGCAGGGCCAGCGGGTGGCATTCGTCGGTCTGGTGGACAGTTTTGTGCCGACCCAGGCCAACGCCGTCGCCAGTGTCGATGAGTGGCGCGCGGACCTGAGCGAGTTCCTCGGCGCAACCTTGAACATGGACAGTGATGTCGTAGCCCGGGCATTGAGTGTCGAAACTGCGGGTGATCAGGACGCGGTTGCGCGGATCATTCGCACCGTGATCGACACCGAGGGCGAGCAGGCCAGCGGCTACGCGTTGCTCGGTGCCGATGAGCTGGCGCAGACGTTCATGGTCAGCACCCGCTTGAAGGCGTTGTCACGGCAGGTCGAGAGCTTGCCGCTGCCGCACGCCGAACTGTGCTGCTGGTGGGCCGATGGCAACCCGACCGCCGAACGGGCGGCGCTGGAACGTCAGCAACCGCGGCTGCGCAAGGTGCAAACCGTCACCGCCAGCCACTTCGATATCCTGCAACGGGATGAGTGTCTGAGCGCCGTGGTCGCGGTACTCGGTCGGGAGGTGGTGTCACAGCCGTAAGGTTTGCCGTTCACACAAGAAAAATATCGAGGCATGCAAAAAACATGTGGCGAGGGAGCTTGCTCCCGCTGGGTCGCGAAGCGGCCCCAAAAAAGGACTGCTGCGCAGCCCAGCGGGAGCAAGCTCCCTCGCCACAGAAGAGCATTGCGCTTGTGTGCCCTAATGAACGGCCTTCACCGTTCGTTTATAGGGCGAGCTTTTTATTTTTTGGAGACGACTGCCCATGGCACTGCACCCGGACATCGAAGGGTTTCTTGAACTGGCCGAGTTCGGCCGCCTCACCGGAAAAAGCCTGCCCATGCACGAGCTGAGTCCGACCGACGCGCGCCAGCAGTTCGAGCAAACCTCGCAGCTGCTCGATGCTGCACCGATGGGCGCGCTGACCGTGACTGCGGTCAGCATTCCGGCCCGCGACGGCCATCTGCTCAACGCGCGCCTCTACGCTCGCCCGTCGCTGGGTACTCAGGAGCGTCCGGTGCTGCTGTATTTCCATGGCGGCGGATGCGTGGTCGGCAGCCTCGATTCCCATGACACCCTGTGCCGGCGCCTGGCATTGGCGGGTGGTTTTGCAGTGCTGTCGGCGGATTATCGACTGGCCCCGGAACACCGTTTCCCTACCGCTTACCACGATGCCGAGGACGTGACACGCTGGCTTGCGACTACCGGCGCCAGTGGTTTGGGGCTGGACGCCACGCGCATCGCATTGGCGGGGGACAGCGTCGGTGGCAGCCTGGTGGCCTCGTTGTCGATCGCCATCGCGCAGAATCCACAAGCCTGGCCGCTGACGCCACGGCTGCAAGCGTTGTTGTACCCGGTGATCGACGCCGTGGAAAAACGCCCGTCCCTCGCACGTTTTGCCGAAGGCTATCTGCTGGAAGCAACCACGCTGGAATGGTTCTACCAGCAGTATCAACGCAACGCCGATGATCGCCGCGACTGGCGCTTTTCACCGTTGTTTGCCGAGACCTTGCAAGGTCTGACGCCGACGGTGTTGTGGCTGGCCGAATACGACCCGCTGCTCGACGAAGGCCTGGCCTGGGCCGAAAAATTGCGTGCGGCGGGGCAGCCTGTGGTGCTGGACGTGAAGGCGGGGATGACCCATGACTTTGCGCGGATGGGGGAGATGGTTCAGGAAGTGCCGGGGATGCTGGAGCAACTGGCGGGGCAGATTACTGAAAGTCTGGGTTGAGGGGCAGGAATCGTTCCCACGCTCTGTGGGAACGATCATGTCACCGGACTAATGCGTGTCCTCTATCGGATCCAGATGGTCCAATGCCCGATTCACCGTCAACTCCGCCAGCATGATCACCTGCGAAATGCCCAGCAGTGAATTGCGCGACGACCCCGTCATATGATCAGCCAGATCATTGGCCATCACCTCGGCCGAGGCCAGCGATTCACACGCATAACCCAGCAGGGTTTCGATATCGAATTCCGGATTGACGATGAACATTGTGCTGAGTGTGCGCGGGGTGGGTTTGATGTCGGCGATTGAGGGTTGGAAATCAGGAGTGGGGGCGGTGGGTGAGTCGAGGTTTTCTTTGGGGGAGGCCGGATCGGTTTCCGGCGGGTTTGGTGTGACCTTGGGCATAGATGGAACTCCTAACGCGAAAAGTAAAGGAGCCATCACCCTCGCTACCAAACGAAGGGTGGCGGCCATACGCGGGTTGGTAGACCGGTCGCATTAGGACCCCGGCGCTCCCGAAGGAGCCCTGCGCATGGCCACCATAAATCAGAGCCCTGAGAAAGCGACTGCATGGGTGACTCTATGCGCCTAAGCGAAACGGGCTACCAAACCCGACCACTGATAAGCAGTGGTGGAGAAACGATAGAGACCATGCTCAAGACGCACAAGCCGGCGGATTCTGGCGTACCTGTAGGCAACGACGCAAGGTGATGTAGCTTTCATGAAGTAACTTGTAGGCCGCTTAAACAAGCTATGCAAAACCGCAGTGGCTGCGCGGTTCCTGCACACGAGGTAAGTGCGAAAAAATATCGAATCAAACCGCTAGTCGCGCATCTGCCAGAGTATTAAATCCACTTTCTTGAGATCGGTAAGCTTGCCGTGCTCGGGTATCAGGTCGTTAAACTGGTTGATCCAATTGACACCCTTGTCGGACGTCAGAAAAGTTTTGTACCAGTTTTCGATATCGGCGTAGCGGAGTTTGGCGTCACGAATCTTGGTGTGAGAAGCATAGGATGGAGCCTTCTGACCGATGTTTTTAAGGACGTGCTGGTCCCATACAGGCTTGTCATCACATAACGTCGCGACCAGTTTGCTGGAAAAAGACGGTTCGTAGCGTCCAGTTACTTCGTACACACGGTCTAGAACGTCACCAAAAGTGGGCTTCGAACCTTTCAACTCCTCCATGAGGTTGTAATAGGTGGAATACCAGGATGCCTGCCGACGCTGGACTCGATAGAACCCGTTATAAGCTCGCTGAAACTCTGCATCCGTCGAGACATTCACCTTCGCCACTTGATCCATGAGTGCCAGGTATTTCTTGATGCCTGGTTTGGCGTTGTTAATGGCAGACGTCACATCTGTAACCATGGAATCGATTTCCTTTCAGTGGGTAGCGAGTGCTGAGGTTGGCTTACGTGTGCCCAGTCGCGGGCGGTTACTTGTTATCGTTTTTGCGTGATCGCGCTTTCGCGATCATGTCGTCAAGCTGGCTGATCATCTCATCCACGTCGATTTCTTTGAATTCGCCACACGACGCCGCGATGATCCGTTCGGCAAATTGTGGGCTGTACTCCAGAGGGGAAAAGCCAGGATCGTTCTTGTCGATTGCGGTGTAAATCCACTGGCCGTCAACCTCTTTGCCATACAGGCGTTCTTCTTCCTGTAACTCCAGAATAATCGACTGGAATTCAGCCTCGCTTGGGTGGATCTTTTCCTGCATCACCCGCCGACGCAGATCAGTTGCATTGATCCCCCCGGTTGCGGCCTGAAACACCAGCGCTTTTAACATCTCGATGTTGCTCATTTATGCCTCCTTCATCCGCCTGCCCCGCGGGTGGGGGCGACGTGCTCAACGTGATTGCCTTGCCAATGAGGAGCATCATGAAATCAAATAGGGTCACTTCCTGTCCCTATCGAAAAAAATGATAAATCGCGCTCACCGCCGTGATTATTTGCGGCAAATCCTTCTTGCAGCCGGCAAATCGGTCAGTACCGCCTACCTTCACGAGCGACTGGTCGGCTGGGTTTCGCGCAATGGTGATGGCAGTGATGTTCATCACGAAAGAACCACCCGCAGAGACTTGAAGGTGCTGAAAGAGCTTAACTACGTAGAATCCGAAGAGGGGGAAGATGACAAGAGGGAGTTGTTCTGGAAAGCGGTTGGCCGAAGCCACTCACTAGTCCTGTCACCTTCAGACGCAATGTCACTCACTGCAATCTTCCAGCACGCCGAACGTTTTGGCCTGCAGTCAGCGACTGAGGAGCTCAAGGGCCTGCGGGACTACGCTGAACTGGTCATGCAGGACGGCTGCGAACGAAAGCTGGATTTCACTAAGCGTATTACCTCCGGCACCCGATTTACGGTACTGCAGCCTGGTAAGCACAACCCCGAACATCTCAAACGTTTGCAGACAGCCATCATGAAGGACACTCCCTTGGAGGTTGGGTACCTTCCTCGCGATGCCGACGGTGTTGAGTGCATCTACCAACTAAAACCGCTGGGGCTGTCCCACCAGGACTCCAATATTTATCTCTCCGCCTATGTTGTCGAAGAGAAGTGGCTCGGCAAAGAGCCTGATCCTGAATTGCCGCGTGGTAAATACAGCAGCAATGGTCCCAATAAACTTTGCGCGCTGATGCTTCATCGAATCACAAAAGTCGAGCCTGGAAAGCGGAATATCAACGACCCAGAAGGCTACGATGTTCTCTCAGACGAAGCACAGAAAGACCTTGTGAGCGTTTACACGGCCCCGCAATTAACGCGCTTTCTTCTAAGTGACAACCTGTACAACCGGCTTGCTGAAAACCCACTCGAAAAAGACCAGAAGCTGGAGCCATGCGGGAACAAATGGTTGCTGACATGCAAGACTCGCGACTCTCAAGGGCTGCGACTTTTTCTAATGGCGAACGCTGCGGATATAGAAGTATTGGAGCCCATTACCCTGAGGGATCATATCCGGCAGATGCTCATCGCTGCGGTGAGGACGTACCAACAATGAGAAGCAGTGTTTCGACGCTAACAGAAGGGATACACCTGCCGTTCACTGCCGGTAATCACTGCAAATGGGCGGGTCAAGTCAATGTAATACACGGGGTGTAGGGGAGGGCTGCGGAAATGGCTCCAGCCAGCGGCAAGTTAAGCAGCGGACGTCGCGCGAGTTCAATCGTCAGCGGCACGTTTTCGGCACCTGTTTTCACTCACTCCGCCATTTTGGGCGACGGGGCGGACTCCACCCAAAACTTCGGGAGGACGGACAATTTTGAATGATGGCATTATGATGTCGTTTCGAGTGACAGCTCAGGTAGCCAGTATCTCGTAAACTGTAAAGCCAGCTTTCCTACGCCGACGCGGATTACCGGCAGCTGCACACCCTCCAACCTCAAGAAGCAAGGACGCTCTATGCGCACTTTTTTTAAGCTTTGGCTCGGCGCGACTATCGTTTCGCTGACCCTCTATCTTCCGTTCTATATGTTCTCCAACAACGCCATCGACGCTGTCGAAGAGCTGACTCCCATTGACCTGATTCCGGTGACCGGGATGAAGGGCCAAGACCCGGAACAACGAGAGAACATGCTGAAAAGGATGGGCATCGATACGTCCATGGAGCTTGAGGATGCCTTGGACGACAATGATCGTTTGTCCAATGTCGATATCGATTACGTGGACACCGACGAAGCCCGGCAGGTCGAGCTGTCCAGTGGTCTCAAACTCGTGGCGGCAACAGCCGATATCGCTGGAGGCAAGCAACTGAAGATCGTTTTCGGCGTGGTACCGAAGCGATTTCTGAAAAGTATCGCAGGCGTTGCAGGAATCGTTGCTTTCCAGATTACCGATGGGAAACATTCACTGGGGATCATCAATGGCGTGTCTGATGAGCTCTATCTGTGGACGTTGTTCGAACCCACCGGAAAGGCAGGCGTCGAGTCCGTCGATCGAATGGTGCAGATGTTCGATGCGCATGTCGCCAGAATCGAAGAAGACAAACATGCCCGTGAGCAGGACCAAGCTGCGCAGGCGAATGCCCAACGCTCAACCCAAGCAGTAGACACTCAGGCAGCTGCGCCACAGGTTCGCCAATTCGAGAGTCGCACCGTCGCGGGTAATCCGAGCCCTGAACAGGTCATTATTTTCCAGTGGGAAGGTCAGCCTGCTTACTGTGCGGATGAAGGGGCCGATGGCGCGAATTGCCGTGGCGATGGTTCCGCCTTCATTGGGCAGGGGTCTCACAAGGACTATATGGATTCCGGCAGTGCGCTCTGCATTGCAGGTGAGCCGGATTGCAAGCTTCCACAGTATTTCCCGGAAGATGTTCGAGGATAGTCGGCGTAGACGCTCTGGCCAGCAGCGCCCATGGGCGCTGTGTTGGAATCAAGTCGGCTTCTATTGAGCCGCCCCGGTAATACCCATCCCCAAATACAAAACCGGGCCGCAAACGGCCCGGTTTTGTTCAACATTTAACGTGCACAGCAATCAATAATTAGCCCGCAACGTCAACGTCAAATTCCGCGGATCCCCATAGAAGTTAGTCCCCCACGACCCATCCACGCGATCATAGTACTTGCGATCAAACAGGTTGTTGCCAGTCAGTGTCGCCGACAGGTTCTCGTTGAACTTGTAGCCCACCTGCGCGGTGGCGATGCCGTAGCCGCTTTGTTCGAAGCGCACATCACGCTGGTACCAGGTCTTGCTGACAACGCGCACGCCGCCGCCGACGCTGAAGTCTTTGAGCGCGCCATCGGTGAAGTCGTATTTGGTCCACAGGTTGAAGTTGTGTTTAGGCGTGATGGTGCTGAAGGTGTTGCCTTCGGTGGCGTCGTCAGATTTCACCAATTTGGTGCTGGTGAAGGCGTAGCCGGTGACGATGCTCCAGTTGTCGGTCAGGTTACCGCTCAACTCGGTTTCCCAGCCCTGGCTGCGTGCCTTGCCTTGTGCTTCGTTTCCTCCTGTATCGGCGTTGAACTCGGCGCGGTTTTCATCGTAGATGCGGAACATCGCGATGCTGGCGTTCAGGCGGCCGTCGTAGAATTCGCGCTTGAGGCCGATTTCATATTGCTTGCCTTTTCGCGGTCCGATGGGCGTGTTGTCGCTGCCGAGTTCGCTTTGTGGCTTGAACACACCGGTGTAGCTGGCGTAGGCCGACAGTTCCGGGGTCAGCTTGGCGATGATGGCGCCGTATGGAACGACCTTGCGGTTGATGCTGGTGTGGGCCTCGCCGAAATTGTTGAAGAAGGCGTTGGCGTTCTTGGCGTCGCTTTCGTACCAGGTCACGCGGCTGCCACCGATCACGTCGAGCCAGTCGGTGACGTTGAACTTGGCGCGGGTGTAGAGGCCGTACTGGTCGGATTTGGACCAGTTACCGTTGACCCGCTCATAGTCGTTCTTGGGAATATCGATACTGCCCGGGTTGTAGACGTTGATCGGGAAGTACTCGCCGCCACCGTATTCGAAGTCTTTGTCCAAGTGCTGATACTCGGCGCCCACGGTGAACTCGTGCTGGCGATCAGCAAACTCGAATGGCGTGGTCACGAAGCTGTCGACGCCGATGGTCTTGATGTGGGTGTAGTAGTCGTACGCCACGGCCGAGCTATCACCCGTAGCCGGATCGACCGTACCGTCGGCCCAGGTGAAGTTTCGCTGCGGCGTTTCAGCGTCGCGGTAGGTGACGGTGGTCTTGAACTGACCGCCGTTGTCCAGCGCGTGATCGACCTCGGCGAAGGATTCCCAGACTTTCTCGTTCAGGGTGTTCCACTTGGCATCGACGAAGGTCGAGCGCGACACGTCCAGCAACTTGCCGTCGGCAAAGGCTGGCAAACCGAACGCTGGCGTGGAGTGGTTTTGCTGGTAGGCGCCGCCGACCGACAGGGTAGTGGACGGGTCGAGGTCGAATTCCAGGCGACCATAGACCATCGGGCGTTCGTTCTGGGCGGAGTCGACGAAGGATTTGTTGTTCTCGTAAGCGGTGATGAAGCGACCGCGCACGGTGCCCTGATCGTTCAACGGGCCGGTGACGTCCACCATGGAGCGGTAGTGGTCATAGGAACCTGCGCCCAGTTCGCCGCCGAGGGCGAATTTGTTCAGGGCGCGCTTGCGCACCACGTTGATGGTGCCCCCAGGTTCGCCAGCGCCTTGATACAGGCCCGACGGGCCACGCAGCACTTCGACGCGGTCGTACATGGCGAGGTCGAAGCTGGTGCCCATGTCGCCCTGGCCGGTCGGTTGCGACACGCCGTCAACCTGCACCTGGTCGACGAGGAAGCCGCGCATGTAGACGTCGTTCAGGCTGGAACCGGAGTTGTACGTCTTGATGGTGACACCGGTGACCTGGCGCATCGCGTCTTGCAGGCTGTTCATGTTCTGGTCGTCCATGCGCTGGCGCGTGACGACGGACACCGACTGCGGAATGTCCTTGAGCTTGATATTGCCCTTGCCGATGCTGACTTCATCGGACGTGTAGGAATGCGTGCCTTCAGTCGTCGGCCCCGGTGCCACGCCGGAAATCGCGGTCGCGCCCAGTTGCAGCGCGCTGGAGTTTCCCGCAATTGGAACCAGCGAGACAGTGTTGCCAGTCAGTTGAAACGTAATGCCGCTCCCCAGCAGCAATGTGTTCAATGCCTGTTCCGGCTCCAGATTGCCGGAGACCGCTGTCGATTTGAGGCCGTTGACCATGTCCTGGCTGTACAGGATTTGCAGGTCGGTCTGTTGACCCAGTTGCTGCAGGGCGCTGGCCAGCGACTGCGAAGGAACGTTGACGTTCACCGGCGCTGCCTGGACTTCAGACGTGCCCAGCAGCAACAGGGTCAGCAACGCACCCGGTACGACTGTTCGGAATTTCTTTTGCGACGCGATGGCCATTGCCAACGGCGCGCGGGACAGGGTAGGGCTTTGCATTGCTCAAATCGCTCCTGAGGTGTGCAGTTATTTTAGTTAATGATAATTATTATTAGACGCGTCGCCGCGGTGAAACCGGAAAACAAACTCCGAAAAATCGTCGGGCGATGCGATTTCAGCCGAACTCAGGCGGTTGCCCGCTCCGTCACCACGCGGCCCGACTCCATGCGCACCAGCTGATCGGCCATGTCGAAATAGCGATCGTCGTGGGAGATGACGATGATGGTTTTGCCCAGGCGCTTGAGGTCCGGAAGCAGCTCTGTGTAGAAGATCCGGCGGAAGGTCGGGTCCTGGTCGGCCGCCCATTCGTCGAACACCAGCACCGGCCGTTCCTCCAGCCAGGCATTCACCAGCGCCAGGCGTTTACGCTGGCCGGTGGACAGGTCGGTGGTGGTGAAACTGCCGTCCTTGACGCTGACCTTGTGCGCGATTTCCAGGCGTTGCAGGTAGGTGTTGGCATCTTCG
Organism: Pseudomonas sp. IT-P171; assembly: GCF_949767765.1. Classification (NCBI taxonomy): domain Bacteria; kingdom Pseudomonadati; phylum Pseudomonadota; class Gammaproteobacteria; order Pseudomonadales; family Pseudomonadaceae; genus Pseudomonas; species Pseudomonas sp. IT-P171. The sequence goes on from NZ_CATKQN010000004.1 coordinate 69,089, forward strand.
GGGATGTGCTGGTCGCCCTGCACCACGTCATCGAACAGGTAGTAGTCGGCAAAAATCGTGGTGAACAATTGGCGGTAGTCGTCACGGTTCTGCGCGTCGATGCTGTCGCCGTTGAGCAGGATGGCGCCCTGTTGCGGCGCATACAGGCCGAGCAGCAATTTGATCAGCGTGGTTTTGCCGCAGCCGTTTTCGCCGACGATGAAAATGATGTCGCCCTGTTCGATGGTCAGGTTCACCGGCCCGAGGCGGAACGCTTCGCTGCCTGGTGCGGCGGGGAAGGTATAGCTGACGTTGTCCAGTTGCAGGCTGTTGACCACGGCAGGTTTCTTGCCGGTATCGTTGAGCAGCAGGTGCGGTTCCGGCGAAGAGAACTGGTTCGACAGTTCGGCGATGCGGCGGAAGGCAATCCGCGCCCGGCTGACCACCGGCAAGGTGCCCACCAGATGCTCGATCGGGCCTTTCATGTACAGCAGCACCAGGACGAAGCCGCTCATCACCGACTTGTCGGCGCTCGGCCAGAACGATTGCAGGGCCAGCGCCAGGCCGATGACCACGAAGAACAGCATCGACCCCAGCGTCTTGGCGATCACGAAGGTATTGATCGAGCGCACTTGGGTGTTGCAGATGAAGTCGGCCGTGCCCTGGATACCCGAGGTGAACATGCGCTGGCGGCGCGGACGGTGAATGCGCAGTTCCTTGGCGCCGCCGGCGATGGCGTTGTAGTGCTTTTGCAATTCGTCTTCGGCGTCGCGGGCGGCCATGAAGCCTTTGATGCCCTTGCCCTGTGCGTAGAACTGGATGCCGGTGCCGATGGCAATCGCCAGCACCATCATCAGGAACATCGGCCACGACAGCAGCGCCAGGTAGCCCATGCAACCGAGGGTTACGGTCAGGGAAATGGCCAGCGGCGCGAAGGCGAAGGCGAAGTCGCTGATGGTGTCGACGTCATGGGTCAGCACCGGGATCAAGCGGTGGCTGCGATAGCGTTCGATCTGTTCGATGGGGGCCGAAAGAACCTTTTCCCCCAGCTCTTTGCGCAGCTTGGCAATGATGTGCTGGCCGACATAGTTGGTGCCGATGTCCGAGCAGATCGAACTCGCCAGGGCCAGCAGGCAAAGGCCGCCGAACAGCGCAACCACGCCTTGGGTCAGGCCGCTTTGCGAATGCAGCGCGTTGTTGATCGTGGCCAGCAGCACCGTCACGCTCAGACCGCCCACCATGCCCAGAATGATCGACAGGCTGACCACCAGCCGGAACGGTTTCAGGAGGGTGAACAATTCATGAATTGCACCGCGCGCAGGCTGGGTCTTGAGGAAATGCATTTGAGGACGGTCCCTTGGGTCGTGAGGCATACCCAGTAGAACGTGTGGTCAGGCGTTTAATTTAGACGGCCGCCGACTGGCGGCGGCCGCAGGGGGAGGGGGCTCAGCCTTTGGACGGCAGCTCGCGCACCACACGGAAACCGATCCAGTCGCCACGGGTTTGCGGGTAGATGTTGTTGCGGTTGCCGGAACGCGAGAACACCGGCGCTTCGCCCCAGTCGTTGCCGCGAATCTGCAGGGCTTCGCAGTTGGGTTCGATCCACGCGCTGCCATCGGTGGGGGCGCCGACGTAATCGCTGTGTTCGCAGTCGGCGATCCACTCGTAGACGTTGCCGTGCATGTCGTACAGGCCGAAGGCGTTGGGTGGGAAGCTGCCGGCCGGGGAGGTGTAGCTGTAGCCGTCGGTTGGCCCGTAAGTATTGGCATGGGTGGCGATGCTGTACTCGGTGCCTTCGTCGAACGGGAACGGGAACGGCCCCGTTGAACCGGCGCGGGCGGCGTACTCGCGCTGGGCCTCGCTGACGATGTGGTAATGCTGGCCGGTCTTGAGCGACAGCCACGCGACATACGCGCTAACCTCGGCGAAGTTCATGCACACCGCCGGCTGACGCGGGCCCTGTGGATAACGTGGCTTGCTGTTGATGCACTCGCGACCGGGGCGGGTGTCGCCATCGGGAAGGGTGATCCCGGTTTCCTTCATGTATTGGTCCCATTCACCGGCGGTGATCTGGTAACGGCTCATGGCGAACGGCTTGGCGAACGTCACTTCGTGCATCGGGCCTTCATCGGGCTCGCGACCGACTTCACCTTCCGGCGTGCCCATGGTGAAGGTGCCGGCAGGCAGCACCACCATTTCCGGGCAGTTGCGGCAGTCCTTGAACACTGTGCCCGGCAGCGGCGCAGTGGAAGCCAGGGCTGCGCCGGGCAACGCGGTGCCGAGCAATGCCAGCAGGGTCAGCGCCCGCCATTGCGGGTTCGGCGCTCCGAGTCTGTGCAGGATGTTTTTCATAAGCATTCTCGCTAAAGGAAATCGGCGTTTCAGAGTGTGCTGGCCAACAGCGCCATGACGCGGTCGATGTGCGCCTCGGTGTTGAGCAGGCCCGGGGACAGGCGAATGATCGGGCCGACATCGCGGTCGACGGCATCACAGACCACGCGCTGGTCCATCAGGAAGTTGGCGACTTCCTCGCAGTCCCGGTTCTTGACGCGGAAGAACGTGAAACCGGCGGAATACTCGGGCGACAGTGGCGTGACGAGCTCCACCGACGAATGTTCCTGCAAGCGCCTTTTCAGGTAGCTGTTGATCTCGTGAATGCGCGCCTGAACCTCGGCCTTGCCCAGGTCCAGATGCAATTTGAACGCTTCGGTCAGCGCCCAGCGGTGTTCAAACGAGTGATAGCCGCCGTAGGTCATCACGGTCGAAAACGTGGTGGCTTCGGAGAACGTCGGAATGGTCGGCGTGATGTCCTTCATCTCGTCCGAGCGCGCGCAAATGATCCCGGTGCCCCGTGGGCCGAACATCCATTTGTGGGTGCCGGCGATGAAGTAGTCGCAATGCATGTCCGGGAAGTCGAGGTTTTCCACGCCGAAACCGTGGACGCCATCGACCACATAAAGGATGCGATCCTTTTCCTCACGGTCGCGGTTTTTCTCGGCGACCAGTTTGCCGATCTCGCCGATGGGCAGCTTCACACCGCTGCCGGAGTGCACCCAGGTCATGCCGAGCACGCGGGTTTCGGGGCGGATGTTGCGGGCAATCGAAGCCAATATTTCGTCGGTCGAAACCTTGGACGGGTCTTCGAACAATTTGATTTTGCGAACCTGGGTGCCGTCCTTTTGTGTGCGGAATTCAAACACGCTGTTGGCGGCGTAGTGCTCATGTTCGCTGGTGAGGATTTCCTGATCCGGGCGCACATGGATGCCGGCGTAAATCATTGCCAGACCTTCGGTGGTGCTGCCGGTCAGGGCGATCTGCGACGGCTTGGCTTTCAGGTAACGGCCGGCCCACACGCGGACTTCTTCTTCGCGGCGTTCGGTCTCGCCGCGATGCCAGTCCATCGCCAGGCCCGGGTTACGGTCGAGGTTGGCGCGGTGCATCTCGATCGCCTCGCGCACCGGCCGGGGGTGTGAGGTCACCAGAAAGTTGGCGAAGTGCAGGTAATCGGGGTCCTGGTCGAACAGCTGACGGAACTGCGCCCATTTGTCTTTGGGCAGCGGCGCCGGCATGGCGGCCAGCGCGGGCAGGCTGACGGCGGAGCTCAGGGGGATGCCGGCCGCGATAACGCCAGCCTGCTTGAGGAAGGTACGACGGTTGGTCATGAATTCGGTTCGCTTGGCAAAGGTGAATGTCAGTGTTTGGCGACAGGCCGGGAAGACTTCTGCACCTGGTCCCAGACCCGCAGGAAATTGCCGCCCCAGAGCTTGGCAATGTCGGCCTCGCTGTAGCCGCGACTGATCAACTCGGCGGTCACGTTGCGTGCCTCGCTTACGTCTTTCCAGCCGTTCAGGCCGCCACCGTCGTTGAAGTCGGAGCTGATGCCGACGTGATCGATGCCGATTTTCTTTACCGCATAGTCGATGGCGTCGCCGTAATCCTTGAGCGTGGCCTTGGGTTCTTCATCGATGATGCCGTAGAGCTGACTGGCGTATTCGCCGAAACGCTGTTCCGACCACACGGTGATCACCGGGTCGCCCGGCATCAGCGCCATCTCCAGGCCTTGCAGCGGTTGCAGGTCGAAACGGGCGCGCAGGGCGTTGAGTTTGTCTTGAGTGTCTTGGCTCAACGGCTTGATGTAGGTCGGGAAGCCGACGATCTGCACCACGCCGCCGCTGTTCTTGATCAACTGCATTTCCTGGTCGCTGAGGTTGCGCGGGATGTCCACCAGCGCCCGTGGCGCCGAGTGCGAGGCGACCATCGGCGCGCGGCTCAATTGACTGACTTGCTCAAGCGCTTTGGTCGACATTTGCGACACGTCGATGATCACGCCGAGGTCGTTCAGGCGATGCACCGCTTGCTTGCCCAGCGCCGACAAACCGCCCAGGGCGTCACGGGAATCATTGAAAAACGGTAGCGGCCGGGACGAATCGGCCCAGGCGTTATTGCCCACGTAACTGAAGCCGAACATGCGCATCCCGCGGGCGGCCCACTTGTCCAGCGCGTCGACGTCGTTGCCCAGCGGGTAGGCGTTGAGCATGCTAATGAACACGGCGAACTTGCCCTCGCCGTGCAGGCGCCGGAAATCGTCCGGGGTGTAGGCGATGGCGACCTGATTGGGGAAGTCGCGCACCAGGGTGCTGATGATTTTGTAGCGGGTTTCCTGCTCGTGACGGGCTTCGTCGATGAACCCGGCCGTTGGACGATGCGGGGCGTTATCGCCGTTCCAGATTTCCGGCCAGCCGAAAATGGTCAGCGCCGCGCCTGACAGGCGACCACGTGCGGCCTTGACCAGGTCGAACTGGCCGCTGCCGTCCTTGTCGGCCTCGTTTTCGGCGGTGCCGAAATCCATCGGAACGGTGATGTGGCTGTCGAACGAGAGGATGCGCTCTTGCAGTTCATCGGCCTGTTTCATTACCGCGACCGGGTAGCCGGGGTTGTCGTTGAGCCAATAGTCCCAGGCCGCAAATCCTGCCGCGCCGGCGATGGCCAGCGCCAGGGGCAGGCCAATGAAAAGAGCCTTTTTCGAACGAGGTTTTGTCATTGCCATCTCAGTCAGGTTCGCCGTCGAGGGTGCAGGCGCGGAGCCTTTGCTATCTGGGAAGAACGAGTGGCCAAGGCCAGAATTTAGTCGTTTGTGCGAGCGTCATCGCGAGCAGGCTCGCTCCCACACTGATTGAGTGAACGCAAGATCACCTGTGGGAGCGAGGCAGCTCGCGATGCTTCTAAATTTGTCGAGTCAACAAACGTTCTAGCTTGGATAAAGCCTGCTCCATGGCTGACACAGGTAGGGCAATGACGATTTCTCGACGATGGTTCCTGGCGGGTCTGGCACTGACCGGCGCCGCCGTGCCTGCGGCGTATTACGGGCATCGCGAACTGACAAAACCGGACCCGACGATTACCCCCGGCGAAGCGTCATTCGACGTCGCGGATGTGGCCGGGCAGCGGTTGGCCAACTCGCTGCAGGGTGTCTGGAACATTCGTTTCGAAGGCCGTGACGCCGGCCTCGATGGGTTGCCTCGCGAGGGGCTGCAGGTGTTGCTCGATATCGGCCACAAGGGCCGTGGGCTCAATGGCTTTCTCGATACCTTTGATGCGCTGCGCGGCGAACCGACACCGCGCTATCGCGTCCTCGGCGATCTGGCCGGCACGAACACCACCGAGTTGAGCTGGCGCCTGATCGATAGCCGATCCCCGACGGGGACGCCGGACTATGAATTCACCTTCACGCTGGACGAAGTCTGGGCCGCGTTCGGCAATGCCGGCAGCGGCACATTGAGTGGGCGCGTGCTGCGTCTGGATCGTCCGCTGGCCTTGACCGCTCAGGACAATCGCTTCGTCGCAGTCAAACAAGTGTTCCCTGAGGCGCGCGAACGCACAGGCCTGGGTCCGGCGTTGCTGGCGTGGCTGATTTCGCCCGAGCACCGCCTGTTCCATCAGCTCTGGCACGCTTCGCGAGACAAATGGCACACCTTGCCCGAGGACAAACGCAACGCCTTGCGTGGTATCGGCTGGCAGCCGGGGCGGCGGGACAAGGAGCGCGATGCGCGGGGGCCGCGCAAGGACCGCAATGGCTCGGGCATCGACTTTTTCTTCATGCACCGGCATATGCTCGGCACCGCGCGCTCCTTGCAGGACCTGCCATCCTGGCAGCAGTTTCCGTTGCCGCAACCGGAGTTGGTGCGTGATCGCCAGGGTTTTGCCCGTTACTTCGACAACCACGACGGCACCGCGCTGCCACCGGCCTGGCGCGCCGACGACGATGACGAGTACTCGCAGTGGGTCGCCGATCTCAAGACGGCCGAGACCTATCACAGCAATTTTCAGGTCTGGGAATCGCGCTACCGTGACCCGCGTTACTTGTCGAAACTGACCTTGGGGCAGTTCGGTTCCGAGGTCGAACTGGGCCTGCATGACTGGCTGCACATGCGCTGGGCATCGGTGCCTCGCGACCCGTCCAACGGGCAGCCCGTGCCGTTTGCCCGCGACACGGCGGACTTCTCCGCCCGTTGGTTCGCGGCGGAAAACGACTTCCTTGGCGACCCGTTTTCCTCCCATGTAAACCCGGTGTTCTGGCATTTTCACGGCTGGATCGACGACCGTCTCGAGGACTGGTTCCGGGCGCATGAGCGCTTTCATCCGGGGGAGGTCAGTCGGCTGGAGGTCAATGGCGTGGCGTGGTTCGCCCCCGGTCGCTGGGTCGAAATCGACGATCCGTGGCTTGGCCCGAGCACCCACGGTTGCAACACCACGCCGGGGTTGCAGGCGGGCAAGTCGGTGGAAATGGACCCGGAAACCATGAAGCTGGCGCTGCGGATTACCTTTGGCGAAGACGAGAAGAAGCTGGAGGATCTATTTAGAAAGGTGCCGCAACGGCCGTGGTATGCGCGAAACCTGAAGGCCAAGCCGATGACCAGTTAAGCCAGAGATACCGCGTTATCGTTCAATCGCGAGCAGGCTCGCTCCCACAGGATTTCGATGTGCCGCATGATTGGGGCATGGCACATAACCTGTGGGAGCGAGCCTGCTCGCGATGGCGGACTCACTGGCGCTGCAATTCACAAAACCTGCCACCCTCCACCAAGCGCCTTGTACAGCGCAATACTCGCCTGCAACCTCGACAACCGCAGTTGCACATTCAAATCCTGCGCCGCATACAACGTGCGCTGCGTCTCCAGCACCGTCAGCAAATCCTCGGCCCCGGCCTGATAGCGGCTTTGCGCAATGTCGAACGCCGTTTGTGCCTGGCTCAACTCTTCACTTTGCCATTGGCGCTGGGCATCCAGTCCGCGGATACCGGTCAGGGCTTTTTCCACGTCGGCAAAGCCGTTGATGATCGCGCCACGGTAGGTTTCCAGCAGTTCTTCCTGGCGCGCCGTGGCTTTGTCGCGTTCGGCGCCGAGGCGGCCATTGTTGAAAATCGGCGCGACCAATCCGGCGGTGAGGTTGTAGAACGGGCTGCGCAGCACATCGTTGAAGGTATTGGCGCCAGAGCCGATCTGGGCGCTCAATGTCACCGTGGGCAGCATTTTTGCCCGGGCCACGGTCACGTCGGCCCGGGCCGCCGCCAACTGCGCCTCGGCACGGGCAATGTCCGGGCGCCGATTGAGCAAGTCGCTGGGCACGCCCGCGCCGATGGCCGGCCAACTGAGCTGTTCGAAGCGCTGATCGTCGAGCTTCAACTCCTGAACCGGACGGCCGAGGAGGGCAGCGAGGGTGATCCGCGCTTCGTCGGCTTGTTGCTGCACCAGCGGCAACTGCCGTTGTTGCGCGGCCACCAGGCTCTTTTGCTGGGCCAGCTCCAGGGCGGTGGCCGAGCCTGAGTCGAAGCGGGTTTGTACCAGGCTCAACACCTTTTGCGCATTCGCCAGATTGAGCTGCGCGATACGGTGCTGCTCTTGCAGCGACAGGGCTTGCGCATAGGTGCTGGCGACCGCGCTGAGCAGCGTCAATTCCACCGTGTCGCGATCGAACTCACTGGCCCGCAGGCCGAATTGCGCACTGTCGCGGGAGGCGCGCTGGCCGCCCCAGAAATCGATTTCATAACTGGCGCTGAGGCTGGCGTCGAAGTAATCCACCGCCTTGTTGCTGTCGTCGGCATCCAGTTGGCTATAGCCGTTGCCGCGCATCAGCTTCTGGCGATTGGCGTTCATCGCTCCCTTCACTTCCGGCAGCAGCGAGCCGCCCACAATCACCGTCGTCGCCCGGGCCTGACGAACCCGCGCCAGTGCCGCCGCCAGGTCATAGCTGCCGACGCGGGCCTGTTCGATCAGTTGATCGAGCTGCGGGCTGCCAAAGTGCGTCCACCACCGGGCGTTGCTCAACACAGCGTTTTCACGGTGCGCCGACTGCCAGGCGGGCGGCGCCTGCAGGCCACTGTCCTGACGCGGGTCCGGGCTGGCGCACGCGCTGAGCAACACGCAGAGGGTCAACAGGCTGAGTGGCGCTTTCATAGATCGATCATTCACTGGTAAGGGCCGTGACCGGGTCGAGCCGGGCAGCTTTGCGGGCCGGCATGAAGCCGAAGACAACACCGGTGACCAGGGCGCAGCCGAAGGCACCGAGTACCGCTATCAAGGAGAACGCGACCGCGACTTCGCTGAGGATCAGCACACCGCCGACGATCAGCGCCAGGGCAATCCCGGCGAGGCCGCCAACCACCGAGAGCATCACCGCTTCGGTGAGGAACTGCCGCAGGATGTCGCGTTGCCGGGCGCCGGTGGCCATGCGGATGCCGATCTCGCGGGTACGTTCGCGCACGGTCATGAGCATGATGTTCATCACGCCAATCCCGCCCACCAACAGCGAAATCGCGGCGATCGAACCGAGCATCAGCGACAGAGTATTTTGCGTGCGTGCTTCGGCCTGGATCATCGCCGCGTTGTTGGTCAGCTCGAAATCTTTTTTGCCGTCGTGCAGACGCAACATCAACTGCTCGATGGCCATTTCTGTTTCGTTGACCTTGCGTGCATCAGCTGCCGCGATGGCCACGTATTCCGGATTGTGAGTGCCGAACAGCCGGACGCTGGCGGCGGAATACGGGATGGCGATGCGGTCGTCGCTGTCGGTGTCGCCGGAGCTGGCGCCTTTTTCCGCAAGCACGCCGACCACCTGGAACGGCACGTTTTCGATCAGGATGTATTGGCCGATCGGGTTGGCCACGTCCTTGAGCAATTTGGTTCGTACCTTGTGGCCGATCACCGCGACAGCCGCTGCGTTGCGTTCATCTTCCTGGGTGAAATAGCTGCCTTCCACCACGGGCCAGTTGAAGATCGCCGGAAAGTGGGTGTCGTTGCCGCCGACGTAGCTCAAGTGATCGAGGTTGCCGAAACGCACCCCGGCTTCCTCGCCGTTGACCGGCATGATGCGCGTCACTTGCGGCAGGCTGCCCACCGCCGCGACGTCATCGAGGGTGATGATGCCCGGCGGCGTTCGCGGGTTCGGGGCCGAGCCGCTGAGGTAAATGATGTTCGAGCCGAACGCGCCCATCTGCGCCATCACCTGACGCTTGCTGCCTTCACCGACGGCCAGCATCACCACCACCGACGCGACGCCGATGATGATCCCGAGCAGCGTCAGGGCGGTGCGAAACCTGTTGATCCACATCACCCGCCACGCGGAGTGCACCGCGTCCACCAATTCGCCTTTCCAGGCACCGGTGGCTTCAGCGCCTTCGCTCAGGCGCTTGCGCAGATCGACCGCTTGCAGGGCGCCGGGGTTGGCGGAGGTTTGTACGTCGGGGTTGTCGTGCGCGCTGTCGCTGATGATCAGCCCGTCGCGGATTTCGATGATGCGTTTGGCCCGGGCCGCGACTTCGCGGTCGTGGGTGATGAGGATGACCACGTGGCCCTGGCTCGCCAGTTCATCGAGCAGCGTCATGACCTCGGCGCCGCTGTGGCTGTCGAGGGCACCGGTGGGCTCGTCGGCGAGGATGATGTGCCCGCCGTTCATCAAGGCGCGGGCGATAGAAACGCGTTGCTGTTGGCCGCCGGAGAGTTGATGCGGGCGGTTGCCGGTACGCGAGGCGAGGCCGAGGCGGTCGAGCAGGGCGGCGGCGCGGGCATGGCGCTCGGCGGCCGGCAGGCCCGCGTAGATGGCCGGCATCTCGACGTTTTCCTGGGCCGAGCCGGACGGGATCAGGTGATAGCCCTGGAACACAAAGCCAAAGGCTTCGCGACGCAGCCAGGCCAGTTCGTCGCTGTCGAGTGCGGCGACGTTTTCCCCGGCGAAGCGGTATTCGCCCGAAGTCGGGCGGTCGAGGCAGCCGAGGATGTTCATCAGCGTCGACTTGCCGGAGCCGGACGCGCCGACAATCGCGACGAATTCACCGGCATGGATCGACAGGTCGATGCCGCGCAACACGTGAACCTGCGGTGAATCGCCGCCGCCGTAGGATTTGCGGATGTCCTGGAGGTCGATCAGGGGCGTCAGCATTCAGCCGCCACTCCCGTCGGCCGGACCGATCAACAGGTGATCGCCTTCCTGCAAGCCGTCGAGGATTTGCACCCGCAGGCGATCGCTGATGCCGGTGCGCACGTCACGTTGCTCGATGCGGCCGTTCTTGGCGACGACCCGGGCGGTCTGGAGGTCCGGCTGCGTGCCGCCTTGCAGCGCGGCGATGGGGGCGGTGAGCACGTCTTTCGCCTGGTTAGAAACGAAGAATACCTGGGTGGTCATTTCCGCCATCAGCGCATTATCGGCGTTGTCGACATCGAGCAGTACGGTGTACAGCACCACGCGAGCGCTGCCGCTTTTGCTCGAACTGGCCGGGCTGCCGCCGCCCTGACTGGTCTGGTCCAGAGGCTTGGGCGGCACCGGCAGAATCTGCCGCACGGTGCTGCTCCAGCGACGCTTGCCGCCGCTGAGGGTGGTGAACCAGGCGGACATGCCGGGTTTGACGTGACCGATGTCGGCTTCCGAGACCTCAGCCCAGACCGTCATCGGTGACAACCTGGCGATGCGCAGAATCAGCGGCGTTTGCTGTTGCGCGTTGAGGGTCTGACCTGCACGGGCATCGAGTGCGACCACGGTGCCGGACATCGGTGCGTAAATGCGCGTGTAGCCGAGTTCGGCCTGATCACTGCGCAAGCTGGCCTGGGCCTGGCGAATCTGCGCCTGGAACATGTCGATGCGTGCCTGGGTGGCGCGCAGTTCAGCCTGGGCGGTTTGCACGTCTTCTTCGCGGGTGGCACCGCCGGCCTTGAGGCTCTGCTGGCGCTGGAATTTTTGCCGGGCCAGTGCGTGTTGCGCCCGTTGTTCCTCGAGTTGCGCCTTGAGGTTTTCAATCGAGAAACGCCCGGCGTCGAGTTTGGCCTGCTGCGTGGACGGGTCGATTTCCACCAGCAGCTGGCCTTCCTTGATCACGTCACCGACTTCCACGTGGATCTTCTGGATCTGCCCGGACGCCTGTGCACCGACGTCGACGTAGCGTCGAGGTTGCAGGGTGCCGAGGGCCGTGACACTGCTTTCGATGTCGCCGCGGCTGACTTGCACCGTGGCGAATTTGTCTCGGCCGGGCGGGATGACCTGCCAGGCAGCCACGGCGATAACGGGGATCAGACAAAGTGCTACAAGCAGGGCGCGTCGGGTCTGTCGGGGACGTTTCATGCAGGGTTCCGGCAATGGAAATAGGCCCTTCGCTCAGCCTGCGCACGAAATGTGGCAACAGGTGAACGCTGTCGGGAGGCCGACAGAGACGGGGAGCTGTCCGTTAAACGAGAAAAGGGGCGGGGAATTTAGGCCTCGACACAAGCCGACACAAACACATTGAGGGCATGTGGCGAGGGGATTTATCCCCGTTCGGCTGCGAAGCAGTCGTTAATGCATTTTAACTTTGAAATGCCGGGGCCGCTCCGCAGCCCAACGGGGATAAATCCCCTCGCCACACAGGCTCTCTCCCACAAGACCAAGACTATTTGTCGGGCAAGCTGAAGCAATACTTTAAATCTATATGAGAATTACTATAAATTACACACTCGAATTGCCACTATCGTGCCACTGCCCATTTTCGGCGGTCGATGCGGTGGCTCAAGGATAGAAACCGCACCCATGCGGCCGGGAGTCATGGTTGGAAAACTACTATCGCGAGCTGGTGTGCTTCCTGAACGCCAAGCTGGGCAACCGTCAGGTGGCCGAAGATGTGGTGCATGACGCTTATGTGCGGGTTCTGGAACGTTCCAGCGACACGCCGATCGAGCAGCCCCGGGCATTCCTGTATCGCACCGCGCTCAATCTGGTGATCGACGACCATCGGCGCAATGCCTTGCGTCAGGTCGAGTCGCTGGAGGTGCTCGACAATGAAGAGCGCTACTTCACCCCGTCCCCTCACAACTGCCTTGATCATGGCCAGCGCCTGGAGATGCTCCAGCGTGCGTTGGCGGAATTGCCACGGCTGTGCCGCGAGAGTTTCCTGCTGCGCAAGATCGATGGCTTGTCGCACCCGGAAATCGCCGAACACCTCGGCATTTCCCGCGCGTTGGTGGAAAAGCACATCGTCAATGCAATGAAGCATTGCCGGGTGCGGATGCGGCAATGGGACGCCCACTGAGCGTTTGTTGTTAAATTTTATTTCATTGTCCTCGTTCCTACTCAACAGACGACCTGCTGTGCTCCCAAGGATAGCCAGGTCACTTAGGCTTCCTCCCCGTGTTGAGGGGTTCATCCAGAGGACACTGGAAATGACACAGGCAATTGCATCGCCCATCGTTCACGACCTGATCGGCGTCGGTTTCGGCCCTTCGAACCTGGCGCTGGCCATCGCTCTGCAAGAGCGCGGGCCGAGTCAGGGCGAGCTGGATGTTCTGTTTCTCGACAAACAGGCGGACTATCGCTGGCACGGCAATACCCTGGTGACCCAGAGCGAATTGCAGATTTCCTTCCTCAAGGACCTGGTGACCCTGCGCAACCCGACCAGCCCCTATTCCTTCGTCAACTACCTCAAGCACCACGGTCGTCTGGTGGACTTCATCAACCTAGGCACCTTCTATCCGTGCCGCATGGAGTACAACGACTACCTGTGCTGGGTCGCCGGGCAATTTGCCGAACAGAGCCGCTACGGCGAAGAAGTGCTGACCATCGAGCCGGTGTTGCACAACCAGCAGGTCGAAGCGTTGCGGGTGATCTCCCGCGATACCCAGGGTCAGCAACACGTGCGCACCACCCGTTCGGTGGTGGTGAGCGCCGGTGGCACACCGCGTATTCCCGAAGCGTTCAAGGCGTTGAAGGATGACGGTCGGGTGTTCCATCACTCGCAGTACCTGGCGCAGATGGCCAGGCAACCGTGCGTGAACAATCAGCCGATGAGCATCGCGATCATCGGCGGCGGGCAGAGCGCGGCGGAAGCCTTCATCGATCTGAACGACAGCTTCCCGTCGGTGCAGGTGGACATGATCCTGCGCGGCTCGGCGCTGAAGCCGGCGGACGACAGCCCGTTCGTCAACGAAGTGTTCTCGCCGGAGTTCACCGACCTGGTGTTCCAGCAGGCGAGCAGCGAGCGTGAGCGGCTGGTCAACGAGTACCACAACACCAACTATTCGGTGGTGGACATCGACCTGATCGAACGCATCTACGGCATCTTCTATCGCCAGAAAGTCTCGGGCATTGCCCGTCATGCCTTCCGCACCCTGACCACTATCGAAAAAGCCACCGCCACCGAGCGCGGCATTGAACTGGCCGTGCGTAACAACGCGACCGGCGAAGTCACGGTCCGTCATTACGACGCTGTGGTTCTGGCCACCGGGTATGAGCGTCAGATGCACCGCAAACTGCTGGCGCCGCTGGAAGAATACCTGGGTGATTTCGAAGTGGATCGCAACTACAAACTGATCACCGACGAGCGCTGCAAGGCCGGTATCTACATGCAGGGCTTCTGCCAGGCGAGCCACGGGTTGAGCGACACCTTGCTGTCGATCCTGCCGATCCGGGCGGATGAGATTGCCGGGTCGTTGTATGAACATGGCAAGAGCCTTGGGCAGGGGCGGTCGGTGATGGATTTGTTATTGGCGACTGCCAGCTAAGATTTTCGGCGCTTTTGAGGACGCCATCGCTAGCAGGCTCGCTCCCACATTTGATCTCTGTCTTACACAAATTTTGTGTTCACTGAAGATCCACCGTGGGAGCGAGCCTGCTCGCGATGGCGTCCTCAAAGGCATCACATATCTTGAATCCTGAACCCTCCCTGAAGAACCCCGCAATTCCCCCCACGACTGGCCAATCCTTCGTTTACTCTCCAAAAAACGGGGCGTAAGCTTCGCGCGTTTTCATCAATAACGGAGACCCACAGTGGGTACTTGTTCGAGTGACAGTAGTCGGCCGGTTCCAATAACCGGCAGATCCTCGGCAAGATAACGCGCCACTTTTTGTGCCGTTGTCTCGCCGACAAAGCGAGCAGCGGCATCCCGATCGCGGCCAGTCCTGGTCCGTGTCCCGACGTCCTCTCATCGACGCTGAACCGTGCGTGATGTTCGACTTGTTGTCGTCATCGCGGCGCACCGACACGCCTGCTGGAAGGTTTCCCGGCTGACCCTGGGGGAACTGCCATGAACCTGACCCTGCTCAAGGAATTCTTCGCCGGATTCCTGCGCACCCGCCACATCGCCCGACACTTCCGTCGCCTGGCGCTGCTGGAAAATTTCACCGACACCACGGTCAGCCGCGAGATGCCGCCGACCCTGGCGCAAACCCTGGTGAGCGCCGCCAACAGCGACACCGGGCAACTGCTGGACAACCTCAACAGCCACAGCGACGGCCTGAGCGAAGCCGAGGCCGATGCACTGCGCGTGCAATTCGGCCTCAACGAAGTCGAGCACGAACAACCGCTGCCGTGGTGGGTTCACCTGTGGCACTGCTACAAAAACCCGTTCAACCTGCTGCTGACATTGCTCGCGGTCATCTCCTGGCTGACCGAGGACATGAAAGCCGCCGTCGTGATTTTCTCGATGGTGGTGCTCTCGACCTTGCTGCGCTTCTGGCAGGAAACCAAATCCAACCAGGCGGCCGACGCACTCAAGGCGATGGTCAGCAACACGGCCACGGTGATGCGTCGGGATGCATTGCGCACCGAAGTGCCGATCAAACTGCTGGTGCCGGGGGATCTGGTTGTACTCTCGGCCGGCGACATGATTCCCGCCGATTGCCGCGTGCTCAACGCCAAGGACCTGTTCGTCAGCCAGGCGGCCATGACCGGCGAATCGATGCCGGTGGAAAAATTCCCACGCCAGCAGGACAGCGACACGAGCAACCCGCTGGACCTCGACAACATCCTGTTCATGGGCACTAACGTAGTGTCCGGCACCGCGATGGCGGTGATTCTGACCACCGGCAACAGCACCTATTTCGGTGCACTGGCCCAGCGGGTCGGTGCCACCGACCGGGCGCCGACGTCGTTCCAGACCGGGGTCAACAAAGTCAGCTGGCTGCTGATCCGCTTCATGTTCGTCATGGCGCCGCTGGTGCTGTTCATCAACGGTTTCACCAAGGGCGACTGGACCGAAGCGCTGCTGTTCGCGCTGTCGATTGCCGTGGGCCTGACCCCGGAAATGCTGCCGATGATTGTCACCTCGACCCTGGCCAAAGGCGCGGTATTCCTGTCGCGCAAAAAAGTCATCGTCAAACGCCTCGACGCGATCCAGAACTTCGGCGCCATGGATGTGTTGTGCACTGACAAAACCGGCACCCTGACCCAGGACAAAATTTTTCTGGCGCGCAACGTCGATGTCTGGGGTAACGATTCCGATGACGTGCTGGAAATGGCCTACCTCAACAGCTACTACCAGACCGGCCTGAAAAACCTGCTGGACGTGGCGGTGCTCGAACACGTCGAGGTCCACCGTGAACTGAAAGTCGGGACGGCGTTTCGCAAGGTCGACGAGATCCCGTTCGACTTCACCCGCCGGCGCATGTCGGTGGTGGTCGCCGAGCGCGATCACTCGCACCTGCTGATCTGCAAAGGGGCGGTGGAAGAGGTGCTGGCGGTGTGCACCCGAGTGCGGCACGGCGAGGTCGATGAAGCGCTGACCGATGACCTGTTGGCGCGGATTCGTCAGGTCACCGCTGCATTCAACGCCGAAGGACTGCGGGTGGTGGCGGTCGCCGCGCGGCCAATGATCGAGGGGCGCGACACCTACAGCCTGGCGGATGAGCAGGCCCTGACGCTGATCGGCTACGTGGCGTTTCTCGACCCACCGAAGGAAAGCACCGCGCCGGCCCTGAACGCCTTGGCGGCGCATGGCGTGGCGGTGAAAGTGCTGACCGGCGACAACGAACTGGTCACCGCGAAGATCTGCCGCGAAGTCGGCCTGGAACAGCAAGGCCTGCTGATGGGCAACGACATCGAGCGCATGACGGACGCCGAACTGGCCGTGGCGGTGGAGACCACCAACGTCTTCGCCAAACTGACGCCAACGCACAAGGAACGCATCGTCCGTCTGCTCAAAGGCAACGGCCATGTGGTCGGGTTCATGGGCGACGGCATCAATGACGCGCCGGCCTTGCGCACCGCCGACATCGGTATCTCGGTGGACAGCGCCGTGGACATCGCCAAGGAAGCGGCCGACATCATCCTGCTGGAGAAAAGCCTGATGGTGCTGGAGGAGGGCGTGCTGGAAGGACGCCGCACCTTCGCCAACATGCTCAAGTACATCAAAATGACGGCGAGCTCGAATTTCGGCAACGTGTTCTCGGTGTTGGTGGCCAGCGCGTTCATCCCGTTCCTGCCGATGCTGCCGATGCACCTGCTGGTGCAAAACCTGCTCTACGACATTTCGCAGATCGCCATCCCGTTCGATAACGTCGATGAAGAAATGCTCAAGCAACCCCAGCGCTGGCAACCGGCGGATGTCGGGCGTTTCATGTTGTTCTTCGGGCCGATCAGTTCGATCTTCGACATCACCACGTTTGCCTTGATGTGGTACGTGTTCGACGCCAATACCCCGGACCATCAAACCCTGTTCCAGTCCGGCTGGTTCGTGGTCGGGTTGCTGACGCAGACGCTGATCGTACACATGATCCGCACGCCGAAGATCCCGTTCCTGCAAAGCCGCGCGGCCATGCCGCTGATGGTGATGACCGGGATCATCATGGCCGTGGGGATTTTCCTGCCGATGGGGCCTTTGTCGCACTACTTCAAATTGCAGGCGCTGCCGTCGCTGTACTTCGTGTTCCTGCCGGTGATCCTGCTGGCGTACATGGCGCTGACCCAGGCGGTGAAGGGGTTCTATATCCGCCGGTTTGGCTGGCAGTAAACACGACAAAACCTTGTGGCGAGGAAGCTTGCTCCCGCTGGGCTGCGAAGCGGCCCCAAAAAACCGGCAACGCTGAAAGATCGCAGCAACCGGTTTTACGACTGCTGCGCAGTCGAGCGGGAGCAAGCTCCCTCGCCACAGGGGGGGCCATGTGACTCAAGGATTTTCTGATCCAAGCACTCAACAACATCAACCTGGCCAACATTTTACTGCCGCCGATCGTCAATAGGCGTTCTGAAGCCCGACTTTATTTCCCACTACCGGATGTGGCGCCCGTTATTTAGGAATAGTCCTACAGAAAACTCCTTGGCTCTTCCGTAGCCTTGCGGCCTCACGAATCTGAAACCCTCCTGGGGGCCCCGGTTGCCTAACAAAGCGTTACGTATCCTGATTGCCGACGAGCAGCATTTCCAGCGGATGAGAATCGAGCGCCTGTTCAACCGGCTCGATTACTACCGCGTGGCGCCGGTGCGAGACCTGGCGGAATTGCTGACGCTGGTCGAATACGGGAGCGAGCCTTTTGATCTGGTGGTCATCAATGCCTCGCTGGCGGGTGAAGCGTTCGACCTGCCTGGTTTTGTCCTCGATAACCCACAGGTTCGCCACGCATTGATCTATGACGGCGAGCAGGTGAAGTTGCCGTCGATCCCTGCGTGCGTGCAGCAGAAGGTACAGGTGAGCCTCGCCGCGCTGCCTGATCTGGCATGCATTCAGCGGTTGATGGCAACAGTTGATCCACGATTACCGTTCGTCGGCACTGTCATTTCTGTCAGGTAGTCTGGCGCGGATTTCCATGCAAGAGTCTTCGCGCAGCCCCACGTACTGCCCGGGCCTGGCCCATGGGTATTGATTGCTCAATTGTCGTGCCTTTGCACAGGAGTTGCCATGAAGCCAGCGAGATCAGCGGTGGTTGCGGACGACCATCCGGTGGTTCGCGCAGCCGTCAAAATACTGCTTAAACAGGAGGGGTTTCATCCGATTCACGAGGTATCCAGCGGCAACGAGGTCTTTTCGGCGATTCGTGAGCATCAACCTGATCTGGTGGTGCTGGATCTGATGATGCCCCGTCTCGGCGGGCTGGAAGTACTGGCCCGCATCCAGGCCAGTGATGAGCGATGCCGAGTACTGGTTTTCACCGGCCAGGACCCTCGGTTTTATCAGGACCGTTGCATGCGTGCCGGTGCCGTGGCGTACGTTTCCAAGTCCAACGATTTGCAGCATCTGCACGAGGCAGTGCATGCAGTGATGGCCGGTTACACCTATTTCGCCAAGCTGCCGTCGAGTTCGGTGGCGCTGAGCACGCTGCAATGCAACGAGAAGGAGATGATCCACAGGCTTTCCGATCGCGAACTGACAATCCTGGTGTACCTGGCCAAGGGATTGGGCAACAAGGAAATCGCTGAACTCATGAACCTGAGTCCCAAGACCACCAGCACCTACAAGACCCGACTGAAAGAAAAACTCAACGTTGAATCCAATGTACACCTGAGTCATTTCGCCAGACGCCATGAATTGATCTGAATGAAGACCTTCCGGCGTTTGCGTTGCCTGCTATTCCTCGCGCTGCTGGGCTGTCTATGGATATCCCGCGTCGACGCACAACCGCAAACCCTGAAATTGCTGGGACGCTCCGCTGTCGACGGCTACGACGTCAAACTGGCGGATGCCGATTCGCGGTTGCTGCGGCAAAAGGGCCGGTTGGTGCTGGCCATCTCGGCGCCGGATTATCCACCCTTCGACATCACCACCACCGGCACCGATTACGAAGGATTGACGGCTGACTATGCCGGGTTGCTCAAGCAGTTATTGCAGGTGGAAATCGATGTTCGTCGCTATGCATCGCGAGACGAGGCGGTGCGGGCGATCAAGGAAGGCAAGGCTGATTTGCTGGGAACAGCCAATCGTTACGAGGTCGAGGACCCACAGTTGCGGATGTCCGCTGCCTATGCGGACGATCAACCCGTCGTGCTGACCCGTACGGATTCGACGGCGCCGCTTGACCCCGATCTCGCCAATAAACGGCTGGCGATGCTCTACCACTATTTGCCCGAGCAGCAAGTGCGGGCGTTTTATCCCAAGGCGAATGTCGAACTGTATCCCTCGACGCTTGAGGCGGTGGGGGCCGTAGCGTTCCGTCAGGCGGATGCTGTCCTCAGCGATGCCATCAGCGCCAACTACCTGATCAGCAAAAACTACCTCAACAATGTTCAACTGGCCGATTTTGCGCTTCTGGAGTCCGGTCGTTTCGCCTTCGCGATGAGCAACGACAATCATCAGCTGCAACGCATCGTCAACCGGGCGCTGGCTGCTATCCCGACCAATGAACGGATGAACATCCTGCGCCGATGGGGCGGCAGCGGGACCTCCATCGCAGGCACTCAGGCCCCGCTCTTCAGCGTGATCGAACAACGCTGGCTCGACGACCACCCGCGCGTCCGAGTAGCGATCAACGAAAACCTCATGCCGATTTCCTTCATCGACCCTGAGGGCAAGTATCGGGGCATCAGCATTGATGTACTGGCGAAAATCAGCCTGCGCACAGGTTTGAAGTTCGACATTCAACCGACCCGGTCAGTGGCGCAAATGCTGGAGTGGATCAGGACCGGAAAGGTCGATCTGGTCGCCGGGATCAGCCCCAGCGTCGAACGTGAAACCGAATTGCGTTTCACCCGACCGTTTTTGACCAGTCCCAATGTGCTGGTGACGCGTATCGCGCCGGGCAGTCCCCGGACACTGGATGAAATGGCCGGTAAAACATTGGCCCTGACCCAGGGCAACAGCACCGGTGAGTTCATTCGTCAGCACTTTCCGCAGATCAAACTGGTCAATGCGCCATTAACGGCGCAAGCGATGGAAATGGTTGCCCAAGGCAGCGCGGATGGCGGCATCAACTCGCTGATCGGTGCCAGGGTCATGATTTCACGGCAGTATCGGGACCGGCTGCAAGTGACCAGCACCGTCGGCACCGACCCGGCCCGCAGCACCCTGGCAACCGGTCGCGAGGCGGTGGTGCTGCATTCGATTCTGGACAAGGCGCTGCTCAGCATTCCACTCGAAGAAATCGATGCAATGACGAGCAACTGGAGAAATGACCTGATGGTCGAGCCAAGCTTCTGGCTGGGTCACCGTCAGGACATTCTCCAGGCCTTTGCCGCCGCCGGCGCCTTGTTGTTGCTGGCGCTGGTCTGGATCGCCTGGCAGCGTCGGCAGATTCGACTGCGTCAGCAATTGCTCAGTCAGTTGCAGGATGCCAAGGACGCCGCGGACGATGCCAACCGTGCGAAAACCACGTTTCTGGCCACCATGAGCCATGAAATCCGCACGCCGATGAATGCGTTGCTTGGCATGCTCGAACTGGCTCTGAAGCAGGCGGATAAAGGCGTTATCGACCGTCCGGCCATCGAAGTGGCATCCAGTGCCGGCCAACAATTGCTGGCGTTGATTGGCGACATTCTGGACATCGCGCGTATCGAGTCCGGGCATTTGTCCCTGACACCGGAACGGGCCAATTTGCGCTCGCTGGTCGAGTCGGTGTGCCGGGTCTTCGAGGGGCTGGCACGGCAGAAGAATCTGGATTGGCGCGTCGAACTGGGCGATCAAAGCGATTGCGATGTGTTGATCGATCCCACGCGTTTCAAGCAGGTGCTGTCCAATCTGCTGAGCAATGCGATCAAGTTTACCCGCGAAGGCGAAGTGAGCCTGACATTGCAGGTCGAACCTGGCGTAGCAGGGCGTCGAGCGGTGAGCCTGCGTATTGCAGACACCGGCATCGGCATCAGCGCACTCGATCAGCAGCGACTGTTCAGTTCGTTCGTGCAGGCCGGCAACAATCCGCATTCAGGCCGGCAAGGTTCCGGGCTGGGGTTGGTAATCAGCCGGACGTTGTGCGAAATGATGGGCGGCCGATTGCTCCTCGACAGCACGCTTGGACGGGGTACGCGGATCGAAGTCTGCCTTGAACTGCCCGCGTTGCTTGCGCTGCCCTCCTGCGCTGTGCCCGAAGACGAAGGGTTGGAGCAGACGCGTCCGCTGACGATTCTGGTAGTTGATGATTACCCGGCCAACCGTCTGTTGATGTCCCGGCAGTTGGGCTATCTGGGACACAGCGTGATGGTCGCCGAGGAGGGGCGGAAAGGATTCGAGATGTGGCGCGAATTTCAGTTTGATGTGGTCGTGACCGATTGCAACATGCCGGTGTGCAACGGTTATGAATTGACGGGGGCGATACGCGATGAAGAGCGTGCACAGGGATTGCCGCCAACGCTGATCCTGGGGTTGACCGCCAATGCTCAGCCTGATGAGAAGGCTCGGTGCCTGGAGGCGGGCATGGACGATTGCCTGTTCAAACCGATCGGCCTGCCGGAACTGAGTGCCTGGCTGGCCTCGAAATTTATCGACGGGCAGGAGTCGACCACCGAAGCATCTGCAAACGCCGAGATCGATCTGAGCGGCTTGCTGCAATACGTCGGTGGCGACCAGGAGTTGATCACGCAATTGCTGCACGACGTGGTCATGACCAATCGCACTGATCGGGATGAACTGCTCGAGGCGCATGCGAGCGGCCAGCAGCAAGTGCTTCGCACGCTTGCGCACCGTATCAAGGGTGGGGCGTTGATGATTCGAGCGGTCGGTCTGATCGAGTGTTGCGAGACGCTGGAGCGTGCCTGCAGGGAGGGCCATGCTGCGCAGATCGACCTCGCGGTTGATCTGCTGCAGCAGGCCATGACTCGGCTGGACCAACGCCTGGCGCAGGGTTGAGGGTTAATCCCAGTTCGGCGCGATGCCTTTGGGGCTGGTCAGGCGGTGGCCGCGCTCAAGACCGGCGATCAGCGCCATGTCGGCGTCACTCAGGGTCAGGTCGCAGGCTTTCAGATTGCTTTGCAGGTTGGCGCGTTTAGTCGACGAAGGAATTACCGCGTAACCCGATTGCATCGCCCAGGCCAGCGTCACTTGCGCAGGCGTTGCTTGCAAGCTATCGGCAATCTGCCGGATGACCGGGTCTTTCAGCACTTCGCCGTACGCCAGGGTCATGTAGGAAGTGATCTGGATGCCCTGGCTCTGCGCGAACTCGACGACCTTGCGGTTTTGCAGGTACGGGTGCAGCTCGATCTGGTTGGTGGCGATGTGCTCGGCACCGATGGCGGCAATCGCCTGTTTCATCAGGTCGACGGTGAAGTTGGAGACGCCAATCTGCCGGGTCAGGCCGAGTTTTTTGGCTTCGAGCAGGCCACTCATGAATTCTTCGACCGGCACCTGGTCTTCCGGCGATGGCCAGTGAATCAGGGTCAGGTCCAGGTAGTCGGTTTGCAGTTTTTGCAGGCTTTCCTTGAGGCTGTCGATCAAGCGCTCCTTGGCGAAGTTGGCCACCCAGATCTTGCTGGTGATGAACAGCGCCTCACGGGCGACGCCGCTGGCCGCGATGGCCTCGCCGACTTCGGCTTCGTTCTCGTAGATCTGCGCGGTATCGATGGCGCGGTAGCCCAGTTCCAGGCCAGTGCTCACCGAATCAATGACCACCTGGCCTTGCAAGCGAAACGTACCAAGACCGAATGCGGGAATAGACATCAATGACTCCAGGGTTTGCAGTGGGAATGGGCACGAGTATCCGCGTGCGTATCCTTGAGAAAAACCGCTGGTGGGGCAAAGCAATGTTTACCGCAAGTCATGAATCTTTTGATCTTAAAGGCTACCCCCGCGCCTCAAGAATCATGCAAGTCGTCGAACCCGTCGCATACAACCGCCCATCCACATCATAAATCCGCCCCTCGGCCAGCGCCGTCGAACGTCCCAGATGGACGATTTTGCCCTCGGCCCGCACCGGCCCACTGGCGCCGGTCAACGCACGAACATAGCTGATGCGCA
The DNA here is from genome assembly GCF_949767765.1 of Pseudomonas sp. IT-P171. Taxonomy (NCBI): domain Bacteria; kingdom Pseudomonadati; phylum Pseudomonadota; class Gammaproteobacteria; order Pseudomonadales; family Pseudomonadaceae; genus Pseudomonas; species Pseudomonas sp. IT-P171. Next base: position 92,170 of record NZ_CATKQN010000004.1, read on the forward strand.
GATCCAGCGTCGTATACCCCTGGCCCTTTTTCAGTTGCGTGTGAATGGCGCAGCCCATGCACGAGTCCAGCAAGGTTGCCGCATAGCCGCCATGCACGCTGCCTAGCGGGTTGTAATGCCGCGAATCCGGTGTGCCCTGAAAAATGAACAGCCCGGCCGACCATTCGATGGGGATGAAATCCATCAGCGTGCCAATGGGCGGAGAGGGCAGTTCACCGTTGCCGATGCCGTCGAAGAATTCGCTGGGCGACAGCGCGCTGACCTCGGCCATCGACAGACTGCCGGGGGCGGCCAGACGTGCGCGCATGGCGTCTTCCTGGGCAATCCATTGGGCGAGGGTGGCTTCTCGGTTGGGGCTCTGCATGATCATGTCCTCGGACGGGCGCTGATATTATGGTTGTAATCTGTGCTGATATTATGTCCGAAATAAAATCTCCGCCAGCCCCGCGTGTCGAATCCCTCACGCAATATCGCTGTGACTGAATTCCTCCCCCAGAAAGTCGATCAACGCTCGCACCGACGGCAGCAGTCCACGGCGAGAGGGAAAGATCGCGTGGACAATCCCGCACTTGGGCGCCCAGCCCGGCACCAGTTCGACCAGGCGTCCGGCGGCGATGTCATCGCGCACCACCACACAAGGCAGGTGCGCGACGCCAATGCCCGCGAGCACCGCGTGACGCAACGCCAGCAGGTCATCGGTGACCATGCGTGGCGCGTGCCGAATCAGCGCACTGGCGCCGTCCGCGCCGAACAACTCCCACTGGTATTCACGCTGCGCCGCGCCCCAATGCACGCTGGGCAAACCGCTGAGATCGGCCGGGGAGGCGGGCGTCGACAAGCGCTCGGCAAACGCCGGGCTACCCACCAGGCATTGGGTGCTGTTGCCCAGCACCTTCATCACCATGTCGGTGTTTTCCAGCGGCGGAAAACGTACGCGCAGGGCAATGTCGAAGCCCTCGTGGATCAGGTCGACCCGGCGGTTGGTGCTCTCGATGAACAACTCCACCAGCGGGTACTTGAGCATGTAGCGGGTCAGCATCGGCCCGACCCAGGAATTGAGCAGCGCGGTCGGGCAACTGATGCGCACCAGGCCCTGGGGCTCGGAACGGTTGCGTTCGATCAGTTCGGCGGCGCTTTCCGCTTCTACGCGCATGGCCAGGCAGCGCTGGTAATAGGCCTGGCCGATTTCCGTCAGCGAACAATGCCGGCTGGTGCGATGCAACAGGCGCACGCCGAGGCGCTCTTCGAGCTCGGCGATGCGCCGGCTGAGCTTCGATTTGGGCATGTCCAGCGCCCGCCCTGCCGCGGCGAAACCCTGATGTTCCACCACTTGGGTGAAGTAGTAGAGGGTGTTGAGGTCTTCCACCATCGTTCTCCATATAGAACGCTAAGGCTGATTTTTGCAGTCTAGCGCACCAAAGGGTTCGGTTTTAAGCTTTGTTCATCGCGTCAAACCACAGATTTGGAGGCAGCATGAAAAACATCATCGGCATTTACACCAGCCCACGGACCCATTGGGTCGGCGACGGTTTTCCGGTTCGTACGCTGTTTTCCTACGACAACCTTGGCAAACACATCAGCCCGTTTTTGCTGCTGGATCACGCCGGTCCCGCTGAATTCACCCCGACCACCGAGCGTCGTGGCGTTGGTCAGCATCCGCACCGCGGTTTCGAAACCGTGACTATCGTTTACAAGGGCGAACTGGAGCACCGCGACTCTACCGGCAGCGGCGGCAAGATCGGCCCGGGCGATGTGCAATGGATGACCGCCGCCTCGGGAATTCTTCACGAAGAATTCCACTCCGAAGGCTTTGCCAAAACCGGCGGCACCCTGGAAATGGTCCAGCTGTGGGTCAACCTGCCGGCCAAGGACAAAATGGCCGACGCCGGTTACCAGACGATTCTCGATGGCGACATCCCGAGAATCCCGCTCAAGGACAAGGCCGGCAGCCTGCGTCTGATCGCCGGCGAGTTCGATGACCACACCGGTCCTGCGCGGACATTCACCCCGGTCGACGTCTGGGACCTGCGCCTCAACGGCGGCAAGTTGCTGGCCCTCGACCTGCATGAAGGCCGCAACACCGCGTTGGTGGTGCTGCGCGGCACGGTTCAGGTCAACGGCCTGGAACTGGTGCGCGAAGGACAGTTGGCTTTGTTCGAACGCAATGGCAACCAGATCAGTCTGGAAGCCAATAACGATGCAGTGGTGTTGCTGCTCAGCGGCGAGCCGATCGACGAACCGATCGTCGGCCATGGCCCGTTCGTGATGAACAGCGAGCAGGAAATCCACCAGGCCTTTGCCGACTTTCAGTCGGGTCGGTTTGGGCGGATGAGCGGTTGAACAGATTGAAACGAAATCACCAAACCCAGTCGCCGGCCCGTTCGGCATCGATATAAAAGCGAGGATTACCCCATGACTACTTCTTACAAACGTCTCGACAAGGATAACGCCGCCGTTCTGTTGGTGGATCATCAGGCGGGCCTGCTGTCACTGGTGCGGGACATCGATCCAGACCGTTTCAAGAACAACGTGCTGGCCCTGGCCGACCTGGCCAAGTACTTCAAATTGCCGACCATCCTCACCACCAGTTTCGAAACCGGCCCCAACGGTCCGCTGGTGCCTGAACTCAAGGAGCTGTTCCCGGATGCGCCGTACATTGCCCGTCCTGGCCAGATCAACGCTTGGGACAACGAAGATTTCGTCAAGGCGATCAAGGCCACCGGCAAGAAGCAACTGATCATCGCCGGCGTGGTGACCGAGGTGTGCGTGGCATTCCCGGCGCTGTCGGCCCTGGCGGAAGGCTTTGAAGTGTTCGTGGTGACCGACGCTTCCGGCACGTTCAACGAGCTGACCCGCCAATCGGCCTGGGACCGCATGTCGTCTTCCGGCGCGCAACTGATGACCTGGTTCGGCCTGGCGTGTGAGCTGCACCGCGACTGGCGTAACGATGTGGAAGGCCTGGCGACCCTGTTCTCCAACCACATCCCGGACTACCGCAACCTGATGACCAGCTACAACACGCTGACCAACAGCAAATAAATCTGGCAACACCCATAACCTGTGGGAGCGAGCCTGCTCGCGATAGCGGTCGATCAGTCACTGCAAATGTGTCTGTTCAACCGCCATCGCGAGCAGGCTCGCTCCCACAGGTTTTTGTATTGTTCACTGGCCCGCGTTTGCTCCTACACTGTGCCCATCCGTACATGCCTGGAGTCGTTTGATGCTGTCACTGCTCACCAATCACCCGTTGATCAGCGCCCTGATCCTGATCCTGATCGACCTGGGATTGTGGCGCCTGATCAGTGCCGGCGGCAGCAACTGGAAACTGGTGGTGCGGCTGGTGATTTTCGCGTTGTTCAGCATGCTGCTGTTCAACGAGGGTTTGAATCCGCTGGAGCCAGCGCCCTGGGCTGACAATGTGCCGCTGCACCTGGCGGCGACCGGTTTGCAGATTGGCTGGTGGCTGTTCGGCGCGCGCACCCTGACGGTGTTGATTGGCGCGGTGATGATGCAGCGCGTCGGGCACACCGGGCGCTTGCTCCAGGATTTGCTCGGCGCGGTGATTTTCCTGATCGCGATCATCGCGGCCCTGGCCTACGTGCTCGACCTGCCGGTCAAAGGCGTGCTGGCGACCTCCGGTGCGTTGGCGATCATCGTCGGCCTGGCGTTGCAAAGCACCCTCAGCGACGTGTTCTCGGGGATCGTCCTCAACACCACCAAACCCTATCAACTGGATGACTGGATCTCCATCGACGGCACCGAAGGTCGGGTCACCGACATCGATTGGCGTGCCACGCGCCTGCAAACCGCCCAGGGCAGCATGGCGGTGATTCCCAACTCGCTGGCGGCCAAGGCCAAGATCATCAACTTCAGCCGGCCGAGTGACATTTTCGGTGTATCGATCAGTCTGCAACTCAGCCCGCATGAGCGGCCGCAAACAGTGATCGATGCGCTGGAACGGGCGATGGAGGGGTGCCGATATCTGCTGGCCAAACCGGCGCCGTGCGTGGCCCTCAAAGGCTCGAGCGCCACCGGCGTGGAGTACGAAATCAGTGGCTTCGTGGTCTCGATGGACCAGAAGCGCATGGTGCGCAATCTGCTGTTCGACCTCGCGTTCCGGCATTTGCAGGCATCGGGCGTGAGCCTTTTGTCCAGCGTCGAATCGAATGCGCCGGCGGGGCTGTCACGGCCACGGGCGTTGCTGGAAAGCTCGGCGATATTCTCGACGTTGCGTCAGGAAGAGAAAGAAACTTTCGCACAACACATGACCCTGCAAACCTTCCGTCCGGGGGAGGTGATCCTGCCGGCGGGGGAGGTCAGCGATCATTTGTTCATCATCGAATCCGGCGTGGTCTCGGTGACGCTGAGCCGTGCCGGGGTCAAGTTCGAATCCGGGCGCATGGGACCGGGCGAAGTGATCGGCGAGGGCGGGATCCTGTCGGATACGGCGCTGCCGGCGGACTTCAGTGCCAAGACCGCTTGCAGCCTGTACCGGATCGAGAAGGACTACCTCAAACCGTGCCTGGATGCGCGGCATGACATCGGCGAAGCGATGAAGGCGCTGCTGGATTTCCGTTTGCACAAGGCGCAGACGTTGACCCAGGAAGCACCGAAGGTGGTGGCGAAGAAGGGGTTTTTGCAGTGGTTGCGCAGTCGGGCCTAGTGATCTGTGCTGGATGGCGCGCTGCGCGGATCGCTGGCAAACCAGCTCCCACAATGGGTCTGTGTCGAACGCAAATTTTCGCTTCACTGGAGTTCAACTGTGGGAGCCTGCTCGCGATGGCGGCGGCAGGCTCACCGCCTGACTCAGATCAGAAATCCACCGTCGCCGACACCTTCAACGTCCTGGGCGTTCCCTGCGTCAGATACCCACCGTTTGCCGACGCCCAATACGCCTTGTTCGCTACGTTCTCCAGGTTGGCGCGCAAGGTGATTTCCTTCTCATCAAGCCTGAACGCATACCGCGACCCGACATCAAAGCGGTTCCACGCTGGAATGCTCTGAGTGTTGGCAGCATTCAGGTATTGCCCACCCGTGCGCAACATCCGTGCACTGAGCGCCGCGCCTTCGATTCCCGGCACGTCCCAGTCGGCCCCGACGTTGAGTTGAAAGCGTGGCACGCCGACCGCGCGGTTGCCGTCGTTGATACCGTTGGTGCTGCCTTCGATCACGGTCTTCATCAGCGTCGCACCGCTCAGCAGGCGCAGACCGTCGAGCGGTTCGCCGTATATGTTCAATTCCACGCCTTTGTTTTGCTGCTGGCCGTCGACCCGAAAGAGGCCGTTCTGGGTGTAGCTCGAGGGCTGTTCGATGCGGTACACGCCCAGGCTCGCGCCATAAGTGTCCATGTCCAGGCGCACGCCGGCTTCGATTTGCTTGCTGCGCACCGGGGCGAAGGTTTCGTCGCGGTTGAGTGCGGTGGTCGGCGGCGTCGGGCCCTTGGCCAGGCCTTCGATGCGGTTGGCATAAAACGAAACGTGTTCCCACGGCTTGATCACCAGCCCATAGACCGGCGTGGTGATCGACTCTTCATAGCTTGAAGTGCGCGCGCCGGTGGTGGTGTTCCAGCCGTCGACGTTCAGTGTCTGGCGCCGTAGGCCTAGGGTGAGCAAGACGCGATCGTCGATGAAGCCCAGAGTGTCGGACACCGCCGCGCTGCGCAGGGTGTTCTTTCCGACGATGCGCGGATCGTGAATGTCGCTGGCGAACGATGTCGGGCTTGGGCGCGGTTTATCGGTGACGTCGTAGAGGTTGGTGCTGTAGCGCGTGGCGGCACCTATGGTTTCGAACGCCGAGCGTTGCTGGCCCCAGATACCCGCGAGGCCCAGGTTCAATTGATGACTGATCGACCCCGTGTACAAGTGGCCGTTGAGGCCGGTCATCAGGCTTTTGTTGTCCTCGTCGTGTGGCGAGTACAGCATGCCGCCCCGGGCATTGCCGTTGAGGTCGGTGACGGTCAGCGATGAATACACGCCGTTTTCCCGGGTGTGTTTGGCGCCACCGGAGACGTAGGCTGTCCAGCTGTCGCTGAGGTCGTATTCGGCGCGGGCCATGCCGAAGGTGTCCTCCAGTTGCGAATAGCTCCAGCTCTGCGCATAACCGGCGTTGGCGTCCGGTACCTTGGGCGCTTTCTGCAAGGACGAGTCGACGTACACCACCGAACGACCTTGATTGATCACCTGTTTCTGGTAGCCCAGGTCCGTGGACACACGCAGGCGATCGCCGCGATAGTCCAGGCCGACGCTGATCAGCGACGAGCGACGGTCTTCGTCATCGACGGCGGTGGCGCCTTCGCGTTGCAGCAGGTTGACCCGGGCTCCGAAGCGGTTGTCTTCGCCAAAGCGCCGGCCCAGGTCCAGATGCCCACCCACTCGGCCATCGTCACTGTAATCGAGGGTGACGCTGCGGGTCGGCACATCGCTGGCGCGTTTGGGTTGCAGGTTGACGCCACCGCCAATCCCGCTGCCGCTGGGCGTGACACCATTCACGAAAGCATTCGGTCCTTTGAACAACTCGACCCGTTCAAGGGCTTCGGTGGCGATGATCTGCCGGGGCAAGATGCCGTAAAGACCGTTATAGGAAATGTCATCGGACAGCAGCGGCAAACCGCGGATCATGAACACCTGGGAGAAGTTGCCAAACCCGGCGGACTGGCGCACCGAGGCATCATTGAGCAACACATCGCCCACGGTCTGCGCTTGCTGGTCGGCGATGGTCCTGGCGGTGTAACTGGTGACGCTGAAGGGCAAGTCTTTCACGGCCTGATTACCGAGCATGCCGACCTGCGCCACCCTGGCGACCTGGCCGCCGCCGTAGGTGTCAGCGTTGTCGTCGCTCATGGCGCTGACGTTGGTAGCGCCCAGTTCCAGCGCGCCGTCGATGGCGATTCGCGGCGCCACGGTGTAACCGTTCCCGCCCGTGCTGATCAGCTCGAAACCACTGCCCTCAAGCAATTGCGCGAAGCCCGATTGCACGCTGTAGTTGCCCTGCAATCCCGGACTTTGGCGATCGCCCAGTTGTGCCGGATCGAACGACAGCGGCACCCCGGTCGCCACGGCGAATTGCGCCAGCGTCTGACTGAGCAACCCCGGTCCGATGTTGACGTCGCGGCTGGTATTTTCATGGATGGCGTCGGCGGCCTGGCTGGACACGGGCATCAACGCGCTAAAGGCCAGGGCAATGCTCAGGCTCAGGGCCTTGAGCGGGAAATCGGCGGGGCGGTGCAATGGCGTTGAAGTCATTCGGCGTTCCTGTCGAGCGCGTGGAATTGAAAGGGTCTATCCACACACCGAACGAAACGCGGAAAGGTATCAGGGAGCAGTGAAAGAAAATGGCGGTGCCTTCAGACCCGCGGTTCGACCGACAACCAATAGCGGGTCAGGCTGCTGATTTTCAGCGGCAGCGTATCGCTGAGCAGACGCAGGCTGGCGTCAGTGTCACGCAGGGAGAACGCGCCCGACACTCGCAGCCCGGCGACATCCGCATGGCAGCGCAACACGCCGGGACGGTAGCGACTCAACTCACCAAGCAATTCATCCAGGCGCATATTGTTCGCCAGCAACATGCCCTTGTCCCAGGCCAGGGCGCTGGTGTCGAAACGTTCCACCGGGTCGAACCGGTCGAGCCTGAAGCTCTGGCGTTCACCAGCCTTGAGGGTGGCGCTCTGTGAAACCAACAGCGGCGTGACCTCCACGAGCCCTTCGAGTACGGACACCTGGCTGCGCGAACCATGGATCCGCACGCAAAACCGGGCACCCGACGCGCGGGTTATGCATTGCGGGGTTTCCACGATAAACGGCCGTGCACCTGAATCCCTCGCGGCGCTGATCAACGCTTCGCCATCCAGCAACATGACGCGCCGCTCAAGCCCGTTGAAGGCAATATTGACGGCACTTTCCGTGTTGAGCAGCACCTCGCTGCCGTCAGGCAGTTGCAGGCGTTTCTGTTCGCCCACGGCGGTCCGCTGATCGGCCGTCCATTGCTGCCAGGGCATATGTTGCGAGGCGAAGCCCAAGGGGCCGGCCATCAGGAACAAGCCCACGCGCGTGAGGGTCTGGCGACGGCTGAGGCCTTCTTTGCGTGAAGCCCGTTGCAGGGTCTGGATGGCGAGATTGGCCGGAACGTTGCGAAACTCGCCGAGCAGCGCTTCGGCCCGCAGCCAGGCCTGGGCATGCTCGGCACTGCGGCTGCGCCAATGGGCAATGGCCTGATGGTCGGACGGCGTTGCGGTCCCTGAATGCAACTGCACCAGCCAGTCGGCGGCTTCGCCGAGAATCTGCGGGTTGATCATCGTCGAATTCATCAGGCGACACTCAGGCAGGCAATGAACGCGGCACGCATGTGCCGTTTGACGGTGATCAGCGACACACTCAGGCGTGAGGCGATCTGTACATAGGTCAACCCCTCGATCTGCGACAGCATAAAGGTCTCGCGAGTGATCGCCGGCAATTCGCGCAACAGCGCTTCGATGCGCATCAGGGTTTCGAGAATCAGCAGGCGGGTTTCCGGCGACGGCACTTCGGCGACCGGCAGTTGAGCGATGGTTTCCAGATAGGCGCGCTCGATGTCCTGGCGTCGCCAGCGGTCAATCACCAGTCCCTTGGCGATGTGCGTCAGCAAGGCACGAGGCTCGCTCCCAAAGGGTTTGACGGCTTGTCGGGTCAACAGGCGCAGGAAGGTATCGTGGGCCAGGTCGGCCGCGTCGCAGCGGTTACCGAGTTTTCGATGCAGCCATCCCTGAAGCCAACCGTGGTGTTCGCTGTAGAGGGTGTGGATGTGCTGGTTCGAAGGCTGGTCGGCTGACGACATGGGGGGCAGATACTCGTTTCGGGCGTCCGGGCCTGGTTGCAATTAAGAATTGATCGCATTCTAGTGGCGTGGACCGAGTGCTGGCAATCAGCCTGACAGACTTTATTTTTTATGGGGGTTGAGCGAACGCTGCTTATTCGTAGGCGCAGCCTGCGGTGGCCAGGCCGGTGGCCTCCTCGACTTCTGGAATATTGGCTATTTGAGCAGCCGGCCTGCGGGATTAACGTAGCTCCACCCTCACTTGCTCCTGGAGCCCGACATGAAAGCTCGTACCGATTTCTACACCGCTTCCCCTGATGCACTGAAAGCCATGATCGCCCTGGAAACCGCTGTATCGAAGCTGCCGCTGGAAAAGAACCTGATCGAACTGGTCAAGCTGCGTGCCTCGCAGATCAACGGCTGCGCCTTCTGCATCGACATGCACACCGCCGATGCCATCAAGGGCGGGGAAACCCCACGTCGCCTGTTCGCCGTGACGGCCTGGCGCGAGGCGCCGTTCTTCACCGATCGCGAACGCGCGGCGTTGCTCTGGACCGAATCCCTGACCCAACTGAGCCTGACCCACGCTCCGGACGAAGATTACGAAGTGGTTGCGTCGCAGTTCAGCCCCAAGGAAATGGTCGACCTGACCGTGGCGATTTCCACCATCAACAGCTGGAATCGACTGGCTGTCGGTTTCCGCAAGACGCCTCAAGCCTGATCAATGAGCGTCCGCTGACGGCGCGGCCGGTGGTTATTCCTTGCGCATCAAGGTCCACTGGCCGCGGTCAGGGTGTCGCTACAATTTGCTTTTCTGGTTAATTATTTTATTCGGCCGGCTTATGTGGAAAAGATCTAGTCAGCTGTTAATTGTGACAGTTACTCAGGCTTGTCTGCCAGTTTTAGTATTCCTTCGACGTCCATTACTGCACTGTCGAAGGAATGATTATGACCCGCGTAGATTTCAAATCTCGTCTCTATGAGATTTGCTGCCTTGAAAGACCTGGCTGGTTGCTTGACTCGGGTTTAAGTAAAGGTATCTATCACGATCGATCCCCCTTGATGATAATCGTTCTGGCAGGGGGGAAGATGCGATTTCGGCAAACATTCCCGGCGTCAAACAGCGGCGTAACGTTGAACTGTTTGAACGATGACTCTAAAACTGAAGCTCATTACGAGGTAACTACTGAGTGGGCGGAAGTTTATGTAAGTTACGTATCTGTCCCATTTTTTTCTACTCCATATACCGAAAAAGGAGGTGAAATCGTCAATATTGAAGTGGAGGTGCTTGGTGATTTAAAGTGTCTTCCTTTTTATAGTGTGGCGTATGATGCCGATCTTTTTTTTCAGGATTGGGATTCCCAGGAAGCCGAATACGCAGTGGTTGACTCTGCTTGCGCGAAGATTCTTATTCCAGCTAAAGATAAAGACACCTTGAAAGCATTGCATCAGGCAACCGGGTTGAAGAGTCTGGTCGATTACTATGACGGCATTTTCGAGTACTTCAATTACCTGGCGGGTCTCTCATTCAATCCGGTCGCGCTTACCGACAAAAACATACCTAATCGTTTTTTTATGAAGGCCGATAAGTCAGGACGTGGTGCGGCCTATTATGGACACGCATGGACTGCTCAATCCTCTGATTCTGTCGCGAATTTTTGGCTGAATATCAAGGGTTCCAATTGGGGAAGTATTCATGAAATAGGTCATGGGTACGAGGGGATGTTCGCGAATTATAGTACCGTCTATCTCCGGGAAGTATGGAATAACGTTCTGGCTGCGCACTATCAGAAAAAGGTGTTGGGGGAGGATTACTATAAAGTTGGATGGTTATACGCCAGCGGTGAGGAACGTCTTTACGGGTTACTCAGGGAGCACTTTGATTCGGGTACGGTTGGCGGGGATTTGAGTGCGATTTTATTTTTCTTGTTGTTGATATTCGATCGTACTGGCGAGCAAGGTATTATCGAGTTTTACCGGCGCTATCGTCGCTTGAGTAATGGTGCCGGGTTTAAACCAGAGAATTACCTTGCGATGGATTTATTGAGTGCTGTCGCCATCGATGTGGCCAATGTCAATGTTTCCGAGTTTATGTCATTTGCAAAAGTGTCACTGACTTCGCGACAGATGATTGAGAATGCATATAGTAACGCCATACCTTTTTACCCTGTTTATCGACTTGTTCAGCAAAATCATCTCAAACCTGTCCAGGCGCAGCTGGGGCTGAGAAGTCCTCTGGACCTGGTCAGCTGTAAGCAGCTCAGCGTTACAGGGTTGACAGCTGACATGTCATTTGTTTTTGAACCTGATGTTTATAATGAACTGAATGGTAAGTCGTTTTTATTGAGCGATGGGCGGGGAGCGGCGAGGGTTGTAAAAATAGAGAATGCAACAATTTTCGTAGAAAAGTTGCCGTTGGGGCTTTATGTCGTGGAGTTGCCGTCTGCTGAAGAAGGCGAATATCAGCCCGTTAGCTGTTATGTAGCAGTAACCCAAGCGGGTGGTGTATTTAACTGTGTTTACAGAAAATCTTATGCAAGTGGTTTGGCGGATCAAACCATATTCCTCGGAGGCTTGGCTGGCATTTTTTGTAAAATTGGCATAAATGTTTCGACTGGGTGCCTTTTGATGGATGTTGTTTACTCAAGACCACACGTCTATTTCAAGGAGGCTGTGTATGCCCGAGTCATAGTAAAGGATGAACAGGGGGATGTTGTTTTTTCTCGTGAGATGCAGGGCCAGTACACGGAATTGTTCTCTGCGGAAGTTCCAATTGCAATGGGGTATGTTATCGAATTATTTCATAAGGAATCCAGTCGTATATCCGTCTCTAATAGTTCGGCATCGGCGGTGATTGAAAACATTGAAAACAATACATTGAAGATAACCAATCAGGGGCTAGTAAATATCAGTTATGGGACCGATGCGGGCGAAAATTTAAGGCTTGAAATTGATAAGAATACGGCGATTTTTGCACGACTTCCACATCTTGCTCTGCACGATGGGCATCCGATCAAACAGGACTTTCGTCGAGCGATCAATACATTTGCGGAGCCGATTAAAAGTCAGCTGTTTGAGCGCTATCGCACGCTTGAATTCCACCCTGCACCGGTCAATCAAACAATTTCCGGTACTCGTTTTACATGGCGTCTTGAAGGACTTGGCGGGCATAGTGTAGCTGACATGGAAATGAATACCTGGGCGGGGAATATTCGTCTGGTGATGCATGCTGTTCGCCCTCATGCGTATTTCAGTTCTGTGTATATATCGATCATGTTGAAATCGCCTGAGGGAGAAATCATTCATTTTCATGAACTACGCGGGGACGTGCCGGCAGAAGCGCTCGACGTGGAGTTACCTTTTGTGCCTGGAACTAAGTTGACTGTTATGCATAGGGAGCCCGTACGCGCCCGAATTGTAAATAATCATAATCAGGAGGCAACTTCGACGGCGCAGGTGCAGCATGTTCATGTTAGCAGGCCGGATGTTCTCAGTCTGTCCAGCTACTGGCCTGCGATGGCAGACGAGTCCTGATAAAGCGTTGCTGACAGATGTAACCCACACGACTCAATGACCATCCGCACTCGGCGCGGCCGGTGGTTGCACCTTGCGCATCAAGGGCACCATCGCCGTGGCGATGACGAAGCAAGCGCCGATCATCAGGAACGCGTCGCCGTAGGTTTGCGTCTGCGCTTCGCGGTAGGTCAGCAGCCATAACTGGCGCAGGCTGGCGGTGATGCCCACGTCACCGCTCTGGCCGAGGGTGGCGAAGTTGTTGCCGACCTGGGACAGCCACTGATTCAGCGCTTCGTTGGTGCTGTTGAGGTTTTCCGCCAGGCGGGTGAAATGCAGGTTGGTCCGGTCATTGAGGATGGTTGCACACGCGGCGATGCCAATGGCGCCGCCGAGGTTGCGCATCAGGTTGAACAGTCCTGAAGCGTGTTTGAGCCGGGCCGGCGCCAGTCCACCGAGTGTCAGGGTGACTGCGGGCGGTACTGCCAGTTGCTGGGCAATCCCGCGCAGGGCTTGCGGCAACATCAATTCTTTCGCCCCCCAGTCATGGGTGATCGGGCTGAAGTCCCACATCGATAACGCAAACAACCCGAGGCCGGTCATCATGATCCAGCGCAGATCGATGCGGTTGGCCAGAAAGGCGTACAGCGGAATCGCCATGATCTGGAACACCCCGGTGGAGAAAACCGCCAGACCAATGTCCAGCGCGCCGTAGCCACGCACTCGGCCGAGAAACAGCGGCGTCAGGTAAATCGTGGCGAACAGGCCGATCCCGGTGACGAATGAGAAGAAGCAGCCGAGGGCAAAGTTGCGGTCTTTGAGGGCGCGTAAATCGACGATCGGATTGGCCACGTGCAAGGTTCGACCAATGAACGCCAGACCGGCCAGGCCACTGATCCATGCGGTGGTCAGAATCGTGCGGTCACTGAACCAGTTCCAGCGCGGGCCTTCTTCGAGGGTGTATTCAAGGCAACCAAGGAACAGCGCCAGGAACACCATGCTCAGATAGTCGGCGCCCTTGAGCAGCGACAGTTCCGGCTGATCGATCTTCACCAGCATCGGCACCGCCACCGCGACGAAAATCCCCGGCACCAGGTTGATGTAGAACAGCCAGTGCCAGGACGAAATGTCGGTGATCCAGCCGCCGATCACCGGGCCCAATGTCGGCGCCAATGACGCCACCGCACCGATGGTCGCGGCGGCGATCACCCGTTGTTTGCCAGTGAAGAAAAAGAACGCCGTGGTAAACACCAGCGGGATCATCGAGCCGCCCAGAAAACCTTGCAACGCGCGGAAGGCGATCATGCTCTGGATATTCCAGGCCGCGCCGCAGAGCAGGCTGGCCAGGGTGAAACCCACCGCGGAAGCGCAGAACAGCCAGCGTGTCGAGAACACTCGCGAGAGCCAGCCGGACAGTGGAATCACGATGATTTCGGCGATCAGGTAACTGGTCTGCACCCACGCGGTTTCGTCGGTGCCCGCCGACAGTCCGCCGCCGATATCGCGCAATGACGCGGAGACGATCTGGATATCCAGCAGCGCAATGAACATGCCGATGCACATGCTGGCGAAGGCCAACACCTTGGTTGCCGTCGCCATGCTGGCGGCGTTGAACGGTTGCGCAGGGGCGGCGAGGGCGCGGCTCATGGTGCGCGGGCCACGGCAGGGGTTTCAGGCTCCTTGCGCGTGTCCACTTCAGCAGTGACCGACAGGCCCGGACGCAGATGACCGAGCACGCCATCGGCCGGATCGAGCACGATCCGCACCGGCACCCGTTGCACGATCTTGGTGAAGTTGCCGGTGGCGTTTTCCGGAGGCAACACACTGAATTGCGAGCCACTGGCTGGCGCGAGACTGTCCAGATGACCGTGGAATACCTGACCCGAGAGCACATCGGCATGAATGACCACCCGTTGACCCGGCGTCATGTGTGCCAGTTGGTCTTCCTTGAAGTTGGCATCGACCCACAACCCGCTCGCCGGCACCACCGACAACTGTTGCGAACCGGCCTGTGCGTACGCGCCGACCCGCGCCCGGCGGTTGCCGATCACGCCGTCGATGGGCGCGCGCAGTTCGGTGTAACCGACGTTCAACTGCGCCAGGTCACGCTCGGCGCGGGCCTGCATCAGCGCGGCACGGGCTTGTTGTTTCTGCGTGGCGATTACATTCAGTTGGCGTTGCGCGGCCAGAAGTTCGGCCTGGGCCCGGGCACTGAGTGCCTGGGCGGTCTTGAAGGTGGCGTTGGCGCGTTGGGCGCTTTCTACCGAGACAGCGTTGCTGCCGACCAGTTTTTTGTAGCGCACGTCGTCATCCCGGGAGCGGGCCGTTTCGGCGCCCGTGGCAGCAATCCCGGCACGGGCCTGGCCGATCACCGCCTGTTGCAGTTGTTCGGTGGCGTCGAGGTTGGCGAGCAAGGCTTCTTCGGCGGCGACCGCGCCTTCGGCCTTGGCCAGGTGGGCGCGGTAGTCACGGGAATCGAGGCGGATCAGCACGTCGCCGGCCTGCACTTTCTGGTTGTCGGTGACCAGCACTTCTTCGATGTAACCCGCGACCTTCGGCCCGATCACGGTCACGTCGCCGCCAATGTAGGCGTCGTCGGTTTCTTCGATGAAACGCCCGGCGGTCCACCAGTGGGCGGCGTAAAGGCCTGCAAATACCAGGGCAGCAATGGCCAGCGTCAGCAGGATCAGGCGCTTGAGCAGGGGAGGCTTGTGCGTGCTCACCGCAACAGCGACGTCGGGTTCAAGGCTGGGCATGCTGGTCATGGAGGATTACCTGTGGAAATCGGCGTTTAATTATGCTCGTAATATGACGTATGTAATATTTCGCGGCAATTTATTTTTGATACCGACCGTCAGGTACTTATTTACGAGGAAGGGGGCGGGCATGTCCGTGAAGAAGGCAATGAACAATAGCGCCCTGTTCAGCGACCAGAACCTCGGTCCTTTCGTGTTCCAGCGCTTGGGCTTGAGCGCGCAGTGGTTCGGTTACAGTCATTGATCGATGTACCGCGTGAAACGGGCGTTCACTGAAAGCCACTGTTGGAGCGGGCTTGCCGGCGATGCGGCCTTTGGATTTGCATTGATCCTCAGGTCGTCATCGCCGGCAAGCCAGCTACAGGGTTTCGTCAATCCTCGCGTTTGACGACCAAGGTCAGGATGTCGTAACTGGCGACCAGTTCACCCAGTTGGTTGGTGACTTCCACGTCCCACGCCACCACACCCTGCGGAATGCCCTGAGGGCTCTTTTTCCCCTGATCGATTTTGCGCTTGCACGTCAGGCGCGCCTGGATCGTGTCGCCAATCCCCACCGGGTTGATGAAACGCAACGTATCCAGACCATAGTTGGCCAATACCGGCCCCGGCGCCGGCGATACGAACAGCCCGGCCGCCGCTGACAGCACAAAGTAACCATGAGCGATGCGTTTACCGAATTGCGATTCCTTGGCTGCGATCTCGTCGAAGTGCATGTAGAAATGATCGCCGGACAGGCAACCGAAGTTCACCAGATCGGCCTCGGTCACGGTACGGCGGTGGGTCAGCAGCGACTCGCCAATCTGCAAATCCTGGAAGAACCGGCGGAACGGATGCACGTCGGTTTCGATGACCTTGGCGCCACGCACGTATTCGCCGGTGACCGCAGCGAGCATGGTCGGCGAGCCTTGCACCGCGGCGCGTTGCAAGTAGTGTTTCACCGCGCGCAGGCCACCGAGCTCTTCACCGCCGCCGGCACGGCCCGGGCCGCCATGTTTGAGTTGCGGCAGGGGCGAGCCGTGGCCGGTGGATTCGGCGGCGGATTCGCGATCCAGCACCAGCAAGCGCCCGTGCCAGGCGGCCGCGACCGGGATGGCTTTGGCGGCAATCTTCGGGTCCTTGGTGATCAAGCTGGCCACCAGGCTGCCTTTGCCGCGAGCGGCCAAAACCAGTGCTTCATCCAGATCGTCATAGGCCATCAAGGTGCTGACCGGGCCGAACGCTTCGATGTCGTGGGCGCCACCCTCGGCGTGCGGATCGCGGGCCTGCAACAGGGTCGGCGCGAAGAACGCGCCCTGGCTGACGTTTTCGCCACGCGGTTCGAAACCGTCGCGGGCGCCGAACAGCATATCGCTGCTTTGCAGCAAGCTTTCCAGGCGTTCGGCGACGTCTTTTTGCTGATCGTGAGAGGCCAGCGCACCCATGCGCACGCCTTCCACCGACGGGTCGCCGACCACGACTTTCTTCAGGCGATCGCGCAAACGGCTGGCGACTGCATCGATGTGTCTGGCTGGCACAATCGCACGGCGGATGGCGGTGCATTTCTGCCCG
Source organism: Pseudomonas sp. IT-P171 (assembly GCF_949767765.1). Classification (NCBI taxonomy): domain Bacteria; kingdom Pseudomonadati; phylum Pseudomonadota; class Gammaproteobacteria; order Pseudomonadales; family Pseudomonadaceae; genus Pseudomonas; species Pseudomonas sp. IT-P171. The sequence continues at coordinate 108,774 of NZ_CATKQN010000004.1, forward strand.
GCCTTGGTGGTCATTTCCCGGGCGACTTCCTTGATGAACAATTCGAATTCTTCATCGTCCGGGGTGACGTCCGGGGCGAGGATCGCGCAGTTCAGCGAGTCGGCTTCGGCGTTGAACGGCACCGAGTTGCGGATCAGGTTCGGGTTGACCCGCAGCTTGGCCGCGGTGTCGGCCGAACCGGTGAAGGTCACCACGTCCTGGCCTTGCAGGCGGTCGAGCAGATCACCGGTGCCGCCGATGATCAATTGCAGGCTGCCGGCCGGCAGCAAACCCGATTCGTCCATCAGGCGCACAACGGCTTCGGTCAGGTAGCTGGTGGCGCTGGCCGGCTTGACGATGCACGGCATGCCGGCGAGAAAACTCGGCGCGAACTTTTCCAGCATGCCCCAGATCGGGAAGTTGAAGGCATTGATGTGCACCGCCAGGCCGCCACGTGGCACCAGAATATGCGTGCCGGCGAAGGTGCCCAGTTTGCTGAGTTGCAGCGCCGGGCCTTCGTGGACGATGTTGCCCGACGGCAGTTCCCGCGAACCGAGGCTGGCGTAGGTGAACAGCGTGCTGTTGCCGCCTTCGATGTCGATCCAGCTGTCGGCGCGGGTGGCGCCGCTGTGGTGGGAGATCGCGTAAAGCTGTTCCTTGCGTTCGCTCAGGTACAAGGCCAATGCCTTGAGACGCTGGGCGCGTTGCTGGAAATCCAGCGCCATCAACCCGCTGACGCCCTGGCGCCGACCGTGCTCGATGGCTTCGGCGAAGTCCGGACGCTCTTCGTGGGTGCGTGCGATCTCGTGGCCGTCGATGGCACTGCGCAGCACCTGGGCACCGTGTTGGCCGATCCAGCGACCGGCGATGAAACTTTGCAGGGTAGGGGCGTGAGGCATCACGATTCCTCCGGGTTAAGAAAAAGTCTGGCGCAGCCGTGACCGCGCCCTTTCAGGCATTACCAAAGCGCCACGGTGTAGCCGACGATCAGCCGGTTTTCATCGAGGGCGGTGCTCAAGCCATTGCCGGAACGGAAGGTCACGTTGCGCCAGCGCAGGCTGACGTCCTTGAACGGGCCGCTCTGGATGACGTAACTGATGTCGGTGTCGCGCTCGCGTTCGCGGCCGTTGTCGACGGCGCCGGCCTTGACGTGGCGGCCGTCGGTGTAGCGGGTCATGAAGGTCAGGCCGGGGATGCCTTGCGCGGCGAAGTCATAGTCGTAACGCAGCTGCCAGGAGTCTTCGTCGGCGCGGGTGTAGGTGTTGTAGGTCACCAGGTTGACCACGTACGGATCGCCGCCGTTGAGGAACGGAAAGGCACTGTCGCCGGACAACTGCTGGTACGTGGCACTGACTTTGTGGGCGCCGTGGGACACGGTGAACATGCTGTTGAAATTGCGGTTGTCGATACGCCCGGCGCGCTCGGCGCCGTCGCCGCGGCTGTCGAAATAGCGCAGGTCACTGCGCAGGTTGAAACCATTGCCCAGCGGTTGGGTATGCACCAGCCCGACGAACTGCTGGCGATAAATCTGCTCAAGCTTGCCGTAGTAGTAGCTCAGGTTCAGTTGCGGACTGAACGCGTAGCTGCCGCCGGCAAAGTCGAAGTGATCGCTGCTGGCGGCGCCGTAACCGATCTCATCGTTGCTGGAGGAATCCCGCAGGTTCGCCTTGGTGAGGCGCCCGGTATTCACGGTCAGGCCGGTGATCTCCTGGCTGGTCAGCAAACCGCCCTCAAAGGTCGAGCCCAGCAGACGGGTGTCGTTGTAGGTCACCACCGGCAGCAAGGGTTGCAGGGTGCCGAGCTTCAACACGCTCTTGGATACCCGCAGCTTGCCGGTGAGCCCCAGTTCGCTGAACTCGTCCGCCGGTTCATGGCTGTTCGGGCCGAAGGGCAGCAGACCGGTGCCCCGGCGATCCGGGCTGGAGTCGAGTTTCAACCCCAGTTCCCCCAGCGCGTCGAGACCGAAGCCGAAGGTGCCATCGGTGAACCCGGACTCGATGCGCGCGGTGAACCCTTGCGCCCATTCTTCAGCCTTGGATTGAGGCGCGTTGTCCTGACGGAAATCGCGATTGATGTAGTGGTTGCGCATTTCAATACGGGCCTTGCTGTCGTCGATGAAGTCGGCCATGGCGCTGGGGGCGACCATGGGCAGACTCAATGCGGCGGCCAGTGAAAACAGTGATTCATAAGGTGTAGAACGTGCGGGCTTCATTGTTTTTATTCCCTGCCATCAGTCGGTCGTTGTTAGTGCTTGCTGGCGCCGGAGGCACCGATGCCGGTCATCGAACGGATGAACTGCGCCAGGTAACGGCCGCGCTCAAGGGCCGCTCGCGGCGAGGTGTCGGTGACCGAAAACAGCCAGGCACTGAAGAACGCCAGGCTCATGGAAAACAGTGCCGGGTTGGAGTAGGGGAACAGCGCCTTGTCGTGATGCAGCACGTTGACCCACACCGCCGGGCTCAGCACCAGCAGGACAATCGCCGAGATCAGCCCCGTCAGGCTGCCGGTGACCGCGCCGCGAGTGGTCAGGCCTTTCCAGTACATCGAAAGGTACAGCACCGGAAAATTCACCGACGCCGCGATGGCGAGCACCAGGCCGGAGAGGAAGGCAATGTTCTGCGACTCGAACAGCAAGCCGAGGATGATCGCCAGCACGCCGATGCACAGCGTGGCGATTCGCGAGACGCGAATTTCCTGCTGCTCGGTAGCCTGCCCTTTGCGCATCACACAGGCGTACAAATCGTGGGACACCGCCGAGGCGCCGGACAACGCCAGACCGGCGACCACCGCCAGAATGGTGGCGAAGGCAACCGCCGAGATGAAGCCGAGAAACAGGTTGCCACCCACGGCTTGCGCCAGATGCACGGCGATCATGTTGCCGCCACCGATGATTGCGCCGTTGGCATCGCGGAACGCTGGATCGGTGCCGACCATCACGATGGCGCCGAAGCCGACAATGATCAGCAGCAGGTAGAAGTAGCCGATAAAGCCGGTGGCGTAGAACACGCTTTTACGCGCTTCCTTGGCATCGCTGACGGTGAAGAAACGCATCAGGATATGCGGCAGGCCGGCCGTGCCGAACATCATGCCCAGCCCCAGCGAGATCGCATCGATCGGGTTCGACAGCAAACCGCCCGGGGCCATGATCGCGTTGCCCTTGGCATGGACGGCGGTGGCGCCGGCGAACATCGCCTCGGTGCTGAAACCGAAATGCTTGAGCACCATGAACGCCATGAACGTGGTGCCGAACAGCAGCATTACGGCCTTGATGATCTGCACCCAGGTGGTGGCGAGCATGCCGCCGAAGGTCACGTAGAACACCATCAACACACCGACCAGCATCACCGCGTAGAGGTAGTCGATGCCGAACAGCAACTCGATCAGTTTGCCGGCGCCGACCATCTGCGCCACCAGGTACATCAACGCGACGGTCAGCGTGCCGAACGCCGAGGTCAGGCGCACCGGGGTTTGTTCGAGGCGATAGGACACTACGTCGGCGAAGGTGTATTTACCGAGGTTGCGCAGGCGTTCGGCGATCAGAAACAGAATGATCGGCCAGCCCGCCAACACGCCCAATGCGTACAGCAAGCCGTCGTAGCCATTGAGAAACATCATCGCCGAGATGCCGAGGAAGGACGCCGCGGAAATCATGTCGCCGGCAATCGCCAGACCGTTCTGGAAACCGGTCATGCCGCCGCCCGCGGTGTAGAAATCGCTGGCTGAGCGGGTGCGCAACGCAGCCCAGCGGGTGACGCCAAGGGTAAACAGCACAAACACCAGGAACATGCCGATGGCGTTCCAGTTCAGCGGGCGGGACGCGCCGTCGGCGGCTGCCGCAAAGTCAGCAATGAAAGCCAGAGGCAGCAGGAACAACGCGAGAAGACGGCTCATCGGGCGCACTCCTGTTTCAGTTTTTCGTTGAGTGGGTCAATGACGTTGTTGGCGCGATAGACGTAGAAGCCGGTCAACGCGAAGGCCAGCACCACAATGACCACGCCGACCAGCATGCCCACGGAGGTCACGCCACCGCTCAGGGATTGGCCGAGGGTGGCGGGGGAAAACGCCACCAGCAGGACGAAGCCGAAATAGATCACCAGCATGATCAGCGACAGCGACCAGTAGAGGTTCTGTTTGCGGCGGACCAACTGGATGAAGTCGGGGTGTTGGCGGATGAGTTCTACGTCTTTGGGTGTCATGGCGCGCTCTCGGTTGTTGTTTTTGTTGTGGGGTGAAACGGTGTATTCCGGTCGATCACTGGCCCCCTGTGGGAGCGAGCCTGCTCGCGATAGCGGTGGGTCAGCCTCCATTGATGCTGGATGGACTGCCTTCATCGCGAGCAGGCTCGCTCCCACAGGTGTTTTGCGTTGCGTCTTAGAGCTGATCGAAATCCAGGACGACTTTGTCGCTGACCGGAAAGGCCTGGCACGACAGCACATAACCGGCAGCCACTTCGTAATCTTCCAGGGCGTGGTTGCTGTCCATTTCCACTTCGCCTTCGATGACCTTGCATTTGCAGGTCGAGCACACGCCGGCCTTGCACGAGTAGGGCAGTTCGGCGCCTTGGGCGTTGCCGGCGTCGAGGATGCTCTGGGTGTTGCGCGGCAGATCGAAGGCGAGGGCGCGGCCGTCGCTGATGACGGTGATCTGGCTGACCGCGGCATCCACCTGCCGTGCGGCTTCCCGCGCTTCGCGTTTTTGCTGGCTGCCGGCGGCGGCAAACAGTTCGAAGTGGATACGCTCAGCCGGCATGCCGTTGGCTTTCAGGCTGTCGCGTACGGTTTCGGTCATTTCCTGCGGGCCGCAGATGAACGCCGCGTCGAGGGCTTTGACATCGAGCCAGCGAGTGAACAGTTGCTCGCATTTCTCGGCGTTGATCCGGCCGTTGTACAGGTCGACATCCTGCTGTTCGCGGCTGAAGACGAAGATCAGGTTCAGGCGCTGCAAGTAGCGGTTTTTCAGGTCTTCGAGCTGTTCGCGGAACAACGCGCCGGAGCTTGAGCGGTTGCCATACAGCAGCGTCACGCGGCTATGGGGTTCGGTTTGCAGGGTGGTCTTGATGATCGACAGGATCGGCGTGATGCCGCTGCCTGCTGCAACCGCCAGGTAATTGCCATGGCGAGCGGGATCGAGCTCGACATGAAAATGCCCGGCCGGCGGCATCACTTCCAGACTGTGTCCGGCCTTCAGTTGTTCGTTGGCAAACGCTGAAAAACGCCCGCCCGCGACGCGCTTGATGGCGATGCGCAATTCACCGTCGTTGACGCCGGTGCAGATCGAATACGAACGACGCACTTCTTCGCCGTCCATTTGCGTACGCATCACCAGGTGCTGGCCCTGGGTGAAGTGAAAGCTGTCTTGCAGGTGCTGCGGAATCTCGAAGGCGATGGACACCGCGTCACGGGTCTCGGCGCGAACGTCCTTGATGGTCAGGCTGTGAAATTTACTCATTATTGTTCTCCAGCTGGGACGGCCGATCGCCGCTCAGATGCACTTGAAATAGTCGAACGGTTCCCGGCAATCGACGCAGCGGTACAACGCCTTGCACGCGGTGGAGCCGAACTCGCTGAGCACTTCGGTGTGCGCGCTGCCGCATTGCGGGCAGACGATCACCGGGCTTTCGCCGAGCAGGCTGCGCTTGCTGGTGCTGCCGTCGGGCGGTGCAATGCCGTAGGCACGCAGGCGTTCGCGGCCGCTGTCGGTGATCCAGTCGGTGGTCCAGGCCGGGGTCAATTTGCGTTCCAGCTGCGGCGCCCGAAAACCGGCGAGCTCCAGCGCATCGCGGATATCGCTTTCGATCACTTCGGTGGCGGGGCAGCCGGAGTAGGTCGGTGTGACCACCACATGCAGATGCCCGGCTTGCCAGTCGAGATCGCGCACGATGCCCAGGTCTACGACGCTGACCACCGGCACTTCCGGGTCCATGACTTGCGCCAGAGTCGCCCACGCGGCGGCCAGGTCGGTCGGTTGTGCGGGCCGGGCGCCGAGGTCGCTGGCGATCAGCTCACCAGGTCGCATCGGGGTACGCTCGTGGCAGGAATTGCATCTCGGCCAGCAGAATGCCCAGGTGTTCGGTGTGCAGGCCCTTGCGTGCATTCAGATAGAAATAGTTCGGCGCGGCCGGCACGGGCAGGGTGGCGCTGGCGAAAATCTCGTTGACCTTGGCTTGCCAGGCCGCGGCGACCTGGGCGGCGTCCGGGGTAATGCCGGCTGCGTGCAAACGCTGTTCGCTGTCATCGGCACTGGTCAGTTCAACGGTGAAGCGCCAAACCTCAGGGATCGCCGCGAGCATGCGTTGGTGGCTCTCCTCGGTGCCGTCGCCCAGACGCTCGACCCACTCGCCGGACCGGCGCAGGTGATAGGTCACTTCCTTCACCGCTTTGGCGGCGATCCCGGCGATACGCTCGTCGCTGGATTGGCTCAGGCCGCTGAGCACTTGCAGATGCCAGGCGTCATACAGGAACTGCTTGAGGATAGTCACCGCGTAATCGCCGTTGGGTTGTTCCACCAGCAGCAGATTGCGATAGGCGCGCTCATCGCGGCGGAATGCCAGGTGATCGGCATCGCGGCCGTCGTCCAGCAGTTCGGCGGCGTATTCGAGCCAGTTGCGTGCCTGGCCGACGAGGTCGAGGCCGACATTCATCAGCGCCAGTTCTTCTTCAAGCGCCGGGGCCTTGCCGCACCATTGGCACAGGCGCTGGCCCTGGATCAGGGCGCTGTCGCCGAGGCGCAACAGGTATTCGATCAGATCAGTCTTGGTGTTCATGGTCGACCTCACATGTGCCCGACTTCGGCCGGCAGCTCGTAGAAGCTGGCGTGGCGGTAGACCTTGTCGTCCGAGGGGTCGAACAGCGGGTCTTTTTCATCCGGCGATGAGGCGGTGATCAGCGCCGATGGCACCACCCACAGGCTCACGCCTTCGCTGCGACGGGTGTACAACTCGCGCGCGTTTTCGATGGCCATGGTGGTGTCGGCGGCGTGCACGCTGCCCACATGCTTGTGGTTGAGGCCGTGCTTGCTGCGCACGAAGACTTCGAAAAGGGTCCATTCGGACATGGCGGTGTCTCCAGATCAGGTGGTCGAATCAGGCGGCGTTCTTGTTGTGTTTTTTGCGAGCGTGTGCGACCGCGGCTTCACGGACCCAGGCGCCGTCTTCGATCGCCTTGCGGCGGGTGGCGACGCGTTCCTGGTTGCACGGGCCGTTGCCCTTGAGCACTTCGTAGAACTCGCTCCACTGAATTTCGCCGAAGTCGTAGTGACCGCGCTCGGCGTTCCACTTCAGGTCCGGGTCGGGGCAGGTGCAACCGAGCAATTCGAGTTGCGGGATGGTCTGGTCGATAAAGCGCTGGCGCAGTTCGTCGTTGCTCTGGCGCTTGATTTTCCAGGCCATGGACTGGGCGCTGTTGGGGGAGTGTTCGTCGCTTGGACCGAACATCATCAGTGACGGCCACCACAGGCGGTTGATCGCGTCCTGGACCATGTCTTTTTGTGCCTGATTGCCGTGGCGCATCATGGTCAGGAGGATTTCGTAGCCCTGGCGCTGGTGGAAACTTTCTTCCTTGCAGATGCGCACCATGGCCCGGGAGTAGGGGCCATACGAGGTGCGCTGCAATACGACCTGGTTGACGATCGCTGCGCCATCCACCAGCCAGCCCACAGCGCCCATGTCGGCCCAGTTCAAGGTCGGGTAGTTGAAGATGCTCGAGTACTTGGCCTTGCCGCTGTGCAGCTTGGCGATTTTCTCGTCACGGTCGGCGCCGAGGGTTTCCATGGCGCTGTACAGGTACAGGCCGTGGCCCGCTTCGTCCTGAATCTTGGCCATCAGTTGCAGTTTGCGTTTGAGCGATGGCGCGCGGGTGACCCAGTTGCCTTCGGGCAGCATGCCGACGATTTCGGAGTGGGCATGCTGGGAGATCTGGCGGATCAGGGTCTGGCGATAGGCATCAGGCATCCAGTTTTTCGCTTCGATCTTGATTTCTGAATCGATTTTTTCCTGGAAGGCACGTTCCTGTTCGGACATCTCCGAGAGGTCTTTGATGCGCTTTACGCCGGTTTCTACGAGCTGTGCGTACATGGGGGTCTCCCGCCTTGAATCTGAATCGAGGGCATGGAGAACTTTATAAGCGATACAGAATTTAATATCAAACAGAAAATATAGTGTCGTATTATTTTTTGTATCGCTTTGGGGGGGAGGGGGTGGGTGTACATATCCGTTTCTTCGGTAACGGCGGCTATTGGTTTCGCCCTTACGGCGAGTCACTTGGAGAAGCGCCAAGTAACCAAGCGCTTTTGCCCCTTTCGTTCGGTGCCTCGCTTAGGCTCGGCATGCCCTCCTTCCGGTCCTGCTCCGTGGGCCCACCGCCCATGCAACCGAGGCGGCCTCCCGGCCGGCCAGGCTCTTCGGATGTGTACATTCCCTGTGGGAGCTAGCCTGCTAGCGATGGTCGCCAACGATAACGCGTGCTGTCTGAATGAACGCAGTGTCTGAGCCTCCATCGCTAGCAGGCTAGCTCCCACAGGGGATTGTTGGCGGGCATGACATGGGCGTTCACCGCCGATGATTCTGAAGAGCTGCAGGCCGGCTATCAGGCCGTCATCGCTGGCAAGCCAGCTCCCACAGAGCCCGAGTACACCCAAAAAAAAGCCCCGCAAAAGCGGGGCCAAAAAGGGTGCAGCAGTCATGCCTTCGGGCGCTTGTCCATCACGTGACAAGCCTTGCCCTCAGAGCGCTTGATCGAATGCATCGGCTGCAAGACGATCCGCGAACTGATCCCGATATACGTCTTGATATGCCGACTCAACTCGCCACAAACAGCCTTCTGCTGTTCATCGTTCAGGTGCTGGTGTTCAGCCTTGAGCTCGACATGCACATCAACGCTGTCCAGGTTCCCATTGCGATACAGGTGAATCTCGTAACACTCTGAAAGCTGTTTGGTTTTCAGCACCTGCTCTTCGATCTGCGTCGGGAACACGTTCACCCCGCGAATGATCAACATGTCATCGCTGCGCCCGGTGATCTTGTCGATCCGCCGCATCGGCCGCGCAGTCCCCGGCAGCAAGCGCGTCAGGTCGCGGGTGCGATAGCGGATCATCGGCAGGGCTTCTTTGCTCAGCGACGTGAACACGAGCTCGCCCATCTGCCCGTCCGGCAGCACTTCACCGGTGACCGGGTCGATGATTTCCGGGTAGAAGTGGTCTTCCCAGATCGTCGGCCCGTCCTTGGATTCCGCGCACTCCATGGCGACACCCGGCCCCATGATTTCCGAGAGGCCGTAGATGTCCAGTGCGGTAATGCCCAAACGGTTTTCGATGGCGCTGCGCAGTTCGCCGGTCCAGGGTTCGGCGCCGAAGATGCCCAGGCGCAGGGCCAGTTTGTGCGGGTCGATGCCCTGGCGCTCGATTTCATCGGCGATGTTGAGCATGTAGGACGGGGTGACCATGATGATGTCCGGCTGGAAATCCTTGATCAGTTGCACTTGCTTTTCAGTCTGGCCACCGGACATCGGAATCACCGTGCAGCCCAGGCGTTCGGCACCGTAGTGCGCGCCGAGGCCGCCCGTGAACAGGCCGTAGCCATAGGAAATATGCACTTTGTCGCCCCGTCGGCCACCCGCTGCGCGGATCGATCGAGCGACTACGTTGGCCCAGGTGTCGATGTCGTTCTGGGTATAACCGACGACGGTCGGTTTGCCCGTGGTGCCGCTGGACGCGTGCAGGCGCACCACGTCGTGCATCGGCACGGCGAACATGCCGTAGGGGTAGTTGTCGCGCAGGTCGGATTTGGTGGTGAACGGAAACTTCGCCAGATCTTCCAGGCATTTGATGTCATCCGGGTGTACGCCCAGCGCATCGAAGCGTTGCCGATACAGCGGCACATTGTTGTAGGCGTGGTTCAGGCTCCAGCGCAGGCGATCCAGCTGGAGCTGACGAAGTTCGTCGATGCTGGCGGTTTCAATCGGGTCCAGCACTGGATCAAGCACGGCTTTGGCAATTGGCATGTTCATAACTTCACTCGAATTATTTTTGTGTTCCAGCCCGGCCTCAGCCGGGCTTTGAGTGCATGCCCCAAGGATACCTCTCGGCTCCCCGGGAATCGCGATTCTTTAGTCGGACAGACGCTCGATGATCAGCGCGATGCCCTGGCCGACGCCGATGCACATGGTGCACAAGGCGTAGCGGCCTTGACGTTCTTCCAGTTCGTGCAGGGCGGTGGTCACCAGGCGTGCGCCGCTCATGCCCAACGGATGGCCGAGGGCAATCGCGCCGCCGTTCGGGTTGACCCGCGGATCGGTGTCGCTCAGGCCGAGCTCACGCAACACCGCCAGGCCTTGCGCGGCGAAGGCTTCGTTGAGTTCGATCACGTCCATGTCCGCCAGGCTCAGGTTGGCCAGTTCCAGCACCTTGCGCGTGGCCGGCAGCGGGCCGATGCCCATGATTCGCGGCTCGACGCCGGCAGTGGCCATGGCGACGACCCTGCCACGTGCTTTCAAACCATGGCGCTTGGCGATTTCCGGACTGGCGAGCAACAGTGCACAGGCGCCGTCATTGACCCCGGAGGCGTTGCCGGCAGTGACGCTGCCCCCTTCACGAAACGGTGTGCCGAGCTTCTGCAGTTGCTCAAGCGTGGTGTCGCCGCGCGGGTGTTCGTCGTGCTCGACGACTTTGGCCGGGCCTTTGCGCTGGGGGATCTCGACTGCGACGATTTCCCTGGCCAGACGCCCGCTGGCCTGTGCCGCGCTGGCACGCTGCTGGCTGCGCAGGGCGAAAGCGTCCTGGTCGGCGCGGGAGATGTTGAACTGCTCGGCGACGTTCTCGGCGGTCTCCGGCATCGAGTCGATGCCGTAGGCTTTTTTCATCAGCGGATTGACGAAGCGCCAGCCGATGGTGGTGTCGTAGAGCTGCGCGTCCCGGGAGAACGCCTGCTCGGCCTTGCCCATCACCAACGGTGCGCGGGACATCGATTCGACGCCGCCGACCAGCATCAGCCCGGCCTCGCCGCAACGAATCGCCCGCGCCGCCGTGCCGATCGCATCCAGCCCGGAACCGCACAAACGGTTGAGTGTGGTGCCCGGCACGCTGACCGGCAGTCCGGCCAGCAGCGCCGACATGCGCGCGACGTTGCGGTTGTCTTCGCCGGCCTGGTTGGCGCAGCCGTAGATCACATCGTCGACCGCGTTCCAGTCGACCTGCGGGTGACGGCGCAGCAATTCACGCAACGGCACCGCGCCGAGGTCGTCGGCGCGCACGCCGCTCAAGGCGCCGGCATAGCGGCCGATCGGGGTCCGCACCGCATCGATGATCAAGGCGTCATTCATTCGGGGTCTCCTGCGCGAGCACTGTGCCGCGCACTTTGTAGGATTTGCCATGGAACAGGGCAATCAGCTGGCCCAGTTGGTTTTCAATGCGCACGTCGTAGTTGCCGGTGCGACCGGAGCGGCTTTGCTCGGTGCAATCGGCGGTCAAGGTGTCGCCCAGGCGTGCCGGGGCGATGTAGTCGATGCTGCAACCGATGGCCACCGTGGCTTCGTTGTAGCTGTTGCAGGCAAAGGCGAACGCCGAGTCGGCGAGGGCGAACAGGTAGCCGCCGTGGCAGGTGCCGTGGCCTTGAATCATGTCGGCGCGCACGCTCATGCCGACGCGGGCGCAACCCGGAGCGGTCGAGAGTAGGCGCATGCCCATCGCCTGGCTGGCGGTGTCGCGCTTGAACAGCGTTTGCGCGCAGGTGCTGGCCAGATTCATCGCTTCATGGTTAGTCATGGAAAGTCCTCCCTTCGGCAACGCGGCGGCGCAACAGCAGCGACGGTCGATAGCGTTCTTCGCCGTAACTGGCTTGCAGGTATTCCAGCACGTTGAGGATGTGCGCAGGGCCGATGGCATCGGCCCAGGCCAGCGGGCCTTGCGGGTAATTGACCCCGGCGCGCATCGCCAGATCGATGTCGGTGGCCGAGGCCACGCCTTGCAGCACGGCGTCGGCGGCTTCATTGGCGAGCATCGCCACTGTGCGCAAGACGGCGAGTGCCGGGCTGTCGCTGAGTAAGCTGACGGTGAATCCGCCCTGTTGCAGCAGCGCAACGCCGTGTTCGAGCGCATCGGGGCTGATGCCGGCCGAGCAACTGATCGCTATTCGAGTCGACTGGCCGAAGTCGGCTACGAGGTCGAGCAGGATCAGATTGCGCAAGCCATCTTCTTTAGCGCGCTGGCCGGCCATGCGCCCGTCGCTCAATGCGAGCACGGCATCACCGACTCGCAGCAAGCCTTGTCCATCGCGCTGAATGACGTCGATCCGGTGTTTGCGCAATCGCTGGATCAGCGCGTTGGCGATGCCCAGATCACCTTCGGCCGTGCAGGTTGCGACGGTCTGTTTGCTGCTGATGAATGTCGGCAGTGGACGCTCCGCACCTTCGGCATAGTTGTAGAAACCATGACCGCTTTTGCGACCGAGACGCCCGGCCTCCACCAATTCCTTCTGAATCAACGACGGCAGGAATCGCGTGTCGCCGTAATAGGCGTCGAACACCGAACAGGTCACGGCATAGTTGACGTCATGGCCAATCAGATCAGTCAGTTCAAACGCGCCCATCGCAAAGCCCCCGGCTTCGCGCATCAACGCATCCAGCGTCGCACAATCGGCCACGCCCTCCTGCAGCAGGCGCAGGCTTTCGGCGTAGAACGGGCGAGCGACGCGGTTGACGATGAAGCCCGGTGTCGAGCGGGTGTGTACCGGTTTCTTGCCCCAGGCGTTGGCGGTGTCGTAAAGACACTCGGCCAGCGCCGGGTCGCTGGCCAGACCCGAGACAATTTCCACCAGCGCCATGACCGGCGCCGGGTTGAAGAAGTGCAGGCCTAGCAAGCGTTGCGGATGACTCAGCTGCGCAGCGATGCTGGTGATCGACAGCGAAGAAGTGTTGCTGGCCAGAATGCAGTGCTCACCGCAGATGCCTTCCAGCTGACGAAAAAGAGCGCGCTTGACCTCGAGGTTTTCGACGATGGCTTCGATGATCAGCTCGCAATCGGCCAGCGCTTCGATGGCTTCCACCGCCTCTAAACGCGAGACCGTTGCCTTCCGTGCTTCGTCCGACAGCTTGCCTTTCTCGACACGCTTGACCAGTTGCCGGTCAATGCCGTCGATGGCCTGAGCGGCAGCGCCCGGACGGTTGTCGAGCAACAGCACCGGATGACCGGCCTGTGCCGCGACCTGAGCGATGCCTGCGCCCATGGCCCCGGCGCCGATCACCGCGATGCGCGCGTTGGTGTTCAGTGCGGTCATGACTCAGCGCCCCTTGAAGCTTGGGCTGCGTTTTTCCATGAAGGCGCTGACGCCTTCACGGTAATCCTCGCTGCGCCCGGCCAAGCGTTGCAGGTCTTTTTCCAGCTCCAGTTGTTCGTCGAACGTGTTGCTCAGGCTGGCGTTCAGGCTGCGCTTGATCAGCGCCAACCCATACGTCGGTTGTGTGGCCAGATGGCGGGCAAGCGTCAGGGCTTCATGGCGCAGGTCGGCATCGTCGACCACGCGATAGATCAGCCCCCATTGCTCAGCCTGCTCCGCCGTCAGGCGATTGCCCAGCAGGGCCAGTGCCTTGGCGCGGGCCATGCCGACCAGGCGTGGCAGGGTCCAGGTACCGCCGGAATCGGGGATCAAGCCGATCTTGCAGAAAGCCTGGATGAAGCTCGCCGAACGCGCCGCCACTACCAGGTCGCACGCCAGCGGAATGTTCGCGCCAGCCCCGGCCGCCACGCCGTTGACCGCGCAGATCACCGGCAGCGGCAAGTCACGCAACTGGCGGATCAGCGGGTTGTAGAACTTCTCGATCGACTCGCCCAGATCCGGCACGGCACTGCCCGGCGCGACATTGCGGTCGCTGAGGTCTTGGCCGGCGCAGAAGCCGCGACCTTCACCGGTCAGCAGCAAGACGCGCACGTCCGGGTTCTGCCGGACCTGTTTCAGCGCTTCTTTCACTTCGCCATGCATCTGCGCATTGAAGCTGTTGAGCTGGTCTGGCCGATTGAGGCTGAGCAGGGCGACGCCGGCCTCGATGGAAAACAGGATGTGTTCGAAGTTCATGGTCTTGGCGCTCTCTGAGAGGTCGTTCGAATTCATTGGCTGACCGGGTTACTGCCCGGTGAAGGTCGGTGTGCGTTTTTCCTGAAAGGCCCGAATGCCTTCGTCGCGGTCACGGGTGCCGGCGAGCACGGTGAAGGCGTGGCGTTCGAAACGCAGGCCGCTGGCGAGGTCGGTGTCCATGGCCTTGAGCAACGCCTCCTTGGCCAGGCGCACGGCCAGCGGCGCTTTTGCGGCGATGCTGCGGGCGACCTGCAGGGCGCGTTCGACAGTGAATTCCGGTTGCGTCACTTCGCTGATCAGACCGGCGCGTTGGGCCTGGCGGGCATCGATCGGTTCGCCGGTCAGGACCATCTGCATGGCCATGGATTTGCCCACGGCGCGCAACAGGCGTTGGGTGCCGCCAGCGCCAGGCATGATCCCGAGGTTGATTTCCGGCTGGCCGAAGCGGGCGTCTTCACCGGCAATGATGATGTCGGCGTGCATCGCCAGTTCGCAGCCACCGCCGAGGGCGAAGCCGTTGACGGCAGCGATCAGCGGTTTGTTGAAACGGGTGATGGTTTGCCACGACGCCTGGCGCGGGTCGTCGAGGATGCCGACCAGATCGCGCTCGGCCATTTCCTTGATGTCGGCGCCAGCGGCGAAGGCCTTGCGGCTACCGGTCAGGACCACGACGCGGGTGTCGGGATCGGCTTGGGCGGTGCTCAGTTCATCGGCCAGTTCACCGAGCAATTCGGTGGTCAGGGCATTCAGCGCTTGCGGACGCAGCAGGGTAATCAGGCGAACGCCCGGCTCGATGATCTCGACAGCAAGGGTTAGAGGCATGGCGGATGCCCTCACGGTGCACGCTCGGCTGTAATGCCGGCTCATTATTGGATCGGCGCGGTAGGCCGGTTTTGCTCGAGTATACCCGCAACGTGATACGCAAATGCAATAGTAATGTCTAATTAATGTGTCTTGTTTGGGGTGGTTTGATTTGCCAGTTAAGGTTTTGATTAAATTCTAAACTCGCTGAAGTCGCCGTTTTTATTGGCTTCAGCTTTGGTTTTTGCGCGTGCGGGAGCGCCTCGCATCGCGGGATTAATAAGTGATACGGTTTTTGTGCTTTGTTAAGGTAAAAGCGATGTGATACAAACTGATCCAGTATCTGCATCGCTTTATGAAAAGGAACGTCCCATGACCTGCTACAGCCTCGATGGCTTGACCCCGGTGGTTGATCCCACTGCTTACGTTCATCCGTCAGCCGTTTTGATCGGTGATGTGATTGTCGGTCCCCAGTGCTACGTCGGGCCGCTGGCCAGCCTGCGCGGGGACTTCGGCCGGATCGTGCTGGAGGAGGGCGCCAATCTGCAGGACACCTGCGTGATGCACGGTTTCCCGGACAGCGACACCGTGGTCGAACGCAACGGTCACATTGGTCACGGCGCGGTGTTGCACGGGTGCCGGATTGGCGCAGATGCACTGGTGGGGATGAATGCGGTGGTGATGGACAATGCGCGCATCGGTGCTCGCTCATTCGTCTCGGCGGCCGCGTTCGTCAAGGCGGGATTCGAATGCCCCGAGCAGTCGCTGATCATGGGCGCGCCGGCCAGTGTCAAGCGCAGCCTCAGCGATGAAGAGGTGTCGTGGAAACAGGCGGGTACTCGCGAATATCAGCAACTGGCCAGGCGTTGCCTTGAGCAGATGCGCGTCTGCGAGCCGCTGACCGAACCGGAACCCGACCGCCCGCGCATAAGCGACAGCGGCCTGCGGCCCAAGGGCAGCGTCTCTTGAACGCTGATCCCCTTGTGGGAGCGAGCCTGCTCGCGATTGCGGAGTGTCAGTCACCATCATTGTTATCTGGCACAGCGCAATCGCGAGCAGGCTCGCTCCCACAGGGAGAGGCGCATTCGGTATATTCCTTTTCTTTTTTCAGCTCGGTACGCCCATGTCGTCCCTGACACCCTTGAACCACCTGATTACCCGCTTCCAGGAACAGACGCCGATCCGCGCCAGCTCCTTGATCATCACGCTGTACGGGGATGCCATCGAACCCCACGGCGGCACGGTGTGGCTGGGCAGTCTGATTCAGTTGCTCGAACCCATCGGCATCAACGAACGGCTGATCCGCACCTCGATTTTTCGCCTGACCAAGGAAGGCTGGCTGACCGCCGAGAAAGTCGGGCGTCGCAGCTACTACAGCCTGACCGGCACCGGTCGCCGGCGTTTCGACAAGGCCTTCAAGCGCGTCTACAACTCCACCGTTCCGGCATGGGACGGTTCGTGGTGCCTGGTGATGCTCACGCAACTGACCCAGGACAAGCGCAAACAAGTGCGCGAAGAACTGGAGTGGCAAGGTTTTGGTGCGATCTCGCCGGCGGTGCTGGCCTGTCCGCGCAGTGATCGGGCCGATGTCAACGCGACCTTGCTCGACCTTGGCGCCCAGGAAGACACCATCGTTTTCGAAACCACCGCGCAAGACGTGCTGGCCTCCAAGGCCCTGCGTCTGCAGGTACGCGAGAGCTGGAACATCGAGGAGCTGGCGGCCCATTACAGCGAGTTCATCCAGCTGTTCCGACCGCTCTGGCAAGCGCTTCGCGAGCAGGAAAACCTGCAGCCGTCCGACTGCTTCCTGGCACGGGTCCTGCTTATTCATGAGTACCGCAAACTGCTGTTGCGCGACCCGCAGCTGCCGGACGAATTGTTGCCCGGCGATTGGGAAGGGCGCGCCGCCCGGCAGTTGTGCCGCAATATTTACCGGCTGATCTACGCCAAGGCCGAGGAATGGTTGAACAGCGCACTGGAGACCGCCGATGGTCCGTTGCCGGATGTGGGCGAAAGCTTCTATCGGCGTTTTGGCGGGCTTAAATAACCCGCTTGTTGTCGAAGGAGCGTCCCTGTTCAGGAGAACCCGTGGATTGGCGTAGATAATAAAAACAAGCCTGCGTGAGGCCCGACATGATTTCTTCAATTGCACAGCGCCGTGATGGCTTCGATCAGTGGATTCATCAGATCAACCAGATCTGTGGCGCCTTCAACGCGCAGCCTCTGGGTGACGAGTTTGCCGGACACATTCGCGAGCACCAGGACGGCGCGCTGAAGCTCAGTTTTGTCGATGCCCGCCAGGCTCGGCTGTACCGCACGCCTCAGGAAGTCGCGGCGGGCGAGGGTGGCAAATACTTTGCGGTGTTCCAGCTCGATGGCACCGCCGGTATGGCCCAGGGCGACAGCAAGGTGTTGCTGTCGGCCGGGGATATCACGCTGATCGACGCCTCGCGCCCCAGCGACTTTACCTACAGTGAAAACTCGCGGCAGTTGTCCTTGATTCTTCCCTCGCAACTGGTCGAGCAAACCCTGCGCTTCAGTCAGGTCAAGTGCGGCCACCGGATTGCCGCGACATCGCCCATCGCGATGCTGTCGCACCGTCTGATTCTGGACGCCACGCACCAGCAATGCCTGAGCCGGGCAGAAAGCGAAGCGACGCTGGAGGCGATTGTCAGCCTGCTGCGTCCGGCCATCAGCCACAGTGAAGCGTGCACGGATGTGCAGGAGCGCCTCTTTCGCAAGACCCTGGGCTTTATTGATGAGCACATCCGCTCGGAAGACCTTTGCCCCGAATGGCTGGCGCGAGAAGTGGGCATGTCGACGCGTGGGCTGTACCGGATGTTCGCCAGGAAGGGCCTGGTGGTGGCGCGGTACATCAAGAATCGTCGGCTGGATTTGTGCGCGGAGTCCCTGCGCCAATCGCGCACGGAGCAGAAGTTGTCGGTGCTGGGGTATTCGTGGGGCTTTTCCGATTCGAGCTACTTTTCCACGGCGTTCAAATCGCGGTTCGGCATTTCGCCCGGTGAATACCGCAAAAAACACGCCTGAGATCCAATTGAATAAACACCTAACCCCTGTGGGAGCGAGCAAGCCCGCCCCCACAGGGTTGTGTGTGTCTTATTTCGGCGCGTTGAGGTTCAACGTCGGCGTCTCATCAAAGAAATTCCACGGCTTCAACAGCACATGCACCCACTCGGTCGGCATGATCGGCCATTCTTCCGCGCGGGCGATGTGCGTGGTGCCGGTGGTCAACCAGACCACATCATCGGCGTTTTCGATGGACTGATTGTCGTGGGTGAACTGCCCAAGTCCCGCGTCCTTGTCCGAACGGTTCGGGTATTTGCCTTCCGGGTACTTTTCTTCCGGGTTGTAGCGGGTCACCCACAGTTGTTTGTCCATGAAGCTCAGGCGGTGATAGAGCCATTCATCCTTGCCGAAGTTAGCACCCTTGGCCACCGGGTGCGTGCCGCCCGCATACGGAATCAACTGATAGGAAACCGGGTTGCCGACTTTGTTTTCCTTGCTGAAGTTGGTCAGCAGGCGAACGGTCGAGGGGTCGAATTTCTGCGCGGCCTGCTGTTCAGTGCCGACCACTTGTTGCTCGGTCTGCATGGTGCTGGTCCGCGGTCCGCCACGGTCGTTCGGGGCCACCACCGGGTTCACTTCCACCAGTGAGTTGTTTTCACCGTCGACGTCCATGTCGAGGCGGAAGTTGTAGATGTGCTGGTGCGTGGTGCCGACGATGTTGTGGTCCAGCAGCGTGCCGTAGCGCGTGTCTTCCTTGGCCGTGGCTTCATGCATGGTTTTCGATTTAACTCCCTTGACCGCTTCGATCCCGGTGGCGCCGGCGTCGATGCCGATGGTGCCGTTCTGCTGGAAAACCCAGTCGAAGATGTAGTCGTAGTTGCCGACGGTGCTGATCCAGCGCACCACCAGTTCTCGCCGTTCGGTGCTGAGGTTGGGCTGGCCCATTTCCTGGTGTTTGTATTCCGGGCCGGCGTAACGCTCGAACACCGCCATGGCGCGGGGAATCGAGGTGGGTGCGCCGGTGTAGTCGGCAATCGTGGCGTCCAGCAGCACGGCGTTTTCCGGCGCGTCCTTGCCGCGCGCAATCGGCGAGGTCAGTGTGCCCATGCCGTAATCGCCCGAGTCGAGATAGGCCTTGAAGTACCACCCGCCATCGGGGTCGCCGTAGGGCACGATCATGCCGCCGAGCGAACCTTCGTACATGATTTTGCGTTTCTTGCCCTTGTCGTCATACGTGACCGTGGACAGGATCGGACCGACCCGGGAATCGAGGCGAACGTGGAAATCCCAGTTTTGCCAGTGAATGCTGTTGCCGGTGATGGTGTAGTTTTTCCCCTCGGGCTCGGTAATTTCCAGCGGCTTGACCGACGTGCCCTTGCGCCCGCGCCCGTCATACGGCGTGGGTTTCATCGGCACCGGAATGACCGCGTCGTCTTCGATCTTGATCAGCTTCTTCTGTTCCAGGTCGACAATCGCCACCAGACCCTCGATCGGGTGCGCCCAGTAGTTACCGTCACCGGTATTCAGATAGCTGACGATTTTCAGCAACCGCTTGTCCTGCGCCAGGCCGTCCTTGCCGTCGAAGTAACCGACCGTCAACGGCGTCGCCACGACCTTTTTCACGTCGGTGATCCCGCGTTTGGCCAGCGCCTGCGCATAGTCGGGGCTCGCTTCGATGGCGGATTGCACCGTCGCGAAGTCATCCAGCAGGACCATGCCGTGGGCGCCTTCGACGGGTTTCCACGACTTGAGCGTCTTGCTGTCGAGATCGACCAGGCCCTCGATCACATGCTTGCCGTCGAGCACCACGATGTTGGCCTGACGCGGCTGGGCGACGTTCTGCCCGGTGTAGACGAAATTCCACACCTGCTCCTTCGGCGGCTCGTTGACCGAGACTTCGGTGAAACGGAAACCGGGTTTGTAGTGCTCCGATTGCCTGATGATCTCGACAGCGGTCTTGATCTCGTCCGCGCTCAGCGGGTTGAGCGGGTTGGGGCGTGTCTCGACGACAAACGTCTTGTCCAGACCGGACTGGAACACCTGATTGATAAAGTCCTTGGACATGAAGGCGATCTTGCCCTTGAACACCACCGGCACGCTCAGCTCCATCCGTTTACCGTTGAGCACCGCCACTTTGCTGCCCGGCTTGACCTTGAGATAAACGCCGTCCTTGGCAATCACGAACAGATCGGCGTAGTCGTCCCATTTGACGGTTGCGCCAAACTCTTCAAGACCCGATTGCAACGGCACCATTTCAGCGGCGCCACCGTGGGCACTGGCCTGGTTGACCCAACACGGCAGGCCGAGCGTGGCAAGGCTGATGGCCAGCGCGAGGCGGGCGAGGGGTTTTCTTTTCAGTGAGGCAAAGGAGGTGAACATGTCTGGGGTTCCTGGACGAAAGCCGATGACTGGCATTAGCACACTTTGCTACAGCCAGTGACTGGCTTCTTTTGGATGCCTGCCAGAATCCTTTGGCTCCGTGCCTAAATCAACTTTCCCGTTGATCTGCCTCGGATTGGAATCCATTGCTTCCAGTTAATAGGAAGCATTACTATTCACGCCCCATCTCCACAGCACACCGCAATGTCCCCCAAGCTGCCCCGCAGACACGGCTTTTTCGAGCATTACGAAGAGTTGGTTGGCACCTGGACCCGTCGCCTGAGAAATCGACAGCAGGCCGAGGATCTGGCCCACGACACCTTCGTGCGGTTGCTTGAGTCGGATTCGGCGGTGGTGGCGCAGCCTCGGGCGTATTTGCACCAGACTGCGCGCAATATCGCGGTGGATGGTTATCGGCGTGAGGATCGACGGGGTGCCATGGAGTCGGAGGCGATCGATCACAGTGTGTCGTCGTCCGGCGACCCGGAGCATTTCATGCAGGCGATCCAATTGGCTGATTGCATCGAACGGGCGCTGGCCGAGCTGCCGGTCAATTGTCGCAAGGTGTTTGTCTGGCAGAAGATCGAAGGCCTGACCCAGGCCGAAATCGCCGAACGCCTGGGACTGTCCAAGAACATGGTGGAAAAGTATATGATCCGCACCCTGCGGCATCTGCGCGACCGCCTCGACGGACTGCAATCATGATGTGCGTTGGCTTTTGCAGGAGCTGGCGAAGCCTGCGATCCTTTGATGTTCGGCGATTTCAACACCGCCATAAGATCGCAGCCTTCGGCAGCTCCTGCACGAAACAAAGGCGCCGCGCCTTCTCACCCCCAGCCAAACAGGAACTTCCATAATGGATACTCGTGATTGTGCGTGCGGGCAAACAACGGTTCGCGATGAGGCGGCGCAGTGGTTTGTGCGTTTGCAGGAACCGGCCGTCGACGTCGAAGAGCGTCGACGTTTTGAGCTTTGGCTGAACGAGCACTCTCAGCACCGCGATGAATTTCAATTGCTTCAGGGCCTGTGGACCGCCGCAGACCTGGTGCCACGTGCGCGACTGCAAGCCTTGTGCGAAATCCCGCCGGTGCGCCGCAAACGTCATCCGCTGGTGCGTTATGCCGTGGCGGCCAGTGTACTGGCCGTGGCGCTCGGCCTGGGACTGTTCAGCGGCTTGAATCAACCCACGCCTTACACCGCCGAGTTTTCGACGGCCCTGGGCGAACGTCGCCAGGTGGCGTTGCCGGACGGTTCGGTGATCGATCTGAACAGCCGCAGCCGCCTTCAAGTGCGCTATGAAAAAGGCCATCGAGACATTGAGCTGATGGAAGGCGAGGCGATGTTCAGCGTCGCGCACGACAGCGATCGGCCGTTCGTGGTCGAGGCGGGCAGCGGCAAAGTCACGGTCACCGGCACCCGCTTCGATGTGCGTCGCGGCGTCAGCGACACCCGGGTCGTGGTGGAGCAAGGCACGGTCAAGGTTCAGGGGCGCGGTGCGCCCGACAACGAATTCATCAGCCTCACTGCCGGCCTCGGTACACGTGTCGACGCCCAGGGCACCGTCGCGGCGGCGTATGCCGTTAACCCGGCGGAACTGACCGCCTGGCGCAGCGGCAAACTGGTGTTCAACAACGCCAGCCTTGCCGAAGTGGCTGAGGAAGTGTCGCGCTATCGGGAGAAACCCCTCACCGTCGGCAACGACAAAGTCGGCAATCTGCGCCTGACCAGTGTGTTCAAGTCCGACAATACCGACGCGCTGCTCAAGGCCTTGCCGAACATCCTGCCGGTATCCGTGCGCACCCTCGATGACGGCAGTCAGGAAATAATTTCACAATAAATTCAGGTTTTTTTCGAGTTCATCGTCTTCTAGCCTAACTGCAACTGGTTTGCATTAACAAACGCATACTCTTGCGATCCACAGGGCTAGGTTCGACGTGAAAAAAAACACCGCTAAAAACAACGCTGCTCGAAACAACAAACGTCCTTGGTTGCCGCTGGCCCTTGCGCTGGCGGTCAACGTTGCGCTGCCTCAGGCCTTTGCCGCCGATGCCATTCACATTCCGGCGCAACCCTTGGGTCAGGCGCTCAGTGAACTCGGCCAGCAAACCTCGTTGCAGGTTTTTTTCAGTCCTGAACTGGTCGCCGGTAAGCAAGCCCCGGCGGTGGATGGCAACCTCTCGCCGGAACAGGCCTTGCGCCAGTTGTTGCAAGGCAGCGGCCTCGAGTATCAGATCGACGAGGGGGCGGTGACCCTGACCCAGGCGTCGACTCCCGCCGCCAACGGCCCGCTGGAACTGGGCGTGACCGACATCAAGGTGGTCGGCGACTGGCTCGGCGACGCCGATGCCGCCGTGGTGCAAAACCACCCCGGCGCGCGTACGGTGATCCGCCGCGAAGCCATGGTCGAGCAGGGTGCGATGAACGTCGGTGACGTGCTCAAGCGTGTGCCCGGTGTGCAAGTGCAGGAAGCCAACGGCACCGGCGGCAGCGACATTTCCCTGAACGTCGGCGTACGGGGCCTGACGTCGCGCCTGTCGCCACGCTCCACGGTGCTGATCGACGGCGTGCCGGCAGCGTTTGCCCCTTACGGCCAGCCGCAGCTGTCCATGGCGCCGATCTCCTCGGGCAACCTTGAAAGCATCGACGTGGTTCGCGGCGCCGGTTCCGTGCGCTACGGGCCGCAAAACGTCGGCGGTGTGATCAACTTCGTGACCCGCGCCATCCCGGAAAAAGCTTCCGCCGAAATCGGCACTACCCTGGAAACCTCCCGACACGGTGGCTGGAAACACATCGATACGGCGTTCGTCGGCGGAACGGCGGACAACGGCATCGGCGTGGCGCTGTTGTACTCGGGCGTGAACGGCAACGGTTACCGTGAGCGCAACCAGGGCAACGACATCGACGACGTGATTCTCAAGACCCATTGGGCACCGACCGATGTCGACGATTTCAGCCTCAACCTGCATTACTACGACGCCAGCGCCGACATGCCCGGCGGCCTGACCCAGGCGCAATACGATGCCAATCCGTTTCAGTCCGACCGCAACAACGACAACTTCAGCGGACGTCGCAAGGACATTTCCTTCAAGTGGACGCGGCAGATCGATGACCGCACCCAGGCCGAAGTGTTGACCTACTACTCCGACAGCTTCCGTGGCAGCAACATCGCCGCCCGCGATCAGCAAACCCTTGGCTCGTTCCCGCGCACTTACTACACCCTCGGCATCGAACCGCGGGTGTCCCATGTGTTCGACGTCGGCCCGACCACCCAGGAAGTCAGCGTCGGTTATCGCTACCTCAAGGAAGCCATGCACGAAGAGGCCAGTCGTCTGGCGCTGGTCAACAACGAGCCGGTCGTGACCAAGGCCTCGGACGGCCATGTCTATCAGGACCGCACCGGCGGCACTGAAGCCAACTCGGTGTACATCGATAACAAAATCGACGTCGGCAACTGGACGATCACGCCCGGTATCCGTTTCGAACACATCAGCACCGACTGGCACGATCGCCCCGTGCTCGACACCGCCGGCAAGCGCGTGCAGGAAAAGAATCGCAGCATCGAAAGCAACGAGCCGCTGCCGGCCTTGAGCGTGATGTATCACCTCTCCGATGCCTGGAAGCTGTTCGCCAACTACGAAACCTCGTTTGGCAGCCTGCAGTATTTCCAGCTCGGCCAGGGCGGCACGGGTGACGAACCCGCCAATGGCCTGGAGCCGGAGAAGGCCAAGACCTACGAGGTCGGCACGCGTTACAACGATGACGTGTGGGGCGGCGAAGTGACGCTGTTCTACATCGACTTCGATAAAGAGTTGCAGTACATCAGCAACGACGCAGGCTGGACCAACCTCGGCGCAACCACGCACCAGGGCATCGAGGCTTCGGTTCACTACGACATGGCGGCACTGGACCCACGGCTCGACGGCCTGACCGCCAACGCCGGGATCACCTACACCCGCGCCGTTTATGAAGGCGAGATTCCCGGCTTCAAGGGCCGCGACCTGCCGTTCTATTCGCGCCAGGTTGCGACTGCCGGCCTGCGCTACGACATCGACCGCTGGACCTATAACCTCGATGCGTTTGCCCAGTCCAGACAGCGTTCGCCGGGCGTAGCGGTGAATGCCAATGGCAGCTTCACCAACAACTACATCACCGAAGGCACTGCCGACGGCCAGTACGGCGACATTCCGGGTTACGTCACCTGGAACGTGCGGGGCGGTTATGACTTTGGCGCGCAACTGTCGAACCTGAAGGTCGGTGCCGGGGTGAAAAACATTTTCGACAAGCAGTACTTCACCCGCTCCAGCGACAACAACTCGGGCATGTACGTCGGCGCGCCACGCACGTTCTTTGTGCAGGCAAGCGTCGGCTTTTAATGCACGAGCGATGATTAACCTGTGGCGAGGGAGCTTGCTCCCGCTGGACTGTGCAGCAGTCCCATTTTTCGGGGCCGCTTCGCACTCCGGCGGGAGCAAGCTCCCTCGCCACAATTAATCGCAGTGCTTTTCAGACCTTCAACACTTTCCCGCCGATAGCGACGGCCACCAGCAACAGCGCCATCAACCCGAAGGCAAAACTCAAGCTGCTGCCGTGGGCGATGAACCCGATCACCGCAGGCCCTGCCAGAATTCCCGCATAACCCAGTGTTGTAATGGCCGGCACTGCCACGCTTTCCGGCATCACCGTCTGTTTGCCCACGGCGGTGTACAGCACTGGCACGATGTTCGAACAGCCAGCCCCCAGCAGTGCATAACCCACCAGCGCCAGCTCCCAGCTCGGTGCGAATGTCGCGAGAAACAGGCCGCCGGCGGCCGTCAGCCCACCCAACACGATCACCCGTGTCGCACCAAGGCGGTGGACAATCGCGTCTCCGGTCAACCGGCCCACGGTCATGGTCAACGCAAATGCGGCGTAGCCCAAGCCTGCGTACGCCGTGTCGATCCCGCGTTCCTGCGTCAGGAATACTGCGCTCCAGTCGAGCGCCGCGCCTTCGGCGAGGAACACGATGAAGCACATTCCGCCGATGAACAGCACGATGCCGTGGGGAACGGCAAACGCCGGCCCCGAACGTTCACTGCCATACGGCAACATGTGCGGCGCGGCTTTGCACAGCGCGATCAGCAGCAGCACGACCACCACCAGCATCGCCCCCAGCGGCGAAACCCCGAAGCCGAGCAAGGCGCTGACGCCCGCCGCACCGACAATCCCGCCCAGGCTGAACAGCCCATGGAAACCCGACATCATGGTCTTGCCGCTGGCCCGTTCGACGATCACCGCTTGCAGGTTCACCGTCGAATCCACCGTGCCCAGGCCCGCGCCGAACATGAACAACGCGGCGATCAGCGCCGGAATCGACGACACCGTCGCCAGCAGCGGCAGCGCCGCACAGATCAACAGGGTGCCACCGACCGCCACCCGCCGGCAGCCGAAGCGCGTGGCCAGAATCCCGGCCATCGGCATCGCCAGAATCGAGCCCACCCCCAGGCACAACAACAGCAGGCCGAGGGTTCCTTCATCCAGCCCGGCCCGCGCCTTGGCGTAAGGCACCAGCGGCGCCCACGCGGCAATCCCGAACCCGGCGATGAAAAAAGCCACGCGCGTGGACATTTGTTCCAGGCGTCCGGGCACGAAGGTGGTCTGGGTGTTGAGGTTGGTCATATCGATCCTTGGCAAAAAACGTCGCGTCCCCAAGGGACAGTGACTCACCGGTGAGGTTCGATCAGCGTCCGGACGGTTACGCGTTCAGGCAGGGTGACATCCTTGCACAGCTTGTCTCGGTTTCGCGATATGTTGCACGCCTGCGATGGTTATACGGGAGGCGTCATGACGCCGTTCTACGATGCTCGAGGCAACATCTATGCGGTAGTGGCGCCTGACGCGGTGCGTCGCGAAGGGATCGATTTACCGGAACAGGCCGGTCTGGCGGCGCAAACCCGCGCGGCATGGGCGAAGTCGGCCATCGAGGCATTCTGCGCCTGGGCGCCGGGCACGCAACCGGCCGGCAGCAAGGACCATCGCTGCGATGGGCTACTGGTGGGGCCGTTTCAATCAGCGCCGCCGTTCGATCTGTTGATCGTCAACACCGACGGCACATTGGCTGAGCGCAGTGGCAACGGGTTGACGATTTTCTCTCAGGCGCTCAGCGACCAAGGGCTTTTTCCGGACCGCGAAGCCTGTGTGCTCAGGGTTCATCACGACAAGGCCGATACGCCTTCACCGGGTGAAACGTCGGTGAGCGCCGCGCAGGTCGAGGGCGTTCAGGGTTTCTGGCTGGACCTGGGCAAACCGGCGTTCGGGCCTGAGGCGGTCAGTGCGCACGGGGTTGAAGGGGTGACAATGAACGGTCGTGAACTCAGCCAGGTTCAACCGCTGTCGGCACTGGAGCCGGCGTGGTCCCGCAGCCAGTTCGTGCGGGTCGGCAATCCGCACTGCGTGACGCTTGTGGAGGACGCGCAGGCATTGCCGTCCAATGAGCAGATGCGCGAGGGGAGATTGTCCGAAGGCTTGACGCAAATTGCCTACGCCATGCCGACGGGAGCAGGGCGGCCGTGCCCGGCGGGTATCAATTTGCAATGGGCGATGCGGGCGTCAGAAGGGCGAGTTGTCGCTCGAGTGTTTGAACGCGGGGAAGGCCCGACCGCGTCGTCCGGCACCAGTGCGAGCGCAGTAGCGTGTGCGGCGTGGCGGGTGGGCTGGGTGGCGGCGGGTGAGGTGAGCGTGGCGATGCCCGGTGGTACGGCGCCGATTTTGCTGGAGGAAATGGGCGGTGAATTGAGTCGGGTCAGCCTGTTCGGTACGGCGCGGTTGAAGCGGTGATCTCAGGGTCGCCTTCGCGAGCAAGTCCCCCACATTAGATCTCTGTCCGACACATAATTTATGTCCACTGAAGATCAAATGTGAGAGCGGGCTTGCTCGCGAAGGCGCCATTACTGTCGAAGCAAAATTCAGGGTTGCTCGCCAAAAAACTCCACCACCGGCATCTGCCGCTTCATCAATACCTTCCCGCCACGAACCGAATACAGCGGCAATCCCTGACTGCGGATCACCTCGTAATCGCTGTCCGCCGATAAAATCAGCAAATTCGCCGGCCGTCCGCGCTCCAGTCCATAACGCTCACCCAACGCCATGGCCTTGGCGCTGTTGTCGGTCACTAGGTCCAGCGCGCTTTGCAGGTTGCGATACCCCAGCATGTGACAGATGTGCAGACCCGCTTCGAGCACCCGAAGGATGTTGCCGTTGCCCAGCGGATACCAGGGATCGACGATCGAGTCCTGGCCGAAACACACGTTCATCCCCGCTTCGAGCAACTCGTTCACCCGGGTCACGCCGCGGCGTTTCGGAAAGTTGTCGAAGCGTCCTTGCAGGTGAATGCTTTCGGTCGGGCAGGAAACAAAACTGATCCCCGAATGCCCGAGCAGGCGAAACAGTTTGGCGCAGTAAGCGTTGTCGTAAGAACCCATGGCCGTGGTGTGGCTGGCCGTGACCCGCGAACCCATGTCGCGGCTGCGGGCTTCCTCTGCCAGCACTTCGAGGAAGCGCGAATGCGGGTCGTCGGTTTCATCGCAATGCACATCCACCAGGCAACCTGTGCGCTCAGCCAGGTCCATGAGGAATTTCACCGAGCTCACGCCCTGGTCGCGGGTGTATTCGAAATGCGGAATCCCGCCGACCACGTCCGCGCCCATGCGGATCGCTTCTTCCATCAGTTCGCGACCGTTGCGGTACGACTCGATGCCTTCCTGCGGGAACGCGACGATTTGCATGTCGACCAAGTGCCGACTTTCCTCGCGCACTTCGAGCATCGCCTTCAGCGCGGTGAGCTGCGGGTCGGTCACGTCGACGTGGGTGCGCACATGCTGGATGCCGTGGGCGGCGAGGGTCTGGATGGTTTTCTTGGCCCGGGTCTCGGTGTCCTCTTCGGTGATCGTGACCTTGCGCTCGCCCCAGCATTCGATGCCTTCGAACAGCGTGCCGCTCATGTTCCAGCGCGGTTCGCCGGCAGTCAGCGTGGCGTCGAGGTGGATGTGCGGTTCGACGAAGGGCGGCACCACCAGGTTGCCGCCGGCGTCCAGGTCATCGGGGCCCAGGGTCGGCGCTTCGGTCTGACGGGCAATGTTGCTGATCAGGCCGTTTTCCAGGTGCAATTCATGCAGGCCTTCTTGGTTGCGCAGGCGGGCGTTGATGATGTGCATCAGGTGAATCCTTTTAGAGATCTTGTAGTGGTGCGTTGGCGGCACGGGCACCGAGTACGCCAGTCAATATCACATACGTTAGCGCGGCAGCGGCAATCCCTACCAGCGGCGCGACCCATGGCGAACCGAACGCGGCAACCGTGCCGACCGCATAAGCGCTCAGACCCGGCCAGTTGAATGCCGGTAGCCGAGCATCGGCCAGTCGAGGATATTGACCACGGTAGCGAAAGAAAAAGTCCGCCATGATCACGCCACCGATCGGCGGAATCACGGTGCCCAGCAGAATCAGGTACGGCACCAACAGATCGTACATGCCCAGCAATGCCAGCAGCGTGCCGATCACCGCGCCGGACAGGGTCACGGTCTTGCGACGGCGGGTGCGCAGCAGGTTGCAGCCGGCGACGGCGAAGTTGTAGATGGTGTTGTCCTGGTGCTCCAGATGTTGAGCAGCAACATCGCCATCGCAGCCATGGCGAAGCCTTGCAACAGCAACACTTCGACGACATCGGGTTGCTGATAAACGATGGCCCCGTAGGCGCCGATCAGCACCATCAGTCCGTTGCCGATGAAGAAACCGATCAGGCTCGCCAGCACCGCGACCCGCGCCGAGCGGGAAAAACGCGTCCAGTTGGTGGCTTGCGTGGCGCCGCTGACGAAGGTGCCAAACACCAGGGTGATCGCGGTGGACCAGTCCAGCGTGCCGGTCGGGACGACGGCCAGCAAACCATCGAGTCCGCCGACTTTCACCGTCGCGACCCACATCGACAGCATCAGCAGCAACATCATGGCCGGCACTGCGATGTATGAAAGGATTTCCAGTCCGCGATAACCGACATAGGCCGTGGCGCAAAACGCCAGACCGAACAGCACCATCAGACCCAGCACGGTGCCTTCGCTCAACTCGAAATACTTGCCCAGCACCACGGCCGCCGTGGCGGTGCCCCAGGCGTACCAGCCGATCTGGGTGAAACCGAGGATCAGGTCGCTGAGCTTGCTGCCCACTTCCCCGAAGCAGAAACGCCCCATCAGCACTGAGTTGAGCCCGCTCTTGAAGGCGATGTAGCCCAGCGCTGCGGCGTAGATCCCCAGCAGCAGATTGCCGACGATGATCACCGCCATCATTTCGCCGAAACTGAACGCCACACCGAGCTTGCCGCCGGCAAACATGGTGGCCGTGAAGAAGGTGAAACCCAGCAGCACCATGGCCGTGGAGGCCAGGCCTTTGCGGGCGTGCATCGGCACTTCGCTGAGGGGGTAGTCGTTACCGGGATCATTTTGCGTCATGGGGCGTTCCTTGCTGAGTGGGTGACGCGGAAGGGTTGCAGTGGTCGTGCCAAGCGGGTGGATGCCGTTATGTATAGACGAGCGGAGAGGATTGGGGCGGGGGAAGGGCACGAAACCGGTGCAGCTGAATGAACACAGGAACCATGTGGGAGCGAGCTTGCTCCCACAGGGGGATATTCGTTTTTTCAGAAAGAGGGCAAGAACCGCAACAACGCCGCGACGATGGCTTCAGGCGCATCCTCCTGAACCAGATGCCCGGCATTGGGGATCGGGTGAAACTGCGCCCCCGGAATCATCTGCTGCAACGCCTGCCCCCGCTCGATGGGAATCCACTGGTCATCTTCACCCCAGAGAATCTGCACCGGGCAGCGAATGGTCGGGTACAGTCCCTCAACTTCGCGGGTATAGCGCTCATCCATTTGCGCGATCTGCCGGTAAAACCCCGCTTGCCCCGGATCGCCCAGCCACGGCTGGACGTAATGGGCGAGTTCCTCGTCGGGGATTTCCCGCTTGATCGCCCCACGAATGTAGGCCGGCACGATCGCCCGCTGAATGTAATCAGGCAGTCCGCTGAACGCCGCCTCATGCTGGCGCACATGCTGCACAAACGGCGAACCCCAGGGCGACAGCGCCACCGGGTCGATCAGCGTCAGGCTGCGGTAATTCTTGCCGTTCAGCAGATGCGCGCGCAGCACCGTGGCGCCGCCGAAATCGTGGGCCACCACATCCGGGCAGTCCAGGCCCCAGTGCTCCAGCAGTTGCGCCAATAGCTCGTTCTGTACACCAAGGGACACATCACCCTCGACCTTCTCGGACAGGCCATAACCCAACAGGTCGAAGTAATGCACCCGGTGTGACGTGATGAAGTGCGGCGCAATCCGGTGCCACACATACGAAGAGAAGGGTGTGCCATGCACAAACACCAGCGGCGGGCCGTCCCCCCGAACGGCGTAGCGAACGGAGTGCCCGTTGAAGCGGTAGGTCTGAGCGAGCGGCCAGTCAGTCATGGGTGCGTCCTCTTGGCGGGTACCAGCCAAAAAGCATAGGCATAAAAAAACAGCCAGTCCCGGCAGTTTTTTTGATCTGTCGGATCAGCGGGATGAATACCTGTGATTTGTGACAGTAGACGGCTTTTGGGCGCAGATGCTATCCAGAGTCCATGGACAATTTCAGCCTGCATCACGGAACACCGAAGCTGGCGGTCATCGACCCGCGCAGCCTCGCTGTGCGCGGCGTGACGTACTGGCGTGGGGAGAGCGGGCAAACGCCGCAGGCGCGGGTGACGCGGCAGGGGTTCGATGCGGCGGGGCGTGGAGTTGAGCAGTGGGATGCGCGGTTGTCCGCACCGGCATTGAGGCATTGTTTCAGCCTGACCGGCAGGGTGGTGGCGACTGACAGTGTCGATGCCGGTTGGCGGGTGGCTTTGTTTGGGCAGGCCGCTCAGGTGTTGAGCGGGCGGGACGGTCGGGGTACTCGGCAAGAGACTGAGTACGACACGTTGCTGCGTCCTCTTGTCGTGATGGAACAGGCACGGGTTGTGGAGCGCTTCGAGTACGGAACCTGTGGTCCCGAAGCGAATCCGGGAAACCAATGCGGCCGGTTGATCCGCCATGATGACCCGGCCGGTACACGGCATATGCCGGAGTACGATTTGCTGGGGCTGGCGCTGAATGAAATCAGCCACTTTCTGGCCGCTCTCGATCCACCGGACTGGCCGCAGGAGAGCTCCGTACGCGATGGGTTGCTTGAACCCGCCCCCGGCTTCGAAAGCCGCTGGACCTACAATCCGCTCGGCGATCTGCTGAACCTCACCGACGCCAAAGCCCATCGTCGCCACTTCACCTACACCGTGGCCGGCCAGCTCAAGGACGGCTGGTTGCAACCGGCGAACACCGCCTCGCCCGGACAATGCCTGGTGCACGACATCCGTTATAACCCTGGTGGCAAAGTCGAGCGGGAAACCGCTGGCAATGGCGTGGTCACCGAGGCGCAGTACGCGCTCGATGATGGCCGTCTGCTGCGCTTGTGCGCCGGGTTGCCGAACGCCGCTCCAGTGCAAGACCTTCGCTACACCGTCGACCCGGGTGGCAACATTGTCCAGATCGACGATCACGCACTGCCAATCCGTTACTACAAAAACCAGCGTATCGACGCTCAATGCACCTACGGCTACGACACCCTGGGACAGCTAACCCTCGCTACGGGTTGGGAAGCCGAAAAGTCATCCTTTTATCCCTTCGCGCCGTACCACCCCTCGACCAACCCTGATGCCGTGGTCAACTACCGCGAAGAATACGACTACGACGCGACGGGCAACATGATCGAACTGCGGCATCTCGGTGCTCAACCGTTTACCCGCCGATGGGCCGTGGCCACGAACAGCAACCGCAGCCTGCTTGAGGGCGATCAGCCACCGGATTTCGTCAGTCATTTCGACGCCAACGGCAACCTGCAGTTTTTGCAGCGTGGCCAAACCCTGGCCTGGGACCTGCGCAACCAGTTGTCCCGCGTATCGCCAGTGGTGCGCGAAGGCGAAGACGATGACACTGAAATTTATGTGTACGGCGGCGGGGGCAAACGCCTGCGCAAGGTCCGCACCGCACTGGCCGCCGCCCACACCGTGATCGCCGAAGTGCGCTACCTGCCGGGGCTGGAGATCCATCATCGTCCGGGCGGCAAGCAGCATGAAGTGCTCGACCTGGAGGCCGGACGCAATCGGGTGAACTGGTTGCACGGCGCCGATGTGCCGGAGCATTCGTTGCGCTACCACCCGACCGACCACCTCGGTTCCGGGACGCTGGAACTCGGTGAACAGGCCAAGGTGCAAAGCCGGGAAGTGTATTACCCGTTTGGGGGGACAGCCTGGGAGGATCACAGCGATCAGAGCGGTGCGTACAAAACCATTCGTTATTCAGGCAAGGAACGCGATGCGACCGGGTTGTATTACTACGGTTATCGGTACTTTGCGCCGTGGCTGAGTCGCTGGATCAACCCCGATCCGGCGGGGGCGGTGGATGGGTTGAATGTGTATTGCTTTGTGGGGAATTCGCCGGTGGGGAGGGTGGATCGAGACGGGAGAGTGGGTACTTCGGTTGATCGAAACGCTATAGCGCTGGATGTAGATGAAATTCTAGCGAGGTCAATAAATCCGGATGAGGTGGCTAAAGTAAACGAGTTGGTAAAAGAGCTTGATTCCCCCAAAGCAGGGAGGACCCCATCATTCCTGTCATTGGACCTGGATAAAATACTCGCGCATCCGAGGCCTGAAGATGAGGCAGAACTGCGTAAAAATTGGGGGGTGGCGGTTAACACCTCAGGATCATCGTCGAAGCAAACCTCTTCCCAACATTTTTCCTGTCCGACATGCAACAAGGTGCTTTCGAGTTCTATTGCACTTGTTCGGCATGTACGTATTCATACCCAGGAAAAGCCATACGGCTGCTTTGATCCCTCATGCAAAAAAAGATTTTCTGTTTCTGGTGATCGTGCCCGGCATATGAAAATGCATGCTGGTGAGAAACATTTTAGTTGCACTGTCTGTGGCAAAGAATTTGCTGATAATCAGAAACTAACAGAGCATCGGTTAACACATAACAACGAAAAACTATTCACTTGTGATGTGTGTGACAAAAAATTTACTCAACTGAGAGGTTTGCAAGTGCACAGGCAAACACATAGTGATGAGCGTCCTTATAAGTGCGATTGGTCCGGGTGTGGAAGTTTATTTTCGAATGCGAGTAGTGCAGCCAGGCATAAACGAACACATATGAGCGAAAAGCTTCATTCCTGCAATCAAGAAGGTTGTGGTCGAGAGTTTTCGCGTAGGGACCATCTAAAAAGACATATGCTGACGCATACTCGTAATTAGGTGGTCCTGAAATCGAGCACAGTTAATTATTGGCTATGAAAAACCACCCTGTTGGATAGTCATTTATCAGTCCAACACTTACTCGCCGCGATAGATACAGCCGCTAGTGCACGTCTCATGAATCCGTATCGCACTAAGTTCCGGCAGCAAAGGCTTGAGTTCAGCCCAGATGAATTTGGCCAGCACTTCACTGGTCGGATTCTCCAACCCCGGAATGTCATTCAAATAGTTGTGATCCAAGCGCTCATACAGCGGCTTGAAGATCGCCTTGATCTCCGAGAAGTCACGAATCCAGCCGGTATGCGGATCAAGATCGCCACTCAGATGAATCGCCACTTTGAACGAGTGACCGTGCAGGCGGCCGCACTTGTGGCCTTCCGGGACGTGGGGCAGGCGGTGGGCGGATTCGAAGGTAAATTCTTTGAAGATTTCCACAGTGGTTTCAGCTCTGTCAGGTGGCGATCGCCGCGGCGATGTGGGCAGGCGGCGAGTTTAACAGTTTGTCCTGACTAAAGGGTCAGCAAGCGTTCGCCAAGTCGACCGTTGGCGGCCAGTTCGAGAAACTCATCGCCCAGCCTGCGACTTTCATCCATCGTCGCACGCCAGTATTTCTGCCGGCTCGGCGCATCGCCCATGAAGCGCTTGAAGTCGTTACGGTCCGGCAGTTTGCCGTAGGGCAGGCGTGCCAGGTATTCCTTCGACGGTGCCAGCAGCAGGACATCCTGCAAGCGCGTGGTGCACGCGCGGCGCCACGGCAGGGTTTTGTCGAACCAGCCGGGGATCACCCGGTCGGTGAAGTGCGGGTACAGCACGATGTCGTTGCCGCTGTAGGGCAAGTCGAGGTGATAGTCCAGCAGACCGCCATCGCGGAAGGTTCCGGCGCCAGCGCCGGGCAGGTCACGCACGCCTTCCATCACCATCGGGATCGAACCCGAGGCGAGCAGGGCCTGACGCAGGTTGCCGACATTCAGCGCGACGAAGCGTGACGGGAAGTCGTTCAGCGCATCGACCGGTGGCGCCAGGCGTGGGTCGTGGAGGATCAGCCGCTCGAAATGCCGCGATAGCCGTGCGCGACTGCGCAGGTTGTCGGCGATTACCGACGACAGGCCCAGCCCGAGGCGACCGCGATGATCATCCGCGAGCAGGCCGTGGCTTTTGACCACCATGATGTTCAGTCGGTAATGGGCGTTGTCCAGAATCGAGGCGTCGCGGCCGTCGAGCAGGTCATCGAGCATGCGCTGCGAGCTCTGGCTGATCTGCGCCATGGTCACGCCCTTGGCGAAATTCTGCTCGGTGTAGAGATGACCGAGACGGCGGATGCCTTCGGCGGCATCGGGCAGGCAGGCGCTCGCGAAGCGCCAGGAGCCGACCGATGCGCCGATCAGCGACCGTTCGCGTGGCGCGGCGGGCAGCCATTCGCCGAACAACGCCAGGTCCAGGCCTTGAATTCCCAACGCCTTGGGCCCGCCAGCAGCGCCCGGCAATGTGCCGACATCGGCGGCGTTCAAACCGTGTTCTCGGATGCGCGCGAAGGCGCGGGGACCGGCCTTGAGGGTCAGGGAAGGGAACTTGATGTGGATGGCGGTCATACCGGTCTCGATGTCTGGCAAGCGGGGGATTATAAGCGTGTCGCAATCAATCAATGTAGGCGCTGCCGAAGGCTGCGATCTGTTGATCTTGCTTGTTGGCGCCTATGAAGCCGCCAAAAATCAAAAGATCGCAGCCTTCGGCACGAGGGGGGCGTCAGTGATATCGTGCTGCAATCATCGATGATGGCAATTCAGTTTCAATTAAGTTCGAATCGCTAAGGTGACTGCCGTACGCAACACATAAAAAATACGGAGACACCCCATGAAAACCCTGACTGCCCTGATCACCGCCTCCCTCATTGCCATCACCGCCAGCCTCGCCCATGCCCGTGATTTGGGCCCCGACGAAGCTCTGCGGCTGCGCGACGCTGGTACCATTGTGTCTTTCGAGAAGCTCAACGCCACGGCACTGGCCAAACACCCTGGCTCGACAATTACCGAAACCGAGCTGGAAGAAGAGTACGGCAAGTACATCTATCAGGTGGAGCTGCGCGACCCACAAGGCATTGAATGGGACCTGGAATTGGACGCTGTCAGCGGGCAGGTTCTCAAGGATCATCAGGATACGTAATGAAGGTGTGTTCATTTTCACGCATGGCGCTGGTGCTCCTGGCGTTTTGCTCGGTGGTCATGGCCCGCGACCTGGATCAGGACGAAGCCCTGCGCCTGCGTCAGCGGGGCGTGATCATGCCGCTCGAACAGTTGTTGAAGCAGGCAATGGACCGCTATCCCGGGTCGAAACTGCTGGAAGCCGAGCTCGAAGAGAAACACGACGTCTACATTTATGAAGTCGAGTTGCTGACCACCGAAGGCGTGGTCCGTGAGCTGGACGTCGACGCCATCACAGGCCAGTTACTGAAAGACAAGGAAGATTGACCGATGCGATTGCTGCTGGTGGAAGACCATGTGCCCCTGGCCGACGAACTGATCGCCGGCCTCAACCGTCAGGGTTACGCCGTGGACTGGCTGGCCGACGGCCGTGACGCGGTGTATCAGGGCAGCAGCGAACCCTATGACCTGATTATCCTCGACCTGGGTTTGCCGGGTTTGCCAGGGCTCGACGTGCTGGCGCAGTGGCGCAAGGGCGGGCTCGCCACGCCGGTGCTGATCCTGACGGCGCGCGGCTCCTGGGCCGAACGGATCGAAGGCCTCAAGGCCGGTGCCGATGATTACTTGACCAAACCTTTCCATCCTGAAGAACTGCACCTGCGCATCCAGGCGCTGTTGCGCCGCTCCCATGGCAAGGTCAATCAACCGACGCTGCAATCGGCGGGCTTGCACCTGGACGAGGGGCGCCAATGCGTGACCCGCGATGGCGCCGACATCCAGCTCACCGCCGCGGAATTCCGCCTGCTGCGTTATTTCATGTTGCACCCCGAGCAGATCCTCTCCAAAAGCCACCTCGCCGAACACCTCTACGACGGCGAAACCGAGCGCGACTCCAACGTGCTGGAAGTCCACGTGAATCACCTGCGGCGCAAGCTTGGGCGCAGCGTGATCGAAACCCGTCGCGGCCAGGGTTATCTGTTTGGCGGTCAAGCGCAGTGAGGTCGATCCAGCGCCGCTTGAGCCTGGGACTGATCAGCGTGATGGTGGTCGTCGGCCTGGTGCTGGCGCAAACCAGTCTGTGGCTGTTCGAAGTGGGTTTGCAGCGTTACCTCGAGGCGGGGCTGCGCAACGACAGCGAAGACTTGCTGGTGGCGCTGGTGCGCGGACCACAGGGCTTGCAACTGGATGAGCGGCACCTGTCACCGGCCTATCAGCGCCCGTTTTCCGGGCATTACTTTCGCATCGATTTTGCCGACAGCCATTGGCGCTCGCGTTCGTTGTGGGATCAGGAATTGCCGCGTCTCGACCATCCCGGCCTGCACAGCAACCTGCAACTGGGGCCGGAAGGCCAGCAATTGCTGGTTTTGCGTTCGGACTATCGCCGTTTGGGCCAGTCGATTTCCATCAGTGTCGCCCAGGACTACACCCCGGTGCGCGACAGCTTCAAGCGCATGCAGCAAGTGGGGCTGGGCCTGGGATTGGCGGGGCTGTTGCTGATTCTGCTGTTGCAGCGGATCACCGTGCGCCGCGCCTTGCGCCCACTGGAAAGGGCTCGCGAGCAGATTGCCCAGTTGCAGCAGGGGCAGCGTTCGCAACTGGATGATCAGGTGCCGGTGGAGCTTGAACCGCTGGTGGCGCAGATCAACCATTTGCTCGCCCACACCGAAGACAGCCTCAAGCGTTCGCGCAATGCGCTCGGCAATCTCGGGCATGCCTTGAAAACCCCGCTGGCGGTGTTGTTGAGCCTGGCGTCCAGCGAAAAACTCGACGCCCATCCCGAGCTGCGCAAGATCCTCAAGGCACAACTGGAACAGGTTCAGCAGCGACTCAACCGCGAACTCAATCGTGCCCGGCTGTCCGGCGATGCGCTGCCGGGGGCGCTGTTTGATTGCGATGCGGAACTGCCGGGATTGCTCGCCACGTTGAACCTGATCCACGGCGAACACCTCGACCTGAGCTATCGCGCACCGGCCGGTTTGCAGTTGCCATGGGATCGCGAAGACCTGCTGGAACTGCTGGGCAACCTGCTCGACAACGCCTGCAAATGGGCGGATGCCGAGGTGCGGTTGAGCGTGGTCGAGACGGCTGAAGGATTTCAGTTGAGTGTGGAAGATGATGGGCCGGGGATTCCCGAGGACCAGCGCGATCAGGTGTTCAGCCGGGGGACGCGGCTGGATGAACAAACGGATGGGCATGGGTTGGGGCTGGGAATTGTGCGCGACATCGTCGATACGTGGGGCGGGGGGCTGCGGCTGGAGGAGAGCGAGTGGGGTGGGTTGAGCGTTGTCATCGAACTCCCCAAGCGCTGACAGCGATCCGAAGCCAACCGATAACCCTGTGGGCGCAGGCTTGTGTGGCGAGGGGATTTATCCCCGTTGGGTGGCGAAGCCGCCCCAAACACTTGGGCCTGCTTCGCAGTCCAACGGGGATAACTCCCCTCGCCACAAGTCGCTCCCATTGGATTGGCGTTAAACCCGGAACTGATCCATCAGACTCTGCTGCTGATTCGCCAGGCTATTCAACGACTGGCTCACCCGCGCCGACTCATTCGCCTGCCCCGACAACGACTCGGTCACGTCCCGAATCGTCGCCACGTTGTTGTTGATCTCTTCCGCCACCGCGCTTTGCTCCTCCGCCGCGCTGGCGATCTGCAGGTTCATGTCGCTGATCACCGTGACTGCGTCGCCAATCTGCCGCAACGCCGTGACCGCCTGGCTGACCTGCTCGACACTGCCCTGGGCCTGACGATGGCTGTTGTTCATCGACCCCACCACATCCTGGGTGCCGCTTTGCAATTGCTCGATCACCAGACGGGTTTCTTCGACAGACTCCTGAGTGCGTCGCGCCAGGTTGCGCACTTCGTCGGCCACCACGGCAAAACCACGGCCGGCTTCACCGGCACGGGCGGCTTCGATGGCTGCGTTGAGGGCCAGCAGGTTGGTCTGCTCGGCGATGGCACGAATCACTTCCAGCACTGAACCGATCTTCTCGCTGTTCGCCGCCAGGCCTTCGACCTGCACCATGGCCGCGCTCATGTCGGCGGCGAGGTTGTCGATGCTGCTGGTGGTCTGGTCGATCACCGTCAATCCG
The DNA here is from genome assembly GCF_949767765.1 of Pseudomonas sp. IT-P171. Classification (NCBI taxonomy): domain Bacteria; kingdom Pseudomonadati; phylum Pseudomonadota; class Gammaproteobacteria; order Pseudomonadales; family Pseudomonadaceae; genus Pseudomonas; species Pseudomonas sp. IT-P171. The sequence goes on from NZ_CATKQN010000004.1 coordinate 147,588, forward strand.
CGGCGAGTCGCCTGGTCCGCGTCCTTTGCAGCCTGTGCCGCTTGCGCAGCGCTGCGGGCGACGTCCTGGGCGGTGGCGCTCATTTCGTGGGAGGCGGTGGCCACCTGATCGACCTGGCGGTATTGCTGCTCCATGCCGGCACTGGTTTGCGTGGCGATGGCGGAAGACTGATCCGCCGTGCTGCGCGCGTCCTGCACCGAGCGTTTCACTTCGGCGATGATCGGTTGCAGCTTGTCGAGGAAACGGTTGAACCAGCCAGCCAGTTGGCCCAATTCATCCTTTTTGTCGTAAGCCAGACGCCGGGTCAGGTCGCCTTCACCGCTGGCGATGTCTTCGAGCATGTGCGCGACGCCAAGGATCGGCCTGGTCACGCTGCGCGCCATCAACCACACCAGCAACAGGCCGATCAACGCCGCCAGCACACCGAGGCCGAGTTCGACCAGCGTGCCGGCGGTATTGCTGTCGTCGAGTTGTTTCTTCAGCGCCTCGGCCGGGCCGATCAGGACTTTTTCCGGCACGTCGAGCAACACGCCCCACGACTTGCCACCGGGGATCGGCTGGAACGGCGAGAGCACTTTCAACTGCTGGTCGCTGTGCAGGCTGGTGGTTTTGCTGCTGTTGGCGAGCAGGCGGATCAGCTCGGCGCCGTTGGTTTTATCCACGGCATCCAGGCGCTGGCTGAGTTTGCTGGCGTCCGGGCTGTAGCCGGCGAGCAAACCGGCCGGGCTGATGATGCTGACGTGGGTCTGGCCGTCATAGAGCTTTTTGCTCGCGCCCTGACTGACCGCTTGCAGGCTGTTGAGGTTGATGTCCACCGACAGCGAAGCGATGACTTTACCGTTGAGCATCAGCGGGAACACGATGCTGGTCATCAGCACGTTCTGGCCGTCGATCACGTAGAAGTAGGGTTCAATCACGCAAGGTTTGAGCGAGGTGCGCGGGCAGGTGAACCAGGCGTTGGCGGGCTCGCCGCTGGGGCCGGTGCGGGTGTCGGCCATGTCCGTTTCGGGCAGCGCCATCGACGTCACCTTGCCGGGTGTCGGTTGCGACCAGTACAGCGCGAAACGGCCCTTGTCGTTACTGCCCAGTTCCGACTGGCCGGCGAACAGTTCGTCCTTGCCGTCCAGCGCATTGGGCTCGAACACGAGGGACAGGCCGAGCAATTCTGGATTGGCTTGCAGCGCGGACTTGACCTGGCGGGTCAGGTCTTCGCGCAGGTCGAAGGCATCGAGAAAGCGCTTTTCGGCCTGATCACGCAGGAACAACACCTGACGTGAAAAGCCGTGGCCATATTGATAGGCGTCCATGAACTGCTGGCGAATCCCCAGCGCCTGGTTTTCGCCCTGGGACTCGATCCGGGCCTGGGCAGCTTCGGTGAGCATCTCCATGCTCGAGGCTTTCACCAGCTCGGAGCTGTGCTCCATGCGGTACAGCGAAAGACCTACCAGCAAGGTCACGATACCCGCCAGGCAAAGCCCGGCCAGCAGGGTGATTTTCCATTGAATGGAAAGTTGTCTGAGCGACATGGAGACGTCCTTATTCGATAAATATCTGAGACTTTGCACTGTAACGGCCGCGAATCCGCTTTCTTTATTCGGTGTGCGGAGCTTTTGTGGCGAGGGAGCTTGCTCCCGCTGGGTTGCGAAGCGACCCCTGCATTCTTTCAGTCGCACCCCATAGTCAGGTTTTGCGACTGCTTCGCAGCCGAGCGGGAGCAAGCTCCCTCGCCACAGGGGTATCACTGGCCGTTACATGTTCGTTGGCACCACTCGCTTTGACACCGGCCCCACTCTGCGGCACAGTGCGCGCCGTCTAATAAAACCCATTCCTTGTCCCGCTGGCGTCTCTTCGCAGACTGCCGGCCGGGTCCATTTCGCTTGCCTTGAGGTAACGATGATTAATGCTGTAATTGCCGCGGTCGGCGTCATGCTGGTGCTCAGCCTGTCCCGCGTGCACGTTGTGATCGCGCTGATTATCGGCGCGCTGGTGGGCGGCCTGACCGGTGGCCTGGGCATCGACGCCACCCTGAAAGCGTTCAACAGCGGCCTCGGCGGCGGGGCCACGGTGGCCTTGTCCTATGCCTTGCTCGGCGCCTTCGCGGTGGCGATTGCCAAGTCCGGCCTCGCCCATGCGCTGGCGGACAAGGCCCTGGCCATGGTCGATCGCCAGCACGCCAACGGTGGTGGCTCGGTCAAGTGGCTGTTGATCGGTTTGCTCTGGGTGGTGGCCATCGCTTCACAGAATATTCTGCCGATACATATCGCGTTTATTCCGTTGCTGGTGCCGCCGCTGTTGTATGTGCTGACCAAGCTTCAACTGGATCGCCGCTTGATCGCCTGTGTCATGACCTTCGGCCTGATCACGCCGTACATGTTCCTGCCGGTGGGTTTCGGCAACATCTTCCTCAATGAAATCCTCCTGGCCAACGTGGCCCGCAGTGGCGTGGACATCAGCGGCATCAACGTTACCCATGCCATGGGCATTCCGGCGCTGGGCATGGTCGTGGGGCTGGCGGCAGCGTTCATCAGCTACCGCAAGAAACGCGTCTACAACCTGGAAAAGATCGAGCAGGTCGAACAGGTTGCGGTCCAGTACAACCCGTTGAGCCTGATGGTCGCGGGTGTGGCCATCGCGGCGGCGTTCATCATTCAGCTACTGCTGGATTCGATGATTATCGGTGCGCTGGCGGGTTTCCTGATCTTCTCGGTGTCGGGCATCGTCAAGTGGCGCGACACCGACGACCTGTTCACCGAAGGCATGAAGATGATGGCGATGATCGGCTTCATCATGATCGCCGCCTCGGGGTTTGCCGAAGTGATGAAAGCCACTGGTCAGGTGCAGACGCTGGTTGAAACGTCGGCGTCGTGGATCGGCCACAGCAAGGGCATCGGCGCGCTGTTGATGTTGCTGGTCGGCTTGCTGGTGACCATGGGCATCGGCTCATCGTTTTCCACCGTGCCGATTCTGGCGGCGATTTTCGTGCCGCTGTGTGTGCAACTGGGTTTCAGCCCGATCGCCATCGTGTGCATCGTTGGCACCGCCGGCGCGTTGGGCGATGCCGGTTCGCCGGCTTCGGACTCGACACTGGGCCCGACCTCCGGCCTGAACATCGACGGCCAGCATCACCACATCTGGGACACCGTGGTGCCGACCTTCCTGCATTACAACCTGCCGCTGCTGGCGTTCGGTTGGGTGGCGGCGATGGTGCTCTGATTCAGGATCAAAAGATCGCAGCCTTCGGCAGCCCTACAAAGGAATGGCACACACCCTGTAGGCGCTGCCGAAGGCTGCGATCTTTTTTGAGCATTCAACTTTTGATCCGGCGTGCCGTTAAAGCCTTTAACCACGCCAACAAAAATCAAAAAGAGTGAACCGTCATGCGCATGAGCCTGAAGGCTAAAGTCCTGTCCCTTGCCGTACTCCCGGTGTTGCTCTTTGCGCTGGTCATCAGTTTGACCACGTTGTTCGTGCTGCAGGAGCAGGCCCGCAAGGAAGTCGAGGAGACGCGCCAACGCCTGCTCAGCGATGCCAAGGCCACCCTGCAAAGTTACGTGGCCGTGGCGATGACTACGATCAAACCGCTCTACGACGCCGCAGCCCCCGGTGACGACGCGGCGCGGGCCCAGGTGATCAAATTGCTGTCGAGCGTCAGCTACGGCAAGGAAGGTTACTTCTTCGGCTACGACTCCAACACCGTGCGCCTGTTCAAGGCCAACAGCCCTGAAGGCGTGGGCCAAAGCTTCAAGGACAACCGTGATCCGAACGGCGTCTACGTCAACCGCGACCTGGTGAAAGTCGCCAAGGACGGTACGCATTACCTGCAATACAGCTCGCCATTGCCCGGCAATACCAAGGTGCTGGTGCCGAAACTCGGCTACACCGAATACCTGCCGAAGTGGGACATGGCCGTCGGCACCTCGGTCAACCTCGACGGCATCGAAGCGCAGGTGGCGGTGGTCGAGGCCAAGGTTCAGGAGCGCATGGAAGGCGTGTTGCTGAGCATCATCGGCATCGCCGTAGTGGTGCTGTTGGTGATCGCCGCCGCCGGCATGCTGCTGGCCAACACCATCCTGCGTCCGCTGAACCTGATGAAAGCCAACCTCGATGACATCGCGGCAGGCGAGGGCGACCTGACCCGGCGCCTGACCATCACCAGCCAGGACGAACTCGGCCAGCTCGCCGGTTCGTTCAACCGTTTTGTCGACAAGATCCACGGCCTGGTGCGCCAGATCACTGAAATGACCTCGCAACTGACCGGGCTGGTGAATCAGGTGTCCGATCAGGCTCAGCGCTCGGATCAGGCGATGGAGCGTCAGCGTCACGAGACCGATCAGGTCGCCACGGCGATCAACGAAATGTCGGCCGCCGCGCAGGAAGTTGCCAAAAGTGCTCAGAACGCCGCCGTCGCCGCGCAACAGACCGACGAAGAAGGCCAGACCGCTAAGCGTGTGGTGGCGGGCAGCATCGTCAAGATTCATGCATTGGTCGACGATATTCGCAGCAGCGGCGTGTCCCTCGACAGCCTGCAAAAGGACGTGTCGTCGATTGTCAGTGTGCTTGGGGTGATCCGTTCGATTGCCGAACAGACCAACCTGTTGGCGCTCAACGCTGCGATCGAAGCGGCCCGTGCCGGTGAGGCCGGTCGCGGTTTTGCGGTGGTGGCCGACGAAGTCCGCGCACTGGCCAGCCGCACGCAAATCAGCACCCAGGAAATCCAGGGCATGATCGATCGCCTGCAGGCGGGTACTCAATCGGCGGTGGAAGCGATGCGCCGTTCCAGCGAGGCTGGCGACGGTACGTCCGCACAGGCGAACGAAGCGGGCGCGTCCCTCGACACCATGGCCCAGCTGATCGGCACCATCAACTCGATGAACGCACAGATCGCCAGCGCCGCCGAAGAGCAGACCGCCGTGGCCGAAGAGATCAACCGCAGCGTGCATCAGATCGCGGTGGCTGTGGACAACGTGGCTGACGAAACCCAGCTCGGCGCCCAGACCTCCCGCAGCCTCGCGGATCTGGGTCAGCGCCTGGGCAGTCTGGTCGGACAGTTCCGTATCTGATTTGATGATGCTCTTGTGGCGAGCGAGCGAGCTTGCTCGCGCTCGGCTGCGCAGCGGCCCTGAAAATTTGTGAGCGCTGCGCACTCAAGCGGGAGCAAGCTCCCTCGCCACACTCGCGTGTTCGACTCAGGTTCTAGGGCCTGTCCCAATACGGCACCGGCCCAAAGCATTCGACAAAGAAATCAATCACCGTGCGCACCTTCACGGATAACCGTCGGCTGCCGGGCCAGAGCACGGCGATCTGCTGCGGCTCAAGGCTGTTGGACACCTGATAGTCCCCCAGCACCGGCACCAGCGTGCCGTTGCGCACGGCCTCACCAATCAGCCATGACGGAAACATCACCAGCCCCAGGCCCTGTTCGGCGGCCTGGGTGAGTGTGTCGGCGTGGTTGCCGGTGAGCGGTCCCTTCACCGAATAGGGCGACCAGTCCTGCCGACCCTGGCGGAAAAACCAGCGCTGCTGGCCGGTTACACCTTTGTAGGCCAGGCATTGATGCGCCGCCAGGTCCTGGGGATGTTGCGGGATGCCATGGCGCTCAAGGTAGGCCGGGCTTGCCGCGACCTGAAAGCGGTGGGGCGCCAGAATGCGCGCCTGCATGCTCGAATCGTGCAGCGGGCCGATGCGGAACAACAGGTCGGCGCCTTCCTGCAACGGGTCGATGTAGCTGTCGGTCTGTTGGATGTCCAGTTGCAGTTTCGGATAGCGCTCGCACAACTGCCCGAGCCACGGTGTCAGGTGCCGTTGCCCGAACACCACGGGGGCATTGATCCGCACCAACCCGCTGGGCTCGCTTTGCTGTTCCTGCAGGGCTTGTTCGGCTTCTTCCAGTTGCACCAGCACCAGCCGCGCATGGTGGCCGAGCATTCGTCCTGCTTCGGTGGGCGAGACGGCGCGGGTGTGACGGTAGAGCAATTGCTGGCTCAGGGCTTGTTCCATCAACTGGATCTGTCGGGAAATCGAGGAGGGCGCCAGGCCTTCTCGGCGGGCTACCTCGGAAAAGCTGCCGTGATCGAGCACCGCGACAAATAGCCGAAGCGCCTTGAATCCCAATTCGTTGAGGCCGTGCATGGCGGTTCCTGCTGTGCGAGTTGCGCAAAAGTGTTGTCAGTATGATCCCGTTTATCGCAAAGCAGCACCCGCCGATAATGCGCGCCTGTTCCACTGACTACTCAAAACCCATGTGGAAGCGAGCCTGCTCGCGATAGCGGCCAGACATCCAACATCAAGGTGACTGACAAATCGCTATCGCGAGCAGGCTCGATCCCACAAGGGAAGGTGTTTTTTCTGATAAATGGCAGGTGTTCATTCATGCAATCTTCTTCAATCGACGTGGGCGTTGCCACAACGCCAACCACCAAACCAGGGTTACGGCTCTTGTTGTTGCCCCTGGTCATCCTCGCCGGCATGGGCCTTTCCGTAGAGGCCGGTCTGCTCGGCCCCCTCGGCGTCCAGGTCGGGCACTTGTGGGCGACGCTGAGCATCTTCGGGGTTGGCTCGGCGATTCTGTTCCTGCTGCTGTTGTTCAGCGGCCCGCAACGTGGCCCGGCCTTGAACGCATTGCCGCGCTGGCAGTTGATCGGCGGTTTCCTCGGGCCGATGTACGTGGTGGTGCTGACCCTGGCCACGCCGCACATCGGCATTGCGATGACGATGATCGCGATTCTGTCCGGGCAGGTCGGCAAAAGCGTGCTGATCGACCACTTCGGCTGGTTCGGCACCACCCGCAAAAAGGTCAACGGTGAACGCTGGCTGGCCTTGCTGCTGATTGTCGCGGCACTTGTTCTGATTGCTCGGGGTTGATGATGAATCTGATTATTTTGTTGGCGGTGGTCGTGGCCGCCGGTGCGGTGTTGAGTGTGCAGGCGGCGATCAACGGACGTCTGGGCGAAACGGTCGGTGTGTTGCGCAGCAGTTTGCTGACGTTCGTGGTGGGCGCGGTGAGCACCGGGTTGCTGATCCTGTTTTTCGAACCGGCCCATGCCGTGAGCCTGTTGGACGTGCCGAAATGGCAACTCAGCGGCGCGTTGTTCGGCGTGGTGTACATGATGGTCATGGTGGGGGCGGTGCCGCGGGTTGGCACGGCGGTCGCGACGGTCGCGGTGATCGTCGGGCAACTGGGTATGGGGATGCTGATCGACAACTTCGGCTGGCTGGGCAACCCGGCGATCGAGCTGTCCGGGAGCCGGGTATTGGCGATGGTGTTGCTCGGGTTGGCCTTGGTGTTCATGTATCGCAGCAGTACGCGGCAGGCCTGACGCCAGCTCCTACACTGGTGAGACGGATCGTATTCGCGAGTCCGGACGACCACCACCCATGGAGTCAGACTTATGATCGACAGTGAAAGTAAATGCGACTGCCCGAAATGCGCGTGCAAACTGGGCCAGCATCCGATTGCTCGCCACGGCAAACACTACTGTTGCGAAGCCTGCGCCAAGCACCACGAACACGGTGAAGAATGCACAAGCAAGGGCTGCAAGTGCGCCCATGGCTGAGATCAGCCACGCGCAAAAAAGTGGAGCCTATTCGGGCTCCACTTCCAGTTTCAGACTTTGATCTTCCAGCCGTTCGGTATGGCGGACGATGCCATTGAGTCGCCGTCCCTCCACCCGTACCAATAGGGTTTTCGCCTGCTCCAGATCGGGCGGCAAGGGTGGCTGGACGCGGAGTGCGAAGCGGGTCGGATCATGCTCGACCTGTTCGAGGCCGACCTGACACTCGGCGCTTTTGGTGACTCGGCCGAACAGCGTATCGAGGCCGTAGTCGATGTGTGCCGTGCTGGTAAGTTGTGTCGCTGTCATGCGCCCGATTCCTCCAGATCCTGCCCTTCGGTTAGTTCGCTGGCCGCCACGTGACGTTTTCCACACCGAACTTCTCTGCCATCGGTTTAGTGGTCTTTTGCACTTTTTCCCGACCAAACCGCGGGATGCGACCCACGCCGGCGTCACAGCTCGCCCAATGCCAGGCCTCCGCATTATCCATCTTGTCCAGACGGATAATGAAAGACTTGGGGGCGCCATGAAGGGTGTATTCAATGACGAAAAGTTTTGCGTTGTTCATAAAGCCCGTATTCCTCCCTGTGGTATTAGAGGGATCGTCGCGGCTGCGGAAAATTCAGTCGGATTGTCAGACGGTGGCCGCCAGTGGCGACAAGGCGTGCGGCTGGTTACCATGCATTTCCTGAAACCCCCAATGATTGCTGCCCATGGCCCTTGCCGCGCCCCCTGACCTGAGTGACACCGATGTGCCCGTGCAACCGCTGGCGCGCACTTACCCGCGCGGGTTGTATATCGAGCCTCACGAGCATGTCTGGGGCCAGTTGTTATATGCGATGAGCGGGGTGATGTGGGTCGAAACGCCCCACGAAGCGCTGGTGGTGCCGCCGCAACGGGCGGTGTGGCTGCCGCCAGGCGTGCCTCACGGCATTCGAGTGGTCTCGGACCTGCAGATGCGCAACATCTACCTGCGGCCCTCGCTGGCAGCAACGCTGGACGCGACGGTTCAAGTGATCGAAGTGGGCGGGTTGCTGCGAGAGCTGATCATCGGCCTGGTGGAACAGGGTGACGACGGCGCGCCGGAGTACTACGAAGCGCTGGTGGGGCTGGCGCTGCTGGAACTCAAACGTGCCCGGCGCTCGCTGCTGAAGATCCCCTTGCCGGACGATTCCGACCGGCGCCTGATGAACCTGTGTCAGGCGGTCATGGCCGCGCCGTCGCTGGACATTCCCTTCGAACAACACGCCGAAAACGCCGGCGCCAGCGTGCGCACCCTGGCGCGGCTGTTCAAGGACGGCCTGGGCATGGGCTTCGCCGAGTGGCGACGGCAAGTGCAACTGGCGACGGCGGCGGCCGAGTTGATACAGGGCGTCGCCGTCAGCACGATTGCCCGGGAACTGGGCTATTCGCCGAGCAGCTTCAGCGACATGTTCCGTCGCGAGCTGGGCGTTGCGCCGTCGCAATTTGCCGCGAGCCTGTAGGCGCTGCCGCAGGTTCGCGTTGCGGCCGACATCAAGTGCTTTGGCCGAAATTCAGAAGCACTTGGCCGATGCTCGCCGTTGCCCACCTTTAGACTTCAGGCATACCTCAATTGCCCACGGAGTCTGCCATGAGCTACCTCATCTCGCTGGTCATCGGTCTGGGCGTCGGTTTGCTCTACGGCGCACTGGATTTTCGTTCCCCCGCACCACCGGCCATCGCGCTGGTGGGCCTGCTGGGCATGCTCGCCGGTGAAAAATTGTGGCCGATGGGCCGACAACTGGTCACTGGCTGGATCTCCTGAATTTCTCCCCTCTGTTCGATGGACGTTCCCATGAAAGCATTGCAGTTCGATAAAACCGGCGACCTCTCGGCCCTGCGCTACGTCGAAGTGCCGACCCCCGTTCCCGGCGCCGATGAAGTGCTGGTGCAGATCAAGGCCGCCGGCCTCAACCCCAGCGATGTGAAGAACGTGCTGGGGCGGTTTCCCTACACCACGCTGCCGCGGATTCCCGGTCGTGATTTCGCCGGGGTCGTGGTTGAAGGTCCGCAAGCATTGATCGGTCAGGAGGTCTGGGGCACCGGCCGGGAACTGGGCTTTTTCGCTGACGGCTCCCATGCACAGTTCGTCAAATTGCCGGCCAACGGCGTGGCACTCAAGCCGACCCACTTGAGCTTCGCGCAGGCCGCCAGCCTCGGCGTGCCTTACACCACGGCGTGGGATGCGCTGGAACGCAGCCTGGTGACCGCGCAAACACGGTTGCTGGTGATCGGCGGCGGCGCAGTCGGCAGTGCGGCGCTGGCGCTGGCCAAGGTGCGCGGCGCCCAGGTGCTGGCGGCGGCGCGACGGCCGGAGCAGGTGAAGGACTTGCAGGATCAGGGTTATCAGACCCTGCAACTGGATAAACCCGAAGAGCTGGGCGTACAGGTGAACGGGGTTTATGCCGGAGGCGCCGACGTGATTTTCGACACCACCGGGTTCTGGCTGCCGGCCTCGGTCGCCGCGTTGGCACCGTTCGGCCGCATCGCGATCATCGCCGCGCCGGTGGATGGTCTGGTGCAATTGCCGGCCCTGGCGTTGTATCGCAAGGGTGGTTCGGTGGTGGGGATCAACTCGCTTCTGTACGGGGTACAGGCGTGCGCGGCGATGCTCGATCAGTTCGGCCGGTTCTTCGATCAGGACCTGTTGCCATTGCCGCAAGGGTTGTTTGAGTCGCCGTTGGCAGAGGGGTTGGAGCGCTATGCCGAGGTGAATCAGGGCAGTGGCGACAAGGTAATCCTGCTGCCGTAACCCGACCACTGTGGAAGCTAGCCTGCTGGCGATGGTGTATCAGCTGCATTGATGGCGGCTGACACCCCATCGCCAGCAGGCTGGCTCCCACAGGTTTTGTGTTGTTCGTTAAAGCCCCTGAAAATAACCTTGCTGTAGACTCATCGGCACTGACTTCACGAGATGCCCCCATGAGCGAGCCGATTCGTCTGACCCAATACAGCCACGGCGCAGGCTGTGGCTGCAAAATTTCCCCCCAGGTGCTGGAAGTGATTCTGGCCGGCAGCGGGGCGCAGAACCTTGACCCCAAACTCTGGGTCGGCAATGCCTCGCGCGATGACGCGGCGGTGTATGCCATCGATGAAGAACGCGGCGTGGTCTCGACCACCGACTTCTTCATGCCCATCGTCGACGACCCGTTCGATTTCGGCCGCATCGCCGCCACCAATGCCATCAGCGACATCTACGCCATGGGCGGCGATCCGTTGATGGCCATCGCGATCCTTGGCTGGCCGGTGAATGTGCTGGCGCCGGAGATTGCCCGGGAAGTGATTCGCGGCGGGCGCTCGGTGTGCGATGAAGCCGGGATCCCGTTGGCGGGCGGGCACTCCATCGATGCGCCGGAGCCGATCTTCGGCCTGGCTGTCACCGGGCTGGTGGAAAAGCGCCATATGAAGCGCAACGACACGGCCACTGCCGGTTGCCTGCTCTATCTCACCAAACCCCTGGGCATCGGCATCCTCACCACCGCCGAGAAAAAGGGCAAGTTGCGCCACGCCGACATCGGCCTGGCCCGCGACTGGATGTGCACCCTCAACAAGCCCGGCAGCCGTTTCGGCAAGCTCGACGGCGTGACCGCGATGACCGATGTCACCGGTTTCGGCCTGCTCGGGCACCTGGTGGAAATGGCCGACGGCAGCAACCTCACAGCACGCATCGAATATGACCGCGTGCCGCGTCTGCCGGGCGTCGAGTATTACCTCGACCAGGGTTGCGTGCCGGGCGGGACGCTGCGCAACTTCGACAGCTACGCCAGCAAACTCGGGCGACTGCAGGAAATGCACAAACGCGTGCTCTGCGATCCGCAAACCAGTGGCGGTCTGTTGGTGGCGGTCACTCCCGAAGGCAACGATCAATTCCTCAGAGTCGCTGCCGAACTGGGCCTGACTCTGGCGCCGATCGGTGAACTGGTCGAGCGACAGACGAACGCGGTCGAGGTGTTCTGATGGCAAGCGAATTCACCGATTACCGCGACATTTTCCTCAATGACCGGCCGATGATGGATGCGCGCGCGCCGGTCGAATTCATCAAGGGTTCCTTCCCCGGTGTGATCAACCTGCCGCTGATGAATGATAACGAGCGGCAACGGGTCGGCACCTGCTACAAGCAAGAGGGTCAGCAGGCGGCTATAACGTTGGGGCATCAGTTGGTGTCAGGCGAGATCAAGGCCGCGCGAATCCAGGCCTGGGCCGAGTTTGCCCGGGCTCATCCCGAAGGGCTTTTGTATTGTTTTCGCGGTGGCTTGCGCTCGCAGATCGTTCAGCAATGGCTGAAGAGTGAGGCGGGTATCGATTATCCGCGGGTCGGCGGCGGCTACAAGGCCCTGCGTAGCTTCCTGTTGGAGACGATCGATCAGGCGATGGCTCAGTGTGATTTTGTCCTGCTGGGCGGCATGACGGGCACCGGCAAGACCGAAGTGCTCACGCAACTGCGCAACGGCCTGGACCTTGAAGGCCATGCCAACCATCGCGGTTCCAGTTTCGGCAAACGCGCCACGGGCCAGCCGTCCAACATCGATTTTGAAAACCGCCTGGCCGTGGACGTGCTGAAGAAACGCAGCCGCGGTATCGAACAGTTTGTGCTGGAAGATGAAAGCCGCGCGATCGGCAGTTGCGCGCTGCCGTTGCCGCTGTATCAGGGCATGCAGCAATTTCCGATGGTCTGGCTCGAAGACAGCCTTGAAGGACGGGTCGAACGAATCCTGCGTGATTACGTGGTGGACTTGAGTGCCGAGTTCAGCGACGTGCATGGCGAGGAAGGTTTCGGGCTGTTTGCCGAACGCTTGCTGGCGAGCCTGAACAACGTACAGAAGCGGCTGGGCGGCGAGCGTCATCGGCGGATGCTGATCCTGATGGAGGATGCGCTGGCGGAGCAGGCGCGCAGCGGGGCGGTGGATTTGCACCGGGGCTGGATCGAAGGGTTGCTGCGTGAATATTACGACCCGATGTATGCGTTCCAGCGGGAGAAGAAAGGGGCGCGGATCGAGTTTGCCGGGGAGCGGGGGGCGGTTATCGAATACCTGCAAGCGCGTGGCCATCGCCCGGGGTGATGTGTTGATTTTTCCGGCCTCATCGCGAGCAGGCTCGCTCCCACATTGGATCTTCAGTGGACATGAATTAAGTGTCCGACAGAAATCAAAGGTGGGAGCGAGCCTGCTCGCGATAGGGCCCTGACAGCCGCTACAAGATTTGAACCATCAGCCTCAAGTCGGACAGGTTTCCCGACCGTTATCCAGCCCTTGCTTGTAACTGTGGCTCTGCAGACTGGCCTTGCCGTTGTGCCAGGTCAGGGTCAGCACGAACAACGAGTCGTAATCGCTGGACTCCCAGTCTTCAGTGATCTTCTGTTTCTTGCCGACGGCTTCGCCAGCGACCTTGTTGATCAGTTCGGGCAGGTAGCCGTGGGACCAGGCGGTGTAGATCACTGCGTTGTGGTACTTGTCGTGGAGCAGCTCATCGGCCAGGTCGCTGGTGTCATTGGCCGAGAAATTGATGTTTACCGGCAAACCGAGCTTGATCGCACTGGGGCTGATTGTCATCAGTGGGCGAATGTAACTGTAGGAATTGTCCAGTTCGCCTTCCTCGACATTGCGCGTCGGGTTGGCCGCAAACACGTAATTGGCCTTGCCGAATTTTTCCGGGAGCAGGGTCGCCAGGTCGATGGCGCGGTTCAGGCCCTGGCAGTTGAGCTGGCCCAGGCCGCCGGCAGGTTTCTCGGCGTGACGCAGGAACACCAGGGTCTGGGTGCCGTCAACCGGCTGGGCGCGGCTTTCGCTGGATTCCAGTGACAGGAAGAGCGCACTGGCCGCCAACAGGGAGGGCAGCACGACATACGCGCGATGCTTGAAGCGTTGGACGAATTTCAGAAAGTTCATCATGGAAATAGGGAGTCTTCAGCGCATTCGGTTAAGGCTGACAAACCTTTACACCCCGCGCTCCCAGCGTCGGGTGTTTTCCATGTCGTTAAGCCGGTCCGTTTCCGAAAGGGCAACACTCAGAGTCCACTGAAGCCCGTTTGGTTCGATTCCGGCGGAGCAGCAATCCACCGACAACCTTGAACGGGTTGGAACACAGGTTACCGGCAGGATGTTGCGGATTTATGGACACGGTACACGGGGATGGCCGCGCAGAGCGCTGCATTGCATTGATCTTGCTAATCATCAATATCGATACCCAGACATCGCACCCTTCGGCTGCTCACACTATGATCGTCTTCCTCAATCTCATCGTGGATCCTTCCCATGACCGATCTGTCTGCGTTCCCCATCACCCGGAAATGGCCGGCCCAGTACCCCGAGTGGATTCAGCTCTACTCCTTGCCGACCCCCAACGGCGTCAAGGTGTCGATCATGCTCGAAGAGATCGGTCTGCCCTACGAACCGCATCGTGTGGGCTTCGATACCAACGACCAGCTGTCTCCCGAGTTTCTTTCGCTGAACCCCAACAACAAGATCCCGGCGATCCTCGACCCCCACGGCCCGGACGACAAGCCGCTGCCGCTGTTCGAATCCGGGGCGATTCTGATCTACCTCGCGGACAAGAGCGGGCAATTGCTGGCCCAGGAATCGGCGGCGCGTTACGAGACGATCCAGTGGCTGATGTTTCAGATGGGGGGTATCGGACCGATGTTTGGCCAGCTCGGTTTTTTCAACAAATTCGCCGGCAAGGACTACGAAGACAAACGTCCTCGGGATCGCTATGTCGAGGAAAGTAAACGTTTGTTAAAAGTTCTTGATGGACGCCTGCAAGGCCGCGACTGGATCATGGGCGAGCGCTACACCATCGCCGACATCGCGACATTCCCGTGGGTGCGCAACCTGATCGGTTTCTATGAGGCGGGCGATCTGGTGGGCATCAAGGATTTCCCGAACGTAACGCGGGTGCTGGAGCGCTTCCTCGCACGTCCAGCAGTGATGCGCGGGCTGGAAATTCCCAAATAGGACGTTTCGATTTCATCAGGACCAGGGCAGGCCATGCATTCATTCGATTTCAAGCAAGTAGATGTCTTCAGTCGCGTCGCCCTCAAAGGCAATCCGTTGGCCGTGGTGTTCGGCGCGGACGAGCTCAGCGATGAGCGCATGGCGGCATTCGCCACGTGGACCAACCTCAGTGAAACCACGTTCATCCTCGCGCCGCAGGATCCCCGGGCCGATTACCGGGTGAGGATTTTCACCACGCAGAGCGAGTTGCCGTTCGCCGGGCACCCGACGCTGGGCACTTGTCATGCCTGGCTCGAAGCCGGTGGCGTGCCCAGGGGCGAGGAGATCATTCAGGAATGCGGCGTCGGCCTGGTGCGGGTGCGTCGACAAGGTGCGGAACTGGCTTTTCTCGCGCCGCCACTGCTCAGGACCGGGCCGGTGGAGGCCGATGTCATGGAGCGCGTCCGTCGCGGGCTCAGGCTGCAACCGGGTGCCATTGTGCGGGCGCAGTGGGTTGATAACGGTGCGGGCTGGCTGGCGGTGATGGTCGAGGATCGCCAGCAGGTGCTGGACCTGCAACCGGATCACACGCACATGCTTGGCCTCGCGGTCGGCGTGATCGCGCCGTGGCGTCCGGAGCGTGACGGCGATGATGCCCAGTTCGAAGTACGTGCATTCATCTCCGGCGACGGCATGCCGGAAGACCCTGCCACCGGCAGCCTGAATGCCGGGATTGCCCAGTGGTTGCTCGGCGAGGGGCTGGCGCCGGCGTCCTACGTGGTCAGCCAGGGCCTGACCATGGGGCGCGCGGGGCGTATTCAGGTCGAGCGGATCGGCGATGAGATCTGGATTGGCGGTTCCGTTGTGACCTGCATTACCGGCACGCTGAACCTCTGAAACCTGTGGGACCAGGAATTGTTGCCGAAGCGGTAAGGGTTTTTACTCCGCTGAGGTTTGTCACTGATAGTGCACAGGGCATAAGCTTCCGGCCCTTACGACTTTCGTCTCTTCCTCCGAATTCAGGAACCCCCATGTCCAGCCAGTTCCCCGAAGCACGTCCACGCCGTCTGCGCCGCAATGCGAGCCTGCGCAGCCTGTTCCAGGAAACCGAATTCACCCTGAACGACCTGGTGCTGCCGATTTTCGTCGAGGAAGAAATCGACGACTTCGTACCGATCAAGAGCATGCCCGGCGTGATGCGAATTCCGGAGTCGAAACTGGCCGGCGAGATCGAGCGTTATGCCCGGGCCGGGATCAAGTCGGTGATGACCTTCGGCGTGTCGCATCACCTGGACAGCAGCGGCAGTGACACCTGGAACGACAATGGCCTGGTCTCGCGCATGTCGCGCATCGCCAAGGACGCAGTGCCGGACATGATCGTGATGTCCGACACCTGCTTTTGTGAGTACACCAATCACGGTCATTGCGGCGTGCTGCACAACCACGAAGTCGACAACGACCAGACCCTGATCAACCTCGGCAGGCAAGCCGTTGCGGCGGCCCGTGCCGGTGCCGATGTGATTGCACCGTCGGCGGCCATGGACGGGCAGGTCCAGGCGATTCGCCGGGCGCTGGACGACGCCGGTTTCACCCAGACCGCGATCATGGCCTATTCGACCAAATTCGCCTCCGCGCTCTACGGCCCGTTCCGCGAGGCCGGCGGCAGCGCGCTCAAGGGCGACCGCAAAAGCTATCAGATGAACCCGATGAACCGCCGCGAAGCGGTGCGTGAGTCGCTGATGGACGAGCAGGAAGGCGCCGACGCGCTGATGGTCAAACCGGCCGGTGCGTACCTGGACATCATCCGCGACATCCGCGAAGTCTCGCGCCTGCCGCTGTCGGCGTATCAGGTGAGCGGCGAGTACGCGATGATCAAGTTCGGCGCACAGGCCGGGGCGATCGATGAAGACCGCGTGGTACGCGAGAGCCTTGGCGCGATCAAGCGGGCGGGGGCGGATTTGATCTTTACCTACTTTGCGATGGACCTGGCCCTGGCCGGGATCTGAAAAATACACAACACCCAATGTGTGAATCAGAGAGGGCCAAAAAACGGCCGTATCCCGCGATCCCGGAAATACCGCTCGATCACTTTCGGGTCCGAGCACGTCTCGGCAATCGCCACATAGGTATCCGGCCGCAACAGGTAAAACCCGTTACGCCCCAGGCCTGCCGCTTCAAACGCCGGCCGCCAGTCGAACACATGCAACGGCAAGTGATGTTCGTTGCACCAGGCGATCATTTCGTCGCTGGTGTCGCCGTACACATGCACCTGCCAGCTAAGGCATTTCAGCGGCCTGAAATTATCCCCTTCACCGTCGTGCGCCCAAGGCAGGCGGTCGCCGCCATGCACGTGTCCGGCAACGCCGGTGCTCAATGGCATCCCGCGATAATTGAGGGTGATCTGCGACACCGTGCGGAACAGGAATTCGCGGGAGGTCTCGAACGCGGTCATTTTCGGCAGCAGGAACGGTGCCAGACGGGTGCGCAGCAAATCGGCCACGCGCCCTTCGGCGGTGACGAAGCTGAACACCCGGTCGGTGGTGGCGACCAATTTGCGGGCAAACGCAATGCGTTCGGTTTCATAGGTGTCGAGCAAATGCGGCGCGGCACCACCGCTCAACACGGCGGCGAGTTTCCACGCGAGGTTGATGGCATCGCCAATCCCGGTGTTCATGCCCTGGCCGCCCGCGGGGCTGTGGACGTGCGCCGCGTCGCCCAATAGAAACGCGCGGCCGCTGCGAAAGTGGTCAGCTACCCGATGATGCACGCGGTAGGTCGAGAACCAGTTCACCTGTTCGATCTGCACCTTCAGATGCTCGATGGCCCGGCTGCTGACGTCTTCAAATTGCAGGGTTTCCGCGTGCTCGGCGCGTTCGTCGCGCACCGTTCCGATGAGCCGCGCGCGGCCTTCGCCGGCCAATGGAAACACCGCGAGAAAGTCCGCCTCATCGAGATCCACGTGCAGTTCGCCATTGAACGTCGGCCCGCGGGCCTGCACGTCGGCCACATAGAAAATCTGCTGGTATGTTCCGCCGGGAAATCCGGTGTCCAGGGTTTTGCGCACGATCGAGCGGGCACCGTCGCATCCGGCGAGGTAACAGGCCTGACAGGTTTCCTGTTGGCCATCCGGCAAGCGCAGGCGTGCGGTGATGCCGTCGCCGGTTTCCTCGAAACCCTCCAGCTCGGTATTGCGCTCGACCCGGATACCAAAGGCTTCCAGGCGTTCGATCAGCAAACGCTCGTGCTCGTCCTGAGGAAATATTTCGAGGAACGCGTAGGGCGTCAACCCTTCGCCCACCCGGCTCAACGGCAAGCGCGCTACCGGTTCGCCCTTGACCCAGAAGTTGGCCGCTGCCACGCGATGACCGCCCTGTATCACGGCGTCGACAAGGTCGAGCTGGCGGTACAGCTCCAGCGTCCGCGCCTGCACCGCCAGCGCCCGGGATGTGGTGCCGGGTGCCGATGTTTTGTCGAGAATCCGCACGCGGATCCCCAGTTTGCTCAGCCACAGTGCGAGCACCAGCCCGGTGGGACCGGCGCCGATGATCAATACATCGCTACGGTTCATGCGCCTGTCCTCCCCGGGCGTTTGGCTCAAGTATGGTTCAGGCGAGGAGGGCCGCCAGACGGACTGCCCAACGGAAAAGGCCCTCCAGCCGTGGAGTGGAATCCAAGGGTTGAACCTGTGCAGGGAACAGTGTGTCGTCAGTACAGTCATAGCCTGCGTCATGGGATTGATCGTATGGTTACCCCGGCCCAACGGATTTGATGGAGCAGCATGCAAGCCAATCGATTGATCACGAGCGTCGCGACGCTCTTGGTGCTGGCCGGTTGCGGAACGCAACGCAGCCAGGAAGCCCCGGCCCGACCATCTGCCGAAGTCAAGGCAGAGATCGTGCGCCTGCTGCCAGCCAAAACCGCGGACCGCCAAGGCTGGGCCACGGATATTTACGCCGCCTTTGTCGCGCAGGACATTTATCCGTCCACACAAAACCTGTGTTCCGTTCTGGCCGTCACCGAGCAGGAATCGACCTTTCAGGTTGATCCGTCGGTGCCGGGCCTGGGCAAGATCGCCCGGGATGAAATCGACCGGCGTGCCGCGAAGGTCCACATTCCCGGCCTGCTGGTGAGCGGGGCGTTGCAGGTGAGTTCGAGCAACGGCAAAAGCTACAGCGACCGATTGAATGCCGCGCGCAGTGAAAAGGAGCTGAGCGCGATCTTCGATGACTTCATCGGCATGGTGCCCATGGGGCGGACGCTGTTCGGCGGCTTCAACCCGGTGCACACCGGTGGCCCGATGCAGGTCAGCATCGACTTCGCCGAGCAACAGGCACGGAATTACCCCTACCCGGTGGACGGCACGATTCGGCATGAAGTGTTCAGCCGTCGCGGCGGCATGTATTTCGGCATCGCTCACCTGCTCGGTTATCCGGTGAGCTACAAACAGCCGCTGTACCGCTTCGCCGATTTCAACGCTGGCTGGTACGCGAGCCGCAATGCCGCGTTTCAGAATGCTGTGAGCCGTGCCTCGGGCATCCCGCTGGCGCTGGACGGCGATCTGGTGCGCTACGACTCGATCATGCCCGGCACCACGGAACTGGCCGTGCGTACCCTCGGCAAGCGCCTGGGCATGCGCAACACGACCATCAGGGATCAACTGGAGGAGGGCAAAAGCCTTGAATTCGAGGACACCCGGTTGTATCAGCGGGTCTTCGAGCTGGCCGAACAAGCCGAAGGCCGTTCATTGCCGCGTGCGGTGTTGCCGGGGATCGTGCTGCAGAGCCCGAAAATAACCCGCAAACTCACGACAGCGTGGTTTGCCAAGCGGGTCGACGAACGTTATCAGCGCTGCATGGCGCGGGCAGGGAAGTGACCGGTTTCAAAAAAGCGTAAAAAAACCCGGCTGATGAGGCCGGGTTTTTTGTCGAGTCTTGCGGTAACGCCATTCATTCACACCGCACGGCTTTCGATCAGACGATCAGAGCCACCTTCGGCGACGCGGTTTTCGATCAGACGATCAGAGCCACCTTCGGCGACGCGGTTTTCGATCAGACGATCCGAACCACCCTCAGCCACACGACTTTCAATCAGACGATCCGAGCCGCCTTCAGCGACAACCGGGTGAGCAGAAGAAGCGGCGAAAGCGTTAACTGCAAAAACCGAGAAAGCGATGCTGAGGAGGATTTGGCGTTTCATGAGTGTGTGCTCCGGGGTGTAGTTGTTTGGTATGGAGCCGATGTTACGCCGCAGAATTTTTAAGAGAACTTCATTGACGTGATGGTGAACATCGACGGCAATGATGGATCGGGTAACTCCCCGTGCGTGGGCGTGATGGTTCATTCGTCGGCTGGCTGAGGTCAGTTGACCGACGCTTCTACACGGGGGCAGGCGCGTGACGTTCAGATCACCTTCACCGCCCGCCCGATGAACTGAATCGGCCCTGTAGGCTTGCCGATCGGCGAGCCGGTGCGGTTTTCCAGGGTCAGTTCGAACAATTGGTCGGGTTGCAGCGGCGGAAGTTTATCCACAGGCACCGACAGCGTTTGCCCCGGTTTGACCAAGCCCAGCGACACCGGCCCTTGCCAGCCTTCGGCCTTGGTCCAGAACTCCAGCACCTTGTCTTCCGGAACCTGCGCGACCCCCAGCGGAATCAACTGGATTTCCCTGGGATTGCTGGCAGAAATCACCCAGCCCGGTGATTTGTCCTGTGGCGCGACCAGCACCACCAGGTAGGTCGGCTTGACCGTGGTTTGCGTGAGCAGCAGCGTGCCGAGCAGCAACGTGGCCGCCAGCCCCGCACCGGCGAGCCCGCGCCACAGCGGTAACCGATTCCACCAGGATGACGGTTCGACCTTTGGCGCTCGGGTCAGGGCGGTGACGCTGCGCTCGATGCGCTGCCACAGCGCGGGCGAGGGCGTCTCGGGTTGGGCAAAGTCAGTCAGGCCCAACAAGCGACGCTCCCAGGTGTCGACCGCCTGGCGCAGTTCGGCATCGTCGGGCAGGCGTCGCTGTACCGTGCGGCGTCGTTCGTCCGAGAGCGTACCCAGCACATACTCGCTGGCCAGTTCGTCGAGTTGCTCCGGGGTCTCATCCACAGGCCTGATCGTCATCCCATGCACTCCCGCAATGCCGTCATGCTCCTTTTGATCCACGCTTTGACAGTGCCCAGCGGGGTGCCGAGTTTGCGTGAAATTTGTGCATGGGAATAACCGTCGACGTAGGCGTGCAGGATGCAGCTGCGCCGCGCAGGGTCCAACTGCTCCAGGCACATATGAATGCGCGAGGAGTGCACCTGGGCATCGAAGGTTTCAGCGTCGTTCTGCACGTCGATATCGCCCTGGATTTCGCGGCTGTTGTCACGGATGAAGTTGAGCGCCAGATGCCGGGTCACGCTGAACATCCAGCCCCGTGCCGACCCCCGCGTCGGGTCGAAACCCGCAGCGCCGGCCCAGATCTTGAGGAACGCATCGTGGACGATGTCTTCGGCCAACGCGGTGTCGCGCACCAGGCGCCTGGCCACGCCGAGCAGGCGCGGACTCTCCTGCACATACAAATCGCGCAAGGCCTGACGCTCGCCCCGACCACACGCGGCGAGGTGAGCTTCATAGTCGAAAATGGGTTCGGGCAAGGACACAGATCTCAGCCGTAATGTGGGGCAGTCCAAATGCAATCTAGCAAACAATCCCCATTCCTGTAGGAACCGCTCGCAGCAAGCCGGCTCCTGCACAGGATTGCGTCAGGCCGGGGGTTAGCTGGCCGCCCAGAAAATGTAATCCGCCTGATACTTCACCACTTCCTGCTTGCCCTTGTTAGCCGCCGTGCACTCGGCGCTCGGGGCGACCCCCCCTTTGAGGGCCACGCGCTGGATGTAACTGACGCCGCTCATCGCACCTTTGCCCTCGGCCGGATTGGCCTTGACCAGTTGATAGGGCAGATTGCCCGGGCTCGACGGTGCGACGGCCAGTTGGGTGCCGGTGACTTTCGAGCCATCCTTCGCTTGCCAGGTCGCCGGGGGGCCGAAGTAGGTGCCGACTTGCTTGCCAGCGCGATCATTGAGCACCGCCTTGGGCCCGACAAACACCCACTCTGTCTGGCCGGCCATGTTGGCCTTGTCACGGCATTCGTAGGTGATCTCACCGACGCCGGTGGTTTCCATGGCAACCTTGTGCCCGTCTGGAACCTTGATGGTGTCGGGCAGACCGGTCTGGGCAAAGGCCGCAGGCGCTGCGGTGAACAAAGCAGCAAGGCAAATCAGGTGTCTGGCGTTCATGACATTCTCTCCGTTAATGAGTCATCCGCTGTGCAGCAACAAGGGCTGCTACAAGGACTACCCGGCGAAAAGCGATTTGGATGCAGTGGCAAAAAAAAATAATTGAATGCCGTTGGCGCCCGCCCGACTCATGTCCGACGCCGAACAAATTTGCGCCACAACCAGACCCACAGCATGAACAGCGGGAACGCGAGGATCAGGAAGGGCAGTGCGTAGCTGGTTTTTTCCAGCGCATCGGCGGCGCCGTCGGCGAGG
Source organism: Pseudomonas sp. IT-P171 (assembly GCF_949767765.1). Classification (NCBI taxonomy): domain Bacteria; kingdom Pseudomonadati; phylum Pseudomonadota; class Gammaproteobacteria; order Pseudomonadales; family Pseudomonadaceae; genus Pseudomonas; species Pseudomonas sp. IT-P171. The sequence continues at coordinate 169,613 of NZ_CATKQN010000004.1, forward strand.
TTGTCGAGCAAATTGCTGAACGCCTGGCTCAGGTGCGACGAGCGACTGCTGGCGCCCGTTGGCAGGAACGATAGCGTGACCCGATTGGTGTCCAGACGCCGCTGGTGCCCGGCGGCAATCTGCGCCAGGGCTTGCAGATCGTTCTCGATCCCGGCCTGTTCCTTGCTCAGGGTGATCAGGTCAGTGACGCTGATGTCCTTGCGGGTCGCCAGTTCATCCAGACGCTGCTGTTGGGCCTTGAGTCGTTCCTGACGTCGGCGGGTGTCGTCCACGACATCGGCCAGGTCTTCGGCACTGGTGATCCGCTGACCCAGTTCTCCGCCCTCGGCGGCCATGGCCACCAGCGGTTCGACGCCGGCCGGTGCGATGCGCAAGGTGATGTCGGCACGGCCTGCGCCTTGCTCGATGCGTAACACGTTGCAGGCGCCGAAACGCGCGGTTTCGCACGCCTCACGTGTGGCCTGCAAGCGCGGGGCGATGAGTGCCTGGGGCAGCAACAGCTGCAGTTCGTGTTCATAGGCGAGCATGGCCCCGCCGCGCCCTTGTTCACCGGCTAGACTGGCCGATGACGAATGGTCGCTCGGCGAGCAGGCACTTATCGCCAGGCAGGCCAGAATGAACCCGAAGGTACGAAAAAGTGAGGCGCGCTGGCCATCCTGTTGGCGCATGGTCTTTCCTTGAAGAGTGCTGCGGGGGTACTGAAAGAGAGCCCCGGGATCGCGCATCTTACCTGCATCGATCCGCCAAATGGCAGGGAACGTGACCTGTACCCGCTCGTCTACTGACTATCTGTTCGTCTCGCCAGGAGCGCGATATGTATCAGCTATACGGACACCAGAACTCCGGCGCCGCCGCCATCGAAGCCGCGCTGGAACTCTGCGAGATTCCTTACCGCTTCATCGACGTCGAGGTCTCCACGGAGGCGGCCCACGCCCTGGAGAAACTCAACCCGCTCAAGCAGATTCCGACCTTGCAGCTGCCCGACGGCAGCGTTCTCACGGAAAGTGCGGCGATCCTAATTCATCTCGGGCTCACGTTTCCCAAGTCGAACCTGCTGCCGGATAACGCCGTCGAACGCGACCAGGCGATCCGTGGTCTGGTGTATATCGTCAGCAATTGTTATGCGGCGATCGGCATCATCGACTATCCGGAACGGTGGCTGGCCGTGGCGGACAAGCCCTCCAGAGACAACCTCATGGCGGGCGCTCGCGACCGACTGCACTGGAGTTGGGAGGTGTTCGCCGATCAGTTCTCGGGCGAGTTGTATCTGGGCGATGAGTCGCCCGGGGCGCTTGATGTGTTGGCGGCGGTAATTACGCGTTGGGCGGGCAGCCGGGAACATTTGCGCAGCGCCCGACCGGGGTTTTTCGCCTGGCTGGAGCGAATCGACCGGCACCCGACACTGGCACCGGTCTTTGCGCGGCATTGGCCATCCTGAAAAGATCGCTAGAGTGTAAACACCCTCTCAATGTAGGCGCTGCCGAAGGCTGCGATCTTTTGATCTGCACTTATTCGCCGCGAATGTACTGCTCCAACTGACGAATCAGTTCAGCCTGTTCGGCGATGGCTTCCTTGACCAGGTCGCCGATCGACAGCAACCCGATCAGCTTGCCGTTCTCCACCACCGGCAGGTGGCGCAGGCGTTTGTCGGACATGATGCCCAGGCAGGTATCGACGGTTTGATGGGTGTCCACGGTGATCACCGGTGACACCATGATGTCGCGCACCGGCGTGCCCACCGAAGAACGGCCATGCAGCACCAGTTTGCGCGCGTAGTCACGTTCACTGATGATGCCCAGCACTTCTTCATTCTCTACCACCAGCAAGGCACCGACGTTCTTCTCGGCCATCTTCATCAGCGCTTCCAGCACCATGTGATCCGGCTTGATCTGATGCACTTCCTGATTTTTCTGATCTTTCAACTTGAGCAGTTGGGCGACGGTTTTCATGGTGGCTTCTCGGGTGTTGTCGTTGTTCTTGAAGAATCGTAGACGCAAGCGCTGAGGGCAAGGCAGAAAGCGGCAGATAACGCGCAAAAAACGTCATTCAGCGGTTTTTCTTCAAAAAAACGCAAACGCGCACCCACTGCGGGCACCCACTTCAGGAGCGCTATCGCCTGCGATGACGCGTAGAATTGCCACCTGAATCGGATTTGAGGTTGCAGTGGTGGATTTACAGCGGGGCTTCGTCCTGACCCGGCATTGGCGCGATACCCCGGCCGGTACGGAAGTCGAGTTCTGGCTGGCGACCGATACCGGTCCCCGGTGCATCCGCCTGCCGCATCAACCGTCGGTGGCGTTCATCCCGGCCGAGCAGCGTGAACAGGCGGAGCAAGTGCTGCGCGACGAAAAAAACGTCGAGCTCAAACCCTTGGCTCTGCTGGATTTCGAACATCGCCCGGTGCTCGGCCTGTATTGCCGGCAGCACGGTCAGTTGATGCGCCTGGACACCGCGCTGCGCAGGGCTGGCGTCGAGCTGTTCGAGGGCGATGTGCGCCCGCCGGAACGCTACATGATGGAGCGCTTCATCACGGCGCCGGTGATCTTCGGTGGCACACCGAATGCCGAAGGCCTGCTGCTCGACGCGCAGATGAAACCCGACCCCGACTATCGGCCAACGCTCCGGCTGGTGTCCCTGGACATCGAAACCACCGCGCAAGGCGATCTGTATTCCATTGCCCTGGAAGGCTGCGGCGAGCGCCAGGTCTACATGCTCGGCCCGCCGAATGGCGACGACAGCGAGGTGGATTTCCAGCTCGAATATTGCGACTCCCGAACCCTGCTGCTGAAAAAACTCAACGAGTGGTTCGCCCGGCATGACCCGGACGCGATCATCGGCTGGAACGTTGTGCAGTTCGATCTGCGCGTGCTGCACGAACACGCACGACGGCTCGCGGTGCCGCTGAAACTGGGGCGGGGCGGCGAAGAAATGCAGTGGCGTGAACACGGCAGCCGCAACCATTACTTCGCTTCGGCCGCCGGGCGATTGATCATCGATGGCATCGAATCCCTGCGCTCGGCGACCTGGAGTTTCCCCTCGTTCAGCCTGGAAAACGTCGCGCAAACCTTGCTTGGCGAAGGCAAGGCGATCAGTACGCCGTACCAGCGCATGGACGAAATCAACCGCATGTTCGCCGAGGACAAACCGGCCCTGGCCACCTACAACCTCAAGGACTGCGAACTGGTCACGCGGATTTTCGCCAAGACCCAATTGCTCACTTTCCTGCTTGAGCGAGCCAGCGTCACCGGATTACCGGCGGATCGCAGTGGTGGTTCGGTAGCGGCCTTCACGCACCTGTACATGCCGCTGATGCACCGCCAGGGTTTCGTCGCGCCCAACCTCGGAACCAAACCGGCGCAGGCCAGCCCCGGCGGGTTTGTCATGGACTCGCAGCCGGGCCTGTACGAATCGGTGCTGGTACTCGACTACAAAAGCCTCTATCCGTCGATCATTCGCACCTTCCTCATCGACCCGGTGGGCCTGATCGAAGGGCTCAAGCATCCCGATGACAGCGAGTCCGTGCCCGGTTTCCGCGGTGCGCGTTTTTCCAGGACCCGGCATTGCCTGCCGGCCATCGTCGCCCGGGTCGCCGAAGGCCGCGAAACCGCCAAGCGCGAACACAACGCGCCGTTGTCCCAGGCGCTGAAGATCATCATGAACGCCTTCTACGGCGTACTCGGTTCCAGTGGTTGCCGCTTCTTCGATACACGTCTGGCCTCGTCGATCACGTTACGCGGCCACGAAATCATGCTGCGCACCCGGCAACTGATCGAAGCCCAGGGGCACACGGTGATCTACGGTGACACCGACTCGACATTTGTCTGGTTGCGCCGAGCCCACGGTCAGCAGGAAGCGGCGCAGATCGGCCGCGCGCTGGTGGACCACGTCAACCAGTGGTGGCGCGAGCATGTCCAACAGGAATACGGGCTGGAAAGCGCACTGGAGTTGCAGTTCGAAACCCACTACAAACGCTTTCTGATGCCGACCATTCGTGGCGCCGAAGAGGGCAGCAAGAAGCGTTATGCCGGGCTGATCACACGTGACGACGGCACTGACGAGATGGTCTACAAGGGGCTGGAAACCGTACGCACCGACTGGTCGCTGCTGGCGCGGCAATTCCAGCAAGAGCTGTACACGCGGATCTTCCACCGCCAGCCTTATCAGGATTATGTGCGTGAGTACGTGCGCAAAACCCTGGCGGGCGAGTTCGATGATCGCTTGATCTATCGCAAGCGCCTGCGCCGGACCCTGGATGACTACGAACGCAACGTCCCCCCGCATGTGCGCGCGGCGCGGACTGCCGACGATTACAACGATCAGCAGGGTCGGCCGCGGCAATACCAGAACGGCGGCTGGATCAGCTACGTGATCACCGTCGCCGGGCCCGAGCCGCTGGAGATCCGCAGTGCGCCGATCGATTACGACCATTACGTCACCCGGCAGCTGCAACCGGTGGCCGATGCGATCCTGCCGTTCGTGGACGACGATTTCTCAACCCTGATTGGGGGGCAACTGGGCTTGTTTTGAGTCCAGCAGGGTTAACGTCCACTCGTCCGCAATACCGTGGAAATAGCGGTCCAGTGCCTGATGGAACAGGCTGTCATCCGGGGCGAACTGCGCGAACAGGGTCATCGATGAACGAAATTTAATGTCGTCCGGATGGCCGAAAATTTCGCTGATGGAGCCGTCCGGGATATCCAGCACCTTTTGTGTGCAGTCAAGGAGGCGGGCACCCAGCCGGGGATGGTTCAGGTAGGCCGTTGCCTCTGCGCCTGAACGGATTGCGAAGTGCTGAGACATCTTGCTGCCGCCCAGCCCGGCGAATTGCGGAAAGATGAACCACATCCAGTGACTGCGCTTTCGTCCTGTGCCGAGTTCTTTTTTCACTCGCTCGAACACCGGGTCCTGCGCCTGGATAAAGCGCTGCAGGTTGAAGGCGTCGAGCTGATCGGTGCTTCTCATGAGAAGCCCTCTGACAACACCGCGCTGGCTCAGACCATGGCCAGTCGCTGTTTGCGTTGTGGCGCGCGAAACGCTTGGTCCAGCGCCTCCAGATCCCCGGCCTCAAGCCGTAATTGCGCGGCTTGCGCATTCAAATGCACGTGTTCAGGCAGAACCGCTTTGGGAATGGCGATCACACCCTCCTGTCGCAGAATCCATGCCAGCGCTATCTGTGCCGGCGCCACACTGTGACGAGCGGCCACCTGATTGAGCGTCGGGTGGGTCAGCAGCTTCCCGCCCTGGCCGATGGGGCAGTACGCCATCAATGGCTGCCGATGCCGCTGGCACCACGGCAGTAAATCAAATTCTATGCCTCGTTCCTCCAGGTTGTAGAGCACTTGATTGGTGGCGCACGCCGGGGAGGCCAGTTCCTGAAGGTCATCCACATCGAAATTGGACACGCCCCACCGACCGATCTTGCCGTCTTCGCGCAGGCGCTCGAAGGCTTCGACGGTTTCTTCAAGCGGATACTGGCCGCGCCAGTGCAACAGGTACAAGTCGATGTAGTCAGTGTTCAAGCGGCGCAAGCTACGCTCGCAGGCCTGCGGAATGCCTTTGCGGCTGGCGTTGTGCGGATAGACCTTGCTGACAAGAAACACCTCGTCGCGCCTGCCGGCAATCGCTTCGCCCACCACCTCTTCGGCGCCACCTTCGGCATACATTTCAGCGGTGTCGATCAGGGTCATGCCCAACTCGATGCCCAGGCGCAGCGCGGCGACTTCTTCGCGGTATCGAGCGGGATCCTCGCCCATGCGCCAGGTGCCTTGGCCGATGACGGGTACGTGGATGCCGGCCAGTTCCAGGGTCCGCATGCAAACCTCCTGTGTATTCGATGGATACTTAGGTTGGCAGCAGAATAGCCCATGGGTTCCGTTCGTTGCCGAGACGGCCTGCCGGCCGGCCTGGCTCTTTTGCTATCCGCGTTCTCCTTAATTGCGGCGGGGCGTACTTCCCTTGTAGGAGCCGGCAAGCCAGCTCCAGTTGACCGGTGTCATACCCGAACACCGGGTTCGCCAAAATTGCCGGTGCACCCGGTTTCCGGGTGCCGGGCGGCGTTGTGTTTCTCCACGTAGCCCGCCGCAGGGGGGGAAACCCCTGTCAGCCGTTACCGCAGAGACGCAGATACCCCAAACGCTCCGACACCAAACCCGACTGAACCGGCGTTCGGTATTTTAATGAGCTGAAAATTTCAACACAGTGCTCTGGGTATACGTCTTGCCCGGATCCAGCCGCGTAGAGGGGAAGTTCGGCTGATTCGGCGCATCCGGATAATGCTGGGTCTCCAGGGTAAATGCACTCCAGTGCGCGTACGTCTTGCCGGCTTTGCCCTTGACTGAACCGTCGAGAAAGTTGCTGGTATAGAACTGCACGCCAGGCTCAGTGGTGTAGAGCTGCAAGCGGCGCCCGGACTGCGGATCGCTGACGTCGGCGGCAAGTTTGCCCTGGTCACCCTTGGCGTCCAGCACCCAGTTGAAATCAAAGCCACCGTGTTTCGGTTCAGCGAATTTCAACTGCGGATGATCGGCCTTGATGTTTTTGCCGATTGCAGTGGGGTGGGTGAAGTCCATCGGCGTGCCAGCCACTGGCGCGATTTCGCCGGTAGGGATCAACGTGCCGTTGACCGGTGTGTAATGGCTCGCATACAACGTCGCGACCTGTTGCAACACGTCGCCATTACCCGCGCCAGCCAGGTTGAAGTAGCTGTGGTTGGTCAGGTTCAACACCGTGGGTTTGTCGGTGGATGCCTTGTACTCGATGCGAAGCTCGTTTTTGTCATTGAGGCTGTAAGTGACCTCGGTTTTCAGGTTGCCGGGGAAACCCATCTCGCCGTCCGCCGACAGGTACGTCAGTGTCACGCCAACCGAGTCCTTGCCTTTGGCCGGTTCGGCTTTCCACACATGTTTGTCAAAACCCAGCGGCCCGCCGTGCAGCGAATTCGTGCCGTCATTGAGCGGCACCTGAAAGCGCTTGCCGTCGAGTTCGAACGCGCCGTTGGCCAGGCGATTGCCGAAGCGGCCGATGGTCGCGCCAAAGTAGGCGGTGCCTTTCTGATAACCCTGGACATCGTCGAAGCCGAGCACCACGTCCTCGAACTTGCCGTTTTTATCCGCCACTTCGAGCGCCTGCAGCGTCGCGCCATAGGTGATGACAGTGGCTTGCATGCCGTGGCTGTTGCGCAGCACATATTGCTCGACGGGCGTACCGTCATTGGTTTTGCCGAAGGCTTTGTGTTCGCTGGACAGGCCGGCGGCCTGGGAGGTGAGGGTGGCGATCATCAGGGACACTCCGAGGCCGCAAAGTGGGTACCGGGATAGAAGCATGGTTGACCTTCCTGTTTTTGTTTTTTATGAAGTAGTCATACTAGTTGTTGATCAATAAATCGATCAGGAAGGATTTATAGTCGATATTTACGATTGCGTCTGAATAAAGTCAGACTAATTAGCTTGTCGCTCATCTTTGTGGACTGCAGGCACTGCACTTTTTCGACATCCACGGCTCTATCTTTGGTCAGCCCGCGGCGATCCCCCCCGCCGGCCCATGCCAAGTTCAAGCGCCCATGGCCCGAGTTTTACCCCTCACCGCTGAGCACATCCGCCGCCATTGTCTGCTGCTCGCCGTGTTGTCGATGCTCATCACGACCGGTTGCAGCCAGCAGCAGGGCCGCGACATCGTCAGCCAGTTTCGCGAAGGCCGGCCCCAGGAATTCCTCCAGACCAGCGTCGACCGCATGGCCACCCTGGCGATGCGCGACAACCTCGACAGCCTCTACCTGCTGATGGGCAAGCTCTACCTGCGCAACCCGCAGGAGCTGAAGAAGTCCGGATTCCTCGACGCCCGCATCGCCGGCAAACAGGTGCGCATGGCCATTGAGCAACAACAGCCGCTGCCGACCCTGGGAGGCAAGAAAGATCTGGCGGCGCTGAGTTACGCCATGAGTCCGGAGTTCCTCGGCGACCGGGTCGGTGCCTTCATCTATGCCATCGGCAGTATGCTGGTCACCGCGCACGGCAACCGGCTGGAGTTCTACATGACCGATGCGATCAACCCGACCTTCGTCAACAACGCCGCGCGTAACATCGAGAAAGCCACCTGGATCCTCAGTCAGCGGCAGAACAAAAACGGCGAACCCTTGCTGTTCTCCAACGAAATCTCGGAGGAGGGCAGCAACCTGAGTTTCGCCGTGGAGTTCGGCAAGATCGTCGCGCGCCTGGACCTGCTGACCCAGATGCTGGACGAACGCTACCGACGGATCGGCCTGAATTACGCGCAGAGTCTGCTGTTCCTCAATTTCCTGCCTGTGCAGTGATCCTGATGTGTAACCCCTTTGTGGCGAGGGAGCTTGCTTCCGCTTGAGTGCGCAGCACTCACAAAAGGGGCCGCTACGCAGCCCAGCGGGAGCAAGCTCCCTCGCCACAAAGGCTCGCTACCCATTGGGGAAGGCATAACGATAGTCCTTATCGATATAAGTGGTTATAAGAAAAATCGCTATGCTGCGGGCCAGATTTCTCGTGCGTTTTCAGTGGGCGTGTTAATGGAATTCGTTAACTTCGGGTTGGTGGTTGCAGGTTTGGTGGTGGGCTTCATCGTCGGCATGACCGGCGTGGGCGGCGGCTCGTTGATGACGCCGATCCTGCTGTGGTTCGGGATCAATCCTGCCACCGCGGTGGGCACGGACCTTTTGTACGCCGCGATCACCAAGTCCAGTGGTGTGCTGGTGCACCGCAAGAACAAGAACATCGACTGGGCGATTACCGGTTGGCTGACCCTCGGCAGTGTGCCGGCGGTGGCGCTGACGCTGTGGTTCCTCAGCAGTTTGCAAACTTCCCCCGACGCGATGAACGCCGTCATCAAACAGGCGCTGGGCTTTGTGCTGTTTGCCACGGCGCTGGCGATTTTCTTCAAGAAGCGCTTGCTCGACTTCGCCCACAAACGCGCGGGCGGCGAGTACAACCCAAGCGGCAAGCGCTTGAATGTGCTGACCGTGATTACCGGCCTCGTCCTCGGCACCATGGTGGCCCTGACCTCCATCGGCGCAGGTGCGCTGGGTACCGTGGCGTTGTTCATCCTCTATCCGCTGCTGCCGACACGCCGCCTGGTCGGCACGGAGATCGCCCACGCCGTGCCACTGACCCTGGTCGCCGGTCTTGGCCATGCCAGCATGGGCAACATGGATTGGCATGTACTGGGCTTCTTGCTGATCGGTTCACTGCCGGGCATTTACCTGGGCAGTCACCTGACGGGCCGCATCTCCGATGAAGTGCTGCGTCCTTGCCTGGCCACGATGCTGGTGTTGATCGGCTACAAACTGGCGTTCTGATGGTTGTCCGGGCGTCAGTCATTCACGGGTGAAAATCTCCAGCAGATGCCCGTCCGGGTCATCGAAATACACGCGCCGTCCTCCCGCAAAATCATTGATTTCTTTTGGGCGCTGCTTGCCTGGATCAGCCCACCAGGGTTGTTTTCTGGCTTGCAGGCGCGCGAAGGCCGCATCGAAATCGTCGTCGCCGATCAGGAACGCATAGTGCTGGGAGGCTATCGGCGGATCATTGTCGTAGTAGTCCAGCGACACGCCGTTATCGAGTTTCACGATCAGCATCGGCCCGAAGGGCTCGGGGGGCGGCAAGCCGAGAATCTCGACGAGAAACGTCGCGGATATGTGTTTGTTCTGGCACCAGACGATGGTGTGATTCAACTGAGCGCTCATGGTGTGATCCTCACGGCGGTTCAGGTGCGTATCGAGTCATGAGATTAGCTCAGCCTGTTGCGCAATGACCGCCCTGACCTAAGCTTGGGTCAAGGCGAGACACAATTGCGGTGCGTCACCCGGAACGAACGCCGCGATGCGCAATCATTAGAGCGTGGATATCAAAAGGAGATGCGCATGCTCATCAGGTCATTGACCCTGACAACCCTGCTGGCGATTGCCGGCCCCTTGCTCGCCGCCGATGGCGACTCACCGCTGGACATTGACAAGGGCAGGTCCCGGCCATTGATTGTCATCGCTCCGAGCACGGTCGATCCGACGTGGGTCAGCCTGAAAAAGTCGCTGGATGAGCCGGCCAATCGCAAAGAATTCACCGACCGGAATATGGTCCTGTACACCGTGCTCAACCTGATGGGCCAGCGCGAAGGCAAAGACCTGGGACCACAAGACACGGCGGCACTGATCCGTTCGCTCAAGCTGGGCGCTGGTGCAAAGACCAAAGTGATTCTGGTCGGCAAGGACGGCGAAAAGAAACTCGAGCAATCGGATGCGGTTGATCTGAAGGCGATCTTCAGTACCGTCGACCAATTGCCGCCGACCGAAAAAGAAGCCACGGTGCCCACGCCCACGCCGCCGGTCACCGAAGCCGAACCGGCCAAAGGTGCGAAAGGAACGAAACCGGGCAAGCCGGCGAAGCCCGCCAAGCCACCTGAGATGCCTGACGATTGAACACAGGAATGGACACGCACCAACGAAAATGGGCGACCTCAAGGGGTCGCCCATTTCGTTTGCACCCGTTCCGGGGTGTTATTGGCTGAGTGTGCTCAATATCGAATGGGCGATTTTGATCCGCTCCGGGTTCGGGTAGTTTTTGTTGGCCAGAATCACGATGCCAATGTCCTTCGAAGGCACATACGCCACGTAGGCACCGAAGCCACCGGTTGAGCCGGTTTTATTGAACAGCGCATTGGCCGGTTGCGGTTGCGGCGGGTTCAACCACTGGACTTTGTGCGCTTCCATCGCCATCTGCGACGAGTTGCCGGCAAGCAGTTTGTCGAGGGCGATCGGGTAGGTGTAACGCTCCCAGCCCAGGCCCTGAGTCATGTCGCCAACTGTGTAGTAGCCGGTATGCGTCGCGGCGATTGCCTGCTGCATCGGCGCTTCCAGGCCCGTTGGCTTCATGTTCGCTTCGACGTATCGGAGCAAGTCCGAGGCGCTGGTTTTCACGCCATACGCCTCTGAGTCCAGTGCGCCTGGTTCAACCCTCACAGGCTTGTCATCCTTGCTGTAGCCCTGGGCGTAAAGCGCCATTTGCGTGGGCGGCACCTTCAGGAAGGTGTGCTGCAACCCGAGTTTCGGCAGCAAGGTTTTTTCCATCAGCGCCTCAAACGGCTGGCCCATGCTGTGGGCCGCAAGATAACCGAACAGCCCCAGGCTCGGGTTCGAATACTGCCGATGGCTGCCAGCCGCGTAGACCGGTTTCCACTGTTTGAAATAGCCGAGCATCTTGTCCGGCGCATCGGCATCGCTCGGGAATTGCAGCGGCAGGCCACCGGCGGTGTAAGTGCCCAGTTGCAGCACGCTGATGTTATCGAACGCACTGCCGCGTAAAGCCGGCAGGAGGTGACTGGCCTTGTCGGACAGGGACAGTTTGCCACTGGCCTGGGCATAGGCGGCGAGGGTGGCGGTGAAGGTTTTGCTCACCGAACCGATCTCGAACAGGGTGTCTTGGGTGACAACCGTTCCGGTTTCCTTCGAGGCCACGCCGTAGTTAAAGTAATGCGGTTTGCCGTTGACGGTGATGGCGATCGCCATCCCCGCAATGTGCTGTTGCTGCATGACCGGAACGACGGCGTTTTTGACCGCCGTTTCGATCTGCGGGTCCGTGGGGGTTGCGGCAACGCAGTAGCCCGCGCCGAGGAAAAGGCTGAAAGCACTGTAGGATAAGACCTTGCTGAGTCTGAAGTTCTGCATGTGTGTGCCGCTGTCCATGAGTTTTCAAGAGGTGTGCCCGCTACACAGCGAGCGGTTTGCACAGTGGTGCGCCGAATGAGCGTGCCAAATCTAGTCACTTTGCCGGCCATCGACAAACGACGTTATTTCAGATGAGCCATTAGAAAAATTAGGGGTTGGCATGATTCGGCCGCAATTACCGCTTAACGCACTACGCGCTTTCGAGGCTTCGGCACGCCACCTGAGTTTCACACGGGCGGCGGTAGAGTTGTGCGTCACGCAGGCTGCGGTGAGCCACCAGGTCAAAAGCCTGGAAGCCCAGCTCAACGTTACGCTGTTCAAACGCTTGCCCCGCGGCCTGATGCTGACCAGTGAAGGGGAGACGTTGTTGCCGGTGCTGCGCGAGTCCTTTGACCGCATCGCCGAAACCCTCGAGCGCTTCGAGGGCGGGCATTTTCGCGAAGTGCTGACGGTGGGCGCGGTGGGAACGTTTGCGGTGGGCTGGTTGTTGCCGCGATTGTCCGACTTCCAGGCGAAACATCCGTTCATAGATGTACGCCTGTCGACCCACAACAATCGGGTGGATGTGGCGGCGGAAGGGCTGGATTACGCGATTCGCTTTGGCGCGGGGGCGTGGCACGGGATTGAAGCGGTGCGCTTGATCGAGGCGCCGTTATCGGTGTTGTGCGTGCCCGAGATTGCCCGGCAACTGCGCACGCCGGCCGATCTGTTGCAGCAAACGCTGCTGCGTTCCTATCGCACGGATGAGTGGCCCGAATGGTTTCAGGCCACCGGCCTTGCGGCCCATGCCGCGCCACCCCGGAGCATCGTCTTCGATTCCTCGCTGGCGATGATGGAGGCGGCACTGCAAGGAATGGGCGTGGCATTGGCACCACCGCTGATGTTCGCCCGACTGCTGGCAACGGGCGCCATCGAGCAACCCTTCGCCATCGGCATCACCACCGGCAGCTACTGGCTGACCCGCTTGCAGTCGCGGGCCGAGACGTCGGCGATGGCGGCGTTCAAGAGCTGGCTGTTGCAAACGGCACAGCAAAACGGGTGAACACAGCCCCCACAAAATGAGGTGGTTTCGAAGGGCCTAGCGCACCAGGCACGGCCGCTTGTTATCAAATGTCCACCCCGGAATCAGGAACTGCATCGCCACGCTGTCGTCCCGCGCACCCAGCCCCATGCCTTTGTACAGTTCATGGGCCTTGGCCAACTGGTCCATGTCCAGCTCGACGCCGAGCCCCGGCTTCTTCGGCACTTGCACGCAACCGTCGACGATTTGCAGCGGGGCTTTGGTCAGGCGTTGGCCGTCCTGCCAGATCCAGTGGGTGTCGATGGCGGTGATGTCGCCGGGTGCGGCGGCCGCGACATGCGTGAACATCGCCAGGGAAATATCGAAGTGGTTGTTGGAATGCGAGCCCCAGGTCAGGCCCCATTCGTGGCACATCTGCGCCACGCGCACCGAGCCTTGCATGGTCCAGAAGTGCGGGTCGGCCAGCGGAATGTCCACCGATTGCAACTGGATCGCGTGACCCATTTCCCGCCAGTCGGTGGCGATCATGTTGGTCGCGGTTTTCAGGCCGGTGGCGCGGCGGAACTCAGCCATGACTTCCCGGCCCGAAAAGCCGTTTTCCGCACCGCACGGGTCTTCGGCGTAGGCCAGAACATGATGCTGGTCCCGGCACAAGCGAATGGCTTCTTTCAGCGACCAGGCGCCATTCGGATCGAGGGTGATGCGCGCCTCGGGGAAGCGTTCGGCCAGCGCGGTGACCGCTTCGATTTCTTCATCGCCACTGAGCACGCCGCCCTTGAGTTTGAAATCCTTGAAGCCGTAACGGGCGTGGGCGGCTTCGGCCTGGCGCACTACGGCGTCAGCGGTCATGGCTTTTTCGTGACGTACGCGGAACCAGTCGTTGTCCGCGTCCGGTTCGCTGCGATAGGCCAGGTCAGTCTGGTGACGATCACCGACATAAAACAGATAGCCGAGCATCTTCACTTCATCGCGCTGCTGGCCTTCACCCAGCAGGGCGGCGACCGGCACGTCCAGGTGCTGACCGAGCAAGTCGAGCAACGCCGCTTCCAGTCCGGTGACAGCATGGATGGTGATGCGCAGGTCGAACGTCTGCAAGCCGCGGCCACCGGCATCGCGATCGGCGAAGGTCTGGCGCACCTGATTGAGGATCTTCTGGTACGTGCCGATCGGGCTGCCGACCACCAGGCTGCGCGCATCTTCCAGTGTCTGGCGAATACGCTCGCCACCGGGCACTTCGCCGACGCCGGTGTGGCCGGCGTTGTCCTTGAGGATCACGATATTGCGGGTGAAAAACGGACCATGGGCGCCGCTCAGATTGAGCAGCATACCGTCGTGACCCGCCACCGGAACCACTTGCATGCTGGTGATGATCGGGGCTTTTGCGGTGTCTTGTGGATTCATTTTCTTGTCCTTAAAAAGCAATGTTCAGGCGCGGTGGGGCGCGGTTTCGTCCAAGGCAACGGCAGGTACGGTTTTCGGTGTGTTCCGTGCGGAGAAGACGATGATCGCGGCAATGATCGAGGTGGCGGCCAGGCCATACAGCCCGCCCTGAATCGAGCCGGTGTGTTCTTCCAGCAGGCCGAACGTAGTCGGTGCAACGAAGCCGCCGAGGTTGCCCACCGAATTGATCAGCGCGATGACGCCTGCGGCGATCCGTGCATCGAGGTACGCCTGGGGAATCGGCCAGAACAGTGACGAAGCGGATTTGAAGCCCAGTGCTGCGAAGCAGATCGCCACGAAGGCAAAGACCGGCCCGCCGGTGGTGGACATGAACATGCCGGCCGCCGCGATCAGCAGGGCAGCGGCCACCCAGGCTTGCTGGTGTTTCCATTTCGCGGACAGCGACGCGAAGGCGTACATGCCGACGATCGACAGCAGCCACGGGATCGAGTTGAACAGCCCGACCTGAATGTCGCTGAGGTCGCCCATCTTCTTGATGATGCTTGGCAGCCAGAAGGTCGCGGCGTAGATGGTCAGCTGAATGAAGAAATAAATCAGGCAGAACAGGATGATCTGGCGATCCTTGAGCAACTTGCCCAGCGACGGTTTGATCGGCGTCGCGGCTTCGCGGGCCAGTTGTTCGTCGTCGATGGCCTTGACCAGTGCGTCCTGTTCTTCGCGGCTGAGCCATTTGGCGTCGTGGGGTTTGGAGTCGAGCCAGAACCAGACGAACACGCACAGCCCGACCGAGAACATGCCTTCAATGAAATACATCCATTGCCAGCCGTGCATCCCGAACCCGCTGATCTGCAGGAGCAACCCGGACAACGGGCCGGAGATCAGCGAAGCGATCGCCGAGCCGCTGAGGAAAATCGCAATGGCCTTGCCGCGGTCCACCCCCGGCAACCAGCGCGTGAAGTAATAAATCACTCCCGGGAAGAACCCGGCTTCAGCCACGCCCAGCAGGAATCGCAGGATATAGAAGTGGGTTTCGTTCTGGATGAAGGCCATGCATGCGGCCACCAGGCCCCAGGTCAGCATGATGCGGGTCAGCCAGATTCGCGCGCCGACTTTTTGCAGGAGGATGTTGGAGGGGACTTCGAACAGCGCGTAACCGATGAAGAACAGACCGGCACCGAGGCCGTAGGCGGCGGCGCCGATGCCCAGGTCGTGTTCCATGTGGGCGCGGACGAAGCCGATGTTCACGCGGTCGATGTAGTTGACGATGAACATGATGACGAACAGCGGCAGAACGTGGCGTTTCACTTTCGAGATGGCGGATTTCAGGACCGAATCGGCGCCGTCGTGCATCCCGGAGATGGATGTATTCACTTGGTTTTCTCCCACTGATTATTTTTATGCGGGGTGTTGCGGGTGCTGCGTTGTTGCTAGACATCATACAACTGCGTTTTTTTATTCTGCAAGCTGTAATGTCCAATAAAATGGCTGATATATCGAAATTTGTGTGCTGGTGGCTGGTTGTGAGCCGGTCTTTTTGAACTGGATTTGCTGCCGTTGTTGAGTGTTGTCATACAAGTAGGGCGGCGTTTTTTGAGGCTTTCACTTGATCGCGGTGCTACGATTCCGTCAGCTCTGCTCTCGGATGACCGCCATGCAAGAAGACCTCGACGCGCCTGCCCGCAAGCGCACTCACAACCTGGCCCACGACCTGGTCGCGAAACTGACCCAGAGCATTCTGCTGGGCCGGATGTTGCCGGGGGACAAACTTCCCTCGGAGAACACGATCGTTCTGGAGCACGGCGTCAGTCGCACGGTGGTACGCGAGGCGATCTCGAAATTGCAGGCGTCCGGCCTGGTGGAAACCCGGCACGGCATCGGCACGTTCGTGATCGAACGCGCGCCGGAGCAGGGGCTGCGACTGAATGTCGATACGGCGCTGGGGGTGCGCAGCATTCTGGAGTTGCGCATGGGCCTCGAAACCCAGGCCGCCGCGTTGGCGGCCATGCGTCGCACGGATCAGCAACTGGCGCAAATGCGCGAAGCGCTGGATGACTATCAAAGCCTGCTCGCCAACAACGACAGCTGCGTCGAAGCCGACAAGCGTTTTCACCTGCTGATCGCGGAAGCCACCGGCAACGTCTGCTTCACCGAAATCATGCAGCACCTGGGCAGCGCCATGATTCCCCGGACCCGGGTCAATGCCGCCGAGCGTGGCGCGGCGGATTTGAGCAAGCTCGGGCACCTTGCCAACCTTGAGCACGAGGCGATTCTCAACGCCATCAAACGCCAGGACGCGGACGCGGCGCGGGCGGCCATGTGGCTGCACCTGACCAACAGTCGGGACCGGTTTTTGGCGGATCGCGACTAGCCGTCTGTCTATTCGATAGCACGCCGTTCGCGCGCTTGTTTCCAACGAATACGGCCCAGATTTGCTGGACCTCACCAATGAGGTGCGCCATGGCTAACCCAATGGATCACGATGCTCCACCTGGCATGGACCCTGCGCGGGACCCGGCCGCCGCAGAGCCTGACCGACCTGAAGACTGGATGGACCCCGCCGCGGAGGAGGACGTGCCTCCGCCGGATGAACCCACGCCGCTGTCCGATGACAGGCGATGAACAGAACCCGGCCAGTGTGCCGGGTTTTTTGTGCATGGCCGGTTGGCCGCGTCATCGTTCATCGCGAGCAGGCTCGCTCCCACAGGGGATCTTCAGTGTTGGTGAGGTCAATGTGGGAGCGAGCCTGCTCGCGATAACGCCAGACGCATCACCACAAATCCCCAATCAAACCTCCGCCACCCGAATCACCACCCACCGCCGCTCCAGATTCAACGCCAACACACTCACCAACACCACGATGCCCCCCACGACAATCATCAACGTCGGCCGCTCGCCCAGCGCAAACGAGGCCATCGCCATCGCCGTCGGCGGCACTAGATACAAGGTCATCGTCGCCCGGCTCAAATCAACGTGAGCCAACACAAACGCCCAGGCCAGGTACGCGAGCGCACTTGGAAACACCCCAAGCGCCATCACCGCCAGTTGTACATGCATCGGTGCGTTGACCACTTGCGCCGTCAACCCCGGCAGGTACACCAGCAACAACGCCGTTCCCGACCACACCGTGTAGCAAACCAGCGTCAGTCCGTCGTAGCGCCCGGAGTGGTGTTTCTGCAACGCGAAGTAAAAGCTCCAGGACACCGCCGCCAGCAGGATCAACAAGCCGTGGGCGTCGATGCTGCCCACCCCGCGATCCCCGGCGACCACGATCACTACGCCGACCAGCCCCAGAAAAACACAACCCCAACGCCAGGCGCTCACGTGGTCCTTGAACACGAAACGCGCCAGCAGCGTGCTGAACAGTGGCGTTGTTTGCGCCAGCACGCTGGACGCGCCGGCGCTGACACCTTGCTGGCCGAAATTGATCGCCACGTGATGCAGGCTCACGGCAAAAAAACCGAGGCCGAACAGCAGCGGCAAATCACGCAGGTTGGGCAGGCTGATGCCGTTGACCAGCGCGACCAGCGCCATGAACACAGACGCCACCAGGAACCGCAGCAGCGCCAGATGCCCTGGGTCATAGGCTTGCAGGCCGATGTGAATGCCGGTCGGGGAATAACCCCAGCAGGCCACGACAAACGCCATGGCCAGAATGATTTTGAAGGGCGAAGGATGAGTGTGCGTTTGCATGGTCGAGCACCTGTGGACAGATGCATCGAGTATCAGAACTCTAACCATTCGCCACAACTGACTTATACTGCGCCAACTGTTCACTTTGGGTGATGTATGGAGCTCGCGCAGATTCGCATGTTCAAGACCGTTGCCGACGTCGGCAGCATCGCCCGTGCGGCCGAGTTGCTGCATTGCGTGCCGTCGAACATCACGGCGCGGATCAAGGCGCTGGAGGCGGAGTTGGGCGTCGCGCTGTTTCTACGGGAAGGCCGGGGATTGCGCATCAGCCCGTCGGGACAGACGTTTCTGGCCTATGCCTCGAAGATTCTCGCGCTCACGGCGGAGGCCAAACGCGCGGTCGACCCCGCGGCCGAGCCCTCTGGCCCGCTGCGCATCGGCGCCATCGAATCCTCGGCCACCGGGCGCTTGCCGCGCTTGCTCGCCAAGTTTCACAAGCGCTACCCGGCGGTGGCGCTGGAACTGACCACCGGCACCTGGGGCCAATTGCTTGATGACACCGTCAGCCACCGGCTCGACGGTGCGATTGTCGCGGTGGACGTCGAGCGTGCGCACCTCAAACGCACGCCGATGTACCGCGAGGAGCTGCTGCTGATCGCCTCGACGTCCCTGGGACCGGTGCGTGACATTGCCGATTTGCAGGACAAAACCGTGTTCATGTGGCCGCAGGGCTGCCCATACCGCGCGGCGCTGGAGCATTGGTTGTTGCGTCAGGGGCAGGCGCTGCCGATTGTTAGCCTGGCCAGTTATGGCGCGATTGTCGGTTGCGTCAGCGCAGGGGCGGGTGTCGCGCTGGTGCCCAAAGGTGTGTTCGATCAATACGCCAAGGGCGCCGGGTGCGCGGGGTACGAATTCCCTGAGCTGACGGCCATCGACAACCTGTTTTACTGGCACGAAAACGCCGGGGTGCACCCGGCGCGAGAGGCGTTTGTGGCGATGTTGCGGGAGGAGTTCGCGTAGACGACATGTGAAACAGGGGACTTTGTGGCGAGGACGCTTGCTCCCGCTGGGTGCGAAGTACCCCCAAACCAGAACATGGATTTCTTCAGGTTGAGCACTGATCACCCTTGGCGAACGCTTCGCGCTCGAGCGGGAGCAAGCGCCGTCGCCACAGGTTTTATCTGGACTACCGGGCTACTTCATACCCACATCCCGCATCAACAACCCGAACCGCAAATCCACCGCATCCGGAATCGGCAGGTACACCGTGTGCCCGTCCCCCGGCGCCACGTCGATGGCCTCGCCTTTGACGTTCTGCAGCTGATGCAGATCGAAGTGGAAGTTGCCCTTGGGCGTCATCAGTTCCATGTGGTCGCCCAGGCCAAACCGGTTCTTCACCTTGACCTCCGCCAAGCGGTCACGCCGCTCGCCGGTCAGCTCACCGACAAACTGCTGCCGTTCCGACACCGAGCTGCCATGCTGATAGTTCTGGTATTCGTCATGCACATGGCGACGCAGAAAACCTTCGGTGTAACCGCGCTGGGCGAGGGATTCCAGATCGGTCATCAGGCCGCGGTCAAACTCACGACCGGCCACCGCATCGTCGATTGCCCGGCGATACACCTGAGTGGTCCGCGCGCAATAGAAATGGGATTTGGTCCGGCCTTCGATTTTCAATGAGTGCACGCCCATCTGCGTCAGACGCTCGACATGCTGCACGGCGCGCAGGTCCTTGGCATTCATGATGTAGGTGCCGTGTTCGTCCTCGAACGCCGGCATCAGTTCGTCCGGACGATTGGCTTCCTGCAACAGGAACACCTGATCGGTGGGTGCGCCAATCCCCAGCGTCGGTTCGGGCTGGAACGTCTGCACGATTTCGCCGAGCTGGTTTTCCGTGGCTTCTTGCGCGGTGTACTTCCAGCGACAGGCGTTGGTGCAACTGCCCTGATTGGCATCGCGTTTGTTCATGTAGCCCGACAGCAGGCAGCGTCCGGAATAGGCCATGCACAGTGCGCCGTGAACGAACACTTCGAGTTCCATGGCGGGCACTTGCTGGCGGATTTCGGCGATTTCTTCCAGAGACAGCTCACGCGACAGGATGATCCGGCTCAAGCCTTGTTGCTGCCAGAACTCGACGCTCGCCCAGTTCACCGTGTTGGCCTGCACTGACAGGTGAATCGGCATCTGCGGGAAGTGCCGGCGCACCAGCATGATCAGGCCGGGGTCGGACATGATCAGCGCGTCCGGTGCCATGGCGATCACCGGTTGCAGGTCCTTGAGAAAGGTTTTGAGCTTGGCGTTGTGCGGGGCGATGTTCACCACCACGTAGAAACGCTTGCCCTGGGCCTGGGCTTCGCGAATGCCGAGCGCGAGGTTGGCATGATCGAATTCGTTGTTGCGCACTCGCAGGCTGTAGCGCGGCTGGCCGGCGTACACCGCATCGGCACCATAGGCGAAGGCGTATCGCATGTTTTTCAGGGTGCCGGCGGGGGCGAGCAGTTCAGGCGTGGCGAGGGTCATGGGCGGGTCGATCGCAAAAGACCGCGAGGGTAATCGGCTTGCCCACAGGTTTCATTGATCTGGATCTATGCTTGATGAACAAGCGGATGGCACTCGCGCGAACCGTGGCGGACTAAGCATCAGGACGCGACATTGCGTCCCTGCGGACTGACATGGATCGGACATGAACGAAGAGACGGTAAAAAACAAATCACTGGTGATTCTGCTTGGGCTGGTGACGGCGGCGTTTATCTGGATTCTGCTGCCGTTCTACGGCGCGGTGTTCTGGGCGGTGATCCTCGGCATCCTCTTCGCACCGCTGCAGCGTCGCCTGCAACTGAAGTTTGGCTGGCAACGCAACGTGACGTCGCTGCTCACCCTGAGCATCTGCCTGATCATCGCTATTCTGCCGGTGATCATCCTCAGTATCCTGCTGGTGCAAGAGGGGGCCACGCTGTACAAAAGCATCGAAAGCGGCGAGCTGGACATCGCGGGGTACGTGACGCATTTCAAACACAGCCTGCCGCCGTACTTTCAGCACTTGCTCGATCGGGCCGGGGTCGGTGAGCTGGACGGGCTGCGGGAAAAAATCATCAAGAGTGCGGTGACGGGCAACGAGTTTGTCGCCACGCAGGTGTTCAGTTTCGGGCAGGGTACGTTTGATTTCGTGGTGGGTTTTTTCATCATGCTCTACTTGCTGTTCTTCTTTTTGCGCGACGGCGCAGAGCTTGCACGCAAGGTTCGCGCAGCTGTGCCGCTGGAGGAACACCAGAAACGCCGCTTGCAACTCAAGTTCAACCGCGTGGTGCGCGCCACGGTGAAAGGCAACCTGCTGGTGGCCATTACGCAGGGCGCCTTGGGCGGTTTGATTTTCTGGTTTCTCGACATCCCGAGCGCTTTGCTCTGGGCGGTGTTGATGGCGTTTCTATCGCTGTTGCCAGCGGTGGGCGCGGGGATTGTCTGGGCGCCGGTGGCGGCGTTTTTCCTGTTCTCCGGAGCGATCTGGCAGGGCGTGGTGCTGGGGCTGTTCGGCGTGTTCGTGATCGGCCTGGTGGACAATGTGCTGCGACCGATCCTGGTGGGCAAGGACACCAAGATGCCGGACTATCTGATTCTCATCTCGACCTTGGGCGGCCTGGCGATTTTCGGGCTCAACGGCTTTGTCATCGGGCCCCTGATCGCGGCACTGTTCATGTCGAGCTGGGCGATTTTCATCGAAACCAAACCGCGGGTACAGCTGCCTTAGGCGCTGAGTCGACCGGTGTCGAGGCTCTGCGACAGGGCCTTGGCGGCGTTAAGCGAGGTGAGCGGACCGCTGATCGCTTCGCCGTCCTGCACCAGATACCAACAGGCGAGCAATCCCAGCTCTCTGAGCGGGGCGGGAACGGCGCTGCCGATAACGGACATGATCTGAACCTGGGACATAAGTACCTCCATCAATCTATGGAGCTACCTTACGGATCTTGCGCTTGAACGAGAAATCAACGCTTTCGATAGTCGTCATTGACGTTAGCGGTCCCAAACGACCGTCTGTCCGTCAGTCGACCACCAGATCCAGCATGTGGACCACTTCGTGCTCGTTAAGCAGGCCTTTGCGCACCAGGTTTTCGGTCAGCAACGATAAGAACTTGGCGCTGCGATGGCCTTCCAGGTGCTTGAGTTCGGTCAGGGTGTTGTACACCTTGCTGGAAGTGCACAAGCTGATATCGCGGTGCGGATTTTGCGTGGGCATGAGGTCGTCCTTGTTGTTATCAACCTGTTGTTGACGGACAGATCCAAGCTTGCGGACCTGACATGACATAAACATGACCGGTTCCCCTGCGCGGGGAAAGGGCGCTCAAGTCAATCTTGCCCGCTTGAACCGGCGGGACTGTCCCGATAGCGACCTTGGCGAGATTTTTTCAGACCTTCGCCGACGAACGGGCATAAAAAAGCCCCGCTATGAAAGCAATGCTGTTCATTTAAGCGCGCTCTTGAATCGTGCATACCTTTGTGGCGAGCGAGCTTGCTCGCGCTGGGCTGCGTAGCGGCCCCAA
>NZ_CATKQN010000005.1:0-177994 GCF_949767765.1 Pseudomonas sp. IT-P171
TCTGGCAATAACCGGTCTTCAAAGTGCAGGTAACCTGTGGCGAGGGAGCTTGCTCCCGCTGAGTCGCGCAGCGGCTCCAGGCTCCCTTGTCACAGGGGGGGTTAGAACACAAACCGTCCATCAAACAGCGGCTTATCATCCAGCGCCAACACGCCATTGGAGAAGATCAGATCCAGATGATGGCTACCCTTCGCTCCCCCCCCCAACCCCAGATGCAGCCCGCAATGGCGTTCCTCAAATCCGGCATTGCGCGCATACAACGCCTTGATCCCTTCATTGGTGCCGATCCCCAGCTCCTCGATCCGCCGATTCGACGGATTGGCGTCCAGGTACTTGTTGAAATCGTGTTCCAGTCCCGGCACTTCAGTCGCAATTCTGCCGATGGTCGAGTTCTCGATCCATAACTCCAGCGGTGACGCCAATACTCCATATTTGCGCGCAAACGGAATAGTACTGAGAAATGTCCCCATGAACTTAACCCGGCCATTAATGGCTTCGCTGTGGGTGGCAATTTCACCGGGTGCCAGATCAAAGTTGCCGACACCATTGATGTCAGTCCACTTCTTGATACTGCTCAATGGTGTTTCAAACCAGGAGCCGTGGTCATCCTTGAAACTTAACGTTGTTGCGTGGGACATGCGCTGGATCAAATGGCTGTTCAGTCCGGCAATGCGCTGCGGGGTGACACTGAACGTGTCGTAGAAGTATTCACCGTAATCCTTGAACAGCAGAGACTTCCTCCAGTTCTCGGCCATCACGCCTTGCAGGGCGCGGACAAAGTCCGGGCCGTCGGGGCGTGGATTCGGCAGGGTGGAGGAGTCGTAGAAAAAAATGTACAGATCGCTGTCGATAATGGCCTGGGCCAGCAAATCCGCGGGTTCGAGATCCAGTCGCAGCGAGCTGAAGCGAAATGGCTGGCTGTCGGATGCCTGTTCGGCAATGGCGCCGGTCAGTGCTGCGTAATCAGCGGTGTGGCCCAGCAAGACCTTCGCCGGATTGAGGCTGGCAAGGGCCGGGTGATGTTCGAGGTAGTAAAGGAAATGCGAAATGGCGCGTGGCTTATCCATGTAGTCCTCCCTGACAAACCGAAAGTGGCAGGCACAACCGGCCGGACCGTGCCTGCCGGGATGACTTACAGAGGCCACATCGCCGTGCCGAACGGAACTACCGCGTCGGCTTGCATCATTTCAACGGCGGCTTCATGGGTCGGTGCTTCAAACCAATCGTCCAGTTGCAGTTCAGTTTCCAGGTCTTTTTCCATTGCTTGCATGGTGAATCTCCTAGATGACTTTTGAGTAAGAACAACTTGCCAGTCGAGGCGGCTCGGCAAGTCGCTGAAAACCTAGTTCACCGGTTTTTGAAACGCAAAAAAATAATTAAATAAGATTTAATTGAACTTTTTGTTCTGTTTTTTAAATAGAAATTTATTAATAGAAAACAAAAAACTAAGCAGGCTTTTTCCTTAGGAAGCTTCCTATCGTCAATTTGCAGTCGTCCTACAGTTATGTCTGATTTGGCAAAGTTTCGTTACGGCATGTAAAGGAATGCTGACGAAATTGCGCGCTGAATCCCATGGATTCGCGTCTTCGGGATAGGTGTAAGGAAAACCTGCCGCCAGCACGCCGATTGATCCCCGCAAAAGGCTCTGGCGCGCTTGTTTCAGCGGCGCTGGAAGGGTGAGATGCGCGCCATGCCTGTCGTGCAGGTGCATAACAAGAAGGAGGCGCAATGTACGCCGTGACTGATCTCCATCTCTTCCCGTGGGACGGTTTTTCCATCGTTCACGCCCATGACCCGCAAAGGTCTGACTCATTTTTTGCAGCCGCCCGAGACCCTCGAGGCGGACACAGGCAATCCCGGCAACCGACACGCTGATCCAGCGGGTCTGGCAGCAGGGGGTTGGCGGTGTACAATGCGCCGCGTTTTACCTGTGACCTCCTGCGCAGCTGCGCAAACCTCAAGGCTATCCGCCTTGTTCACTCCGCCACGTCACGAGCGTGTCGGGTTCGATTTCGTCACAGATAAAAACAAACAGGTGACGCATGACCGTTGTAAATACGCTGAACTCCTGGTGCCTGCGCTGGGGTTTGATCGGCGCTGCTTAAAGTTGCAACCGAGCAGCAACGTCTACTGAACATCATCAAACCTTGCGTGAGACCCTTTTCATGAGTGGACAAAACTCGCATTCAGGCGAGCTGAAACGCGGCCTGAAGAATCGTCATATTCAACTGATCGCCCTCGGTGGCGCGATTGGTACCGGCCTGTTCCTCGGCTCGGCCGGTGTACTCAAATCCGCTGGCCCGTCGATGATCCTCGGCTACGCCATCTGCGGCTTCATTGCCTTCATGATCATGCGCCAGCTCGGCGAAATGATCGTCGAAGAGCCGGTGGCCGGTTCCTTCAGCCATTTTGCGCACAAATACTGGGGTGGTTTCGCCGGTTTCCTGTCGGGCTGGAACTGCTGGATTCTGTACATTCTGGTGGGCATGTCAGAGCTGACTGCGGTCGGCAAGTACATTCACTACTGGGCACCGGAGATCCCGACCTGGGTTTCGGCTGCCGGATTCTTCGTCCTGATCAACCTGATCAACCTGGCCAACGTCAAAGTCTTTGGTGAGGCGGAGTTCTGGTTCGCGATCATCAAGGTGGTGGCGATCGTCGGCATGATTGCCCTGGGCAGCTACTTGCTGGTCAGCGGTCACGGCGGTCCGGAAGCCTCGGTGACCAACCTGTGGTCCCACGGCGGTTTCTTCCCGAACGGCGTCAGCGGTCTGGTGATGGCCATGGCGATCATCATGTTCAGCTTCGGCGGCCTGGAAATGCTCGGTTTCACCGCAGCGGAAGCCGACAAGCCGAAAACCGTGATTCCGAAAGCGATTAACCAGGTGATCTACCGGATCCTGATTTTCTACATCGGTGCGCTGGTCATTCTGCTGTCGCTGACGCCTTGGGACAGTCTGCTGGCGACCCTGAACGCGTCCGGTGATTCCTATAGCGGCAGCCCGTTCGTGCAAGTGTTCTCGATGCTCGGCAGCAACACCGCGGCGCACATCCTCAACTTTGTGGTCCTGACTGCGGCGCTGTCGGTGTACAACAGCGGCACCTATTGCAACAGCCGCATGTTGCTGGGCATGGCCGAGCAAGGCGATGCGCCGAAAGCCCTGGCGAAAATCGACAAGCGCGGCGTGCCGGTGCGTTCGATCCTTGCCTCGGCTGCCGTGACGCTGATTGCAGTGCTGCTGAACTACCTGATCCCGCAAAATGCGCTGGAGCTGTTGATGTCGCTGGTGGTGGCCACGTTGGTCATCAACTGGGCGATGATCAGCTATTCGCACTTCAAGTTCCGCCAGCACATGAACAGGACCAGGCAAACGCCGCTGTTCAAGGCCCTGTGGTACCCGTACGGGAACTACATCTGCCTGGCGTTCGTGGTGTTCATCCTCGGCGTGATGCTGTTGATCCCGGGCATTCAGATCTCGGTGTATGCGATTCCGGTGTGGGTTGCGTTCATGTGGGTTTGCTACGGCATCAAGAACAAGCGCAGTGCCCAGCATGCGTTGCAGGCTGCAGTGAAATAGCGCAGCGCGCAGAAACGACAAACCCGGCCATGTGCCGGGTTTGTCTTTTTCGGCCTACACAAAGCCCTGTGGGAGCGCGTTCTTGCCATTCATTCGCGGTATCCTGAAAGACCTCAACCCGGACGCTTTTCCATGCTGGTGATTTCCAACAACGTGCATCTGCCGGATGCCGAGATCGAATTGACAGCCATTCGCGCCCAGGGCGCCGGTGGGCAGAACGTCAACAAGGTCTCCAGCGCTGTGCACTTGCGCTTCGACATCCCGGCCTCGTCCTTGCCCGAGTTCTACAAGGAACGGCTGCTGGCGCTGCGGGACAGTCGCATCACCAGCGAAGGGGTGTTGATCATCAAGGCTCAGCAATACCGGACGCAGGAAGCCAATCGCGCCGATGCGCTGGAGCGGCTGATCGAGTTGATCCTCAGCGCCACCAAGGTCGAAAAGAAACGTCGTCCGACCAAACCGACCCTGGGCTCGAAAAAGCGTCGGCTCGAATCCAAGACCAAGCGCGGCAGTATCAAGGCCGGGCGCGGCAAGGTCGATTTCTAGCGCGCTGCTCTTTCTTCGCGGTGCTTTTCATTAAGGTGCTTGGGGGCTTGCCGGTACAAGTAAACACTCAGGGCCAAACCGCTCAGGGCGGCGAGTGCGGCGAAAAGGAAGATCGAGGCAAAGCCGAAATCTGCCGCAATCGCACCCGCCAACGGCCCGGTAATCCCCAGTGACAAATCAATGAACAGCGAATACGCCCCGACCGCCGCACCACGGCTCGACGCTGGCACCAGATTGACCGCTTCCACCCCGAGTGCGGGGAACACCAGCGAAAAACCAAAGCCACTCAGCGCCGCACCCGCCAGTGCCCAATGCGCATCCGGCGCCAGCCACAGGAGCAACAGCCCCAGGGTTTCCACCGACAGGCAGGCAATCGCCACGCGAAACCCGCCGAGACGGTTGATCAGGTTGCCGAACAGCAGTCGCGCGCCGATGAAACTGGCGCCGAACAGGCTCAGGCACAGCACCGCGTTGTCCCAGTGTTGCGTGGCGTAATACAGGGTGATGAACGTTGCGATGGTGCCGAAACCGATGGAACCCAGCGCCAGACCGCAACCATGCGGCAGCACGCGCCCCAGCACATGCATGAACGGCAGGCGCTCACCAACCACAATGGGGGCTGCGGTCTTCGGCCAGGCCAGCGCCAGGCCCAGGACGGCCAGCAACATGATGCTGACGCCCATGCTCCACAAACCCAACTGGCTCACCAACAACACCCCCAGCGGTGCACCGACGGCCAACGCGCCATAACTGGCGATGCCGTTCCAGGAGATGACTTTAGCCGTGTTCGCTGCACCGACCCGGCCGATGCCCCAGCCAATCGAACCGGAACCCACCAGGCTTTCCGCGCTGCCAAGCACCAGACGACCGATCAGCAGGCTGATCAGACTCAACACCGGCAGGCTTTGGGTCCAGGCTGAAACCAGCATGAACACACCACTCAAACCGCAACCGGCCAGGCCATACATCACCGCCAGTTTGCTGCCCTTGTTATCGATGATTTTCCCGGCGTAAGGACGGCTGAGCAGAGTGGCCAGGTATTGCACGCTGATCACCAGCCCCGCGACCACCGCGCCGAAGCCGAGTTCGCTGTGGACGTAGCCCGGCAACACAGCCAGGGGAATGCCGATATTGAGGTAGCCGATAAAGGTAAAGAGGACGATGGAAACAACTTGCAGCGTGACCGCCAGGGGGCGCTGTTTTTCAGACATGGGTAAAGGTCCACGGGGAAAGCAGGATAGATAGGCTGCTTATGATAGCGGCGCGAGCGGCCGCGAGGCGTGGAAAAGTAAAACTATTTGCCGGATGGGGTGTTTCAGGGCTTGGCGGGAGCGACCAGTTGCGTGGTGACCAAGGCGGCCAGGGCATTTTCTTCGCTGCCGAATCGGGCGAGCAACGCCGCTTGTTTCTCGGGGGAAAGGCGATTCCAGATCTCGATCATCTTCTCGGCGGTGCCGATCAGGACGCTGGCCTGGGTCTCACTGAAGTCATCGGTCATGGTTGTGCAACTCAAGGGTTCAGGCGGTGTGGAAAGCGCATGTTAGCGCTTTCCACACGGTCTGGCATTGCGGGTGTTTCAGTCTTCGCTGTCGGCCTGGCGGCGTTCAGTGGCTTCTTTCGGCTCGGGCTGTTGGGCACCGGCTTGCTGCGGGGTTGTCTGCTCAGTTTCGTGCAGGCTTGGGAAGGGGAGATTAGGGATCTCGTGCATGTTTCGCGCTCCTCGCAAAGTCTGTTGATAGATCTGGTAGATCCGCGCTTTTAAAAAGCCTGGGCAGGATACAGCAGCAGAAATGACAAATAGACTTTTATATCCATTTGTTGCGACGGGTGGGATTGTCTAGACAGGTGTGGACCAGATTCGCGAAACCAATGTGGCGAGGGAGCTTGCCCCCGCTCGAACGCTCAGCGGTCGCAAGGAATGCAAACGCGGTTCATCGGTAAAAACTCATTGCCTGCATGGGGCCGCTTCGCAGCCCAGCGGGAGCAAGCTCCCTCGCCACAGGGGAGCCGGCCATTGTTTCACATTACTTGCAGACGTCGGCGATAGCCTCAGCCAGCAGATCCAGACGCGTCGCATCAATCCCCGCCACGTTCGCCCGGCCGTTACCGACCATGTAAACGCTGTGATGATCGCGCAGCTGTTTAACCTGATCCGGCGACAGGCCGGTGTAGGAAAACATCCCGCGTTGCACACCAATATGCGCAAAACGCTCACGCAAACCATGCGGCTCCAGCGCTTCAACCAGACCGCTGCGCAGTTGCGCGATACGCAAGCGCATGGCTTCCACTTCATCGGCCCACAGGCTTTTCAGCTCCGGATCGCCAAGAATCGTCGCCACTACGGCAGCGCCATGATCCGGCGGCGTCGACCACAGGTTGCGGGCGATGTTGGCCAGTTGGCTGCGAATATCCACCAGTTTTTCAGCGGTTTTCGCGCAAACTATCAGCGCCCCCGTGCGATCCCGGTACAGCCCGAAGTTCTTCGAGCAGGAACTGGTGATCAGTACTTCCGGCAACTCGGCAGCAAACAAACGGGTCGACCACGCATCCTGTTCCAATCCATCGCCGAAGCCCTGGTAGGCGAAGTCGATCAGCGGCACCAGATCACGATCGCGCACCACGTCCAGCACCCGGCGCCAGTCGTCATGGGACAGATCGAACCCGGTCGGGTTGTGGCAGCAGGCGTGCAACAAAACCACATCGCCTTTCGGCGCGTCATTGAGCACCGCCAGCATCGCTTCAACATCGAGGCGGTTATCGCTGCCGACATAAGGGTAATGATTAACCTTGACCCCGGCCGTGGCGAAAATGGTTTCGTGAATTGGCCAGGTCGGGTTGCTCAGCCACACGCCGCGCCCCGGCAGGCACTGGGCGATGAAATCCGCGCTCAAGCGCAACGCGCCGGTGCCCCCCGGCGTCTGGGTAACGCCGGCCCGTTGTTCGGCGATCAGTGCAGAGTCAGCGCCGAGCACCAACTCATTGATGACCTTGCCGAATGCCGGTTCGCCGTGACCGCCGATGTAAGTCTTGGTGGTCTGGCGATCCACCAGGCGCTGCTCGGCGAGCTTCACGGCCTGGGGAATCGGCGTCAGGCCGAAGGCGTCCTTGTAGACGCCCACGCCAAGGTCGAATTTGCGCGGGTTCGGGTCCTGCGCATAGGCCTCCATCAGGCCGAGAATCGGGTCGCCGGGTACTCGACCTATGGCGTCGAAATGCATTATTTGCGGCCCTCGGCGTCCTTGGCCACTTCGTCAGTGCGCGCGGCCATGATGAAATCGTTGCGGTGCAGGCCCTTGATGGAGTGGCTCCACCAGGTCACGGTGACTTTGCCCCACTCGGTCAGCAGGCCCGGGTGGTGACCTTCGGCCTCGGAGATTTCCCCGACCGCGTTGGTGAACGCCAGGGCGTGCTTGAAGTTCTTGAACAGGAAAACCTTTTCCAGCTGCATGATGCTGTCGCGAACTTCGATGTTCCAGTCAGGGATCTGCTTGATCAATACCGGCAGTTCTTCGTCGCTGACCTGGGGGGCGTCGGCGCGGCAGGCTTCGCAATGGGCTTGGTTCAATGTGGACATGGTGTGTTCCTGAAATCGAATGATTGGAAATCGGCCGTCAGTGTCACCACGCTAAACCAAAGCGTGGGTTCCTGACAGGCTCACTTGATTCTAAAAGCTACGGATCACGCGGCTTTTGGTTTGGGCGGAAATTTCGGGGCGTGCAAGCCCAGCTGCATGCCTTGCTTGACCATGCCCATGATGTCTTCGTGGGCAAGATCGAATAGGCGCTTGAGGTTCGGCAGGACAAAGTACAGCGGTTGCAGGATGTCGATGCGATACGGCGTACGCATGCATTCCAGTGGATCGAACGGCTGATGCTCAGGTTCGTCCGACAGGCAGTAAACGGTTTCTTTCGGCGAGGAGAGAATGCCGCCGCCATAGATGCGTTGGCCTTGCGGGGTATCGACCAGGCCGAACTCGATGGTCATCCAGTACAGACGCGCCAGGTAAACGCGTTCTTCCTTGGACGCCTGCAGGCCGAGTTTGCCGTAGGTGTGGGTGAATTCGGCGAACCAGGGGTTGGTCAGCAGCGGACAATGACCAAAAATCTCGTGGAAAATGTCCGGCTCTTGCAGGTAATCCAGCTCCTCACGGGTACGAATAAACGTCGCCACCGGGAACTGCTTGTTCGCCAGCAATTCGAAAAAGGTCTGGAACGGAATCAGTGCGGGAACCCGGGCAACTTGCCAGCCGGTGGTTTCGCCAAGGACCTTGTTGATCTCACCGAGTTGCGGAATGCGGTCGTGGGGCAGACCGAGTTTTTCGATACCGTCCAGGTATTCCTGGCACGCACGCCCTTCGATCACTTTCAGTTGGCGAGTGATCAGCGTGTTCCACACCGCGTGTTCTTCGGCGGGGTAGTCGATAAAACCTTGCGCATCGGGCTCGCGAGCCACGTATTGCGTCTGCTTCATGCTGCTCTCCTGCTAGGGGATTTCGTTCTTGTTATGTCCTGCCATGGACCTAGAAATACCCCAGGAATTTCGATGTGGCAGCCCATGAACGCCATAGCGCGTAGGAAAATTCGTCGAATTTCGTAAAGTTTTCGTTACGGAAAGGCCGGTATGGCGCAGCGCTTGAGATTTTCGGGTTTGAAAAGGCTCACAGGTGTCACATAATCTTGACGACTAAGTTGGCCCCTGCGCAGAAAAATTCCCGCAATGGGCCTCGATCACTCACGTTTCGGGCCTTTATATGCGTATCAAAGTCCACTGCCAGAACCGCATCGGCATCCTGCGCGACATTCTCAACCTGCTGGTCGAGTACGGGATCAACGTCGCTCGCGGCGAGGTCGGTGGCGAACATGGCAACGCGATCTACTTGCATTGCCCGAACCTGATCAACATTCAGTTCCAGGCGCTTCGTCCGAAATTCGAGTCGATTGCCGGTGTCTTTGGCGTCAAGCGCGTAGGACTGATGCCCAGCGAGCGTCGGCATATGGAACTCAATGCGTTGCTCGGCGCCCTGGAGTTTCCGGTGCTATCGATCGACATGGGCGGTTCGATCGTCGCAGCCAACCGTGCAGCGGCGCAGTTGCTCGGGGTGAGGGTGGATGAGGTGCCGGGGATTCCGTTATCGCGGTACGCCGAGGATTTCGATTTGCCGGAGCTGGTGCGCGCCAACAAATCGCGGATCAATGGGCTGCGGGTCAAGGTCAAGGGCGATGTATTTCTGGCCGACATCGCGCCGCTGCAATCGGAACATGACGACAGCGAAGCCATGGCCGGCGCGGTGTTGACGCTGCATCGTGCCGACCGGGTAGGGGAGCGCATCTACAACGTGCGCAAACAGGAACTGCGCGGGTTCGACAGTATTTTCCAGAGTTCAAAAGTGATGGCCGCCGTGGTTCGCGAAGCACGACGCATGGCGCCACTGGACGCGCCGCTATTGATAGAAGGCGAAACCGGCACCGGTAAAGAATTGCTGGCGCGGGCCTGTCACCTGGCCAGTCCACGGGGGCAGTCGCCGTTGATGGCGCTCAACTGCGCCGGTCTGCCGGAGTCGATGGCCGAGACCGAGTTGTTCGGCTACGGTCCCGGTGCATTCGAAGGGGCGCGGGCCGAAGGCAAGCTGGGGTTGCTGGAGCTGACGGCGGGGGGAACGCTGTTTCTCGATGGCGTGGGGGAAATGAGCCCGCGCTTGCAGGTGAAATTGCTGCGCTTCCTGCAGGACGGTTGCTTCCGCCGCGTAGGCAGTGATGAAGAGGTTTACCTGGATGTGCGAGTGATCTGCGCGACTCAGGTCGATCTGTCGGAGTTGTGCGCGCGAGGCGAGTTTCGCCAGGATTTGTATCACCGCTTGAACGTACTGTCGCTGCACATCCCGCCGCTGCGCGAATGCCTGGATGGTTTGACGCCGCTGGTGGAGCATTTCCTTGATCAAGCCAGTCGGCAAATCGGTTGCCCGCTGCCGAAACTGGCGCCGGCGGCCATGGACCGGCTCAGTCATTATCATTGGCCGGGCAATGTCCGGCAGTTGGAAAACGTGTTGTTCCAGGCGGTTTCGTTGTGCGAAGGCGGGACGGTCAAGGCTGAACATATTCGACTGCCAGACTATGGCGTGCGTCAGCCGCTTGGCGATTTTTCACTCGAAGGCGGACTGGATGCAATTGTCGGGCGCTTTGAAAAAGCGGTGCTGGAGCGTTTGTATTCCGAGCATCCGAGCAGTCGGCAGCTGGGCAAGCGGTTGGGGGTTTCGCATACCACCATTGCCAACAAGTTGCGTGAGTATGAGGTGGGTAAAGAGCCTGGCGCCTGAGCAGAGACCGTCAGCTCTTTGTGACGAGGGAGCTTGCTCCCGCTGGGCTGCGCAGCAGCCCCAAAAGAACGGCCGAGGTCTGACAGGCAGATAGTGCCGAGGGTTTTGCGGCCGCCGCGCGTCCGAGCCGGAGCAAGCTCCCTCGCCACAGGGTGAGTGCATCAGAAAGGCCGACCCTTGCCACTTACCGGCATAACACCGCCGGTTTTTCGTCTTCGACACAATCCCCCCATTCCCCTCTGAACCCCTCAAGTCCTTTGTTTGCCGGGCCCCGCGCCGCCAGAAAAAAGTTGGTCTGCAAATTGCTTATGGCTCAGCAGTACAGCGGTGGGCGGCAAACGTCCGGCATGCAGAGGAAAGAGTGTGGACAAGTACCTTTATGTGGCAATGACCGGCGCCAGCCAGAATGCACTGGCGCAGAAGGCTCATGCGAACAACCTGGCGAACATCTCCACCAACGGTTTCCAGAAAGACCTGGAGCAGGCGCGTTCGATGCCGGTGTTCGGTGACAGCTTTCCGGCGCGAGCATTTGCCATGTCCGAACGTCCGGCCACCGACTTCTCTGCGGGCGCCCTGGTGGAAACCGGTCGCGACCTCGACGTCGCGGTGCAGGGCAATGGCTGGATCGCCGTGCAGAACCCGGACGGCGGCGAAAGCTACGTGCGCACCGGCAGCCTGAACGTTGACGCCCTCGGCGTATTGCGCGCCGGCAACGGCATGCCGGTGTTGGGCAACGGCGGACCGATTTCCGTGCCGCCCGAGCAGCAGATCGAAGTCGGCGAGGACGGCACCGTCAGCATTCGCGCGATGGGTGAAGGCCCTCGCGTGATGGCCGAAGTCGACCGCATCAAGCTGGTCAATCCGGATTTCAAGAACA
The DNA here is from genome assembly GCF_949767765.1 of Pseudomonas sp. IT-P171. Lineage (NCBI taxonomy): Bacteria > Pseudomonadati > Pseudomonadota > Gammaproteobacteria > Pseudomonadales > Pseudomonadaceae > Pseudomonas > Pseudomonas sp. IT-P171. Next base: position 11,315 of record NZ_CATKQN010000005.1, read on the forward strand.
TGACCAAGGGCCTGGACGGTTCGATCCACACCAAGGACGGTCAGCCGGCGCAAGCCGATGCCAACGTCAAACTGGTGTCCGGGTTCCTGGAGTCGAGCAACGTCAATGCCGTGGAAGAGATGACGTCTGTTCTGGCCCTGGCCAAGCAATTCGAATTGCACATCAAGATGATGAACACCGCCAAAGACGACGACCAGGCCATGGCTCGGGTCTTGCAGATCAGCTAATTATCAGAACGTCGCGCCGTAAAACAGGCGCACGAGGAGAATCGAATGCTTCCGGCTCTATGGGTTGCCAAAACAGGTCTGTCCGCCCAGGACACCAACCTGACCACCATTTCCAACAACCTGGCCAACGTGTCGACCACGGGCTTCAAACGTGACCGTGCCGAGTTCCAGGACTTGCTGTACCAGATCAAACGCCAGCCAGGCGCCCAGTCGACCCAGGACAGCGAACTGCCGTCGGGCCTGCAATTGGGTACCGGTGTGCGCATCGTCGGCACCCAGAAAAACTTCAACGCCGGTAGCCTGCAAACCACCGAGCAGCCGTTGGACATGGCCATCGACGGTCGCGGTTTCTTCCAGATCCTGCAGCCGGACGGCACCACTTCCTACACCCGTGACGGCACCTTCCACCTCGATTCCAACGGCCAGATCGTCAATGCCAGCGGTTTCGCCCTGGAGCCGGCCATTGTCATTCCGAACGACGCACAGACCTTCACGGTCGGTCGCGACGGCACCGTGTCCATCACCATTGCCGGTAACCCGGCGTCCCAGGTGATCGGCAACCTGCAGACCGCCGATTTCATCAACCCGGCCGGCCTGCAAGCGGTGGGTAACAACCTGTTCCTGGAAACCGCCGCCAGTGGCGCGCCGCAAGTCGGTACGCCAGGCCTGGCAGGTTTCGGCACCACGCTGCAGAACACCCTGGAAACGTCCAACGTCAGCACGGTTGAAGAGATGGTCAACATGATCACCACTCAGCGCGCCTACGAGATGAACTCCAAGGTGATCTCCACCGCCGACCAGATGCTCTCGTTCGTAACGCAGAATCTGTAATCAAGTCTATGAGGCGACCCTGAGGTCGCCTGCAACACCGTGAGGTAGGGTCATGAATCGCTTTGTATCTGTTCTGGCACTGAGTGGAGTCGCCGCGCTGGCGGGTTGCGTCGGTCCGACGCCCAAGCCCAATGACCCTTACTACGCCCCGGTGTTGCCGCGTACGCCGTTGCCGGCTGCCGCGAATAACGGCTCGATCTACCAGGCCGGTTTTGAACAGAACCTGTACAGCGACCGCAAGGCGTTCCGGGTCGGTGACATCATCACCATCACCCTGAACGAGAAGACCCAGGCCAGTAAGAACGCCAACTCGCAAATCGGCAAGAACAGCAAGGCCAGCATCGGTCTGTCCTCGCTGTTCGGCGCGATACCGAACACGAATAACCCGCTCAGCGACGGTGATCTGACGCTGGACGCCGGCTACAGCGGCGACCGCGCGACCAAGGGCGACAGCAAGGCCGGGCAGGGCAACAGCCTGACCGGTTCGATCACCGTGACCGTCGCCGACGTCTTGCCCAACGGCATCATTGCCGTGCGCGGCGAGAAGTGGATGACCCTCAATACGGGTGATGAGCTGGTACGGATTGCCGGCCTGGTCCGGGCCGACGACATTGCCACCGACAACACGGTTTCGTCGACCCGCATTGCCGATGCACGCATCACCTACTCGGGCACCGGTTCGTTTGCCGATGCGAGTCAGCCAGGCTGGTTCGACCGTTTCTTCCTCAGCCCGCTGTTCCCTTTCTAGGTGGCTACGTTGAATTTCAGAAGTCTCATCGTTGCGGCCCTGATGTTGTCGGCAGCCTTCAACGCTCAAGCCGAGCGGCTGAAGGACATCGCCAGTATTTCCGGCGTACGTTCCAACCAATTGATCGGCTACGGCCTGGTGGTCGGGCTTAACGGCACCGGTGACCAGACGACGCAAACCCCGTTCACCCTGCAGACCTTCAACAACATGCTCTCGCAGTTCGGCATCAAGGTGCCGCCGGGTTCGGGCAACGTGCAGCTGAAAAACGTCGCGGCGGTATCGATCAGTGCCGACTTGCCGGCCTTCGCCAAACCCGGTCAGCAGGTGGACATCACTGTTGCTTCCATTGGTAACTCCAAGAGCCTGCGGGGCGGCACCTTGCTGTTGACGCCGCTCAAGGGTATCGATGGCAACGTGTACGCGATCGCCCAGGGCAACCTGGTGGTCGGCGGTTTTGATGCTGAAGGTCGCGACGGGTCGAAGATCACCGTCAACGTTCCGTCGGCCGGTCGCATCCCCGGTGGTGCATCGGTGGAGCGTTCAGTGCCGAGCGGTTTCAACCAGGGCAACAGCCTGACCCTGAACCTCAACCGTTCCGACTTCACCACCGCCAAGCGCATCGTCGACAAGATCAACGACATGCTCGGCCCTGGCGTCGCACAGGCCATCGATGGCGGTTCGATTCGCGTCACGGCGCCACTGGATCCGAGTCAGCGGGTCGACTACCTGTCGATCCTCGAAAACCTCGAAGTCGATCCAGGCCAGGCGGTGGCGAAAGTCATCATCAACTCGCGTACTGGCACCATCGTGATCGGTCAGAACGTCAAGGTGTCCCCGGCCGCAGTCACCCACGGCAGCCTCACCGTGACCATTACCGAAGACCCGATCGTCAGCCAGCCCGGTCCTTTGTCCAATGGGCAAACGGCGGTCGTGCCGCGCTCGCGGGTCAATGCACAACAGGAAGCCAAGCCAATGTTCAAGTTCGGCCCGGGCACCACCCTCGACGAGATCGTACGTGCGGTGAACCAGGTCGGCGCGGCACCGGGTGACTTGATGGCCATCCTCGAAGCTCTGAAACAGGCCGGCGCATTGCAAGCCGACCTGATCGTGATCTGAGGACGGCGACCATGGATATGCGCAAGGGTGGTCTGGGTGTCAGCAGCAACGATTCGGGTTCCTATTCGGACCTGAACAGGCTGAACCAGCTCAAGGTCGGTGACAAGAACAGTGACGGGAACATGCGCAAGGTGGCGCAGGAATTCGAGTCGCTGTTCCTCGGTGAAATGCTCAAGTCCATGCGCAAGGCTACCGACAGCCTGGGTGAGGACAATCCGCTCAACACCCCGGCCGCCAAGCAATACCAGGAAATGTATGACCAGCAGTTGGCCGTTTCCATGTCTCGCGAGGGTGGTGGTATCGGCCTGGCGGACGTGCTGATGCGCCAGATGTCGAAGAACAAACCGATGGCGCCGGGCGAAGCAGCTGCCGCATCGGCGGCCAAGCAGGCGGCCGCGAAAGCCGCCGCAGAAACGCCGATTGCCGCCGGCACGGTTGCCACCAACGGACCGTTGTCGCGCCTCAATGGCGAGCGTCCGTTGTGGGCGTCGCGCTCGGTCCATGCACCGCAGGCAGCAGGCGACGGCACGCACCGCAATGACATGGCGCTGATCAATCAGCGACGTCTGGCGTTGCCGCCGAAACTGGCTGACCGTCTGCTGGCAGGCCTGGTGCCTTCGGCCACGACTACGGCCACGACTGTCAACAAGGCGCCATTGCCGGAGCGCACCACGCTTACCGGTTCAGGGCCGTTGTACAACGGTGATTGGCTGGCGAATGCCCAGGCCGCATCGAACGGCGGGCTGCAGATTCATGGTCGTGCCATGGCGCAAATCCCCCTGGCGCCAGCGAAGAAAGCCTTCAGCTCCGCCGACGAATTCGTCAACACCATGCTGCCGATGGCCAAGGAAGCCGCCGAGCGCATCGGGGTCGATCCGCGTTACCTCGTGGCCCAGGCGGCGCTGGAAACCGGTTGGGGCAAGTCGGTCATGCGCGCACAGGATGGCAGCAGCAGCCACAACCTGTTCGGCATCAAGGCCAGCAGCAACTGGCAGGGCAATTCGGCGCGCGCGATTACCAGCGAATTCAGAAATGGCGCGATGGTCAAGGAGACGGCCGAGTTCCGTTCCTACGACTCTTACAAGGACAGCTTCCATGACCTTGTGACTTTGCTGCAGACCAACAATCGCTATCAAGATGTCGTGAAGTCGGCCGATAACCCAGAACAGTTTGTACGCGAGTTGCAAAAGGCCGGTTATGCAACCGACCCGGACTACGCGAGCAAGATTTCGCAGATAGCCAAGCAGATGACGAGTTACCAGAACTACGCTGCGGCGGGCGTTTCCACCACGCCTTTATAGGCACAAGGATTAAGGTCGAACCATGAGTTTGCTCAATATCGGGATGTCGGGTCTGGCCGCTGGCCAATCCTCGTTGATGACCACCGGCAACAACATTGCCAACGTCGACACCGCCGGGTACTCGCGCCAGCAAACAGTGCAGGGCACCAAAGCCTCTCAGCATTTCGGTAACGTCTACATCGGCACCGGCACGACGCTGGCCGATGTGCGCCGCGTATACAACAGCTACCTCGATGCGCAGTTGCAGACCACCACTTCGCTCAACAGCGATTCGGCCGCCTACCTGAATCAGGTCACGCCGCTGGACAAGTTGCTCTCCGACACCAGCACCGGCCTGAACGGCGCACTGACCAAGTTTTTCGCCTCGGTGCAGAACGTCAACGCCAAGCCGGGTGACGATGCGTCCCGCCAGTTGCTGCTCAGCGATGCCCAGGCCTTGAGCAACCGTTTCAACTCGGTCTCCACACAGCTCAACGAACAGAATGCCAACATCAACGGCAACCTGACGAGCATGGCGGATCAGGTCAACAAGCTGGCCGCCACCGTGGCCCAGTTGAACCAGAAGATCTCCGAGATTTCCAGCTCCGGCGGCATGCCGAACGACCTGCTGGATGCGCGTAACGAAACCGTGCGCCAACTGTCGACCTTCACCGGTGCGCAAGTGGTGGAGCGTGAAGGCAGCCTCGACATTTACCTGGGCAGCGGTCAGCCGCTGGTCATAGGCAACACGTCCAGCAAACTCGAGACGGTGCCAAGCAAGGAAGACCCGGGCCGTCTGGCGCTGCAGCTCAATCGCGGCTCGAGCACCATCGACATCACGTCGATCATGACCGGCGGTGAAATCGGCGGTCTGCTGCGTTATCGCAGCACGGTGCTGGACCCGGCCATGAACGAACTGGGGCGTGTAGCGCTGGTCGTCGCCGATCAGATGAACAGCCTTCAGGCTCAGGGCATCGACAAGAACGGTGCCTTCGGTTCGAACCTGTTTACCAACATCAATTCGGCCAAGCTGGTCTCTGAACGCAGCATCGCCGCCACCAGCAACGTGGGCGCCGGCAACTTCGATGTGAGCATCAAGGACACTGGCAAGCTGACCATTAACGATTACAAGGTCACGTTCACCACCGCGACCGACTACACCGTTCAACGCCTGCCGGACAACACGCCCATGGGCACCTTCAGCACGGCACCGCCGGCAACGGCACCGGTCATCGACGGGTTTGAGTTGAAGTTCAACGCGGCGTCTGCCACGGCAGGCGACACCTTCAAGATCACTCCGACCCGCGATGCGGCGGCGAACATCAAGACCGAGATGACCGACTCCAAGCGTCTGGCCATCGCGGCACCCCTGGGCGCGGCTATTGCGGCGGGCGGCAGTGGCACATTGACGATTCCGGCCAGCGGTCAACCGACCCTGACCACCAAGTTCGACCTCTACGACGCGGCCACCACTACCGCGATGCAGAACGGCCTGAAAAACTCCACACCGACCAAAATCGTATTCGGTGACGTATCCGCCGACGGCACCAGCCAGACCTATCAGTTTCTGGATGCCAACGGTGGGGTGATCAGCAGCGGCACGATCAAGCCTGGCGAGAACAACACCCTGAACCTGAGCATTCCGCTCAAGGATGCCAGTGGTGCGCCGATCCCTGCGCCGCCTGCCGCTCAATACACTGCGAACTTCGACATGACCGTCGCCGGCTCCCCGGGCAAAGGCACCGCGATCAACGTCTCGCTCAGCCAGCCGGGCACCCTGGATAACCGCAACGGTACTGCGTTGGCCAACCTGCAGACGGCGCAAACCGTCGACACCGGTTCCGCCAGCAAGGGCATTTCCCTGACCGATGCCTACGGCAAACTGGTCGAGGGTGTCGGCGCCAAGGCTGCCCAAGGCAAGCTCGACAGCGCCGCGACCGACGCCATCCTGGCGAACGCCAAGGGCGCGCGCGACTCGCTCTCGGGTGTCGATCTCGATGAGGAAACCGGCAACCTGGTCAAGTATCAGCAGTACTACACCGCGTCCTCGCAGATCATCAAGGCTGCGCAGGAAATCTTCAGCACACTGATCAACAGTCTTTAAGGAGTCGTAGCCCATGCGCATTTCTACCGCCCAGTTTTACGAATCCTCGGCTGCCAACTATCAGAAGAACTTCTCCAATGTGGTCAAGAGCAGCGAAGAGGCCAGCAGCCTGGTTCGCGTGAACACCGCCGCCGATGATCCGGTGGGGGCCTCGCGCCTGCTGCAATTGGGGCAGCAGGCTTCGATGCTTGCGCAGTACAAGGCCAACACCGATACCATCAAGGCCACCCTGGGCCAGGCTGAATCAGTGATGAACAGCATCACCAACGTGTTGCAACGTGCCAGGGAACTGTCTATTGGTGCCAACAACGCCGGTTACACCGATGCCGACCGTCAGGCCAATGCCGCGGAACTGGGCCAGATCGAAGAACAGTTGCTTAGCCTGATGAACAGCCGGGATGAAAACGGCAAGTACATTTTCGCCGGCTCCAAGGGCGATACCGTTCCGTTCACGCGTAATTCCGATGGCACCTATACCTATAATGGCGATCAGGTGACGCTGAACCTGCCAATCGGCGACAGCATGTCGATGGCCACCAACAGCACCGGTTGGGAAGTATTCCAGCAAGCGATCAACACCAGTCGTAGTCAGGTTACCGGGTCGATGAATGACGGTCTTGTGACCTTGTCCAATGGGCAAGTGAACTCGAATGTCACGTACAACAACAAATTCCGCGGTGGCGAGCCGTATCTGATTGAGTTTGTCAGTGGGACCCAGCTGAAAATTACTGATGGCCTCGGTAATGACGTGACCAATGAAGCCACTCAGGGCGGGGTGATCACCAATGGCAAGAATCAGAACATCAGCTTTCGTGGTGTCGACCTGAGCCTGAGCTTCAACGATCCTGCTGCCCCGTTGGCCGGGCGTACGTTCACGCTGGAAGGGAAGCCGGATACCTTCAACGTTTCCCGTGGTCCAGGCAACCCGAGCCCGGTGCAGGTGACCGGCACCCGAATTACCGATCAGACTGCTTACAATGCCAGTTTCCCGAATGGCTCGGCGGTGCTGAAATTCACCAGCGCAACCACGTTCGATTTGTACGCAGCCCCGATTACTGCCGACAGCAAGCCCGTCTCCGGCGGCACGCTGGTGGGCAATACCGCGACCGCATCCGGTGTGGAATTCACACTGAACGACACGGTGGCCGATCCTCTGCAAACGGGCGACCAGTTCAACGTGGCGGTCAACACCCACGAGACCCAGAACATTCTGGATACCGTAAGTCAGTTAAAAACCGCACTCAACACACCAACGAACGGTGATGTCGTCGCAACCCAGAAGCAACAAGCGGCGATGTTGTCAGGCATGGGGAACCTTGCCAGCGGTATCGATCAGTTGGCTGTCGGAATCAGTTCTATCGGTGGTCGTGGTGCCGCTCTGGACACCCAGAGTGAGTCCAACGTAGCCTTGGTGCTGGCAAACAATCAGACGCAATCAACCATCCGTGATTCGGATCCTGCGGAGGTCATGACGCGGCTGACTTTGCAGCAAAACATGCTGCAGGCCTCTCAACTGGCGTTCAGCAAAATCGCTTCGCTCGGACTGTTCAATCGGCTCTGATAGAACCTCCTCGCTGCATCAACCCAGGTGACGGCCGGTCGTCACCTGGCGTCCTTTCCAGGTTTACCCAATGAACGAACCGCTTCTTGTCAGCATCGCTATTCCTGCCTTCAATCCTGAGTTTTTCCGCGGCACCTTACTCAGCGCAATCAATCAGGATCATCCGTGCCTGGAAGTCGTCATCTGCGATGACAGCTCCGGTCCGGAGATTGAGGCGATCTGCGAAGAGCTGGGCAAGGCATCGTCGGTAACCCTGCGATATGTGCGCAATCACCAGCGCTTGGGCTTTGCCCGCAACCTGTTAGCCTGTTTGAGTCACGCGTCAGGCGAGATGATCAAGTTCCTTTGCGACGATGACATCCTAGTTCAGTCGTGCGTCAGTCGGCAGGTCAAGGTGCTGCACGAAAATGAAGAGGTCAGCATCGTGATCGGCCAGCGGTTGCTCTGCGATGCTGACGACATACTGCTTCCTTCTCGTTTTCTCAATTGCTTGATCTCGCCGACGAGTGCAGTGCTCCATGGCACCGACTTGCTGGCGTGTGTCGCCGATAATACGGTCAACCTTTTTGGCGGTATCAGTCATGCCCTGTTCCGTCGTGCTCAGGTCGAGGAATACCTTGAGGCGCTTGTGCAGGATGGGCAGGGTTTTGTCGCACGCCTGGACATGGCTCTGTACATTTGTTTGCTGCGTCGCGGACATCTCGCCAGTCTTGACCAACTCTTGAGCTTTGAGCGCATTCATGCGGGCAGGCTCAGCCATCAGGTGGCAATGACTGAAGCGGTTGCCGCTGAGAGTGAGTGGCTGCTGCAGATGCTGGCCGCACGCACCAGTGAAAAGGCACCGGCCGACGGCTATGTTCGTTATCTGCCCTTGGCTTCTTATTTCGGTGGTGCTGACCCGGCGTGGGAAGAACTGGATGTTCGAAACTTCCTGACCAAACAGATCGCGACCTTCAACCAGCAGGTGGGTACGAACAGCGTTGATTTCGCTGAGTTGTATGGCGAATGGCTGGAGTGCCGCAGTTTGTCTGAGGGGCAGCTACGGCTGCTACCCAAACGGATCCAACAGTGGCCCTGCCAGCCACGCATCATGCCGGTGGTGTTTTGTAGCGAGGGCGACGAGTTTGGCCTTCGCGTGACCTTGGATAGCCTGGCTGCACAGTCGTATGCTGCCAGCCGTATTCTGTTGCTAGGCCCCGGCAATTCGACGCCCCCGACCATTGCTGGGGTTCAATATCAGGTCCGCCAGGGCGACGGATTCAAGCAGGTTAATACGTTATTGGCGAATGACGGTCAGGTGGACTGGATACTCCTGCTGCAGGCAGGTGATCGTCTACACCCCCATGCATTGGTCATAATGGCCGAGCGCATGGCATTGCGTGCGCACGCCTTATGCCTGTACAGCGATGAAGGGACGCATGATGGGCGAGCGTCCTCCCAGCCGATCTTCAAGCCGGATTTCAACCTTGATCTGATGCGTAGCTTGCCCTATGTCGGGCGTCAGTTGGCGTTCAAATGTGAGGCGTTATCTGCGATAGGCGGGTTTGACGAACAGTATGCGGGCCTGGCCCCGCACGACGTGCTCTGGCGTTTGGTCGAAACCCACGGTTTACATGTGGTCGAGCACGTACCTGAAGTGCTCGTACAGAGTCAGTACAGTTACGCCGACTGGATACGTGAACCATCCATTCAGGCGCATGCCGCACCTGTGGTGCGCGCGCACCTCCAGCGTCTGGGGGTATCGGCTCAGGTGGACAGTTACCCTGATAGTCCGATGACCCGGGTGGGCTACCGGTATGAACAACCGGCCAGTGTGTCGATTCTGATACCGGCCTCAGCCGACCTGCTCACATTGCGGCATTGTGTAGAGTCTCTGTTCGAGCATACCCATTATGGTTCGTATGAAGTCCTTCTGATCGCCAGCGGTGATGAGTCTGCCGAGGTGCAGGGCTGGTTGACGGCGATGGAAGGGCTAGGTGGTGATCAGTTGCGGGTCGTTCGCGTTCAATCCCGATCTCGAGCAGAGAGCCTGAATCAAGCCAGTGAGCTGGCACGGGGCGATTATCTTTTGCTGCTGGATGCAGAGTGTGCACTGTTCGACGGGCAGTGGCTTAACGAACTCATGCTCCAGGCTCAGCGTCCGGAAGTCGGAGTCGTCGGGCCCAAGCTGTTCGGCCGTGATGGGAAGGTCGCTTCGTGTGCTTTGGTATTGGGTCTCAGGGGGCTGGCAGGTAATCCATTCTTGGGTTGTGCCGATAGCAGTTATCTCGACCGTCTGCGCGTGGTGCAGAATTGGAGCGCCTTGAGTCTGGATTGCCTTTTGGTACGGCGGGCATTGTTCCGTGAGTTGCAAGGGCTGGACACCGATTCGTTGCGAAAAAACTGGTTCGATGCCGACCTGTGTCTACGCGCACGCGAGCTCGGTTACCTGATCGTTTGGACGCCATTTTCGAAAGTGGCGCGATTGGGCGTGGCAAGCGATTCTTCGGACGTCGATCAGGAGGCCGACGAGCAGGCGTTCTATCAGCGGTGGCTGCCCAGCGTCGCTTGCGACCCCAACTACAATCGGAACCTGAGCCTGACCCAGGGAAGCTTCAATCTTGAACCCGGGTTGCGTAATGGCTGGGATCCTTTCATTGATCGCGCGATGCCTTCAGTGCTGGCGTTGCCATTCAATGCATCGGGTGTCGGTCATTACCGTGTCATCCAGCCATTCACTGAGTTGGAGCGCGCCGGCTGGATTCAGGGGCGGCTCAGTTTCAGTATGCCGAAACCCGTCGAAGCGGAACGTGAAAAACCGGATGTGATTATCATCCAGCTACGCTATGCGAACGAAAGCAGCAAGGAAATCGCGCGGCTCAAGCAGTTTTCCAATGCCCGGCGAATCTTTGAGATCGATGACTACATCATTGATCCCCCGAAAAAGAACGACCATGTCCGAAACTGGCCTAGTAACACAGGGCAAAAACTCAGCCAGGCCATTGGTCTGTGTGATCGGCTAGTCGTTTCCACCGAGCCATTGGCCGATGCGCTGTCGCACATGCATCAGGATATTCGTGTGGTACCCAACATGCTGGCGGCATCGCTGTGGGCTGGGCTGAACAGCGAGCGCCAGACGAGCATCAAGCCGAGGGTAGGGTGGGCTGGCGGTACCAGCCACCGTGGTGATCTGGAACTGATGCTGGAGGTCGTCCAGCGCCTGGCTGATGAAGTCGACTGGATATTCTTCGGCATGTGCCCCGAAATTTTGCGTCCCTACGTGAAAGAGTTCCACAAAGCGGTACAGCTGGCTCAGTACCCGCAGAAGTTGGCCAGCCTCAACCTTGATTTGGCCCTGGCCCCGCTCGAGCAGAACCTGTTCAACGATTGCAAGAGCAACCTGCGTCTGCTGGAGTATGGCGTGTGTGGCTATCCTGTGATTTGTACCGATACCAAGGCTTATGCGGGATACCTGCCTTGTACGCGGGTGCGCGAAAACTCGACTGAACAGTGGTTGGATGCGATTCGCATGCACTTGTCGGATCCTCAGGCCAGCTACCGTCAAGGCGATGCCCTGCGGGAAGTCGTGTTACGAGACTATTTGCTTACACCGCGACATCTGCAGCACTGGGCGAATGCCTGGCTGGCGGACTGAATCCTGGCGCTCGGCCACGCCGGGCGCTGAACCCATTATTTGAAACAGGTACGCTATGAACGCAATCGCAACCGGGTCGCGCAATGATGTCACGGTCGTTCTGCTTGGACATGAGCAGGTAGACCACCGGGCACGGGCACAGCACTTCTACCAGCAGGTCGATATTTCTTGTCTGCCGTTGGAGTCATTACACGCCAGCAGCAGTGCGTTGTGCAGCCAGCGGCTGGCTCAGGCGCTGGAACAGGTGACAACGCCATTGGTGGTGTTGGTGCTGGACTCCGACTTCATTTTGCCCGCAGCCCTGGACAACGCTGCCGTTCGTTTGCAGGCTGCCTCGCAGTCCATTGGGGCTCAGGGTTATGCACTGGCTTATGCGGTAGGCAATGGGCAAGTGGCTTATCACAAAGTCGGCTCTGTCCTGGCGCCCTTGTCCGAAGAGAGCGCCACTGCTCGTTTAGGTCAGTACGCTGAAGCGGCTCAACCCGCCTGGCGAGCGGTATTGCGAGTCGAGGCCTTGCAGAGCGCACTGGCGCTGTTGCCAGATCAACTGGATTTTTCCGGTTGGCGTGTAGCGTTGTCCTATGCACTGCTGGCGCAAGGTGGGATCGAATCCATCGAGCAGACGGATGTAGTCTCTGAGTACGAGCCTTGCACGCTGCCAATTGCGGTTCAGGAAGAACACTTCACTCAAGCCGTTCGCGCAATGCTGCAGTGGGATGCGGCCGGGTTCGGCCTGTGCAACGGTGAGGCAGGTTTTGCGCTGCTCAATCGTTTTGTCCGCAACACTTATGCCGTGCTGGAACAGCCACTTCTGTTCACTTCTTCCTGGACGAGTATTGCAGAGGGGCCAGAGCGTGTGTTCGAGCCTCATCAGTTCGTCGAGCTTCCGTACTACAACGGAGCGGTGTTCGATTACTTGACCACGCTGGAGTTCCTCTGCCATGGCTGGCCGACGGGAGAGCAACAGTTCCAGGCTCTGGAGGGCAGTTGGGTCCGCCAGCGCGAACTTTTACTGATTCACCCCAGCGATACCCACGGAAGTCTTCAGCATCGTTACTGGCAAGCGCTGGCTCTGGGCCTGTTCAATCGTGAAGTCTGTGAGCGGTTGGCCGATTCTCTGGACAGCGAGAGTGATGCAGTTAACGCCGGCGAGATGAACGAATGGATCCAGCGTCTGGCGCAGATCCCGTCGTATGATCCGCAGCAGAGCCTTGCGGCTACGACCTCTGGCCAGATTCTTGCGACGCTGGCGGCAGCGACGCCGGATGAGGCCGCGCGTGAGCGCGTGTTGGCGCATCTGACGCGCTCGCCCGGTGATCAAATTGCCTTTGTGGTGCTCGACCTGAGCAATGATGACATATCGCTGCAGGCAACCTTCGACAGCCTGCTCGCTAGTGGTGTGCGCAATTTCAAGTTGTTGGTGCTCAAGGCAGGCAAGCCGTCGGTGATTACCACGCCGCGTGATGCCTTGCACTTCATTCAGGTCACGGAAAGCAACTGGGTCGCTCACCTGAACCAGGCGGTGCACAAGTTGCCGAGTGAATGGCTGCTGTTGATGCAGGCAGGTGAACAGTTGCTCACTGGCGGATTGCTGCACTTGTCGTTGGAACTGAGTAATGCAGCGGCCTGCCATGCCATTTGCGCCAACGAAGTGCAGCTCGATGAGCAAGGGCGCTTGAATAGCGTCGTGCGCCCAGGTGCCGATCTTGATCTGCTGCGTGGTCAGCCTGCCCTGATGTCGCGTCATTGGCTGGTACGACGTCAGGCCGTGCTCGATCTGGGAGGCTACGGCGATGCCCAGCCTCAGGCCGTAGAGCTTGACCTGCTGCTGCGTCTGGTGGAAGCGCAAGGCGTGGCCTGTCTTGCTCATCTGGATGATTACCTTGTACTCGGCGAACAATCGTCGCAGGCGTTGACTACGCAAGCCGAGGTGGTGCTGGAGCGCCACCTGAGGCAACTGGGCTATCGTGGCCACGTCAGTGACGATGGCAAATCCGGGTTGCAGATCGATTTTCGTCATGCTGCTACGCCATTGGTCAGCATCCTGGTGGCGAGCGAGGAGCGTGTTGCGCCTTTGCAGGCGTGCCTGGCCAGTGTCCTGCAGCGCACGCGCTACCCGCGTTATGAAGTGATCGTGGCTTGCTCTGGCGATAATGGCGCTGATGAAATCGGCGAGCACCATGGGTTGGGCAACCGTGTACGGGTGTTAAACGCAGAGTCTGGTGCTTCGCGAAATGACTTGCTCAATCTGGCGGCTAGTCAGGCCAAGGGCGAGTATCTGGTGCTGCTCTCGGCCGGTGGAGAGGTCATCAGTCCCGCTTGGCTCGAAGGCTTGCTCAACGAAGCCCAGCGCCCGGAAGTCGGCGTAGTGGGTGGCGCGCTGTATGGCGCTGATTCAGCCTTGGCGCATGCCGGTTATGGCCTGCTGAGTGGTCCACAGGTTGATACACCTTGGCTGGACGCCGCTGATCAGTGGCATTTGTCAGTGCGTGGTTGTGCGGCCGTTTCCGGGGATTGCTTGATGGTGCACAAGGCACTGTTCGAACAGTGCGGCGGTTTGCAGGCGCTGCCCGGGGCCGATATCGAGTTGTGCCTGCAGGCGCAGGACGCTGGCCTTGCGGTGGTATGGACACCGCAAACTCAGATCAGCGTTGCGAGTCTGTCGGCACCTGATGTCAGTGTTGCCCAGGCGCTGGCCGAACGTTGGCCGCAGGCTTTCACGAGACCGGCGACTGACGAGCGACTGAGCCCCGAGGGCGAGTTGGCCTGGACGGCGATGTTGTAACTGCCCTGGCTTGATTTGATTGGTTCAGTGCGGTCGCTCTCTGTTCAGCAGGGAGGCTGCCTCACGTTGTGATTCACTGGGTACCCAGGGCGCGAGATGCGGCGAGGCCGTGGGTCGGGTGTCCTTGTCAATATTCAATAACGAAGTGCCTGCATGAAACCTATTCGAATCGTATGTGGAACGCGAGTATCTGAGCAGGAGTTTTCCACGAAGACTGCTCTTGGTCGATCCTTGTTGATCCACCAAGCGGCCAACCCTGTGGAGATCAGGCTGTTTGCAGAGAACAAGGAGGGGCTTTCGACCCTCTACAACCGCGTCATTGATGAGGCCAGGGAAAATCCCGCCATTCTGGTGTTCGTTCATGATGATGTGCACCTGTGTGACTTCTTGTGGAGCGAACGCATACGCGAAGGGGTTGCCGCTTTCGATATTGTCGGGCTTGCAGGCAATACACGGCGTGTTGAAGGTCAGCCTGCTTGGGCCTTTATTGATGATCGGTTCACGTGGGATCAGGCGTGTTTCCTGAGCGGTATGGTCGGGCACGGTAAGAGTTTCCCTTGCTCTGTCTCGAATTTCGGGCGTGTGCCTCAACCCTGCAAATTGCTCGATGGGTTGTTGCTTGCGGTGGACAGTGAGCGCCTCGAACAAGCCAGGGTGCGCTTTGACGAGCAATTTGAATTTCACTTCTATGACATGGATTTCTGTCGTTCGGCTGAACTGAACGGGTTAAGCATGGGCACGTGGCCGCTAAGCGTCGTCCATGAAAGCGGAGGGGCGTTCGGTACGCCCGCATGGCGCGAGAGCTTTCGCCGTTATCAAAACAAGTATGCCGTTGCAGACATCCGAAAGCCTCAGGAGACTACTGTGCAGAAACAAACCCCGGTCCATCAGTTCCATAACCCGGATTTACTCAAGATGATGCCTGCGAATGCCAAGCGTGTTGTGGAGATCGGTTGCAGCTCGGGTGCGCTCGCGCGCGAGTACAAAAAACTGAACCCCGATGTTCATTACACGGGGATCGAGATCGATGCAGGCTATGCGGAGCTCGCACGCGAGCACTGTGATCGTGTACTTGACATGAACATCGAAACGGCCAGCGTTGATCTGCTTGCTGGCGATCTAGCCGCTGACTGTTGGGTGTTTGGGGATGTACTTGAGCATCTGTACGATCCATGGCTGCTCTTGCAGAGAATCCGTGAAGCGAGCGCACCTGGTAGCTGTGTCGTCGCGTGTATTCCGAATGCCCAGCACTGGAGTGTTCAAGCGCGGCTCAGTGTGGGTGATTTCCGCTATGAAGATTCCGGTCTGTTCGACAGGACTCATATTCGTTGGTTCACGCTGGTCACCATGCTCGAAATGTTCAACCAAGCGGGTTTGACCGTCGAGGCAGGGGTGCCGCGTGTCTTTGAAGAGCCTCAGCGCGAGAAATTTCTCCCGGTGATCCATGCGATGGCTGCTGCGGCGGGAAGAGATCCGGAAATGGCTGTTCAGGATGCGCTACCACTCCAGTATGTGTTCAGGGCCGTGGCCGGTTGACGTTCCGCGTCAACTATTCATCTTTATTCGGATTGGAAGTTTGAAATAATGCACCCCACCGCAATGCAAAACGGAAAACTGTTTTTCGATACCTACCTGGATAAAAACTCGACTTGCGTGGTTGTCGAGATCGGTGCGCAAGACGTTAATGGGTCACTTCGAGAAGTCGCTCCGCCAGGTGTGCGATACATCGGGGTCGACTTCGTCGTTGGCAAAGGGGTCGATGTAGTACTCACCGACCCGTATAGCCTTCCGTTCGAGAGTGATTCTGTCGATGTGATTGTCAGTTCCTCATGCCTTGAGCATTCGGAGATGTTCTGGTTGTCGTTCACCGAGTGCTTGAGGATTTTAAAGCCGGATGGATTGCTGTTCATTAACGTGCCCTCCAATGGCGCTTTCCACCGCTACCCGGTTGACTGCTGGCGTTTCTACCCTGATGCAGGGAGTGCGCTGGTCACTTGGGCCAAGCATCAGGGCATGACCCCGGCGCTGCTGGAGTCCTTTATCACGCCTCAGCATATGGATGTATGGAGCGACTTCCTTGCGGTTTTCGTCAAGGACGAAGCCTGCATACGCCAGCACCCGAACCGAATGATCAAAGCGATTCAAAAGTTTGAGAACGGCAAGGTGTCCGGTAGCGAGCAGATTTTTAGCTACTTTGAATTTCCAGAGGATCTTCGGCGATTGAACGAGGCTGTTCAGCGATTGAGTGCGATGGAAGGTCGTGAAGCCGTCGTGAATGATGTCCTGAAGAAGTTACTCGACTTTACCAAGGGGCAGTCGGACCTGCAGCCCTAGTCGTTTGAGTGCATGGGGGGGGGGGGCGTTTCGGCCACAGGCAGGCTGATACCCTCCCGATCAGGGAAGCTGATCGATCATGCCGTTCGCCTTTCTTCATGTTTGCGTCCCGTCACGAAGCGCTTGCTTGAGCGCTTGATGTAATTAGGTCCCATGCGTCAGGCAAGTCTCCAGCCAAGTGCTTTCACCCGCTATCGTTCAGGCAGTCGTCAACCATGCCAGGTCATGTTGGCTTCTAGAGAACCATCCGGTCTATCGAACAGTGCGCCTGCACCTTCTCAGGCTTGGGATAAGTCGTGCGCGATTTCTGGTTATATCGACAATCGATTCGATAAAAGAGCGTGACTTGGAAGTCACGACGGGCATCTTCACTGTTATCATTCCCGAAACCGGGAACAGCTGAGCCAGCGAGCGGCATTGCCAGGGGCTTGTTACCTGGCGTGCGTTCGTGGTGCCTGGTGGGCATTTTGCTTTTTCTGAATTGGGAAGCCATATGATTGGCATTAAAAGTATCGCCAGTTACGTGCCGGCTGAAGGGCTGGACAACTACGCGCAAGGCGCGAAATTCGGTAAGGATCAGGATTTCATCTTTGGCAAGATCGGTTCTACTTTCTTGCCGCGTAAGGATGCTGGTCAGGAAACCTCCGATTTGTGTGTCGAGGCCGTCAAGGCCCTGTTCGCTGGCAACCCAGCGTTGGATCCGGCCTCGATAGACGTTGTGATCGTTGTCACTCAGAACGGCGATGCTGAAGGCTTGCCACACACTGCCGCCATCGTCCAGCACAAACTCGGTCTGCCGACCCATCTCGCCGCCTTCGACATCTCTCTGGGATGCTCCGGCTATGTTTATGGTTTGTATGCCATGAAAGGCTTCATGGAGGCTGCCGGGTTGAAGAACGGCCTGCTGATCACAGCCGATCCTTACTCTAAGATTGTAGACCCGGAGGATCGCAACACCACCATGCTGTTCGGTGATGCCGCCACGGTGACCTGGATGGGAGAAGGTGCGCACTGGCAGTTGGGCAAGTCTCTTTTCGGCACTGATGGCGCGGGCGCCGAATTCTTGCGTACTACAGATGGCAAGTTCTTCATGAATGGTCGTCAGGTCTATAATTTCGCTTTGGTCAAAGTACCGGCTCACTTGCAGCAGCTGCTTGATGCCAGCCAGTTGCAGGCAAAGGATATCGACCTCTATTGCCTTCACCAGGGAAGCGCAGCAATTGTTGATGCCGTAGCCCAGCGTTTCGAGGGTGGTCATCCCAAGCGTTTTGTCAAGGATATGGCCGAGACGGGCAACACCGTGTCGTCCAGCATTCCGCTGCTGCTTGAAAAACACGTGATGGGTTCGCAACACAAGCGTGTCGCCTTGAGCGGTTTTGGTGTAGGCCTATCGTGGGGCTCGGCGATCATTGAGCGTCTTGGCTGACTGCCGGTAGCAATAAAGAACGCCGCCTTTCCCAGGCGGCGTTTTTATTTGTGTACTTTGATCGTCCACCTGTACACACCGTTTCGAACTACGAAACTATCCATGTGTAGGATTTTGTTCGAAGAGCCTGATAGAGGTGTAAATCTACTGAAACACTATCAGTCACGCTCGAGGATGCGCTGATTTTTGGCGTCAAACTCCCGCTTTTGTTGGGCTGGCAGGATGCCACTAATTATTTTTCAAAAAACAGCTAAAGCAACGTGCCCAAACGACGATAACTATTACGAAGGTTCTCTGTGCCACACCCGGCGAATTGCCAAGGCCGGAAGCCGTAGTACCCATCCAACGAGGAATTCGTCATGGCTTTGACTGTTAACACCAACACCACCTCCCTGGGCGTTCAGAAAAACCTGAACCGTGCTTCCGACGCTCTCAGTACTTCGATGACCCGTCTGTCCTCCGGCCTGAAAATCAACAGCGCGAAAGACGACGCTGCCGGCCTGCAGATCGCCAACCGCATGACTTCGCAGATCCGCGGTCAGACCATGGCAATCAAAAACGCCAACGATGCAATCTCCATCGCGCAGACCGCTGAAGGCGCGATGCAAGAGCAGACCAACATCCTGCAGCGTATGCGTGAACTGGCTCTCCAGGCGCGTAACGACTCCAACACTGTAGATGACCGTGATGCACTGGACAAGGAATTCCAGTCGATGACGAAAGAGCTGGACCGTATTGCTGCCAGCACCCAGCTCAACAACAAGAACCTGCTGGACGGTTCCACTACTACCGCGATGGTCTTCCAGGTTGGCTCGAACACCGGTTCCGACAACCAGATCAGCATCACGCTGACTGACGCGATGAGCACCACCGGCGCTCTGAGCGCACTGGATGCCAAAGCCATCACTGGTGATGCCACTCAAATCGAAGCAAACTTCAGTGGCGCGATGACCGCCATCGACGAAGCGCTGAAGAATATCAACACCACCCGTGCTGACCTCGGTGCCGTTCAAAACCGTCTGACCAGCACCATCGCCAACCTGCAGAACATCAACGAAAACGCCGAAGCTGCACGTGGCCGCGTACAGGACACCGACTTCGCTGCTGAAACTGCCCAGCTGACCAAGCAGCAGACTCTGCAGCAAGCATCGACTTCGGTTCTGGCTCAGGCTAACCAACTGCCATCGGCCGTACTGAAACTGCTTCAGTAATCGCCTGGTGGTTGTCGGCGGGGGAGTGCACTTGCGGTGCTCCTCCGCTTTTTACATTGAGAGGTGGTTGGCATGGATATGAGCGTCAAGCTGAACCTGTCTTACCAGGCCGCGAAGCCGGTCGAACAGGCCACCGAACGACTTCCGGCCAAGCCCGCGGAGGACGTTGAGTCCATCACGCCAGCGAAGGGCGGGGCCAATACTGGTCTTGCCGAAGCTGAGAAAGTGAAAAGCGCGATCAAGGATATCGAGAATTTTCTCGCTACCTCGCGTCGTAATCTCGAATTTTCCACGGATGAAGAGTCCGGTCGAATTGTAGTCAAAGTCATCGCCAGTGAGACTGGAGAGCTGATCCGCCAACTCCCTTCGGAGGAGGCGTTGAGAATTGCCCACAGTCTGAGCGATGTAAACAGCCTGCTGTTCGACGCCAAGGTCTGATGCTGGCGAGCGAGTGGCAAGTTCGCTAGTCTTGATCGACTAGGGGCGGCATGCAACCAAGAGGGAATAGCAATGGCGAGTTCGATTTTACCAGGCACTGGTCTGGGTTCCGGCGTTGATATCAACGCTATTGTGAAAACACTGGTTGCGGCTGAGACCGATCCAAAGTCCAATCAAATCAAGCGCCAGACCGCCAACAACACAGCCATGCTTTCGGGTGTTGCGTCGCTCAAGAGTGCGCTGTCTGTGTATCAGGCGGCGATGAAAAAACTCAACGACACCGCTGCTCCGTCCTTTAGTGCATACACGGCAACCTCCAGTAGCGATACTACTATCAAGGCTACGTCTAACAACACGGCGGTGCCTGGTAGTTACTTGGTGCGCGTCGAGAATCTCGCCACATCATCGAAAGTAGCCAGCAAGAACTTCGAAACGGGAGCGAGTACCTCGATCCCGGAGGGTGATCTGCTGATTACGCAGGACGGCGTGACCCATACTGTCAAGATCGGTGCGGGTGCGACCTTGCAGACGGTGCGTGACACCATCAATTCGTCGCTGGCCGAGAAAGGTATCAGCGCCAACATCGTGAGCGGTGCGGACGGTTCGCGTCTGGTATTCAGTTCGACGATGACCGGTCTCGGTACGGACATTAAGGTTGCTGGCATCGCTGATCTCGAGATCCCTCCTGGCCAGGAAATGGTCGGTGATGGTGCTGGTTATATCGGCTCGGAGGCCGAGAATGCGCTGGTCTACGTGGACGGTATCAAGGTCACTAGCAAGACCAATACGATTAGTGGAGCAATCAGTGGAATCAGTCTTGATCTGCTCCAGGAAACCGGAACTGATCCAAGTAAGGCGATCACGGTAACGGTGGGTGAGAACACCGCTGGCTTGAAAACATCGATCCAGGCCTATGTCGATGCGTACAACACCTTGGTCAAAACGGCCAACAGCCTGTCTGCTTCTTCTAAGGACGCTGACGGCAATACGGTGCTGGGTCCGCTGACCAATGACCCGACTACGCGAGCACTGCTTTCGGATCTGCGTAAGCAATTGGCCATGGAGGGTAACGGTGACCGACTCACCAGCTTGAGCCAGTTGGGTGTCAACACTCAGAAGGACGGTACTCTCGAATTCAACAGTGTCAAATATGACACTGCCATGAAGGAAAAGAAGCTCGGCGCTGATATACAGGAGCTCTTCTCCGGAACCAATGGTGTCTTCGAGCGTATGAACAAGGCAATCGAGCCCTACCTGCAGACTGGCGGTATTCTCGACTCGCGCAAGAGCGGTCTGGACAAGCTGCAAACCGACCTCACGAACCAACAGTTGGCCCTCGGCCGTCGTATAGACGCGCTGACCGAAACGCTGACCAAGCGCTACGTGGCCATGGATACCCTGGTCGGCAAGCTCGAGGCGCAACGCAAGAACATCGTTTCCATGTTCGCCTCGATCGAGGCGCAGCAGAAGAACTCCTGATCGGTCGATACGCCAGAAGCCCGGCAGTACTCTTAGAGAGGCTCCGGGCTTTTCGCTTTGACCGCTAAAGTTTTTTGACGCGCAGGCGATACAGGCGGTATATGAACGTTTTCGTTGTTATGAGGTAGAGCATGAATCCTATGTTGGCCCTTCGGCAGTACCAGAAAGTCAACGGTGTGGCCCAAACCTCCGAGGCCAGCCCGCACCGTCTGGTACAAATGCTGATGCAGGGCGGTCTGGACCGTATTGCCCAAGCCAAAGGTGCCATTGCGCGCAATGATGTTGCCCAGAAAGGTGTTCTGATCGGCAAGGCCATCGGCATCATTGGTGGCCTGCGCGAAGGGCTCGACCTGGAGTATCAGGCCGAGGCGCTGGCTGACATCGATTCGCTGTACGCCTACATGAGCAAGCGCTTGGTTGAAGCCAACGTCAAGAACGACCCCGAGATCCTCAACGAGGTCGCGCGCCTGCTGATTACCGTGAAGGAAGGTTGGGATGCGATCGGCGATCAAGCCGCCGACTCCTAGGAGAACACCATGAGTGCTACGCTCGAACGTATCGAACAAACCCGTGATGCGCTGCTTGGGGCGCTGGCTGGTCGCGATTGGGAGACCATCACTGAACTTGACCTGCACTGCCGTGTTTGTGTTGAGGACGTACTTGCCGAAGCGTCGGTCAACGAGCAGGGGGTGCGCAACAGTCTGGAAGAGTTGCTCGACGTTTACCGCCAACTAATTGATGTTGCAAGTGGGGAGCGTCAAGCGATAGTCGACGAGATGACGCAGATCCGCCAAGCGAAAAATGCCGCAAAAGTATACCATCTGTTCAGCTAAGGCTGAGCGGTTGGAAAAAGTAGTGCGCCATAAATTTGACTGTGCACGGTTTTTTGACTTAACTAGTGGCTGGTTGCAGATTTCAGGCGTCTACAGGCATAACGTGTCTGCAAGCGTCTAGCTTGCCCCCTCATTTCGGGCATTGAGTTGACTAGGGAAGTTGCTATTGCATGTGGCGTGAAACCAAAATTCTGCTGATTGATGACGATAGCGTCCGCCGCCGCGATTTGGCGGTGATTTTAAATTTTCTTGGCGAAGAAAATTTACCCTGCGGTAGCCATGACTGGCAGCAGGCTGTCGGCTCTTTGTCATCAAGTCGTGAAGTGATCTGTGTCCTCATCGGGACGGTCAATGCTCCTGGCGCACTTCCGGGCTTGTTAAAGACACTCTCTACCTGGGATGAGTTCCTTCCGGTTTTGTTAATGGGCGATAATTCTTCCGTTGACCTGCCCGAAGACCAGCGTCGGCGAGTGCTTTCGACCCTCGAAATGCCGCCCAGCTACAGCAAACTGCTCGACTCGCTGCACCGCGCCCAGGTCTATCGCGAGATGTATGACCAGGCTCGTGAGCGCGGGCGCCACCGTGAACCCAATCTTTTCCGCAGTCTTGTCGGCACCAGTCGGGCGATTCAACACGTCCGCCAGATGATGCAGCAAGTCGCCGACACCGACGCCAGCGTGTTGATCCTCGGCGAGTCCGGGACTGGCAAGGAAGTGGTCGCGCGCAACCTGCACTACCACTCCAAGCGTCGTGATGCGCCGTTTGTGCCGGTCAATTGCGGGGCGATCCCGGCCGAGTTGCTGGAAAGCGAACTGTTCGGTCACGAGAAGGGTGCCTTCACCGGGGCAATCACCAGCCGCGCCGGTCGTTTTGAGCTGGCCAACGGTGGCACGCTGTTCCTTGATGAAATCGGCGACATGCCGCTGCCGATGCAGGTCAAGTTGCTGCGCGTATTGCAGGAGCGCACTTTCGAGCGCGTGGGTAGCAACAAGACCCAGAGCGTCGATGTGCGCATCATTGCGGCGACCCACAAGAATCTCGAAAGCATGATCGAGATCGGCACCTTCCGCGAAGATCTCTACTATCGCCTGAACGTGTTCCCGATCGAGATGGCGCCGCTGCGTGAGCGCGTCGAAGACATTCCGTTGCTGATGAACGAACTGATCTCGCGCATGGAGCACGAGAAGCGTGGCTCGATCCGTTTCAACTCCGCCGCGATTATGTCGCTGTGCCGGCACGGCTGGCCGGGCAACGTCCGCGAGCTGGCGAACCTGGTGGAGCGCATGGCGATCATGCACCCGTACGGGGTCATCGGCGTCGTCGAGTTGCCGAAAAAATTCCGCTACGTCGATGATGAAGACGAGCAACTTGTCGACAGCCTGCGCAGCGATCTGGAAGAGCGGGTGGCCATCAACGGTCATACGCCGGACTTTACCGCCAATGCCATGCTGCCGCCGGAAGGCCTGGACCTGAAAGACTATCTCGGTGGTCTGGAGCAAGGCCTGATCCAGCAGGCGCTGGATGATGCCAATGGCATCGTGGCGCGCGCCGCCGAGCGACTGCGGATTCGCCGCACCACGCTGGTGGAAAAGATGCGCAAGTACGGCATGAGTCGTCGCGACGGTGATGAACAGGCGGATGATTGACGCCTGTTTTTCAAGTCGTTCATTTGTAGGCAGTTTTTTTTAGGCACGGGTATTGCTACATCCCTCGCAACGTTCCGTTTAACTGACGGTCAGCCACGCGAGAGAGCACGATGCCCCACGCCGCCCAGATGTCTCCTGTCCCTGACGCTTCGGGGCACCCGTCGTCCGTAGAGCAGGCAAGCCGGCTTGGCCTTGAGCAGGCGTTCGCGCTGTTCAATCAGATGTCGAGCCAGTTGACCGACTCCTACAGCATGCTCGAGGCACGGGTCACCGAGCTCAAGGGCGAGTTGGCGGTGGTCAGCGCTCAGCGCATGCAGGAGCTGGCAGAAAAAGAACGCCTGGCCAACCGCCTGCAAAACCTCCTCGATCTATTGCCTGGCGGCGTCATCGTCATTGACGCCCAAGGCATCGTGCGCGAAGCCAACCCTGCTGCCTGTGAATTGCTGGGGCTGCCCCTCGAAGGCGAGCTGTGGCGTCATGTCATTGCCCGTTGCTTTGCGCCGCGTGAAGACGATGGTCATGAAATCTCGCTCAAGGACGGTCGGCGCCTGTCGATCGCCACTCGCTCGCTGGATGCCGAGCCCGGCCAATTGGTGCTGCTCAACGACCTGACCGAAACCCGTCACCTGCAAGATCAACTGGCCCGCCACGAACGCCTGTCGTCACTCGGCCGCATGGTCGCGTCGCTGGCTCATCAAATCCGCACGCCCTTGTCCGCCGCGTTGCTCTACGCCAGTCATTTGACCGAGCAAGAGCTGCCGGTGGCCACGCAGCAACGTTTCGCCGGCCGCCTGAAAGAGCGCCTGCATGAGCTGGAGCATCAAGTGCGCGACATGTTGGTGTTCGCGCGCGGCGAACTGCCGCTGACTGACCGTGTCACGCCGAAGATGCTCATGCAGTCCTTGCAATCGGCCGCATTGACCCACGTGCAGGACCTGCCGATTCGCTGGCAGTGCGATAGCCATGCGGGAGAATTGCTGTGCAATCGCGACACCCTGGTCGGAGCGATCCTGAACCTGATCGAGAACGCCATCCAGGCCAGTGCCGGCGACGTCCGTTTGAAAGTTCATCTCTACAGTCGTGACAACACCCTGCGAGTCTCGGTCAGCGACAGCGGCAGCGGTATCGATGCGAAAGTGCTGGCGCGTCTCGGCGAGCCGTTCTTTACCACCAAAACCACCGGAACGGGCCTCGGTCTGACCGTGGTCAAGGCCGTGGCGCGTGCTCACCAGGGAGAATTGCAGCTGCGCTCGCGGCTGGGACGCGGCACTTGCGCGCAGGTGATTCTGCCGCTTTTTTTTGATGAAAAGCGTAGCGCTCAGGGAGCGGAGTGAAGGACATGGCAATCAAGGTTTTACTGGTCGAGGATGACCGCGCGTTACGCGAGGCGCTGGCGGATACGCTGTTGCTCGCGGGGCACGACTACAAGGCTGTCGGTTCGGCGGAGGAGGCGCTCGAGGCAGTCGGCGCCGAGACGTTCAATCTGGTGCTCAGCGACGTCAACATGCCGGGCATGGATGGTCATCAGTTGCTCGGTTTGCTGCGGGCTCGTCAGCCGCAATTGCCCGTCTTGCTGATGACGGCTCATGGCGCCGTGGAGCGCGCGGTCGATGCAATGCGTCAGGGCGCGGTGGATTATCTGGTCAAGCCGTTCGAGCCTAAGGCGCTGCTGGATCTGGTGGCGCGTCATGCGCTGGGCAGTCTCGGCGCTCCCGACAGCGAAGGGCCTGTTGCGTATGAGCCGGCCAGTGCGCAATTACTCGAATTGGCGGCGCGAGTGGCGCGTAGCGATTCCACCGTATTGATCTCCGGTGAGTCCGGGACCGGTAAGGAAGTGCTGGCGCGCTACATCCATCAGCACTCGCATCGCGCCAGTCAGCCATTCATTGCGATCAACTGCGCGGCGATTCCCGACAACATGCTTGAAGCGACGCTGTTCGGTCACGAGAAGGGCTCGTTCACCGGCGCCATCGCGGCGCAGGCCGGCAAGTTCGAGCAGGCCGACGGCGGCACCATCCTGTTGGATGAAATTTCCGAAATGCCTCTCGGCCTTCAGGCCAAGTTGCTGCGTGTGCTGCAGGAGCGCGAAGTCGAGCGCGTGGGGGCACGCAAGCCCATTGCACTGGACATTCGTGTTGTCGCGACCACCAACCGTGACCTGGCGGGTGAAGTGGCGGCGGGGCGTTTTCGTGAAGACCTCTACTATCGCCTGTCGGTATTTCCCCTGGCCTGGCGTCCATTGCGCGAGCGCACCGCCGATATCCTGCCGCTGGCCGAGCGCCTGCTGGCCAAGCACGTCAATAAAATGAAGCATGCCGCGGCGAGACTCTCGCCCGAGGCGCAGGCGTGCCTGATCGGTTACCCGTGGCCGGGCAATGTGCGAGAGCTGGACAACGCGATTCAGCGTGCCTTGATTCTGCAGCAGGGCGGTTTGATTCAGCCTCAGGATTTTTGCCTCGCCGGACCGGTTGCCTGTGCGCCCTTGCCGACATTGGCGTCGGTGCCGGTGCGGTCGATGGAGGTCGAGGCCGAATCGGCTGGGGCGCTGGGGGACGATCTGCGTCGTCGCGAATTCCAGATGATCATCGACACCCTGCGCTCTGAGCGTGGGCGCCGCAAAGAAGCGGCCGAGCGTCTGGGAATCAGTCCGCGGACGCTGCGCTACAAGCTGGCGCAAATGCGCGATGCCGGAATGGATGTGGAAGCTTATTTGTTCGCCACCTGATTCGCAGGCAAGGCAAAGCCTGGAAGGCTTTTGTTCAGGGCGGCCACGGAGCTGGCACCCTTGTTGCTAACACCTCACTACCCGCCGAGTGAGTGTCAAAAAATTGCGGGTCGCCAATGAGAGTAGACCATGAGCCAAGGTATTGAATTTAATCGATTGATGCTGGATATGCGTTCCATGCAAATGGATGCCATGTCTGCGCCTAAATCGACTGCCGCCGTCCCTGAACTGAGTGGCAGCAGCTTTTCCGACATGCTCGGTCAGGCCGTCAATAAAGTGAACGATACACAGCAGGCGTCCAGCCAGTTGGCCAATGCCTTCGAAATCGGCAAAAGCGGCGTGGACCTTACCGATGTGATGATTTCCTCGCAGAAGGCCAGCGTGTCTTTCCAGGCGTTGACCCAAGTGCGTAACAAGCTGGTTCAGGCTTACCAAGACATCATGCAGATGCCGGTTTAAGGACGAGATTGAGTCATGGCAGAAGCAGTCGCCGATAATGTTCCGGCCAAGGCCACTCCGATAGACGGCAAACCGCCGCTGTTCGGCTTGTCCTTCCTGGAAAACCTCTCCGAGATGACCATGTTGCGTCAGGTGGGCCTGTTGGTCGGCCTGGCTGCGAGCGTGGCGATTGGCTTCGCCGTGGTGTTGTGGTCCCAGCAGCCGGACTACCGGCCTCTGTACGGCAGCCTTGCCGGTATGGACGCCAAGCAAGTCATGGATACTCTGGCGTCCGCTGACATTCCCTACACCGTAGAACCGAATTCCGGTGCCTTGCTGGTCAAGGCCGATGACTTGTCCCGTGCGCGACTCAAGCTCGCGGGCGCTGGTGTCACTCCCAGCGACGGCAACATCGGTTTCGAGATCCTCGACAAGGACCAGGGCCTCGGTACCAGCCAGTTCATGGAAGCGACCCGTTATCGTCGCGGCCTCGAGGGCGAACTGGCCCGGACCATTTCCAGCCTGAACAACGTCAAGGGTGCCCGCGTGCACCTGGCGATTCCGAAGAGTTCGGTGTTCGTTCGCGACGAGCGCAAACCAAGTGCTTCGGTTCTGGTTGAGCTGTATTCCGGCCGCTCACTGGAGCCGGGTCAGGTGCTGGCGATCATCAACCTGGTCGCGACCAGCGTGCCTGAACTCAGCAAGTCGCAGATCACCGTCGTCGATCAGAAGGGCAACCTGCTTTCGGATCAGGCGGAGAACTCCGAACTGACCATGGCCGGCAAGCAATTCGATTACAGCCGTCGCATGGAAAGCATGCTCACCCAGCGCGTGCACAACATCCTGCAACCGGTGCTGGGCAACGACCGCTATAAAGCCGAAGTCTCCGCCGACGTGGACTTCAGCGCCGTCGAGTCGACCTCCGAGCAGTTCAATCCGGACCAGCCGGCGCTGCGCAGCGAGCAGTCGGTCAACGAGCAACGTACCGCCAGCAATGGCCC
This sequence comes from Pseudomonas sp. IT-P171, assembly GCF_949767765.1. Classification (NCBI taxonomy): domain Bacteria; kingdom Pseudomonadati; phylum Pseudomonadota; class Gammaproteobacteria; order Pseudomonadales; family Pseudomonadaceae; genus Pseudomonas; species Pseudomonas sp. IT-P171. The sequence goes on from NZ_CATKQN010000005.1 coordinate 39,132, forward strand.
GCAAGGTGTACCGGGGGCGCTGAGCAACCAGCCGCCATCACCTGCTTCGGCGCCGCAAACCACCGGTGGCGCCACCGCGCAGGCCGGCATGGTGCAGCCAGGCCAGCCACTGCTGGACGCCAATGGTCAGCAGATCATGGACCCGGCCACCGGCCAGCCGATGCTGGCGCCGTACCCGGCGGACAAGCGTCAACAATCCACCAAGAACTTTGAACTCGACCGTTCCATCAGCCACACCAAGCAACAACAAGGGCGTTTGAACCGCCTGTCGGTGTCGGTGGTGGTGGACGATCAGGTCAAGATCAACGCAGCCAACGGTGAAACCACCCGCGCACCGTGGAGCGCCGATGAGCTCGCACGCTTCACCCGTCTGGTGCAGGACGCCGTCGGCTTCGACGCCAGTCGTGGCGACAGCGTCAGTGTGATCAATATGCCGTTCTCCGCCGAGCGCGGTGAAGTGATTGCCGATATTCCGTTCTACTCCCAGCCATGGTTCTGGGACATCGTCAAACAAGTGCTGGGTGTATTGTTCATCCTGATACTGGTGTTCGGTGTGCTGCGTCCGGTGCTCAACAACATCACCAATGGCGGCAAAGGCAAGCAACTGGGCCTGGGCAGCGACGTAGAGCTCGGTGGTATGGGCGGCCTGGACGGCGAACTGGCCAACGACCGCGTCAGCCTCGGTGGCCCGACCAGCATCCTGCTGCCGAGCCCGAGCGAAGGCTATGATGCACAGTTGAACGCAATCAAGAGTCTGGTGGCAGAAGACCCGGGTCGTGTGGCCCAGGTCGTGAAAGAGTGGATTAACGCAGATGAGTGATAACCGAGCCGCTGTCGCCAAACTGTCCCGGGTTGATAAAGCCGCGATTCTGCTGCTGTCCCTGGGGTCTACCGATGCCGCGCAAGTGCTGCGCCATATGGGGCCCAAAGAGGTCCAGCGTGTGGGTGTGGCCATGGCGCAGATGGGGAACGTGCACCGCGAGCAAGTCGAACAGGTGATGAGCGAGTTCGTCGACATCGTCGGCGACCAGACCAGCCTGGGCGTCGGCTCCGACGACTACGTGCGTAAAATGCTGACCCAGGCCCTGGGCGAAGACAAGGCCAACGGCCTGATCGACCGGATCCTGCTGGGCGGCAACACCAGTGGGCTCGACAGCCTGAAGTGGATGGAGCCGCGCGCCGTCGCCGACGTGATCCGTTACGAGCACCCACAGATCCAGGCGATCGTCGTGGCGTATCTCGACCCGGACCAGGCCGGCGAAGTGCTGGGCAACTTCGACCACAAGGTACGACTGGACATCATTCTGCGGGTTTCCTCGCTGAACACCGTGCAGCCAGCGGCCCTGAAAGAACTCAACCAGATTCTCGAGAAGCAGTTCTCCGGCAACTCGAATGCCTCGCGCACCACCCTGGGTGGCATCAAGCGTGCGGCCGACATCATGAACTTCCTCGACAGCTCGATCGAAGGCCAGTTGATGGACTCGATCCGCGAAGTCGACGAAGACCTGTCCGGTCAGATCGAAGACCTCATGTTCGTGTTCAACAACCTGTCCGATGTCGATGACCGCGGAATTCAGGCGTTGCTGCGTGAAGTGTCCTCCGATGTGCTTGTTCTTGCCCTCAAGGGCTCGGACGAAGGCGTCAAGGAAAAGATCTTCAAGAACATGTCCAAACGGGCGGCCGAACTGTTGCGCGACGACCTCGAGGCCAAAGGCCCGGTGCGCGTCAGCGACGTGGAAACTGCGCAGAAAGAAATCCTCACCATTGCTCGCCGTATGGCCGAAGCCGGAGAAATCGTTCTCGGCGGGAAGGGCGGCGAAGAGATGATCTAAGGTCACTATGTCGTCCAAACATGATGAGTCCCAGACCGACCTGATCCGTGCCAAGGACGTCGGTGGTTTCGATGTCTGGTCGCTGCCCAGTTTCGACCCGCATGTCCCGGAGCCCGAGCCTGAACCTGAGCCCGAGCCGCCGGAAATGGAAGAAGTGCCGCTGGAAGAAGTCCAGCCACTGACCCTCGAAGAACTCGAAAGCATCCGTCAGGAGGCCTACAACGAAGGCTTCGCGACGGGCGAGAAAGAAGGATTTCACAGCACCACGCTCAAGGTTCGTCAGGAAGCCGAGGCCGTGCTGGCGCCGAAAGTCGCAGCACTTGAGCAACTGATGGCCAACCTGTTCGAGCCTATCGCCGAGCAGGACACGCAAATCGAAAAATCCTTGGTCGACCTCGTGCAGCACATCACCAAACAGGTGATTCAGCGCGAACTGGCCATCGATTCGACGCAGATCGAACACGTCATGCGCGACGCCCTCAAGCTGTTGCCGCTGGGCGTGGGCAATGTGCGGCTGTACATCAATCCGCAGGATTTCGAACAGGTCAAAGCCCTGCGCGAGCGCCATGAAGAAACCTGGCGCATCGTCGAGGACGAAGCGTTGTTGCCTGGCGGTTGCCGGGTCGAGACTGAGCACAGTCGCATCGACGCCACGGTCGAAACCCGGATCGCCAGGGTCATGGACAAGCTGTTCGATCAGTTGCACGAACAGGCCTTGCACCCGGCCGCGCCGGATCTGAGCCTGGAGCTGCCGATCGACGACAAGCCTGCCGTCGAAGTCGAACCGGAAGAACCCGATGCGCCTTGACCGCACCAGCTTCGCCAAGCGCCTGGGCGGTTACACCGAGGCCACGGAGCTGGCCGGCGCGCCGATCCTTGAAGGCCGTTTGCTGCGCATGGTCGGCTTGACCCTCGAAGCCGAAGGTTTGCGCGCGGCCATGGGCAGTCGCTGCATGGTGATCAACGACGACAGTTACCATCCGGTGCAGGTCGAAGCTGAAGTCATGGGGTTCTCCGGCAGCAAAGTCTTCCTGATGCCGGTCGGCAGCGTTGCCGGCATCGCGCCCGGCGCCCGTGTGGTGCCTATGGCTGACACCGGTCGCTTGCCAATGGGCATGAGCATGCTCGGGCGGGTGCTGGATGGCGCCGGTCGGGCGCTGGACGGCAAGGGCGGGATGAAGGCTGAAGACTGGGTGCCGATGGACGGCCCGACCATCAACCCGCTCAAGCGTCACCCGATCAGCGAGCCGCTGGACGTAGGCATTCGTTCAATCAATGGTTTGTTGACGGTCGGGCGTGGGCAGCGGCTCGGGCTGTTCGCCGGTACCGGCGTCGGCAAGAGTGTGCTGCTGGGCATGATGACCCGCTTCACCGAGGCCGACATTATCGTCGTCGGGCTGATCGGTGAGCGGGGTCGCGAAGTTAAAGAGTTCATCGAGCACATCCTCGGTGAAGAAGGCCTCAAGCGTTCGGTGGTCGTGGCGTCTCCGGCGGATGATGCGCCCCTGATGCGCCTGCGCGCCGCGATGTATTGCACGCGGATTGCCGAATATTTCCGTGACAAGGGCAAGAACGTCCTGTTGCTCATGGACTCCCTGACCCGTTTCGCCCAGGCCCAGCGGGAAATCGCCCTGGCCATCGGCGAACCGCCCGCAACCAAGGGTTACCCGCCATCGGTGTTCGCCAAATTGCCGAAACTGGTGGAGCGGGCCGGTAACGCGGAGAAGGGTGGCGGTTCGATCACGGCGTTCTACACCGTGCTGTCTGAAGGTGATGACCAGCAGGATCCGATCGCCGACGCGGCGCGGGGTGTACTCGACGGGCACATCGTCCTGTCCCGGCGTCTGGCCGAGGAGGGGCATTACCCGGCCATCGATATCGAAGCGTCCATCAGCCGGGTCATGCCGTCGGTGGTGTCGCCGGAACACATGGCCCGCGCCCAGTATTTCAAACAATTGTGGTCGCGCTATCAACAGAGTCGCGACCTGATCAGCGTGGGCGCCTACGTCGCCGGCGGAGACCGGGAAACCGACCTGGCGATTTCGCTGCAGCCACAGCTGGTCAAATACCTGCGTCAAGGACTTAACGACAACATCAGCCTGGGCGAAAGCGAATCCTACCTCGGTTCGATCTTCGCGCCCGCGGCTGGCGGCTAATCGATCATGGCCCAGAGTCGGGCGGGGCGGCTGGCGCCGGTGGTCGAAATGGCCGAGAAGGCCGAGAAAACCGCCGTACAGCGTTTGGGCCATTTTCAGGGGCAGGTTCGCCTGGCTGAAAGCAAGCTCGCCGACCTTGAGGCCTTTCGTCTCGACTACCAGGAACAGTGGATCATTCGCGGCAGCAGCGGCGTTTCGGGCCAATGGTTGCTGGGCTATCAGGGCTTTCTTGCGCAACTGGGCGTCGCCATCGATCAGCAGCGGCAAAGCCTGGCGTGGCATCAGAATAATTTGAACAAGGCGCGGGACACCTGGCAGCAGGCGTTTGCCCGGGTTGAAGGCTTGCGCAAGCTGGTTCAGCGCTATGCGGATGAGGCGCGGCAGCTGGAAGACAAGCGCGAGCAGAAACTGCTGGATGAGTTGTCCCAGCGGTTACCGCGGCAGGATCCGTATTGAATCAGTGAGGCCGCGTTAGCGTTCTTCGCGCGGCTTGCCCGCGAAGGGGGCCTTCAATATTCCACAACTTTCCAGCCTTGCCCCTATCCCCGCCAAGTGCTAAACCTTGTACACGTACGTTCGCCAATGACAAGGAAGCCGTTCAATGTCAGTCGTTACAGAAGTATCTCCGGATGGACAAAAGCTGACGATATCGGTCAAGGGACGATTCGATTTCGCCAAGCATCAGGAATTTCGTGAATCTTACGAAAACCTTCAGCCAAAACCCGAGTCCTTTGAAGTGAACCTGAAGGACGCCACCTACCTCGACAGTTCAGCGCTTGGCATGTTGTTGCTGCTGCGTGATCACGCCGGTGGCGAGCACGCCGAGATCAGGCTGACCCACGCCAACGCCGATGTGCGCAAGATTCTCGCCATCTCCAACTTCGAACAGATCTTCGACGTGGTGTGAAGGCCATGCAGCCGTTGTTCGAACCGCTGACGATCCTGATCGCTGAAGACAGCGCGGCTGACCGCATGCTGCTGTCGAGCATTGTCCGCCGCCAGGGCCATGAAGTGCTGACGGCCGCCAATGGCGCCGAAGCGGTCGAAGCGTTTCGCCAACAACGCCCGCAACTGGTGTTGATGGACGCCATGATGCCGGTGATGGACGGTTTTGAGGCGGCGCGGCAGATCAAGGCGCTGGCCGGGGAAACCCTGGTGCCGATCATCTTCCTGACCTCGCTGACCGAAAGCGAGGCGCTGGCCCGCTGTCTTGAGGCCGGCGGCGACGACTTTCTGGCAAAGCCCTACAACCAAGTGATCCTCGCCGCCAAAATCAAGGCGATGGACCGTTTGCGGCGGTTGCAGGCCACTGTGCTGAAGCAGCGTGATCAGATTGCCAGGCATCACGACTATCTGCTCAACGAGCAGCGTGTGGCCAAGGCCGTCTTTGATAAGGTCGCCCATTCCGGCTGCCTGAATGCCCCCAATATCCGTTACCTGCAATCGCCCTATGCGCTGTTCAACGGCGACCTGTTGCTGGCGGCATTCACCCCGGCCGGCGACATGCATGTGCTGCTCGGCGATTTCACCGGCCATGGCTTGCCAGCCGCCGTCGGGGCCATGCCGCTGGCTGAAGTCTTCTACGGCATGACCGCCAAGGGCTACGGCCTGTCGGAAACGTTGCGCGAGATGAACGCCAAGCTCAAGCGCATCCTGCCGGTGGACATGTTCTGTTGCGCAACATTGCTGTGCCTGAGTTTCCAGCGGCGTTCGGTGGAAGTCTGGAACGGTGGGATGCCGGACGGTTATCTGCACAGCATCGCCAGCGGTGAGCGCACGCCGCTGAAGGCCCGGCATTTGCCGCTTGGCGTGCTGAGTCCGCAGACCTTCGATGACCGCACCGAAGTGTTTCCGATGGCTGTCGGCGATCGGGTCTTCCTGTTGTCCGATGGCGTCATCGACACCTGCGACGCCAATGAGCAGCTGTTTGGCGTCGAGCGATTGCAACAGGTGTTTGCGGCCAACCGTCAGCCCGACCGGCTTTTCGAAGAGATCGAGCAGGCGCTGCGGGATTTTCGCGGTGAGGCCCGCGACGATGTCAGCATGGTCGAAGTCAGCCTGCTCGAAGCCGCGCAGCTGATTCCACCCGCCCTGGTCTATTCCGACAGTGGTCAGTCCTGCCCGCTGGACTGGTCGGTGAGTTTCGAGTTCCGTGCCGCGACCCTGAAGCGCTTCAATCCGCTGCCGTATCTTTTGCAATTGCTGTTGGAGGTCCATGGTTTGCGCGCGCAGAGCGGGGCGCTCTACAGTGTGCTGGCGGAGCTGTATTCCAATGCGCTGGAGCACGGCGTGCTGGGTCTGGATTCGAGCCTCAAGCGCGACGCTTCGGGTTTTACCCTCTATTATCAGCAGCGCAATGCACGTCTGGATGAGCTGCAGGACGGCTATGTGCGGGTGCATTTGCAGGTCGCACCAAAGGATGACGGCGGTTGCCTGACGATTCGGGTCGAAGACAGTGGCAAGGGTTTTGATGTCGAGCGAGTGATGGCGCGCCCCGTTGATGGCATCCGTCTGTCGGGACGTGGTATCAGTCTTATCCGCCAGTTGGGCCGCAACGCCAGCTGGTCCGACGAAGGTCGAAGTGCCCGCGTGGAATTTTTCTGGGAGGCTCTGGCATAATCCGCGCATTCTTGATCAAGGAGTGAGCAAGTGGCTGACACACATCTGGACCGCGACGTACTGAGTGCGTTGCAAGCTGTCATGGAGGAGGAGTATCCGACGTTGCTGGATACTTTTCTCGCCGATTCCGAAGATCGGTTGAGTCTGTTGCGCAAGGCTGGGGGGGATGCCAAGTCGCTGGAAGAGGCCGCACACAGTTTCAAGGGCAGTTGCAGCAACATGGGCGCCGTGCGCCTCGCCGAGCTCTGCAATGAGCTCGAGCAGCGAAGCAAGAAGAGGTCTTTGGAAGGCATCGAGAAACTGGTCGGAGAAATCGACGGCGAGTTCGCTATTATCCGTCCCCTCTACGAAGCAGAGCGCCAGCGCTCTCTCACTGACAGTGCGACCGTCCGGCGCTTTTAGCGCCGCTTGAGCAAAACTGGCTCAACCCTTGCACGTATCACCGCAACTGTACCTACGATCCCAGTGCAGCGGAGACCGTTCATGCCCGTTACCCCCAATATTCTTCTCCAGGCCGCCGCGCAGGCCAAGACTCAAGCCGCCTCCGCCAATACACCGGCGCTGTCCGCTGAGCCCGGGGACAAGGCGTCCAGCTTCGCTCAGGTTTACGCCACTCAGGCCCAGAACAAACCCTCTGCGGCCTCTGATGGATCGGCGAAGCCGGTGCGCGATAAAATCCCGGACAGCCCCGTAAAAACGGACGTCGGCAACGACAAGTCTGCCGCTCCGGAACCGACGGTTGCCGATAGCGGCAAATCCTTGCCCGCCGATAAACCGGCGCCGAGCGACGACAAGGCCGCCAACGAGGATGTCGCCGATACGCCAGTGGTCGACGCTGCACCGGCCGATCCAGCGCTTGATCCTTCATTGCTGCCAGAGTTGCAACCCGTTGTGGCAGCGCCAGTTGCGGAGTCGGCACCTGTTGTCGCCACTGAGCAACCCAAAGTGGAAATACCTGTCACGCCAACGGTGACGACGGCGCAGACACCTGTGGCAGCGGCGGATAGCGATTTCGATCCCGAGGCCGACCCTCTCGATGCTCTCCCGGCTGTGCGCATGGCCATGGAGCAGGGCGGTCATATTTCGGCTGCCAGCCAGGCACAGCCCAAGGCAGCGCCGACGCCGGCCCAGACCCAGGCCGATGGCGAGCCTACCTCGGCGCAGAACTTTGCCGCCGGTATGGCTGGCATGCTCGATGTGCAGGCTGACAAGGACAGTACCAGCCAGGGGGGCGAAAAAGCTTTCAGTGGGTTGATCGATGATGGCCTCAAGGATTTGAAGTCTGCCACCAGCGATACCCGCGTCGATGATTTCGCCAATCGTCTGGCTGCACTGACCCAGGCTGCCACGCCGAAAACCGCCAATGCCATACCGGTGAATCAGCCGATTGCCATGCATCAGAGCGGCTGGACCGAAGAAGTGGTGAACCGGGTCATGTACCTGTCCAGTGCCAACCTCAAGGCGGCCGATATCCAGTTGCAGCCTGCCGAACTGGGTCGCCTCGATATTCGGGTGAACATGGTGCCGGACCAGCAGACCCAGGTGACCTTCATGAGTGCGCACCCAAGCGTTCGCGAAGCGCTGGATGGCCAGATGCATCGCTTACGAGACATGTTCGCGCAACAGGGCATGGGTCAGGTAGACGTCAACGTCTCCGACCAGTCCCGTGGCTCTCAGCAAGGTCAGGACCAGGCGCAACAAAGCCAGAGCGGACGCACCAACGCCAGCGGCGGTCGTCTCGACGGCATGGATGAAGAGCTCGCGCCGACCGTTGCCGAAGTGGCGGCCAGTGCGACCAGCGTCATCGGCTCCAGCGCGGTCGACTACTACGCCTGATAAAGCGCGGTGCCTCTCAAAAAATCGCAGCCTTCGGCAGCTCCTGCAGGGTATATACCTTCAAAATGCAGGAGCTGCCGAAGGCTGCGATCTTTTGATTTTGGCTGCTGGCTGCCGCAGTCCACATACCCTCCGACACTTCTGGCATAACACTTGCTCTTGCCTTGCCGTGCGACTGTGAAAACCCGAATAGTGACGGATTATTGGCATGGCGAAGAGCGAAGCAGCATTAAAAGACCCCGCAACCAAAGGCAAATTCAAGCTGATCATTGTGATCGTGGTGGCCCTGCTGCTGGCGATCGGCTTGTCCGTGGGGGCGACCTGGTTCTTCATGCACAGCGCCCAGAGCAAGCCTGCCGCCGCGGCTGAAGTCGCCCCGGTCGGCAAGCAGCCAGCGGTTTTCGAGCCCATGGCGCCGGCCTTCGTTGCCAACTACAACCAGAACGGCCGTCAGCGTTACATGCAGGTGAGCATCACCATGCAGGGGCGCAACCAGGCCGATCTGGAAGCGCTGAAAGTCCACATGCCGGTGATCCGCAATAACCTGGTCATGCTGTTCTCCGGACAGGATTTCGCGACGCTGGCGTCGCCGGTCGGTCAGGAAATGTTGCGTCAGAAGGCGACCGCCAGCGTCCAGGAAGTGGCGCAGAAAGAGCTCGGCAAAGTGGTCATCGAACAGTTGCTTTTCACTAATTTCGTACTGCAGTAGGAACACGACATGGCCGTGCAGGACCTGCTGTCCCAGGATGAAATCGATGCGCTGTTGCATGGCGTCGATGACGGTCTGGTACAGACCGATACCGCTGCCGAGCCCGGCAGCGTCAAAAGCTACGACCTGACCAGTCAGGACCGCATCGTCCGTGGACGCATGCCGACCCTGGAAATGATCAACGAGCGTTTCGCCCGCTACACCCGCATCAGCATGTTCAACATGCTGCGCCGCTCGGCGGACGTTGCCGTCGGTGGTGTGCAGGTGATGAAGTTCGGTGAATACGTGCACTCGCTGTACGTGCCGACCAGCCTCAACCTGGTCAAGATCAAACCGCTGCGCGGCACCGCACTGTTCATCCTCGACGCCAAGCTGGTGTTCAAGCTGGTGGACAACTTCTTCGGCGGTGACGGACGTCACGCGAAGATCGAGGGGCGTGAGTTCACCCCCACCGAACTGCGGGTGGTGCGCATGGTGCTGGAGCAGGCCTTCGTCGATCTGAAGGAAGCCTGGCAGGCGATCATGGAAGTGAACTTCGAGTACATCAACTCGGAAGTGAACCCGGCCATGGCCAACATCGTCGGCCCAAGCGAAGCCATTGTGGTGTCGACCTTCCACATCGAACTCGATGGTGGTGGCGGTGACCTGCACGTGACCATGCCGTACTCGATGATCGAGCCGGTGCGCGAAATGCTCGACGCCGGCTTCCAGTCGGACCTCGACGATCAGGACGAGCGCTGGGTCAATGCCCTGCGCCAGGACGTGCTGGACGTTGACGTGCCGATCGGGGCCACGGTTGCCCGTCGCCAGTTGCGCCTGCGCGACATTCTGCACATGCAGCCGGGGGACATCATCCCGGTCGAGATGCCGGAAGAAATGATCATGCGCGCCAATGGCGTGCCTGCGTTCAAGGTCAAGATGGGCTCGCACAAAGGCAACCTCGCGTTGCAAGTGATCGAGCCGATCGAGCGCCGTTAAGCGGCGCTGCTCCCATTCGCTATTAACTGACGGCACCCCGTTCAAGGGGTGCCCGCCGAGGACACATGATGGCTAACGACATGAATACCCAGGACGACCAGGCGCTGGCCGATGAATGGGCTGCGGCCCTGGAAGAAACCGGCGACGCCGGGCAGGACGATATCGATGCCTTGCTGGCCGCCGACGCCGCCAGTTCGCCGTCCAACCGTCTGCCGATGGAAGAGTTCGGCAGCGTGCCGAAAAACAACGATCCGGTCACGCTGGATGGTCCGAACCTGGATGTGATCCTCGACATCCCGGTGTCGATTTCCATGGAAGTGGGCAGCACCGACATCAACATCCGCAACCTGCTGCAGCTCAACCAGGGTTCGGTGATCGAGCTTGATCGCCTGGCCGGTGAGCCGCTGGATGTGCTGGTCAACGGCACGCTCATCGCTCACGGTGAAGTGGTGGTGGTCAACGAGAAGTTCGGCATCCGCCTGACCGACGTGATCAGCCCAAGCGAACGAATCAAGAAGCTGCGCTGAGTGAAAAAGGTTCTGGGGGTAGTGCTGGCCTTGCCGTTCAGTGTCCTGGCGGCCGAGCCCGTGGCGACTGTTGCCGCGGCACCTGCTGTCAGCAGTGGTGTGGCGGGACAATTGACGCAGCTGGTGCTTGGTTTGCTGCTGGTGCTGGGGTTGATCTTCTTCCTCGCCTGGCTGTTGCGCCGGGTCCAGCAGGCCGGGCCGGCCGGCAAGGGGCAGGTGATCGAACTGATCGGCTCCCGCGCCCTGGGCCCGCGTGACCGTTTGATGCTGGTGCAGGTTGGCAACGAGCAGATTCTGCTCGGCTTGAGCCCCGGCACCATCACTGCCTTGCATGTGCTCAAGGAGCCGGTGCAGGTGCCGGTTACCGAGAAAGCGACCCCGGAGTTTGCCCAGCGCCTGATGGAGCTGTTGGGCAAGGATCAGAAGGATAAGAAGTAATGGGTGCGCTACGCATCATCTTGACGCTGGCCCTGATGCTGGCCGCGCCGCTGGCCTTCGCCGCCGATCCGTTGTCGATCCCGGCGATCACCCTGGGCACCAATGCCCAGGGCGCCCAGGAATACTCGGTCAGCCTGCAGATCCTGCTGATCATGACCGCGCTGAGTTTCATTCCGGCGTTCGTCATGCTGATGACCAGTTTCACCCGGATCATCATCGTCTTCTCGATCCTGCGTCAGGCTCTGGGTCTGCAGCAGACGCCGTCGAACCAGATTCTCACCGGCATGGCGTTGTTCCTGACGCTGTTCATCATGGCGCCGGTGTTCGACCGGGTTAACCAGGATGCCTTGCAGCCCTATCTGGCGGAAAAACTCACCGCGCAAGATGCCGTGGCCAAGGCCCAGGTGCCGATCAAGGACTTCATGCTGGCCCAGACGCGCAGTAGCGATCTTGAGCTGTTCATGCGTCTGTCCAAGCGCACCGACATCGCTACGCCGGATCAGGCGCCACTGACCATCCTGGTGCCGGCCTTCGTCACTTCCGAATTGAAAACCGCGTTCCAGATCGGGTTCATGATCTTCATTCCCTTCCTGATCATCGACCTGGTCGTGGCCAGTGTGCTGATGGCGATGGGTATGATGATGCTCTCGCCACTGATCATTTCCCTGCCGTTCAAGATCATGCTGTTCGTGCTGGTGGATGGTTGGGCATTGATCATCGGTACGTTGGCCAGCAGCTTCGGCGGTGTCTCTCCATGACGCCGGAAGTTGCGGTAGACATCTTTCGTGAAGCGCTCTGGCTGACCACCATGATGGTTGCCGTGCTGGTGATTCCGAGTTTGCTGGTGGGTCTGTTGGTGGCCATGTTCCAGGCTGCCACTCAGATCAACGAACAGACCCTGAGCTTCCTGCCGCGCCTGCTGGTGATGCTGGTCACGCTGATCGTCGCCGGCCCGTGGCTGGTGCAGACCTTCATGGAATACATTCTGCAGTTGTACGGCAATATTCCTCGGGTCATCGGCTAAGCCATGTCACTGCTGCAGCTGACCGACACCCAGATCAGTACCTGGGTTGCTTCGTTCATATTGCCGTTGTTTCGCATCGGCGCCGTCCTGATGACCATGCCTATTTTTGGCACGACCCTGGTGCCGACCCGTGTGCGATTGTATTTCGCGCTGGCAATCACAGTGGTTGTCGTGCCGGGCCTGCCACCGATGCCGCAGGTTCATGCGCTGGACCTGAGCGCACTGCTGCTGATCGCCGAACAGATCATAATCGGCGCATTGATGGGGCTCTCGCTCCAGCTGTTTTTTCAGGCGTTTGTCGTCGCCGGGCAGATCATTTCGATTCAGATGGGCATGGGGTTCGCCTCGATGGTCGACCCCACCAACGGTGTGTCGGCGGCAGTCATCGGGCAGTTCCTGACGATGCTCGTGACCCTGCTGTTTCTCGGCATGAATGGGCATCTGGTGGTGTTCGAAGTGCTGACGGAGAGTTTCACCACGATGCCCGTCGGCAGCGCCATGCTGATCAATCACTTCTGGGAACTGGCCAACAAGCTGGGTTGGGTGCTGGGGGCAGCGATGCTGCTGGTCATGCCGGCGATCACGGCGTTGTTGGTGGTTAACATTGCCTTCGGCGTGATGACTCGGGCGGCGCCGCAGTTGAACATTTTCTCCATTGGTTTTCCCCTGACCCTGGTGCTGGGTCTGGTGATTTTCTGGGTCGGTCTCGGCGACATTCTCAATCAGTATCAGCCCTTGGCCACCGAGGCCCTGCAGCTGTTACGTGACATGGCGCAGGCGCGCTAGCCATGGCCGAGAGCGAGAGCGGTCAGGACAAAACAGAAGACCCCACGGAGAAGCGCAAAAAGGACTCCCGGGACAAGGGCGAGATCGCCCGCTCCAAAGAGCTCAATACCCTGGCAACCATGATGGCCGGTGCCGGGGGGCTGTTGATCTATGGCGGCGGTCTGGCTCTGGATCTGCTGGAAATCATGCGCCTGAACTTTTCCCTGCCGCGGGAGGTGTTGCTGGATCCCGGGCAGATGGGGGAGTACCTGCTGCATTCAGGAAAGATTGCCCTTCTGGCGGTCCAGCCGATATTGCTGTTGCTGCTGCTGGCGGCTTTTCTGGGGCCGATTTCCCTGGGTGGATGGCTGTTTGCCGGCAAGAGCCTTGCACCCAAATTCAGCCGGATGAACCCGGCGGCGGGGCTCAAGCGGATGTTCTCCAGTACGGCCGTGATCGAGCTGCTCAAGGCGCTGGCTAAATTTCTGCTGATCCTGTTTGTGGCTTTGTCCGTCCTGCGCTCTGACATCGATGACTTGCTGCGTATTGCCCATGAGCCGCTGGAACAGGCAATCATTCATAGCGTTCAGCTGGTGGGTTGGAGCACGTTGTGGATGGCGTGTGGGCTGATTCTGATCGCGGCGGTGGATGTTCCGGTGCAGCTTTACCAGAGCCACAAGAAACTGCTGATGACCAAGCAGGAAGTGCGCGATGAGCACAAGGATCAGGAGGGGAAGCCGGAGGTCAAGCAGCGGATTCGCCAGTTGCAGCGCGAGATGTCCCAGCGGCGGATGATGGCCGCGATTCCCGAGGCCGACGTGGTCATTACCAACCCGACGCACTACGCCGTGGCCCTCAAGTACGATGCGGAAAAAGGTGCTGCACCGGTACTGCTGGCCAAGGGTAGTGACTTCCTGGCGTTGAAAATCCGCGAGATCGCCGTGGCCAATGAGGTGTTGCTGCTGGAATCGCCGGCCCTGGCGCGTTCGATCTACTATTCCACGGAGCTGGAGCAGGAAATTCCCGGTGGGTTGTATCTGGCGGTCGCCCAGGTATTGGCCTACGTCTATCAGATCCGCCAGCACCGCGCTGGCAAGGGCAAGCGTCCTGAACCGCTCAAGGATGATTTGCCGATTCCGCCGGATCTGCGGCGCGATTCCTGATTACCTGCACTGACAGTGATGGCCCCATCGCGGGCAAGCCACGCTCCCACAGGTTCTGTGTTCAGCCTCGGTCTCTGTGGGAGCCGGGCTTGCCCGCGATGAGGCCGGTCCAGGCATCACCCATTCCGGTCAATAAATCCCTCTGTTCCAACCCTCGGCAAAAGTTGGAAGGCTTCTTGCAGTAGCCGCTCTGCGCCTGCTTCGGGCGTCAAAAGTTTGCTTTAAAGGAACGGGGAAAACCGGTGGATCGCTCTCAGTTTATCAACAATGCCCGCACAAACGTTGCCGACCTGAGTCGGGGCAATCTGGGCGTGCCGTTGTTGCTGCTGGTCATGCTGGCCATGATGATGCTGCCCGTGCCGCCGTTCCTGCTGGACGTGTTCTTCACGTTCAACATTGCGCTGTCGATTGTCGTGTTGCTGGTCTGCGTCTACGCTCTGCGGCCGCTGGATTTCGCGGTGTTCCCGACCATTCTGCTGGTGGCAACGCTGTTGCGGCTGGCGCTGAACGTGGCCTCCACGCGGGTGGTGATGCTCCACGGTCAGGACGGTCATGCCGCCGCGGGCAAGGTGATCCAGGCGTTCGGTGAGGTGGTGATCGGCGGTAACTACGTGGTTGGTATCGTGGTCTTCGCGATTTTGATGATCATCAACTTCGTCGTGGTGACCAAGGGTGCCGGACGGATTTCCGAGGTGAGCGCGCGTTTCACCCTCGATGCGATGCCCGGCAAACAAATGGCGATCGACGCCGATTTGAACGCCGGTCTGATCGATCAAAACCAGGCCAAACTGCGTCGGATGGAAGTGGCCCAGGAAGCCGAGTTCTACGGTTCCATGGACGGTGCCAGCAAGTTCGTGCGCGGTGATGCCATTGCCGGTTTGCTGATTCTGTTCATCAACCTGATCGGCGGTATGGCCGTCGGTATTTTCCAGCACGGCATGACCTTCGGTGATGCTGGCAAGGTTTACGCGCTGTTGACCATCGGTGACGGTTTGGTGGCGCAATTGCCATCACTGTTGTTATCGACAGCCGCCGCGATCATGGTGACCCGTGCTTCCGGTTCGGAAGACATGGGCAAGCAGATCAATCGCCAGATGTTCGCCTCACCCAAGGCGCTGGCCGTGGCGGCGGGTTTGATGGCGGTCATGGGCCTGGTGCCCGGCATGCCGCACTTCTCTTTTCTGAGCATGGCGGCCCTGGCGGCCGGCGGCGCGTACCTTTTCTGGAAGAAGCAGAACACCGTCAAGGTTCAGGCCTTGCAAGAGGTCAAGCGTCAGCAGGAGCTGTTGCCATCGCCGGCCCGCGCTCAGGAAACCAAAGAGCTTGGCTGGGACGATGTGACGCCGATCGACATGATTGGCCTGGAAGTCGGCTATCGCCTGATCCCGCTGGTGGACCGCAATCAGGGGGGGCAGTTGCTGGCGCGTATCAAGGGCGTGCGCAAGAAGCTGTCACAGGACCTGGGTTTCCTGATGCCGACTGTGCATATCCGTGACAACCTCGACCTCGCACCAAGTGCCTATCGACTGACCCTGATGGGGGTGATCCTGGCCGAAGCGGAGATCTATCCGGATCGGGAACTGGCGATCAACCCGGGCCAGGTCTACGGTTCGCTCAACGGCATCACCGCCAAAGATCCGGCTTTCGGGCTGGAGGCGGTCTGGATCGAAGTCAGTCAGCGTGCGCAGGCACAATCCCTCGGTTACACCGTGGTAGATGCCAGTACGGTAGTGGCAACCCACTTGAACCAGATTTTGTACAAGCACTCCAGTGAGCTGATCGGCCACGAAGAAGTGCAACAACTCATGCAATTGCTGGCCAAAAGCTCGCCTAAACTGGCCGAGGAGCTGGTGCCGGGCGTGGTGTCGTTGTCGCAGCTGCTCAAGGTGCTCCAGGCGTTGCTGGCCGAACAGGTGCCCGTACGGGACATTCGCAGCATCGCCGAGGCGATCGCGAACAATGCGGCCAAGAGTCAAGATACTGCCGCGCTGGTGGCTGCCGTACGCGTCGGCGTATCCCGTGCAATCGTCCAAAGCATTGTGGGGACTGAGTCGGAGCTGCCAGTTATCACTCTTGAGCCAAGGTTGGAACAAATATTGCTCAATAGTCTTCAGAAGGCAGGACAAGGCTCGGAAGAGGGCGTTCTGCTGGAGCCAAGCATGGCTGAAAAACTGCAACGCTCGTTGATCGAAGCGGCGCAGCGTCAGGAAATGCAAGGTCAACCGGTGATTCTGCTGGTGGCCGGTCCGGTTCGCGCGATGCTGTCGCGATTTGGCCGGTTGGCAGTCCCGGGTTTGCATGTGTTGGCTTACCAGGAAATCCCTGACAACAAGCAAGTGACCATCGTTGCGACAGTAGGGCCCAACGGCTGAGGTAGTGGTTTATGCAAGTTAAGCGTTTTTTCGCCGCCGATATGCGTCAGGCCATGAAACTGGTTCGTGATGAGCTGGGCGCTGATGCCGCCATCATTGGCAACCGCCGGATCGCCGGTGGTGTCGAGTTGACGGCTGCCCTTGATTACAAACTGTCGGCGCTGGCTCCGCGTGTTCCGAACATGGAACTCGAGGACGAGCTGCGCAAGACCCAGTCGCGGATCGTGACCGCCCAGGCCGAACTGAGCCTGCGTAGCGAGGGCGAGAGCGACAAGTCCACCAATCGCCAGTTGTTCGCCGGCCTGCCACTCACCGCCGCCGAACCGCTGATCGAACCGACCTACACTGAACCCCGCCGTGCAGCCCCGGCCCCTGCGCCAGCCTCCGGCGGTGTCGATCCGCGGGCTTTCGATTCGATGCGTTTCGAACTCAACAGCCTGCGCGAACTGATGGAAGTACAACTTGGCTCCCTGGCCTGGAATCAGCTGCAAGGCAGCCGTCCGGCCCAGGCCAACCTGTGGCGTCGCCTGCAGCGCATCGGTTTGTCCGGTCCGTTGTCCCGCGATCTGCTGGAACTGATCACCGGCATTGACGAACCTCGTCAGGCCTGGCGCATGTTGCTGGCGCACCTGGCACGGATGATTGCCACGCCGGAAGTCGAGCCACTGGAAGAGGGCGGCGTGATTGCCATGGTTGGCCCTGCCGGCATGGGCAAGACCACCACGCTGGCCAAGCTCGCGGCCCGTTACGTGCTCAAGTACGGCGCGCAGAACATCGCGCTGGTGAGCATGGACAGCTACCGTATCGGCGCTCAGGAACAACTGAAGACTTTGGGTCGGATCCTCAACGTGTCGGTCACCCACATCGACCCGGGCCAGTCCCTGGTGCAGGCGCTGGACCCGTTGCTGCGCAAACGTGTAGTGCTGATCGATACCGCGGGTCTTCAGGCCAGCGATCCGGCACTGCGCATGCAGCTCGAAAGCCTGGCCGGTCGTGGCATCAAATCAAAAAATTATCTGGTTCTGGCAACCACCAGCCAGAAACAGGTTCTAACCGCCGCTTATCACAGTTACAAGCGCTGCGGGCTGGCTGGCTGCATCCTGACTAAACTGGATGAAACAGCAAGCCTGGGTGAGGTGTTGAGCCTGGCAATCAGTCATGAGTTGCCGGTGGCTTACCTGACCGATGGACCGCGGATTCCGGATGATTTGCATCTGCCGCGTCGTCATCAGCTGGTGAGCCGCGCCGTCAGCGTGCAAATGCAGGAAGAACCCAGCGAAGAAGCCATGGCTGACATGTTCGCTGATATTTACCACAGTCCGACCAAGCAGGTTGGCTGAGGTATTAATGAACAGTTTTTGTACCTACATCGATGGTCTGCCATGCATTGTTCCGTTTGTGAACGCGCAGCCAGTAATGTGGCCTCCGTCTATGCAAGACAAGGTAAAGAAATAACATGGGCAGCATGCATCCCGTACAGGTGATCGCGGTGACCGGCGGCAAAGGTGGCGTCGGGAAGACTAACGTGTCAGTGAACTTGTCCCTGGCTCTAGCTGAGCTCGGCCGGCGCGTCATGCTGCTGGACGCCGATCTGGGGCTGGCGAACGTTGACGTCCTGCTGGGACTGACACCCAAACGTACCCTGGCTGACGTAATCGAAGGCCGCTGTGAGCTGCGCGACGTGTTGTTGCAGGGGCCCGGCGGTATCCGCATCGTCCCGGCGGCGTCCGGCACGCAGAGCATGGTGCATCTGAGCCCGGCGCAACATGCCGGCCTGATCCAGGCGTTCAGCGATATCGGCGACAACCTCGACGTCCTGGTGATAGACACCGCTGCAGGTATTGGTGACTCGGTAGTCAGTTTCGTTCGCGCCGCGCAGGAAGTCTTGCTGGTGGTCTGCGACGAGCCGACCTCGATCACCGACGCCTACGCACTGATCAAGCTGCTGAACCGCGACTACGGCATGAACCGCTTCCGCGTCCTGGCCAACATGGCCCAGAGCCCGCAGGAAGGTCGCAACCTGTTCGCCAAGTTGACCAAGGTCACGGATCGCTTCCTTGACGTCGCCTTACAATACGTCGGTGCGGTGCCGTACGACGAAAGCGTGCGCAAGGCCGTTCAGAAGCAGCGCGCGGTTTATGAAGCTTTCCCGCGTTCCAAGTGCTCCCTGGCCTTCAAGGCCATCGCACAAAAGGTCGATACCTGGCCGCTGCCTGCCAACCCGCGCGGACACCTGGAGTTTTTCGTCGAGCGCCTCGTGCAACAAACGGCAGGACCCGTGCTATGACAGCCAGCGGTTACAACCTTTACAAGAAATCGGCACGTGACGCGCAGTACGAGCTGATCGAGCGTTACGCGCCACTGGTCAAACGCATTGCCTATCACTTGCTGGCGCGATTGCCGGCCAGTGTCCAGGTCGAAGACCTGATCCAGGCCGGCATGATTGGCCTGCTTGAAGTGTCGACCAAATACGACGCCAGCAAAGGCGCGAGTTTCGAGACGTACGCGGGCATTCGAATCCGCGGCGCGATGCTCGATGAAGTCCGCAAGGGGGACTGGGCGCCACGCTCGGTCCACCGCAATACCCGCATGGTCAGCGACGCAATTCGCTCGATTGAAGCTAAAACCGGCCGTGACGCTAAAGATCACGAAGTTGCGGCCGAACTCCAATTGAGTCTCGACGATTACTACGGGATTTTGAACGACACCCTGGGCAGCCGGTTATTCAGTTTCGACGATCTTTTGCAGGACGGCGAACACGAAGGGCTGCACGAGGATGGCGCGAGTGCTCATCTCGAGCCGTCACGCGATCTGGAAGATGAACGCTTCCAGGCGGCGCTGGCGGACGCGATTGCCAATTTGCCGGAGCGTGAGCGACTGGTGTTGGCGCTGTACTACGACGAAGAGTTGAATCTCAAGGAAATCGGTGAGGTCCTGGGGGTCAGCGAATCTCGGGTCAGCCAGTTACACAGCCAGTGCGCGGCCCGTTTGCGGGGGCGTTTGGGGGAGTGGCGAGCGCGCTGAAGGCAGTGTGGGGACACTGCGAACGTGGCTGGTGTGGTGTTGAACTGCGCCGGTCTCGATCTGTTGTGCTCCAGACAGTCATTGAGTGCTTTGCCGGATTGATTGAAATGGCGCGTCCAGGTGCTGGGCGCGTTTAAGACTGCTTGGAGGTCGAATTGGACAAGAACATGAAAATCCTCATCGTTGATGACTTCTCAACGATGCGGCGGATCATAAAAAACCTGTTGCGTGACCTTGGGTTCACCAACACGGTGGAGGCCGACGATGGCACTACTGCCATTCCGGTTCTCAACAGCGGGAGCATCGACTTTCTGGTAACGGACTGGAACATGCCTGGCATGACCGGCATCGATCTGCTGCGCCACGTGCGCGCCGATGAAAAGCTCAAGCACCTGCCAGTGCTGATGGTGACCGCTGAAGCCAAGCGCGAGCAGATCATCGAAGCGGCCCAGGCCGGTGTTAACGGCTATGTGGTCAAACCCTTCACGGCCCAGGCGTTAAAAGAAAAAATCGAGAAGATTTTCGAACGCATCGGTTGAGAAACTGCGCCACGGGGGAGCTATGGACCACAACGAATCTTCACAGGGCGATTTTGAATCGACCCTGAAAAAACACGCGGTCGAATTGGTCGAAAGCCTTGAAAAAGGCAGGTTCGGCGACGCTGTGCAACTGATCCATGAGCTCAATCAGACCCGTGACCGCGGCCTGTATCAGGAAGTGGGCAAGCTCACCCGCGAGCTGCACAGCGCGATCGTCAATTTCCAGATTGACCCGCACATGCCGCAAGCCGAGGAAGTGTCGCAGATCACGGATGCCACTGAGCGCTTGGGCTACGTGGTGAAGCTGACCGAGGCTGCAGCCAACCGCACCATGGATCTGGTCGAAAACTCCACACCGCTGGTCAACAGCCTGAGCGATGAAGCTCAGGCGCTGAGCACGGATTGGGGGCGGTTCATGCGTCGCGAAGTCGGGGCCGAGGAGTTCCGCGAACTGGCTCGGCGTGTCGACGGTTTCCTGACACGCAGCAGCGCGGACAATCGCGCAGTGTCGAGCAACCTCAACGACATTCTGCTCGCTCAGGATTATCAGGACCTCACAGGTCAAGTGATCAAGCGCGTGACCCAATTGGTCACCGAAGTTGAAAGCAACCTGCTCAAGCTCGTGCTTATGGCCAGTCAGGTGGACCGCTTTGCGGGCATCGAACATGACCGTGAAGCGATGCTTGCTGAAAAAGATCCGCAAAAACATCTCTCTCAGGGTGAAGGTCCGCAGATTCATGCCGATAAAAGAGAAGACGTTGTGTCCGGTCAGGACGATGTGGACGATTTGCTATCCAGCCTGGGATTTTAGAAATTTAGAATTTTAGGTTTTTTAGGTTTTTAGACCTGTTAGGAGCACCCCCTTAATGAGCTTCGGCGCCGATGAAGAGATCCTTCAGGATTTCCTGGTTGAGGCCGGCGAGATTCTAGAGCAACTGTCCGAACAGCTGGTCGAGCTTGAAAGCCGACCGGATGATGCGGACTTGCTCAATGCAATTTTTCGCGGTTTTCACACTGTAAAAGGGGGCGCCGGCTTCCTCCAGCTCAACGAGCTGGTGGAGTGCTGTCACATCGCCGAGAACGTGTTCGACATCCTGCGCAAGGGTGAACGTCGCGTCGACTCGGAATTGATGGACGTGGTACTCGAAGCGCTGGACGCGGTGAACAGCATGTTCAGCGAAGTCCGCGAACGCAGCCCGATCACGGCTGCCACGCCTGAATTGCTCGCGGCCCTGGCCCGTCTGGCCGAGCCGCAAACCGCCGATGAAGCCGCACCTGTGGCTCAAGTGGTGGAAGAACCGGCTGCCGAAGCCGAATCAGGCGACATCACCGATAACGAATTCGAACAACTGCTGGACTCGCTGAACGCCGTCAAGGCTCAGGCCGAGGCGCCGGTGGCGGCTGCGCAGCCTGCCGCGGATGCAGCAGCCAGCGACGAAATCACCGATGCAGAATTCGAGTCGTTGCTCGATCAATTGCACGGCAAAGGCCAGTTCGCCGTCGACGCGGTGGCGGCACCTGCAGCCCCCGCCGCACCGGCTGCCCCGAAAGCGGCAGGCGACAGTTCCGACATCACCGACGACGAGTTCGAAGCACTGCTCGATCAACTGCACGGCAAGGGCAGCTTTGCCGTCGACGCGCTGGAGTCGGCCATTGCTTCGGCCCCGGCCGCCGCGGTGCCTACCGCTAAAGCGGCCGGCAGCGATCTGATCTCGGACCACGAGTTCGAATCGCTGCTCGACGAATTGCACGGTAAAGGCAAGTTCACCGAAGTCGGTACCGGTTCTGCCGCTTCTTCGGTAGCCGCGCCTGTCGCCAAAGCCCCGGCACCTGTCGCCAAGGCGCCCGAGCCAAAAGCCGAAGCGTCGAAGCCTGCTGCCGCTGCTGCACCGGCCCCAGCCCGTGCGCCGTCCGCGCCGCCGGCGGAAAAACCGGCCAGCGAAGCCGAGACCACCGTGCGGGTCGACACCGCGCGCCTCGACGAAATCATGAACATGGTGGGCGAGTTGGTACTGGTGCGTAACCGCCTGGTTCGCCTGGGTGCCAACAGCGCCGATGAAGCCATGTCCAAAGCCGTGTCGAACCTCGACGTGGTCACGGCTGACTTGCAAACCGCGGTCATGAAGACCCGGATGCAACCGATCAAGAAAGTCTTCGGGCGCTTCCCGCGTCTGGTTCGCGACCTGGCTCGCCAGCTCAAGAAAGAGATCAACCTGGAGCTGGTCGGCGAAGAAACCGACCTCGACAAGAACCTTGTCGAGGCACTGGCCGACCCGCTGGTCCACTTGGTGCGCAACTCGGTCGACCACGGTATCGAAGAGCCGGCTGACCGCGAAGCGATGGGCAAGCCGCGTAGCGGCAAAGTGATCCTGTCCGCTGAACAGGAAGGCGACCACATCCTGCTGTCCATCTCCGATGACGGCAAGGGCATGGACGCCGACGTGTTGCGCGGCATCGCGGTGAAGAAAGGCTTGATGGACAAGGATGCGGCGGACCGTCTGAGCGAGTCCGATTGCTTCAACCTGATCTTCGCACCGGGTTTCTCGACCAAAACCGAGATCTCCGACGTGTCGGGCCGTGGCGTGGGCATGGACGTGGTGAAAACCAAGATCGCCCAGCTCAACGGCACCATCAACATCTACTCGACCAAGGGCAAAGGCTCGAAGATCGTCATCAAGGTGCCGTTGACCCTGGCGATCATGCCAACGCTGATGGTCATGCTCGGCAACCAGGCGTTTGCGTTCCCGCTGGTGAACGTCAACGAGATCTTCCACCTCGACCTGTCGCGCACCAACGTGGTGGACGGCCAGGAAGTGGTGATCGTGCGGGACAAGGCGTTGCCACTGTTCTACCTCAAGCGCTGGCTGGTCAGCTCCGCCGCTCACGAAGAGCAGCGCGAAGGCCATGTGGTGATCCTTTCGGTGGGCACCCAGCGGATCGGCTTCGTCGTCGATCAACTGGTCGGCCAGGAAGAAGTGGTCATCAAGCCATTGGGCAAAATGCTCCAGGGAACTCCGGGCATGTCCGGCGCCACCATCACCGGTGACGGCCGCATTGCGCTGATTCTCGATGTTCCGAGCATGCTCAAGCGTTACGCCGCACGGCGTATTTGATTCTGGGGGAGCGGGGCGACTGAGCCTCGCCCCCGCCTAACGGAGTGTTTATGGTAGTCAAGGTCCTGGTGGTGGACGATTCGGGGTTTTTCCGCCGCCGCGTCTCGGAAATTCTTTCAGCGGATTCGAATATCCAGGTTGTCGGCACGGCAACCAACGGAAAAGAGGCGATCGATCAGGCGCTGGCCCTCAAGCCGGACGTGATCACCATGGACTACGAGATGCCGATGATGGATGGCATCACGGCAGTGCGGCACATCATGCAGCGCTGCCCGACACCGGTGTTGATGTTCTCCTCGCTGACGCATGAAGGCGCCCGGGTGACCCTGGATGCGCTGGACGCCGGCGCGGTGGATTTCCTGCCGAAGAATTTCGAAGACATCTCGCGCAATCCCGAGAAGGTCAAGCAACTGCTGTGCGAGAAGATTCTCAGCATTTCGCGCAGTAACCGTCGTGTCAGCGCTTACAGCGCGCCGGCACCAGCCCCGGTCGCCGCGCCAGCCCCGACCCCAGCGCCCTCCAGCGTCGGCAGTTATGGCAGCAACGCGCCGGCACGCCCGGCACCGATCCCGGCCCGTGCGCCTGCGCACGCACCGTCGTCGCCCGCGCCGAAACGCAAAGCCTACAAGCTGGTTGCCATCGGCACGTCCACCGGCGGCCCGGTTGCCCTGCAGCGTGTATTGACGCAATTGCCGGCCAACTTCCCGGCCCCGATCGTGTTGATCCAGCATATGCCGGCGGCGTTCACCAAGGCCTTCGCCGAACGCCTGGACAAGCTCTGCCGCATCAGTGTCAAGGAAGCCGAGGATGGCGACATCCTGCGTCCGGGCCTGGCGCTGCTGGCACCGGGTGGCAAGCAAATGATGATCGATGGCCGTGGCGCGGTGAAAATCCTGCCGGGCGACGAACGTCTGAACTACAAGCCGTGCGTGGACATCACCTTTGGGTCTGCCGCCAAGTCCTACGGTGACAAAGTTCTGGCGGTCGTACTGACCGGCATGGGCGCCGACGGTCGTGAAGGTGCGCGTCTGCTCAAGCAGGGCGGCAGCTCGATCTGGGCTCAGGATGAAGCCAGCTGCGTGATCTACGGCATGCCGATGGCCATCGTCAAAGCCGAACTCGCCGATGCGGTGTACGGCCTCGACGACATAGGCAAGCACCTGGTCGAGGCGTGTATCTGATGGATGTACTCAGCCTTATCGGGATCATCATGGCGTTCGTCGCCATCATCGGTGGCAACTACCTTGAAGGCGGTCACCTCGGCGCGCTGGCCAACGGCCCGGCGGCGTTGATAGTGCTCGGCGGGACCGTCGGCGCTGCGCTGTTGCAATCGCCGATGAGCGCCTTCAAGCGCGCCATGCAGATTCTCGGCTGGATCCTGTTCCCACCGCGCGTGGACCTCGCCGGCGGCGTCGATCGCGTGGTGAACTGGAGCCTGACCGCCCGCAAGGAAGGTCTGCTCGGTCTGGAAGGGGTGGCCGACGCCGAACCCGACGCTTACTCGCGCAAAGGCCTGCAACTGCTGGTGGACGGCGCCGAGCCGGAAGCGATTCGCAGCATTCTGGAAGTGGATTTCTACACCCAGGAAAGCCGTGACATCGAAGCCGCCAAAGTCTTCGAAAGCATGGGCGGCTACGCGCCGACCATCGGCATCATCGGTGCGGTGATGGGCCTGATTCACGTGATGGGCAACCTGGCCGATCCGTCGCAGCTGGGCAGCGGCATTGCCGTGGCGTTCGTCGCCACGATCTACGGCGTGGCCAGTGCCAACCTGGTGCTGCTGCCGATTGCCGCCAAACTCAAATCCGTTGCATTGCGCCAATCGCGTTATCGCGAAATGTTGCTGGAAGGCATTCTGTCGATCGCCGAAGGTGAAAACCCTCGCTCTATCGAGTTGAAGCTTCAAGGCTTCATGGATTGATGGGGGTAATGGACTATGGCTCGTCGCCGGCAACCTGAAGAACATGTAAACCATGAGCGCTGGCTGGTTTCCTACGCCGACTTCATTACGTTGCTGTTCGCCTTTTTCGTGGTGATGTACTCGATCTCTTCGATCAACGAAGGCAAGTACAAGATCATTTCGGAAGCGTTGATCGGCGTGTTCACCGATTCGGATCGCGCGCTCAAGCCGATCCCCATCGGTGAAGAAAGACCGAAAACCGTGACCCCGGCCAAGCCGTTGGTCAAGGACAGCGAGCAAGTCGACGCCGGCATTGCCGGGGCCAGTGATCCGCTGAAAAGCATTGCCGATGACATCAGCGCCGCGTTCGGCGACTTGATCAGCTCCAATCAGATGACCGTGCGCGGTAACGAGCTGTGGGTCGAGATCGAACTCAATTCCAGCCTGTTGTTCGGCAGTGGCGACGCCATGCCCAGCGACATGGCGTTCAACATCATCGATAAAGTCGCCGCGATCCTGAAACCGTTCGACAACCCGATTCACGTCGAAGGGTTCACCGACGATCAACCGATCCGCACCGCGCAGTACCCGACCAACTGGGAACTTTCCTCGGCGCGTTCGGCGAGCATCGTGCGCATGCTGGCGATGCAGGGTGTGAATCCGGGTCGGCTGGCGTCGGTGGGTTATGGCGAATTCCAGCCGGTGGCCAACAACGCCACGGCGGAAGGCAGGGCGCGCAACCGTCGCGTGGTGCTGGTCGTGTCACGAAATCTCGATGTACGCCGCAGCCTCACCGGCACCGGAACCGCCCATGCGCAACCGGATGCCGCGTTGAAGCGCGCTGGCACACAAACTGCACCTGCACCGGTCAAGTCGCCGGGACGAGAGAACGCCGTCAATTCTCCGTCACCCGCATTAATACGTTGAGCTATTTCCCGGTCGAGTCGACCGGGAGGAACAATCCGAATGAGAGTCTGGGCCGTTGCCAATCAAAAGGGTGGTGTTGGTAAAACCACTTCCTCTATCGCTTTAGCCGGGTTGCTGGCCGAGGCGGGCAAGCGCGTGGTCGTGGTCGATCTCGACCCCCACGGCTCGATGACCAGCTACTTCGGTTACGACCCCGACAGCCTGGAGCACAGCAGCTACGACCTGTTCCTGCACAAGGGCAGCGTGCCGCAAGGCTTGCCCGGTCAGTTGCTGTTGCCCACCAGTCACGCGAGTATTTCCCTGTTGCCGTCGAGCACTGCGCTGGCGACGCTTGAGCGTCAGTCGCCGGGCCAGAGTGGTTTGGGCCTGGTGATTGCCAAGAGCCTGGCGCAACTGTGGCAGGACTTCGATTACGCCGTGATCGACAGTCCGCCGTTGCTCGGCGTGCTGATGGTCAATGCCTTGGCGGCCAGTCAGCAATTGGTGATTCCGGTGCAGACCGAGCACCTGGCCGTCAAAGGCCTGGAGCGCATGGTCAACACCCTGGCGATGATCAACCGCTCACGTAAACAGCCGCTGGCATTCAGCATCGTTCCGACCCTGTTTGATCGGCGCACGCAAGCCTCGCTCGGGACCTTGCGGGTATTGCGCGACAAATATCCCGAAGAAATCTGGCAAGGCTACATTCCGGTGGACACGCGTTTGCGTGACGCCAGCCGCGCCGGTGTGACGCCTTCGCAATTCGACGGCAAGAGCCGCGGCGTTTTGGCCTATCGCGCACTGCTCAAGCACATGCTGACGCAGCAATCCGTTGCGCAGGTGGCGTGAGATGAATCGCCCGGTAAAAATCACGTCCCGTCCGCAACTTGCGCTCCAGTCCTATCTGGACAGCTTGCTGATGGACGCGACCGAGGAGTTGTCGCCGGAAATCGAAGCGATTCCCGAGGTGGTCGAGGTTGAAGCGGCGCTGGACGAGTTCCAGGCTGCGGTGCTTGAAGAGCAGGCTCGTGATGCGCAAAAACCGGCTGAGAAACCGACAGCCGTTGCCGCTCCGGTCGCAGCACCTGTGGTGAAAGCCCCGGTGGCACTGATCGAGGCGCCGGCGCCGGTTCTGGCCCCCGTCTCGACCATCGCGCCGCTGCTGCAAGCCCTGGTGCCACCGATCGTCGAAGTCCATCTGCCACCGAGCAACACGCCGCCACCGGTGGAAACCGACGGTCGTCCTGCCTGGGCCGCCGAGCCGTTCGAATGTCTGTTGTTCGATGTCGCCGGGTTGACCCTGGCGGTGCCGCTGGTGTGCCTGGGCTCGATTTACTCCCTGGCTGGTCAGGAGCTGACGCCGCTGTTCGGTCAGCCTGAATGGTTCCTCGGGATCCTGCCGAGCCAGGCGGGCAACCTGAAAGTGCTCGATACCGCCCGTTGGGTCATGCCCGACCGCTATCGCGATGACTTCCGTCAGGGCCTGCAATACGTTATTTCGGTTCAGGGCTACGAGTGGGGGCTGGCGGTGCATCAGGTCAGCCGCTCGTTGCGCCTGGACCCGAACGAAATCAAGTGGCGCAGTCACCGTGGTCAACGGCCATGGCTGGCGGGCACGGTGATTGAACACATGTGTGCGTTGCTTGACGTATCCGAACTGGCCGAGCTGATCGCCAGCGGTGGGGCAAAGCACATGAGCGGCAGCAAGCCGAACCACAAACCGACATAACAACACGCGGGGCAAGTGACTTGCCATCGCACCGAACACACACCGCTAGGGCGGTTTTTCGAGGGGTCAGGGTATGAATGATAAGGCGTCGTCTGCAAAAGGTTCCGAAGATCCGATCCTGCAATGGGTAACCTTCAAGCTGGACAATGAAACCTACGGCATCAACGTGATGCGCGTTCAGGAAGTCCTGCGTTACACCGAAATCGCCCCGGTCCCGGGTGCCCCGAGCTATGTGCTGGGCATCATCAACCTGCGCGGTAACGTGGTCACCGTGATCGACACCCGTCAGCGCTTCGGCCTGATGAATGCCGAGATCAGCGACAACACCCGGATCGTCATCATCGAAGCCGACAAGCAAGTGGTCGGCATCATGGTCGACAGCGTGGCCGAAGTGGTTTACCTGCGTCAGTCGGAAATCGAAACCGCGCCGAACGTGGGTAACGAAGAGTCCGCCAAGTTCATTCAAGGCGTGTGCAACAAGAACAACGAATTGCTGATCCTGGTCGAGCTGGACAAGATGATGAGCGAAGAAGAATGGTCGGAACTGGAGAGTATCTGATTGATTCTCGAGGTTGCGGTCATTGTCCTGTTCCTTTTCTGGGCAGGCACGCTGGCGATGTTTCTGGCGTATATTCGGGGCCAGCGGCAGATCGCTGCGCAACAGGCCCAGGGCGATGCGCTGCGTGATCAGCGCATCAAGGACCTGGCCAAGCGCGTTGACGACTATCAGAGCGGCAATGTGCGCATGGGTGAAGACCTGCACGAGCTGCGCGCCGTCGTCGGGCCGTTGCCGGACAAGCTGGCTCAGCTTGAGCAGCGCGACCCGTCGAGCCTGTCGTTCGCCCAGGCAGCACGCCTGGTCGGAATGGGCGCGAGCGTCGATGAACTGACTCAGTCCTGCGGGTTGACCCAGGCTGAGGCGGAGTTGATGAGCAAGTTGCACAAGAACTGACAGATCAAAAGATCGCAGCCTCGTCGAGTGCAAAGAGGCTGCGATCTTTTGCATTCAACACATCAATAATCATCCCCGCGCTCGGTGATGTCTTTCTCGACCATCAACGCACTCGGATCATGCCCCTGCGGGAACTTGCCCTTCAGATTCCATGCAAACGCAATGATCTCGGCAATCGTCCGATACAACTCCTCCGGAATACTGTCCCCCAGCTCCATCCTGGCCAGCAATTTCACCAGCTCGGCGTTCTCGTAAATCGGCACTTCATAATCGCGTGCAATCCTCAGGATTTCTTCCGCCAGCTCTTCGTCGCCCTTGGCCGTGAGGGTCGGGGCGTGGGTGCCGTCGTATTTGAGGGCGATGGCCTGGCGTGGCGTATCGGAATTTCTCATGCGGTTTCGTCGACCCAGCGTTGTTCGAGACGGGTTTGCGGCCCTTGGGGTGGTGTGCCGTGGTGGCAATCGAGATCGCCGACGTTCAGGCCGGACCCCAGCAAGCGTTCGCGCAGGCTGGCCAGATTGCTCTCGATCAGGCTGGCGGTGTAGGGCCGCTCGGCCCACAGCTGGCTGGACAGGCTGCCGCCAATCAGCTGTGCCTGAATCTGCAGAGGGCCCAGCGGCTCCATGTCGAAGGCCAGGTCCACGCGCCACAACTGCTGCTTGGGCTCGCGTTCGTCACGGCGCTCATTGGGTTGATCTTTTTCGGGGGCTTCCTCGCGCTGGAACTTGAGCTGCAGCGGGACGATGTCCTGCATATTGCGCATCGGAATTTCCAGCTGCCAGGTGCTCATCAGCCGACCGTCGTTCGTCACGCCGGTCTGCTCCAGGCTAGACAGTTGATGGCTTTGCAGGCGTGAGACTGCCGCGGCGGCCAACCGCAGCAAGTGCTCCAGATCATCTTCGCCGTCCAGGCTTTGCAGGAAACGCTCGGGCAGGGGGAAACCGGTCGGCTGCGGTTTGGCGCTGACCTGACCGAGCATGCCGAGGGCGCTGCGCACGAAGCTCGGCATCGTCTGGGCCAGGGTATTGGCAGCAATGATCGCGTTGAGGTTGGTATTGGCCGGCAGCCCCTGGCTCAGTTGCGCGATCAGCTTGAGCAGGTCGCCTTTCATGTCTGGCGCCAGTGTCGGATTTTGCCCGGTGAGCAGTTTCGCCTCGAGAAACAGGCCGCTATTGGCCAATGCCAGGGCCAGGCCTTTGGGCGTGCTCAGTTGCTGAACGTCCGGCAGACCGGCGAGCAGCTTGTCCACCGCGGCTCGCAGATCGCTGGAGGTCTGATTCGTGGCGGGCAGGTTTTGCAAGAGTTTGAGCAATCCGTCCAGCGAGCCCTGGCGGCTTTGCTGGCTGACCAGTTGCTGGGTGACTGCCAATTGTTCCTGCCGATTGCTCAGCGGGACGAATTTCAGGGTCTGGGTGTCTTGCACCAGCGCGCTCAACAACGTGCCGATGCGCAACGGCGTCGGGCTGTCGATGCTCAGGGTATTGCCGCTCAGTGACGTGTTGAGCAGGCTCACCAGCGAACGAAACACCGTCGGCTGCCCCGGCACTTGCGGCATTACCTGGGAAGTCAGCACTTTGCCTTGCAGCAAGGTGCCCACCGGCAGTTGTGCCGTGTCGAGGCGGGTGAGGGTGGCAACGCTGGAGGCGATGGCCTGTTGCACGGTGATGGCCAGGTTGCTCGCCGATGGCTGGGTGATCGCCAGGTTCGTGCCCTGAGGCAGCGGCTGACTGCTGGTGGCCTGAACCGTGGTCTGACGGCCGCTTTCGAGGGTGACCTTGAGCAACAGTTGAAAGGTCTGATCCGCCTGCTTGAGCGACAGCACTTCGGCCTTGGCGGATTGCCCGGCGGTGATCAGGCCCTCCATCGGCGTCAGCAGCTTCAGCAAATCGCCACTCACCACCTGCGGACGTGACGTCGCGGGCGTGGTCGGTGGTAGCGGGAGGATGTTCATTTCGCCTGTCATACGCGGTCACAACCTGAGGAAATTGCCCTCTTTAGAGTAGGGCATGGCATGTATAATGCCGCCCGTCTTTCGGAGAGTGGCGAAAACATTGCAATTGTTTGACGCAGCTCTCTAGAACAGGCCGCCAATGCATCTATGCTGCATCTCTTTAGCGGCCGCTCCGCCGCCGACTTGAACCGCAAAAGGCCCGTGATCTCTTGACCAGTCCTGTCCTGCAAACCGTTGCCCTCGCCTGTGAGCGAGACCTTCGGCTGCTCTTCGAAAATCTCGAATTGACACTGGCCAGTGGCGAAATGTTGCAAATCAGCGGCCCCAACGGCAGCGGCAAAACCAGCCTTTTACGTCTGCTGTCTGGCCTGATGCAACCGACCACCGGTCAAGTACTGCTCAACGGCCAACCGTTGAACGAACAGCGCAGTGAACTGGCGCGCAACCTGCTGTGGATCGGTCACGCCGCCGGCATCAAGGATTTGCTGACCCCGGAAGAAAACCTCAGCTGGCTCTGCGCCCTGCATCGACCGGCCTCCCATGAAGCCATCTGGGCCGCGCTTGCCGCAGTCGGACTGCGTGGTTTCGAAGATGTTGCCTGTCACACCCTGTCCGCCGGCCAGCAACGCCGTGTGGCGTTGGCGCGTCTGTACCTGGACAGTCCGCTGCTGTGGATCCTCGACGAGCCGTTCACCGCGCTCGACAAGCAAGGCGTTGCGCAACTCGAAGAGCACCTGGCCGCGCACTGTGAGCGTGGCGGTATGGTCGTGCTGACCACTCACCACACGCTGACCCGGATGCCGGTCGGCTATCGCGACATTGATCTGGGGAACTGGGCCGTATGAGTGTTTTCGGCCTGTTGGTCGCCCGTGAGGCTCGCTTGTTGTTCCGCCGTCCGGCGGAGTTGGCCAATCCGCTCGTATTCTTCGCCATCGTGGTTGCTCTGTTCCCGTTGGCGGTCGGTCCCGAGTCTCAATTGTTGCAAACCTTGTCTCCGGGACTGGTCTGGGTCGCGGCCCTTTTATCGGTTTTGCTCTCGCTGGACGGGCTTTTCCGCAGTGATTTCGAAGACGGTTCCCTTGAACAGTGGGTCCTTTCGCCGCACCCCCTGCCTCTTCTGGTTTTGGCCAAGGTACTGGCACACTGGGCATTCTCTGGTCTGGCACTGGTTTTGCTCGCTCCACTGCTGGCGTTGATGCTCGGTTTGCCAACCGCCTGTCTGCCGGTGTTGCTGCTTTCCCTGTTGCTCGGTACACCGGTGCTCAGCCTGCTCGGTGCGGTGGGCGCCGCCCTGACGGTGGGGTTGAAGCGTGGCGGCCTGTTGCTGGCGCTGCTGATTCTGCCGTTGTACATCCCGGTGTTGATTCTTGGCAGTGGCGCCTTGCAGGCGGCCTTGCAGGGAATGCCGGCGACCGGTTATCTCCTGTGGCTTGGTAGCCTGACCGCCTTGGCGATAACCCTTACACCTTTTGCAATAGCTGCTGGCCTGAAGATCAGCGTCGGCGAATAATAATGAGGTCTGATCATTTTTTGATCGCTTTCTTGTAAGAAAGGCAGACCCTTCGCTACTCGTGATGGCGAGTAGCACCCGTGATGGAAACAGTAATGAACTGGACCTGGTTTCATAAGCTCGGCTCACCCAAATGGTTTTACGGCATCAGCGGCAAACTGTTGCCATGGCTGAGCGTCGCGGCGTTGCTGCTGATCGGCGTCGGCGTCGTTTGGGGGCTGGCCTTCGCGCCGCCTGACTACCAGCAAGGCAACAGCTTTCGCATCATCTATATCCACGTTCCGGCCGCCATGCTGGCGCAGTCCATCTACGTGATGCTGGCGGTCTGCGGGATCGTCGGGCTGGTGTGGAAGATGAAGCTGGCTGACGTCGCCCTGCAATGTGCGGCCCCCATCGGCGCGTGGATGACCGCCGTGGCGTTGGTCACCGGCGCGATCTGGGGCAAGCCGACCTGGGGCTCGTGGTGGGTCTGGGATGCGCGACTTACGTCCATGCTTATTCTGCTGTTCCTGTACTTCGGTCTCATTGCGCTGGGCAACGCCATCAGCAATCGTGACAGCGCAGCCAAGGCCTGCGCGGTGCTGGCGATTGTCGGCGTGATCAACATCCCGATCATCAAGTACTCGGTGGAGTGGTGGAACACCCTGCACCAGGGCGCGACCTTCACCCTCACCGAAAAACCGGCTATGCCGGCCGAGATGTGGCTGCCACTGCTGCTGACGGCGCTGGGTTTCTACTGTTTCTTCGGCGCGGTACTGCTGCTGCGCATGCGCCTTGAAGTGCTCAAGCGCGAAGCCCGCGCCAGTTGGGTCAAGGCAGAAGTACAGAACAGTCTGGAGGCCGCTCGATGAGTTTTGCTTCATTCGGCGACTTTCTCGCCATGGGCCATCATGGCCTGTATGTCTGGTCAGCCTATGGCATCTGCCTGGTGGTGCTGGCCCTCAACGTGGCGGCGCCGGTCCTGGCCCGCAAGCGTTATCTGCAACAAGAGGCGCGTCGACTGCGCCGGGAGAACGGCAAGTGAATCCGCTGCGCAAAAAGCGTCTTATCATCATTCTCGCGATCCTGGTCGGTGTCGGCGCTGCTGTCGGCCTGGCCCTGAGCGCCCTGCAGCAGAACATCAACCTGTTTTACACACCGACGCAAATCGCCAATGGCGAAGCGCCGCAAGACACGCGCATTCGTGCCGGCGGGATGGTCGAAAAAGGTTCGCTGCAACGTTCCGGCGATTCGCTGGACGTGAAGTTCATCGTGACTGACTTCAACAAGTCCGTAACCATCAGCTACCGCGGCATCCTCCCGGACCTGTTCCGCGAAGGGCAGGGCATCGTCGCCCTGGGCAAGCTCAACGCCGACGGCGTGG
This sequence comes from Pseudomonas sp. IT-P171, assembly GCF_949767765.1. NCBI lineage: Bacteria > Pseudomonadati > Pseudomonadota > Gammaproteobacteria > Pseudomonadales > Pseudomonadaceae > Pseudomonas > Pseudomonas sp. IT-P171. Next base: position 72,538 of record NZ_CATKQN010000005.1, read on the forward strand.
TGGTGGCTGACGAAGTGCTGGCCAAGCACGACGAGAAATACATGCCGCCGGAAGTGACCAAGGCCCTGAAAGACAGCGGCCAGTCGGCACCCATTCCAGCAAAAGAGGGCTAATTGATGACATCCGGAATCTTTATCCCTGAATTGGGCCACCTGGCGATGATTCTGGCGCTGTGTTTCGCGCTGGTTCAAGCCGTGGTGCCGTTGCTGGGAGCCTGGCGCGGCGACCGCTTGTGGATGAGCCTGGCTCAGCCGGCCGCCTGGGGCCAGTTTGCCTTTCTGTTGTTCGCCTTCGGTTGCCTGACCTACGCATTCATGGCTGACGACTTCTCCGTTGCCTACGTCGCCAGCAACTCCAACAGCGCATTGCCGTGGTACTACAAGTTCAGCGCCGTGTGGGGCGCGCACGAAGGTTCGTTGCTGCTGTGGGCGTTGATCCTCGGTGGCTGGACCTTCGCGGTGTCGGTATTCTCCCGGCAGTTGCCGCAAGTGATGCTGGCCCGCGTGCTGGCGGTGATGGGCATGATCAGCACCGGTTTCCTGCTGTTCCTGATCCTCACCTCCAACCCGTTCGCCCGCATCCTCCCGCAAATTCCAGCGGACGGTCGCGACCTCAATCCGTTGCTGCAAGACATCGGCCTGATCGTCCACCCGCCGATGCTCTACATGGGTTATGTCGGGTTCTCCGTAGCGTTTGCGTTCGCCATCGCCGCGCTGCTGGGCGGCCGTCTTGATGCGGCGTGGGCGCGCTGGTCGCGTCCATGGACCATCGTCGCCTGGGCCTTCCTCGGCATCGGCATCACCCTCGGTTCGTGGTGGGCTTATTACGAACTCGGCTGGGGCGGCTGGTGGTTCTGGGACCCGGTGGAAAACGCCTCGTTCATGCCATGGCTGGTGGGTACCGCGTTGATTCACTCGTTGGCGGTCACGGAAAAGCGTGGCGTGTTCAAGAGCTGGACCGTGCTGTTGGCCATCGCCGCCTTCTCGCTGAGCTTGCTGGGAACCTTCCTCGTGCGTTCCGGCGTGTTGACCTCGGTTCACGCCTTTGCCTCGGACCCGGAGCGCGGCGTGTTCATCCTGATCTTCCTGCTGTTTGTGGTCGGCGGTTCGCTGACGCTGTTTGCCCTGCGCGCGCCGGTGGTGAAAAGCCATGTCGGCTTCAACCTCTGGTCCCGGGAAACCCTGTTGCTGGGCAACAACCTGGTGCTGGTGGTGGCGGCTTCGATGATCCTGCTCGGCACCTTGTATCCGCTGATCCTCGATGCCATGACCGGCGCCAAGCTGTCGGTCGGCCCGCCGTACTTCAACGCACTGTTCATTCCGTTGATGGCGTTGCTGATGGTGGTGATGGCGGTCGGCATGTTGGTGCGCTGGAAAGACACTCCGGTCAAATGGCTGATGAGCATGCTGACCCCGGTGCTGCTCGGCAGTGCCGCACTGGCGGTGGTGGCTGGCGTCGCTTACGGCGATTTCAACTGGGCGGTGATCGCGACCTTCATGCTCGCGGCCTGGGTGTTGCTGGCCGGCGTGCGCGACATCTTCGACAAGACGCGACACAAAGGCTTGATCAAAGGCCTGCCGACCCTGACCCGCAGCTACTGGGGCATGCAAATTGCGCATTTGGGCATCGCCGTGTGCGCACTCGGTGTCGTGCTGTCGAGCCAGAACAGTGCTGAACGCGACCTGCGCCTGGCGCCGGGCGAATCCATGGACCTGGGCGGTTACCAGTTCGTGTTCGAAGGTGCCAAACACTTCGAAGGCCCGAACTTCACCTCCGACAAAGGCACCGTGCGGGTGATCCGCGACGGCAAGGAAATCAGCGTGCTGCACCCGGAAAAACGCCTGTACACCGTGCAGAACTCGGTGATGACCGAAGCCGGGATCGACGCCGGTTTCACCCGTGACCTCTACGTCGCACTCGGCGAACCGCTGGGCGATGGCGCCTGGGCCGTGCGCGTGCACGTCAAACCGTTCGTGCGCTGGATCTGGTTCGGCGGTTTGCTCACCGGGCTCGGCGGGTTGTTGGCGGCGATGGACCGGCGTTATCGGGTCAAGGTAAAAAGCCGCGTGCGCGAAGCACTGGGCATGTCGGGAGCGACTGCATGAGACGTTGGTTGATGCTGTTGCCACTGGTGATTTTTCTGGTGGTGGCTGTGTTCCTTTATCGCGGTCTGTACCTGGACCCGGCCGAGCTGCCTTCGGCAATGATCGGCAAGCCGTTCCCTGAGTTTTCCCTGCCAGCGGTGCAGGGCGACAAGACCCTGACCAAGGCTGACATCGTGGGCAAACCGGCGCTGGTCAACGTCTGGGGCACCTGGTGCATTTCCTGCCGGGTCGAGCACCCGGTGTTGAACAAACTGGCCGAGAAGGGCGTGGTGATCTACGGCATCAACTACAAGGACGTCAACGCGGACGCCTTGAAGTGGCTGAAGGAATTCCACAACCCGTATCAACTGGACATCCGCGACGACGAGGGCACGCTGGGCCTGAACCTTGGCGTGTATGGCGCTCCGGAAACCTTCTTCATTGATGCCAAGGGCATCATCCGCGACAAGTTCGTCGGTGTGATCGACGAACAGGTCTGGCGCGAAAAACTGGCGGCCAAGTATCAGGCGCTGGTCGACGAGGCCAAACCATGAAGCGCTGGATAGCTGCTGTTGTGCTGGGGCTGAGCATGGCTGGCGTGGCACACGCGGCCATCGACACCTATGAGTTTGCCAAAGAAGGCGACCGCGAGCGTTTTCGCGAGCTGACCAAAGAGCTGCGTTGCCCCAAGTGCCAGAATCAGGACATTGCCGATTCCAACGCACCGATCGCCGCCGACCTGCGCAAAGAGATTTTCCGCATGTTGGGCGAAGGCAAGGATAATCAGCAGATCATCGACTTCATGGTCGATCGCTACGGTGATTTCGTCCGCTACAAACCTGCTCTGAACGCCAAGACTGCCTTGCTCTGGTTCGGCCCGGCCGGCCTGTTGCTGGGTGGTTTTGTGATCATCGCCGTGATCGTCCGCCGTCGTCGCGTGCAACGCGCCGACAGCCCGGACGCGCTTTCTGCCGAGGAGCGCGAGCGCCTCGACCACTTGTTGGATAAAACCAAGAATGATTGATTTCTGGCTCGCTGCAGGTCTGCTGCTTCTGGTTGCCCTGAGTTTTCTGTTGATCCCCGTTCTGCGCGGCCGTCGCGCTCAGCTGGAAGAAGATCGTACGGCCCTGAACGTCGCGCTGTATCAGGAGCGCGTGGCCGAGTTGCAAACCGAGCAGGAAGAGGGTGTGCTCAACGCGTCGCAACTGGAAACCGGTCGCGCCGAAGCTGCCCGAGAGTTGCTCGCCGACACTGAAGGCGTCGAGGCACCGCGCGTGGCGCGCCTGGGCAAACCGTTGCCCTTGCTGGCGGCGATTCTGGTGCCGGTACTAGGGCTTGGGCTGTATCTGCATTTCGGGGCGAGCGACAAGGTCGAGCTGACTCGCGAATTCTCTCAGGCACCGCAGTCGATGGAAGAGATGACCCGTCGCCTGGAGCGCGCCGTCGCGGCTCAACCGGATTCGGCAGAAGGCCTGTACTTCCTCGGTCGGACCTACATGGCACAGGATCGTCCTGGCGATGCGGCGAAGATCTTCGAACGCACGGTGAACCTGGCCGGTCGTCAGCCGGAATTGCTCGGGCAATGGGCGCAGGCTCAATACTTCGCCGACGGCAAGAAGTGGTCGGACAAGGTTCAGGCCCTCACCGACGAAGCCTTGAAAGCCGATCCTAAGGAAGTCACCAGCCTGGGTCTGCTCGGCATTGCCGCGTTTGAAAGCGCGCGTTATCAGGATGCCATCGACTACTGGAATCGTCTGCTGGCGCAACTGCCGCCGGACGACAACTCCCGGGCGGCGCTGCAAGGCGGTATTGCCCGCGCCACTGAAAAACTCGAAGCCAGCGGTGGCAAGGTTGCCCAGGCGCCTGCGGTCAAGTCGGCACTGATCAAAGTCAGCGTCGATCTGGCGCCAGCGCTCAAGGCAAAGGTTCAACCGGGTGACAGCGTGTTCATCTTCGCTCGCGCCACCAATGGCCCGCCGGCGCCACTGGCCGCCAAGCGCCTGACCGTGGCTGACTTGCCGGCGACTGTCGAATTGGGCGATGCCGACGCAATGATGCCGCAGTTGAAACTGTCGAACTTCCCTGAAGTCCAACTGGTTGCGCGCATCTCTCGTGCCGGCCAACCGACTGCCGGCGAATGGATCGGTCGCAGCCAGCCGCTGGCCAGCAGCACCACCGCGCCACAAAAACTGACCATCGACAGTCCGGACAAATAACAGGAAAACGCAACCATGACCGCTATCGCTCGTATCACCCTGCTCAGTCTGGTCCTGGGGTTAAGCGCGTGCGCGGTCCAGCGGCCGGAGCCGACGTCGCTGCCGCCGATTCCGCCCTCGCAGCCCAAGCCCACGCCGTCTACCTCGCCGACCCCTAGCAAGCCGAGCGTTCCGGCCAAACCTGCCAAGCCACTGCCACGCACCTCCGCCAGCTTCGCGCCGCCGCCGGGTGGCAACAGCCATTGGGATCCCAAGCTTGGTGTTTATGTGCTGGATGACCAGACCAATACCTTCTACCGCCAGCGCACGTATTATCGCTTCGACAATGGCTGGAGCCGGTCGATCAGCCCGAACGGGCCTTGGGAAGAGACGGATATCCATGGCGTGCCGGGTGGGTTGGGACGGCAATTCGGGCAGTAACGCAAAGGCGACCCTTCGGGGGTCGCCTTTTTTGTGGGCGTTGTGGTCCAGCAGGCGACAAGCGAAGAGGATGTTTTGATGTCCGGCAGGTTGATCTATCTCATCGGGCCTTCAGGTTCGGGCAAGGACAGCCTGCTGGATGCCGCTCGAACGCGCTTGGCCGAACGCGGCTGTCGTATCGTGCGGCGGGTCATTACCCGCTCCGCGGAAGCGGCCGGGGAGGCGGCGCTGGGCGTCAGCCTGCAGCAGTTCGCCGAGATGCGGGCCCAGGGTGCATTTGCCCTCAGCTGGCAGGCTCATGGCCTGGCTTATGGCATCCCGCGGGAAATCGACGAGTGGCTGGCGGCGGGGGACGACGTGATGGTCAACGGTTCGCGTGCGCATTTGCCGCAAACCCGTGAACGTTATCCAGACGTGTGGGTGCTGTTGCTGACTGTGAACCAGGCGGTGTTGCGTCAGCGCCTGTTGGCGCGCGGACGTGAGTCGGAGGCCGAGATCGATCAGCGGCTGGCGCGTAATGCCCATTTCAGTGAGCGCCTGTTGGCGGAGGAACCGAGCGTGCACGTGCTCGACAATTCCGGATCGCTGGAGCAAACCGTCGAAAGCCTGCTGACCTGCATCGGCAAGCCCGACCTATGCATTTGATCTTGTAGGGCATTGATCAGAGCATGGCCTTTCTGATTGAAAGTGATGATGACGCTCGCGTTACAGCGAATGCCTGCCGCCAGCACATGGCGATCGTCCATATCGGGCAACGTTAATCCTTCTATCAAATCTTCGTGACCCGTCACGCACGCCTTAACGCTTGTGCCTGCTCGGCGAGAAGCTTCATTGCTTGCTCGCTGGCAATGTTGCGCCGGGTTTTATAGTCCATCAAATCGGCAAAGTGCACACGTCGGTGCTTGCCGGTTTTGGGGTAGGCATCCTCCACAAACGCTCTATCTTGGCGGCAATCACACTTCGTAAAACAACCGAACGTCGTGATCAGGATTTTTGTGCTTGAGTAAAGATAACTCTAGAGTTACTTTTGTCTGGGCCGGAGCAAGGAGGCTGGTGGTGCAAAGCAGGTTATTGATCAAGGAGCTGGAGGAGGCGGGCTGGACGCTGGATCGTATTACCGGCAGCCATCATCTCTTCACCCATCGATACAACCCGTACACGATTCCCGTCCCTCACCCGAAAAAGGATTTACCGACCGGGACGGTTAAAAGCATCAGGAGGCGAGCCGGGCTTTACTGCCCGCCAGCCAGTTACGCAGGAGATCCATAATGCAATATCCAATCTGTATCGAGTGGGGCGACGAGACCACCGCCATCGGTATTCAGATCCCCGATATTCCGGGCGCCGCAACGGCCGGGGATACGTTTGAAGATGCCTATAACGCGGCGATCGAGATTGCCCATATCCTGCTTCAGGAAATAGCCGCTGACGGGGAATCGATTCCGATGCCGACTTCGGCAGCCGTCCATCGTGGCAACCCGGACTTTGCCGACATGGGATGGGGAATGCTGGAGCTGGACATCGCGCCGTATATGGGCAAAACCGAGAAGGTCAATGTCACGTTGCCCGGCTATGTGATCCAGCGGATTGACCGGTATGTGCGCGAGCACAATGTCAAAAGCCGTTCTTCCTTTCTGGCAGATGCGGCGATGGAGAAGCTGGTTCGGCACTGAATCGTGCCAGTGCCATCGATATCGCGAGCAGGTTCGCTCCCACAGGTTCGTGCAAACCCTTTGAGAGCGAACCTGCTCGCGAAAAGCCTTACGCCGTTGCCAGGGAAGGTTCTTTGGAAACACTCAAGAACCGCAACAATGCCAACAACGGAAACGCGCTGCCCACGATCACGATCCACAACCAGCCACCGTGCTCATACACTGCACTCGCGACCGAGGAGCCGAAGGCGCCGCCGATGAAAATGCTGGTCATGTACAGCGCATTCAGGCGGCTGCGGCTTTTGGCGTCGAGGGCGTAGACCGCGCGTTGGCCCAGGACCATGTTCATTTGCACACAGAAGTCGAGCACCACGCCGGTGACGGCAAGGCCGATGACGCTGTAGGCCGGATGGATGAACGCCGGCAGGAAGCTCAGGCTGGCGAACAGCAGGGCCAGCAACGAAGCGATGCGGGTGTGGCCTGCGTCAGCCAGTCGACCGGCGATCGGCGCGGCGATCGCACCGATGGCTCCCACCAAAGCGAAGATCGCGATCTGGGTTTGCGACAGGCCGTGATTGCGTGCCAGTTCCAGCGGCACCGCTGTCCAGAACAGGCTGAACGTGGCGAACATGCAACCCTGGTAGAACGCACGCTGACGCAGTACCGGTTGCTGGCGCAACAGCGTCCACAGCGAGCCCAGCAATTGGCCATAAGAGGCGCTGTGATCGGGCTGGCGCTTGGGAATCGTCACCGCCAGCACGATGCTGATCGCCGCCATCAACACGGCGGCGATCACGAACATCGCGCGCCAGCCGAAGTGATCAGCCACAACGCTGGATACCGGCCGCGCCAACAGAATCCCCAGCAGCAAACCGCCCATGATTCCGCCGACCACCCGGCCACGGGTCTCCTCGGGCGCCAGGTGCGCGGCCAGTGGAATCAGGATCTGCACCGACACCGAGCTGAAACCCACCAGCAACGAGATCAACAGAAACACGTTGGGTTGATCGGTAAACGCAGCGCCCAACAGACTGGCAATCGCCACCACCGTGGTGATGATCATCAACCGACGGTTTTCCAGCAAATCGCCCAGCGGCACCAGGAAGAACAGGCCCAGCGCGTAACCAATCTGGGTCAGCGAAACGATCAGGCTCGCCATGGTGCTGGTCAGGCCAATGTCCGGCGCGATCAGGCCGATGATCGGCTGGGCGTAGTAAATGTTGGCAACAATGGCGCCACAGCAAAAGGCGAACAGCAGCACCATGCCTTTGGTCATTGTCGTGGCGCCGTGAGGTGCCTGGTTCGCTGGGTTCATAACGTGTCTCGCTGAGCAAAATGGAATGCGCGCAGGCTAAGCGGCTGGCCGCAACGGCGGAAGTGGGATTGGAGTGATAGCAATCATTCCATTGCGGAATGAGAGGCGCCGGTGTGTACCGTTGCCGATGAACCCTGCGCCAGAATTTTGAAGTCTGATGATACATTCACTTACATCTTGTTCGATAGCGTGCTTATGTTCTCTTCACGATTCATAACCGGAAGGCACTTTCATGAACGCGATGTTCCGTCACCTGATTTGCGGCGCTTTGATCGGGTTGTTTATGGCAAGTCTCGCGCAGGCGGCCGACGCGCCGGGCATGCGCATCGGCTTGCGCGGCGAGATCACCGGAGTGACTCCAGAGGTGCTGAAAGTCCACGTCAACAGCGGTGAAAACGTAGTCATCAATTTGACCAGGGACACCAAGGTCCGCGCTGTAACCCTGGCCAATATCGAAGACATCAAACCGGGCAGCTACATAGGGTCGGCGGCCATTGCGCAGGAAGACGGTTCGCTCAAAGCCCTGGAAGTCCATGTCTTCCCACCGGAGCTGGCCGGCAGCGGCGACGGCCATCGGCCTTTCGATCTGGTCAAGGGCAGCAGCATGACCAATGGCAGCGTCGGCGATCTGGTGGTGAGCAATGGTCGTGTGCTGACCGTCAACTACAAAGGTGATCAGCAGAAGATTCTGGTGCCGGAGGATGTGCCGATTGTGAACCTGTTGCCAGGGGACCGCAGCTTGCTGAAAGTGGGTGTGAAGATCGTGACGTTCGTGACGCAGAGTGCCGACGGGACGCTGACGGCGCAGTCGATTTCGGCCGGCAAGGATGGCGTCACACCGCCGATGTAGCTGCTTGGGGCAGAACCTGTGAGAGCGAGCCTGTGTGGCGAGGGAGCTTGCTCCCGCAGGGTCGCGATGCGGCCCCAAAAACTTTGCGACTGCTTCGCAGCCGAGCTGGAGCAAGCTCCCTCGCCACACAAGGCTCGCTTGCACACTGATTCGTGGCGAAAAACGCCCACAAAAAAGGCGACCTTATCGGGTCGCCTTTTTCATTGGCTCAGGAATTACTGGCCGTTGTAAATCTGATCAAAAATTCCGCCATCATTGAAGTGAGTCTTCTGCACGGTGCGCCAGTCGCCAAAGGTCTTCTCCACCGACAGGAAATCCACCTTCGGGAAGCGATCGTTGTACTTGGCCAGTACCGCCGGATCACGTGGACGCAGGTAGTTGGCGGCGGCAATTTCCTGACCTTCCGGCGACCACAGGTACTTCAGGTATTCCTCGGCTGCAGCGCGGGTGCCTTTCTTCTCGACCACTTTGTCGACCACAGACACCGGCGGTTCGGCCTCTGCGGAGACGGTTGGGTAGATGACTTCGAACTGGTCGCGGCCAAACTCGCGGGCAATCATTTCCGCTTCGTTTTCGAAGGTCACGAGCACGTCGCCGATCTGGTTGGTCATGAAGGTGGTGGTGGCGGCACGGCCACCGGTATCGAGCACGGGCGCTTGTTTGAACAGTTTGCCGACGAAGGCTTTGGCCTTGTTCTCGTCACCGCCGTTTTTGAGCACATAACCCCAGGCCGACAGATAGGTGTAGCGGCCGTTGCCCGAGGTTTTCGGGTTCGGCACGATCACTTGCACACCGTCCTTGAGCAGGTCAGGCCAGTCTTTCAACGCTTTCGGGTTGCCTTTGCGAACGATGAACACCGTTGCCGAAGTGAACGGCGCGCTGTTGTTCGGCAGGCGTGTGACCCAGTTGTCCGGGACCAGTTTGCCGTTGTCCGCGAGTGCGTTGATGTCGGTGGCCATGTTCATGGTGATGACGTCAGCCGGCAGGCCGTCGATCACGGAGCGCGCCTGTTTGCTGGAACCGCCGAAGGACATCTGCAGGGTGATGTTTTCGTTGTGCTCGGCTTGCCAGTGTTTCTGGAAGGCAGCGTTGTAGTCCTTGTAGAAATCGCGCATCACGTCATAGGAAACGTTGAGCAGAGTCGGTGCAGCCTGAGCCACGCTGGCCAATGCCAGGCCAGCGGCCAGAAGTGAGGCGCCAAAGAGTTTTTTCACTGCGCTTTCCTTGTTCTAATTTAAAAATGAGGCGATTTGCCAGCGACTATAACTGCGCTTGCATAGTCCTTTAAAGATTAAAAAGTACTTTGCTTATTCCTGTTTCTTAAACAGAGCATTGCCGCACCGCGAGCAAAATGCAGCGCCATGCTCATGGCTGTTTTTCTTGCACACCGGGCAGTCGTGTTGCAACTGTTCGCCGCGCATGGCGTTTGCCAGCTCCGCGGTGAAAATCCCCGTCGGCACCGCGATGATCGAGTAACCGGTGATCATCACCAGCGAGGAAATCACCTGGCCCAGCGGCGTCTTGGGCACGATGTCGCCAAAGCCTACGGTGGTCAGCGTCACGATTGCCCAGTAGATACCTTTCGGAATGCTGGTAAAGCCGTGCTCCGGACCTTCGATCACGTACATCAGCGTGCCGAACACGGTTACCAGTGTGCAGACGCTGACCAGAAACACCACGATCTTCTGCTTGCTGCCGCGCAGAGCCGACATCAGGTAATTGGCTTGTTTCAGATAAGGGCTGAGCTTGAGCACGCGGAAAATCCGCAGCATCCGAATGATCCGGATAATCAGCAAATACTGCGCATCGGCGTAATACAGCGCGAGGATGCCCGGCACGATCGCCAGCAAATCCACCAGTCCGTAAAAGCTGAACGCGTAACGCAATGGCTTCGGCGAACAGTAGAGCCGCAGGCCATATTCGATGGCGAAGATGACGGTGAAGCCCCACTCGATGTACGCCAGCACGTTGGCGTAGTTCTGGTGGATCGTGTCGATGCTGTCGAGCATCACGATGATGATGCTGGCAAGGATGATCAACAGCAGGATGCCGTCGAAGCGCCGTCCGGCCTTGGTGTCGCTCTGGAAAACCATGACGTAAAGGTCTTCACGCCAGTTTTTGCTGCTGTCCATGGAAAACGCCTGAATCGAGAATCAGCGCAGCCTAGGGTGATTCTCCCCGGTAGCGCAAGGCGCACTGTCGACGGCGGCCTGGCGCAGCACGCGAATGCCTGCGCGGATCAGCCAGCACGCGAGGATGAATGGCGCGGTCAGCGTGGCCAGACCGAGCGCGGCGAAGCCCGGTGTGAGCAATACGGCAAGGGCAATGCCCAGCAGTGGCAACCAGGGCCGGCGGCGTTGTCCGCTGAAGGCGAGGGCGGCGAGCACGGCGTTGTAACCCCCGAGCCCCTGCAACGCGGTTGACGTTTCGTGATGAAGCAAGGCGAACCCGAGTCCGACAACGGAGCCCAGCAAAGCCCACATAAACGCGCGACGGTCGGCGAGCAGCAAGCCCGCGGCAATCAGTGCCCCCGCCAGCGGATGACCGAGAAACATCACCTGACCAAGTCCCTTCAGCGCAGCGGCGAACAAGTTGAACGTGTTCATTTCGATCAGTGGCGCGGGGTGTTGTGGCGCGGCAAACGACAGCAGCAACCAGCTCATGCCGACGAAGGGCGCGGTGTAGGCCGGCAGGCAATGATGGTCGCGGGCGCGTTTCAACCATTGCTGGGTGAGCATGGCACTCAGTCCGCCAGCGGCAATGATCAGCGGCGGCAACAGGGCGGACCAGGGAAAATACAGGCTCAGCAGCAAGCCGAGGAGGACACCGTTGTAGCTGAACAGTCCGGCCTGACGATCGGCCTTGGCGTAATTGCGACGTTGCGCGGTGAGCAAACCGGCGAGGCCGCCCAGCAGGGCACCACCCAGCAGGGCCGGTGCGGTAAAAAGAATCGCCAACAGACACAGCAGGCCGCACAGCGGATGGCGCTGGAGGAAAATCTGACTGAAGCCGTTGAGCAGGGCAGTCGCCCAATCGGGGCAGTGGGTGTTGAAGTGGTGGGCAGGCATGATGAAGTCTGGGGCAGTGGGAAAAACCAAGGTCTTGCATAAACATTGTGGCGAGGGAGCTTGCTCCCGCTGGGCCGCGAAGCGACCCCGATTCGGCGAATGCGGTTTTTCTGTTGGAACCGTCATGCCAAAGCGACGACTGCTTCGCCGTCGAGCGGGAGCAAGCTCCCTCGCCACAGAGCTCGTTCTTTAAATCAACGTTTCTATACGCAACGAGTTAGTCGACCCCGGCTGCCCAAACGGCACCCCCGCCGTGATCAATAACGTATCCCCGCGCTGCGCCATACCCTGCGCCTGCGCAATCTCCAGCGCCGTCGAACACACTTCATCCACCTGCCGCAGCCGATCATTCACCACGGAGTGCACGCCCCACGCGACCGTCAAGCGGCGAGCTGTCTGCAGGTTCGGCGTCAGGTTCAGAATCGGCACGGTCGGCCGTTCCCGCGCCGCACGCAGGCTCGACGCCCCCGACTCGCTGTAATTGACCAGCACCGCCACCGGCAGCACGTTGCTGATACGGCGGATCGCGCAGCTGATCGCATCGGAAACGGTCGCCTCAGCCTTCGGCCGGCTGACGTCCAGTTGCGTTTGATAGTCCGGGCCGTTTTCCACCTGGCGGATGATCTTGCTCATCATCTGCACGGCTTCCATCGGGTACTCCCCGGACGCGGTTTCCGCCGACAGCATCACCGCATCCGCACCTTCGGCCACGGCGTTGGCCACGTCGGTGACTTCAGCGCGGGTGGGCGCCGGGGAGAAGCGCATCGACTCGAGCATCTGTGTCGCCACCACCACCGGTTTACCGAGTTCGCGGCAAATGCCGATGATGTTTTTCTGAATCTGCGGCACGCTTTCGGCCGGCACTTCGACGCCGAGGTCGCCACGGGCAACCATGATCGCGTCGCTCAGTTCAGCGATTTCCCGCAGCTGAGTGACTGCCGACGGTTTCTCGATCTTGGCCATCAAAAACGCTTTGTCACCGATCAGCTCACGCGCTTCGCGAATGTCTTCCGGGCGCTGTACGAACGACAGCGCGACCCAGTCCACACCCAGCTCCAGGCCGAAACTCAAGTCTCGACGATCCTTGGCCGTCAGCGGGCTCAGTTCCAGAACCGCCTGTGGCACGTTCACGCCTTTGCGGTCCGACAACTCACCGCCATTGAGCACCGTGGTGTCGATGGTATCGGCGTACTTGGTGACCACGCGCAGACGCAGTTTGCCGTCGTCCAGCAGCAGGTCCATGCCCGGCTCCAGTGCGGCGATGATCTCCGGGTGCGGCAGGTTGACCCGGCGTTGGTCGCCCGGCGTCGGGTCCAGATCCAGGCGCAGCGCCTGGCCACGATGCAGTTGCACCTTGCCTTCGGCGAACTTGCCGACCCGCAGTTTCGGGCCTTGCAGGTCCATCAGAATGCCCAGCGGGTAATTCAGCTGACGCTCGACTTCACGTATCCATTGATAGCGCTGGGCGTGGTCGGCGTGATCGCCGTGGCTGAAGTTCAGGCGGAAGATGTTGACTCCGGCCTGCACCAGCTCGCGGATGTCTTCGAGGCCATCGGTGGCCGGGCCGAGGGTGGCGAGGATTTTGACCTTTTTATCAGGCGTCATGTTTAGGGCTCTCGAGAATCAGAATGGCGCGGAAATCGTTGACGTTGGTGCGGGTCGGCTCGGTAACGATCAGTGCGTCCAGCGCCGCGAAATAGCCGTAGCCATTGTTGTTGTCGAGTTCATCGCTGGCGCTCAAACCGAGGGCGGCGGCGCGGGCGTAGCTGTCCGGGGTCATGATCGCGCCGGCATTGTCTTCGGAGCCGTCGATGCCATCGGTGTCACCGGCCAGCGCGTAGACGCCGGGCAGGCCTTTGAGGCTGTCGGTCAGGCTGAGCAGGAATTCGGCGTTACGTCCGCCTCGGCCATTGCCGCGCACGGTGACCGTGGTTTCGCCGCCCGAGAGGATCACGCACGGCGCCGGCAATGGCTGGCCATGCAAGACCACTTGCCGCGCAATGCCAGCGTGCACCTTGGCGACTTCGCGGGACTCGCCTTCGAGGTCGCCGAGGATCTGCGGGCTGAAACCGGCCTGACGCGCTTTCACGGCGGCCGCTTCAAGCGACTGCTGTGGACGGGCGATCAATTGGAAATGACTGCGCGCGAGGCTCGGATCGCCGGGTTTGACCGTCTCCGAGTCGGGGCTTTGCAGCCAGTTGCGCACCGAGGCCGGGACCTCGATGCCGTAGCGCTTGAGAATCGCCAGTGCTTCGGCGGAGGTGCTTGGGTCGGCCACGGTGGGGCCGGAGGCGATGACCGTGGCGAGGTCGCCCGGCACATCGGAAATCGCGTAGGTATAAACAGTGGCGGGCCAGCAGGCCTTGCCGAGACGGCCACCTTTGATCGCCGAGAGGTGTTTGCGTACGCAGTTCATCTCGCCGATGGTCGCGCCGGATTTGAGCAGGGCTTTGTTGATCGATTGCTTGTCGGCGAGGCTGATGCCGGCGGCGGGAAGTGCGAGCAGTGCAGAGCCACCGCCCGAAAGCAGAAAGATCACGCGGTCGTCTTCCGTCAGGTTGCTGACCAGTTCAAAGACGCGCCTGGCGACCGCTTGACCGGCGGCATCCGGCACCGGGTGCGCGGCTTCGACCACTTCGATTTTTTCGCATGGGGCGCCGTGGCCGTAACGCGTCACCACCAGACCGGACACTTCACCCTGCCAGCAGCGCTCGACCACCTGGGCCATGGCGGCGGCGGCTTTGCCGGCGCCGATCACGATCACTCGACCCGTGCGATCGGCGGGCAAATGGGCTTCGAGTACTTGCTGCGGATGGGCCGCGTCGATGGCTGTGGCAAACAGCTCGCGCAGGAATTGTTGCGGATCGACCGACATGGCGGGCTCCCGGAATTCTTGTTATTGGAAGAGCAACTCGGGTTCCTGTGGGAGCTAGCCTGCTAGCGATTCAGGCGCTAAGGTCTTTTAGACACACCGCGTCGATTTCATCGCTGGCAGGCCAGCTCCCACAGGTTTCAGGGCAGGGCTTACTGCTTATCGCGAATCGAGAAATTCGCCATGTGTTCCAGGCCCTTGATCAGTGCCGAGTGGTCCCAGTTGCTGCCACCGATGGCCGCGCAGGTGCTGAACACTTGCTGGGCGTTCGCGGTGTTCGGCAGGTTGATGTTCAGTTCCTTGGCGCCTTGCAGGGCCAGGTTCAGGTCCTTTTGGTGCAGGCTGATGCGGAAACCCGGGTCGAAGGTGCCTTTGATCATGCGTTCGCCGTGCACTTCGAGGATCTTCGATGAAGCGAAACCGCCCATCAGCGCTTCACGTACCTTGGCGGGATCGGCACCGTTTTTCGAGGCGAACAACAGGGCTTCGGCGACGGCCTGGATGTTCAGCGCGACGATGATCTGGTTCGCCACTTTCGCGGTTTGGCCATCGCCATTGCCACCGACCAGGGTGATGTTCTTGCCCATGGCCTGGAACAGCGGCAGTGCGCGTTCGAAGGCGTCGGCATCGCCGCCGACCATGATGCTCAGGGTCGCAGCCTTGGCGCCGACTTCACCGCCGGAAACCGGTGCGTCGAGGTACTGCGCGCCTTTTTCGTTGATTTTGGTCGCGAAGGCTTTGGTGGCGGTGGGCGAGATCGAGCTCATGTCGATCACGATTTTGCCTTTGCCGACACCGGCCGCTACGCCGTCGGCGCGGAACAGTACGTCATCGACCTGCGGAGTATCCGGCACCATGACGATGATGAATTCGGCTTCTTGCGCGACTTCTTTCGGGTTGGCCAAAGCGACGGCGCCACCGGCAACCAGGTCGGCAGGCGCGGCGTCGTGGTGCGCCGACAGGAACAGGCTGTGACCGGCTTTTTGCAGGTTCAACGCCATTGGGTGGCCCATGATGCCGGTGCCGATAAATCCGATTTTAGCCATGAGAAATTCCTCTTGTTTTTGTCTTGCCAAATAATGTGTGCAGCACACCCTGTGGCGAGGGAGCTTGCTCCCGCCGGGGCACGCAGCGGCCCCAAAACCAACCGCTGTGGTGTATCAGGCAGAAGCGGCATTCAGGTTTTGCGCCTGCTTCGCAGCCGAGCGGGAGCAAGCTCCCTCGCCACAGTGGTTCTGCGTCAGCTTCAAATCGCGTTATGGGTTTTCAGCCAGCCCAGACCCGCTTCGGTGGTGGTCAGCGGCTTGTATTCACAGCCAACCCAACCTTGATAACCAATGCGGTCCAGGTGTTCGAACAGGAAGCGGTAGTTGATTTCACCGGTGCCCGGTTCGTTGCGTCCAGGGTTGTCGGCCAGCTGGATGTGGTTGATCTCGCCCAGGTGCGCGGCCATGGTGCGGGCCAGGTCACCCTCCATGATTTGCATGTGATAGATGTCGTATTGCAGGAACAGGTTGGCACTGCCAACCTGTTCGCGAATCGACAGGGCTTGCGCCGTGTTGTTCAGATAAAAACCCGGGATGTCGCGGGTGTTGATCGCTTCCATCACCAGTTTGATACCCGCCGCCTGCAGCTTGTCGGCCGCGTACTTGAGGTTGGCGACAAAGGTTTTTTCCACGGTGGCATCGTCGATGCCCTGTGGACGAATACCGGCCAGGCAGTTCACCTGGGTGTTGCCCAGCACTTGTGCGTAAGCGATGGCCAGATCGACACCGGCGCGGAACTCTTCGACCCGGTCTGGCAGGCAGGCAATGCCGCGCTCGCCCTTGGCCCAGTCACCGGCCGGCAGGTTGAACAGCACCTGGGTCAGGCCATTGGCGTCGAGCTTGGCCTTAATGTCGGCGGAGCTAAAGTCGTAGGGGAACAGGTATTCGACACCACTGAAGCCGGCCTTGGCGGCCGCTTCAAAACGGGCGAGGAAATCCTGTTCGGTGAACAGCATGGACAGGTTGGCTGCGAAACGCGGCATGGTGGTCTCCCGTATGTGTGGGGTGGTCGTTCCCGGATCCTTGTGGGAGCGACCCTACAAGTTAATCGAGCAACGAAATCGCCGTCGGCGCATCGTTGCCGACCAGCGCCAGGTCTTCGAATTCGTTGACGGCGTTGATCTCGGTGCCCATGGAAATGTTGGTCACGCGCTCCAGAATAATCTCGACGATCACCGGCACCTTGAACTCTTCGATCAGTTCCTGAGCCTTGCGCAGGGCAGGCTGGATCTGACCCGGTTCGAACACACGCAGCGCCTTGCAACCGAGGCCTTCGGCGACCGCGACGTGATCGACGCCGTAACCGTTGAGTTCCGGAGCGTTCAGGTTATCGAAGGACAGCTGCACGCAGTAGTCCATGTCAAAACCGCGCTGGGCCTGACGAATCAGCCCCAGGTACGAGTTGTTTACCACAACATGGATGTACGGCAGTTTGAACTGCGCGCCCACGGCCAGCTCTTCGATCATGAACTGGAAATCATAGTCGCCCGACAGTGCCACGACCTTGCGGGTCGGATCGGCCTTGACCACGCCCAGCGCTGCCGGAATGGTCCAGCCTAGCGGGCCGGCCTGACCGCAGTTGATCCAGTGACGCGGCTTGTAGACGTGCAGGAACTGCGCGCCGGCAATCTGCGACAGACCGATGGTGCTGACGTAGCAGGTGTCTTTGCCGAACACCTGGTTCATCTCTTCGTACACGCGCTGCGGCTTGACCGGCACGTTGTCGAAGTGGGTCTTGCGCTGCAGGCTGGCTTTGCGCTGCTGGCAGTCTTGCAGCCAGGCGCTGCGGTTTTTCAGTTTGCCGGCGGCCTGCCATTCGCGAGCGACTTCGATGAACACGGTCAGCGCGGCAGCGGCGTCGGACACGATGCCCAGGTCCGGGGTGAACACGCGGCCGATCTGAGTGCCTTCGATGTCGACGTGAATGAACTTGCGGCCTTCGGTGTACACGTCGACCGAACCGGTGTGACGGTTGGCCCAACGGTTACCGATGCCGAGTACGACGTCGGATTTCAGCATCGTGGCGTTGCCGTAACGGTGCGAGGTCTGCAAGCCAACCATGCCGACCATCAGCGGGTGATCGTCCGGAATGGTGCCCCAGCCCATCAGGGTCGGAATCACCGGAATACCGGTCAGCTCTGCGAATTCCACCAGCAATTCGCTGGCGTCGGCATTGATGATGCCGCCACCGGCCACCAGCAACGGACGTTCGGCCTGATCGAGCAGGGCCAGGGCTTTTTCCACCTGAACGCGGGTCGCGCTCGGCTTGGCCAATGGCAGCGGCTGGTAGGCATCGATGTCGAATTCGATTTCGGCCATCTGCACGTCGAACGGCAGATCGATCAGCACCGGACCCGGGCGGCCGGAGCGCATTTCGAAGAACGCCTTCTGGAACGCGTAAGGCACCTGGCCCGGCTCCAGAACGGTGGTTGCCCACTTGGTCACTGGCTTGACGATGCTGGTGATGTCGACGGCCTGGAAGTCTTCCTTGTGCATCCGGGCGCGGGGTGCTTGCCCCGTGATGCACAGGATCGGGATCGAGTCGGCCGAGGCGCTGTAGAGCCCGGTGACCATGTCCGTACCGGCCGGGCCGGAGGTGCCGATGCACACGCCGATGTTGCCGGCCTTGGTGCGAGTGTAGCCCTCGGCCATGTGCGAGGCGCCTTCAACGTGGCGAGCGAGGACGTGATCGATGCCACCGACCTTCTGCAAGGCGTTGTACAGCGGGTTGATCGCGGCGCCCGGGATGCCAAAAGCGGTATCAACCCCTTCGCGGCGCATCACCAGAACGGCTGCTTCGATTGCTCTCATTTTGCTCATGGTTTTGTGCCTCTTACGTTTTGTAATTGTATACAAGTGGCTTTGCGCAGAGTGTATTCACGGCGGACGGCGCAGGTCAATCCATTTTCTCAAGCGACTGTTTCATTCGTCGGAAGCCTGTTCTGCTGTGGCTTTTCGTCGCATGGGGCGCTTTTCGAGAATTATTGTATACAAAAAAATAACTCATTGTGTTCTATTTGTTGCATCGGTCTGCAGCACAAACGCGCAGTCCATTCGCTTTCCCTATAACAAAATGAGGACGGCACCATGAGCGCTTTAACCTTGAAAATGGCAGTCAACCTGACCAGTCAGGCCATCTCCGCCGCGCGTGCGATTTCGGCGGCCCCGTTGACCATTGCCGTGCTGGATGCCGGCGGGCATCTGCTTTCGCTGCAACGCGAAGACGGCGCCAGCCTGCTGCGACCGCACATCGCCATCGGCAAAGCCTGGGGCGCCATCGCGCTGGGCAAAGGCTCACGCCTGCTGGCACTGGACGCCCAGCAACGCCCGGCGTTTATTGCGGCTTTGAACAGTCTGGGGCAGGGCAGTGTGGTGCCGGCACCGGGAGGCGTGTTGATTCGGGATCAGGACGGGAATGTGCTGGGAGCGGTGGGGATCAGCGGGGATCTGTCGGATGTCGACGAACAGTGTGCGATCGATGCGATCGAGGCGTTGGGGTTGCGGGCGGATGCGGGGGTGAGTGCTTAATCTTTATTGATTGATCTATCGCCATCGCCAGCAGGCTGGCTCCCACAGGGGATTATCTGAGCATCAGAGATCACTGTGGGAGCTAGCCTGCTAGCGATAGCTATCGTCCAGACAGATCCGGCTAAAAGTCTGTCCCGTCATTTAATAAACACAGGTCTAGCCTTCTTCATGACTTTAATCATGCAGTGGCAAAGGAATGCCTGATTTACCCGCTTCAAACCGCTTACGCATCGGCCGATATGCCGAGCCAAACCGTATCTATCTGTTGACCACCAACACACTCGCTAGAAAACCTGTTTTCAAGGATTTCAACTTGGGCAGATTGGTCGTCGCACAGTTTCGCGTGGCACAAGACCAAGGCGACGTTAACTCATTAGCCTGGGTCATCATGCCTGATCACTTCCATTGGTTGATTGAGTTGCAGGAGGGATCACTGGGAGACCTCATGCAAAAAACCAAATCACTGAGCACCAAAGCTGTGAATCAGTTCACTGGCCACAAGATCGCTCTCTGGCAGAAAGGCTTTCACGACCGGGCTCTGCGGCGGGAAGAGGATTTGGTGACGGTGGCGCGGTATGTCGTGGCCAACCCGTTGCGGGCAGGACTGGTGGAGAAGCTTGGCGACTACCCACTGTGGGATGCCATATGGGTTTGAGTTGAAACCGAGTCGTCTTCATCGCTAGCAGGCTAGCTCCCACAGGGGATTTGTGAACGCCACAGATCCAGTGTGGGAGCTAGCGTGCAAGCGATAAAGTCACCGCACTCTTAATGATCCGGCTCACATCCTTTAAGCACCAACCGAATAATCGTCCGCGCCGCGGCTTCATAATCCTCTTCATCCAGCTTGGCCTTGCCGGTAATCGCGGTGATCTGCCAGTCAAAGTCGGCGTAGGTCTGGGTCGCGGCCCAGATGCTGAACATCAGGTGGTTGGGGTCGATGGGGGCGATCTGGCCGCGGTCGATCCAGGTCTGGATGCAATCGATGTTGTGCTTGGCCTGGCTGTTCAGTTGTTCGACCAGGTCGGCGCTCAGGTGCGGGGCGCCGTGCATGATTTCGCTGGCGAACACCTTGGAGGCGAAGGGCAGGTCGCGGGAGATGCGGATTTTCGAGCGAATGTAGCCGCTCAGCACTTCACTGGGCACGCCGTCGGCGTTGAACGGTGTCGAGGCCTGCAGGATGGGCTCGATGATGCTTTCCAGGACCTCGCGGTAGAGGTTTTCCTTGGATTTGAAGTAGTAGTAGACGTTGGGCTTGGGCAATCCCGCCTTGGCTGCGATGTCACTGGTTTTGGTCGCAGCGAAGCCCTTGTCGGCAAATTCTTCACTGGCGGCACGCAGGATCAGTTCTTTGTTGCGCTCGCGGATAGTGCTCATAAACCAGGTGGTTCCTTGCCTGTTCTGGCGGTTGCGCATGGTAGCACCGGCCTCGCGCGACGCTCAAGAATGCCCCGTGTGGTGCTCGGCCACGCTATGCTGCGCAGTATTCATTCAAGAAGGACACCTGATTCATGGCAGGAAGCAGTTTACTGTTGCTGATCGACGACATTGCCGCCGTACTCGACGACGTGGCGTTGATGACCAAAATGGCCGCCAAGAAAACCGCCGGCGTGCTCGGTGACGACCTGGCGCTCAACGCCCAGCAGGTCAGTGGTGTACGCGCCGAGCGGGAAATCCCGGTGGTCTGGGCGGTCGCCAAGGGCTCCTTTCTCAACAAACTGATCCTGGTGCCCTCGGCGTTGGCGATCAGTGCGTTCATTCCCTGGCTGGTCACGCCGTTGCTGATGGTCGGCGGCGCCTACCTGTGTTTCGAAGGTTTCGAGAAGCTCGCGCACAAGTTCCTGCACAGCAAGGCTGAAGATCAGGCAGAGCATGCGGAACTGGTCGAAGCCGTGGCCGATCCGGCGGTCGATCTGGTGGCGTTCGAAAAGGACAAGATCAAGGGCGCCATCCGCACCGACTTCATTCTTTCAGCGGAAATCATCGCCATCACCCTCGGCACCGTGGCGGATGCGTCGCTGACCCAGCAAGTCATCGTGCTCTCAGGCATCGCCATCGTCATGACCATCGGCGTCTATGGTCTGGTGGCCGGCATCGTCAAGCTCGATGACCTCGGCCTGTGGCTGACCCAGAAGCCCGGCCAGATGGCTAAAAGCATCGGCGGCGGGATTTTGCGTGCGGCGCCCTACATGATGAAAAGCCTGTCGGTGATCGGCACAGCGGCGATGTTTCTGGTGGGCGGCGGGATTCTCACCCACGGCGTACCGGTGGTTCATCACTGGATCGAAAGCGTCAGCGCGGGGGCGGGCGGTGCCGGGTTTATCGTGCCGACATTGTTGAACGCGGTGGCGGGGATTGTGGCGGGTGCGGTGGTATTGGCGGGTGTGATGGTTGTCAGCAAGATCTGGAAAACAGTGAAAGGCTAACGCCTGACACAGTTGATTTGTGGTGTTTGAAGTACCGCGCATGAAAAAGGCCATTCGACTCGCATCGAATGGCCTTTTTTGTTGCTGCCGGATTACTCGGCGATCTGCAGCTTGCGCGACTCGGTGTACACGTAGCGCACCTTCTCATACTCGAACGGCGAGTTCAGCTGGCCATAGCGGAAGCTGGTCTGGTGGCGCTTGTCGATGCTGCGCAGGATCCACACTTCAGGGTGGTTGGAGCTGACTTCGGCGACGTTCAGGAAGTTGATCGCGTTTTCGGCAGTGAAGTCCACGGCCAGGCCGCCGGTGTCGCGGATGTTGGAAGGGCCGAGGATCGGCAGCACGAAGTAGGCGCCGCCCGGTACGCCGTAGAAACCGAGCGTCTGGCCGAAATCTTCGCTCTGGCGCGGCAGGCCCATGGCGGTGGCCGGGTCCCACAGGCCGGCAATACCGATGGTGGTATTGAGCAGCAGGCGCGCGGTGGTTTCCATCGAACGCTTACCCTTGAACTGCAGCAGGCTGTTCATCAGGTTCGGCACGTCGCCGAGGTTGTTGAAGAAGTTGCTGACGCCGGTGCGCAGGAAACCAGGCGTGATGTAGCGATAACCGTCGACCACCGGCAGGAACACCCATTGGTCGAAGCGGTAGTTGAAGTGATACACCCGGCGGTTCCACTCTTCCAGCGGGTCGTACACGTTCAGTGCGTTGAGGGTGGAGCGCTCGAACTCGCGCTGGTCCAGGCCCGGGTTGAATTTCAGTTTGCTCAACGGCTCCTTGAAACCGTCATTGTCGATGACAACTGGCGCGTTGGCTTTGCTGTTGTCGGCATTGGCGACGCCTGCACAGAGTAACGCTGCGATAAGCAGGAGGTATTTAGCCACGGAAGAACTCCAGCATGGCGTCGCTGTTGACGCGGTAGTTAAGGTTGCCGCAATGGCCGCCCAGTGGATAAACGGTCAAGCGATCGCCGAAGGTCTTGCGCAGGAAACCGAGGTCGCCAGGGCCGAGAATCACATCGTCGGCGTTATGCATGACCGCGATTTTCGGGCTGTCGTGCAGGTAATCCTTCAAGGCATACAGGCTGACCTGGTCGATCAGTTGCAGCAGGCTGCCGCCGTCGGTGCGCGCGCGCCACATCGGGATCACTTGTTCGGTGATGTAGCAGTCGAAGTCGCACTGCAGCGCACGCTTGAGGTACGGAGTGAGCGTCGTGCCTTCTGTGATAGGCGTTTTCGGCGGCGTGATCAGGCCGCGACGGTTGATCAGGTCCGAGGTAAAGGCGATGTCGGCGGCCGAGAAGCGGAACGACGTGCCGATGAGCATGGCCATCTGTTCGTTGGTCAGGTGTTGCTTGGACTGCTGGAAGTCATAGAGCAGGGCATCGTTGAGGTCGATGTAGCCTTTTTGCTGGAAGTAGCGGGTCAGTTTGTTCAGTACCAGTTCATAGAACGTCGTGCTGTTGTTGATGCCCTTGACCTCTGTCTGGACGAGCCTGTCCAGGTTGGTGATCGAGGTGTAGAGGTTGACCGGCGGGTTGAGCAGCAAGACTTTCTTGAAATTGAAGCTGCGGCGGGTTTCGTCCAGATGCGCGACGAATGCGGCGTCCAGGGCACCCAGGCTGTAACCGGTCAGGTAGTAATCGGTGACGGCCACTTTCGGGTTTTGTGCCCGCACGGCCTGCATCACCCGGTACATGTCTTCGGCGTCATCCTTGGTGATACCGGGCGTGGCAAAGCGTGACGCAGCGCTCATGAAGTCGAAGCTGGTGGGCGACGACAGCTGTACTACGTGGTAACCGGCTTTGTAGTAGAGCTTTTTCAGGTATTCGTTGAGGCTGCTGTCATAGCGCGCGCCAGTGCCGGCGATCAGGAAGATCAGTGGGGCCGCTTTATCCTGGGTGGCGATGCGATAGGTCAGTTTCTTCACCGGCCAGAAGTTGTCCGGCAGTTCGAACTCACGCTCCGGGCGCAACGTGACGCTGCGGGTTTCCTGGTCGATGTCATCGTCAAGCGGCAACTCCGGACGCAGGTCCGGCGGCGTCGTGGCGATAGTCGCCTCGAACGGGTTGGTCAAAGGGTAGCCATAACTGGCGGCGTCGATATCGACCGCCAGTGCGGACGCACTCAAAATAAGGCCGCCAAACAGGGCGGCGAAGCGCAAGGAACGGAGCATGACTAGATCCCTTAGAGAGAATGGTGCCGGATGAAGTTCGCAGGCTATGACCACAGGGGTTGCGTCAAAGTGCCATGCATCGGCACCAATCAGGCCTAATTTCGGAGTAATGGTAGGTGGACGATACACTTTGCAGCGATTGACTGCCCAGTTAACTGTTGTTAACGCTTGCGTCAGGCTGTCGTCGGATTAAGCTGGCCGCCGTTTTCGCTTATTGGAGTGCCTCATGTCCCGCCGTTTGCCCGTGATTCTGCTGCTTGTCTTGCTGCCTTTATGGCTGGCCGCCAGTTATGGCGCGCGTTATGGCTTCATGGAGGATGCGCAGTGGGTCGGTCTCTGCGTCGACGACGCGAGCCGCTGGGAATGCGTGGTCCGTTCGAACCTGGGCTTGATGATTCATTTCCAGGTATTGGGCTGGACCGCCCTGGCGGCAGCGGTAATCGGCTTTGTGTTGCCGGGCCGGGCAGGGTGGTGGTTGGCGATACTGGCGCTGGTGTTCGGGTTTCCGGCGCTGGCGTTGTACAACACGACGATGGCTGTGTTTGCTGTGGTGATTGCTGCTTTGCGACTGGTCCGGGCGCCTCGCGCCTGATCGTCAGCCCTCGCGGGCAAGTCGCGCTCCCACAGGATCTTTGTCGTACACAAAATCTGTATTCGCTGAAGAACCTGTGGGCGCGTGGCTTGCCCGCGTCAGGGCCGGTAGCAGCACTGAAAGATCAGCCCTTGCGCACCCGCAAACTGCGCCACAACGCCGCCACCATCAACACGCTCACCAATGCCCAGCCCCAGGCCTGCTGGTTTTGCAAACCTTCGCGATACAACTGCGGCGCAATGCCGGCACCGACGATGAAGGTCAGCAGGGCAATCTCTCGACGTGGCACGCTCACCGGACGGCACAGGTAAACCAGCGCCGGCAGGATGAACGCGACACTCGGGAAGCTGCGATAACGCGGATCCAGCACCAGCTCCAGCATCATCACCGCCGCCGCAAAACCTGCCACTGCCAGCAACCAGCCCGCCCTACGTTCCAGCGCAGCGAAGGCTTGCCCACGCCAGCCCGTGCGAGCGCTCAATGTCAGCGCTGCATGCGCCAGCACCAACAGATTCAACGCCGTCAGCAGGGCGACCCACAACCATTCACTGGTAAATCGCGTGGTAACCCGCGCCAAATCGCCCCATGCACCAATCGAACAGGCTGCCAGCGCGCCCAGAAGCGGCAGAACCAATGCCGCGCGGGTGTTGCGTACGCGTCCGCCAAGGATCAGTGTACCGAGGAAGATCACGCCACCCACCACCAGCCACTGCGACCAGTACGGCACGTTCGACACTGGCCCCGCCAGCACGCCCTTGTCCTGACGATCGGCATCGAACAGCCCCCAGTAACCACCGACCGCCCCTTCACTGGCGCGTTTCCAGGGTTGGTCGAAGGCTTCGATCAGGTTGTAGTGCCAGCCTTCTTGCTCGGCCATGATCACAAAGTTGCGAATGAACTTGGCCTCATTGACTCGGCTTGGGAGGGCGGTTTCGCGCTGACGGCCTTCGCTTGGCCAGCCGGTTTCGCCGATCATCACGTCTTTGGGTGCGAATTTGTTGCCGAACACCTGACGCACTTCGCGAACATGCTGCAGCGCGGCGTCGATGTTCGAAGGCTCATCCTCCCAGTAGGGCAGCAGGTGGATGGTCAGGAAGTCCACTGCGGGGGCGATTTCCGGGTGTTTGAGCCAGAACTCCCAGACGTCGGCATAAGTGACAGGCTGCTTGACCTGACTTTTGACCTTGCCGATCAGCCTGGCCAGCTGAGCGCCGGTGATTTCCTTGCGCAATAGAGTCTCGTTGCCGACGATCACCGACGTCACCACGTCCTGGTTGGCGTTGGCGGAGGCAATCAGCAGGTCGACTTCTTTCTCGGTGTCCACCGGATTGCTGTTGACCCAGGCGCCAATCATCAGCTTCAGGCCATGCTTTCGCGCCAGATCGGGCAGTGCCTCGAGGCCGGTCATGGAATAGGTGCGGATGCATTCGAAGCGGGTGGCCAGCAAGGCGAGGTCGGCGTCCATGCGCTCGGGGCGCAACTTGAATGGCTGATCGAACGGCGATTGGTCTTTGTCGAATGGGGTGTAGGAGGCGCATTGCAGCTTGTGCGTTGCGCTGGCCACGTCCGGCAGACTCACCGGTTTGCCGAGTCCGTACCAAAAACCGCCAAGGGCAAAAAGCCCCAGCAGGCAGGCGAATAAATATGCAAAAAAAGGAAAGCGTGATGTCGCGGGCATGGTCAGGCCGTCTGGGAGCAAAGCCGCGCATGTTACCTGCAATTGCCCCGCGCTTGGTGGCCTGCATGATTTTGACATGCAAAGTTCGGGCGGATCGGCGGGAGCGCTGAAGGTGGTCGTGATTAATGGCGTTCTGATGTCGTTTCTCGATGCCTTGAGGTCGCTGACAGCACAGGTTCCGGTTGGCGTCAGGTTGATTATCGAGGCGTCAGTTCCCTTGTTGATAAATCGCGCTGATGATCGAACGAGTTTGCGGTGGGCGTGATGGGGGCGCTGTGCACCATAACAATACGTTGACGCGACTCGGCATCCGTCGAGCGCAGCACTTTCGGGGAAGTAACGATGAAGATGCGACGACTTTTAGGCGCAGGTGCCGCTCTGGTACTTGCGATTGGCTCCACATTCGCCAATGCCGAGAGCAAGACCCTGAGCATCGGTTACGTTGATGGCTGGTCCGACAGCGTAGCGACCACCCATGTGGCCGCCGAAGTGATCAAGCAGAAGCTGGGTTATGACGTGAAGCTGCAAGCCGTCGCGACCGGGATCATGTGGCAGGGCGTGGCGACAGGCAAACTCGACGCCATGCTGTCGGCCTGGTTGCCGGTGACTCACGGTGATTACTGGGCCAAGAACAAAGACCAGGTCGTCGATTACGGCCCGAACTTCAAGGACGCGAAAATCGGTCTGATCGTGCCGGAGTACGTCAAGGCCAAGTCGCTTGAAGATCTGAAAACAGACGATAGCTTCAAGAAACGCATCGTCGGCATCGACGCCGGTTCGGGCGTGATGCTCAAGACCGAGCAGGCCATCAAGGACTACGACCTGACTGGCTATCAACTCAAGGCCAGTTCCGGCGCCGGCATGATTGCCGAGCTGACCCGCGCCGAGAAGAAAAACGAATCCATTGCCGTGACCGGTTGGGTACCGCACTGGATGTTCGCCAAGTGGAAACTGCGCTTCCTCGAAGACCCGAAAGGCGTGTATGGCGCGGCTGAAACCGTGAACAGCATCGGCAGCAAAGAGCTGGCAACCAAAGCACCGGAAGTGGCCAAGTTCCTGAAAAACTTCCAATGGTCTTCGAAAGACGAAATCGGCGAAGTCATGCTGGCCATTCAAGAAGGCGCCAAGCCTGAAGCGGCCGCGAAGGATTGGGTCGCCAAGCACCCGGAGCGCGTTGCAGACTGGATCAAATAATCTGAGCTGACGCGTTGGGTCAGCACCTCTGAAGGCCCCTTGGCACAAATGCCTGGGGGCCTTTTATTTTCTGCATGCTGGAAAATGGCGATTCTGTCATGTCGTTCTAATACTAAGGTCGTCTGGAACCTGCCCCGCAGCCGCATAGAGTGGATACCGTTCCACCAATAATCTGTGCTGCGAGGATAAAAACAATGAACGACAGCATTTACCTCTCGATTCAAAACAGCCCGCGCTTCAAGGAGCTGGTTAGTAAGCGAGAAAGGTTCGCCTGGATTCTTTCGGCGATCATGCTTGGGCTTTACTCCGGATTCATCCTTTTGATCGCTTACGGGCCGCATATTCTGGGCGCGAAGATCAGCCCTGAGTCATCGATAACCTGGGGCATACCGATCGGTGTCGGGCTGATTCTTTCGGCCTTCATCCTCACCGCGATCTACGTTCGACGCGCCAATGGCGAATTCGACGACCTGAACAATGCGATTCTCAAGGAGGCTCAGCAATGATCCGGCGTCTAATGGCTCTTTTGAGCATCGCAGCGTTCGCACCTGGCGCCTGGGCGGCTGAAGCCCTGACCGGTGCAGTGACCAAACAACCGCTGAACGTCGCCGCGATCCTGATGTTCGTGGCGTTTGTCGGCGCGACTTTGTATATCACCTACTGGGCTTCGAAGAAAAACAACTCGGCGGCCGACTACTATGCGGCCGGCGGCAAAATCACCGGTTTCCAGAACGGCCTGGCGATCGCCGGCGACTACATGTCCGCGGCGTCCTTCCTGGGTATTTCCGCCCTGGTGTTCACCTCCGGATACGACGGCCTGATCTACTCGATCGGCTTCCTGGTGGGCTGGCCGATCATTCTGTTCCTGATCGCCGAGCGCCTGCGTAACCTGGGTAAATACACTTTTGCCGACGTGGCGTCCTACCGCCTTGGGCAAACCCAGATTCGCTCGCTGTCCGCTTGCGGTTCGCTGGTGGTGGTGGCGTTCTACCTGATCGCGCAAATGGTCGGTGCCGGCAAGCTGATCCAGCTGCTGTTCGGTCTCGACTACCACGTTGCAGTGATCCTGGTCGGTATCCTGATGTGCATGTACGTGCTGTTCGGCGGCATGCTGGCGACCACTTGGGTGCAGATCATCAAGGCTGTGCTGTTGCTGTCCGGTGCCTCGTTCATGGCGCTGATGGTAATGAAGCACGTCAACTTCGACTTCAGTGCCCTGTTCTCCGAGGCAATCAAGGTTCACCCTAAAGGTGAGGCGATCATGAGCCCGGGCGGTCTGGTGAAAGATCCGGTCTCCGCGTTCTCCCTGGGCCTGGCGCTGATGTTCGGTACCGCTGGCCTGCCACACATCCTGATGCGCTTCTTCACCGTGAGTGATGCGAAAGAAGCTCGCAAGAGCGTGCTGTACGCAACCGGCTTCATTGGTTACTTCTACATCCTGACCTTCATCATCGGCTTCGGCGCGATCCTGCTGGTCAGCACCAACCCGGCTTTCAAAGATGCGGCTGGCGCGCTGTTGGGCGGCAACAACATGGCAGCGGTGCACCTGGCCAATGCGGTCGGTGGCAGTATTTTCCTGGGCTTCATCTCGGCGGTAGCGTTCGCGACCATTCTGGCAGTGGTTGCCGGTCTGACCCTGGCCGGTGCTTCGGCGGTGTCCCATGACCTGTATGCCAGCGTGATCAAGAAAGGCAAGGCGAACGAGAAGGACGAGATTCGTGTCTCGAAAATCACCACCATCGCACTGGCGGTGCTGGCGATCGGTCTGGGTATTCTGTTCGAAAGCCAGAACATCGCGTTCATGGTGGGCCTGGCGTTCTCCATCGCGGCGAGCTGCAACTTCCCGGTGCTGCTGCTTTCCATGTACTGGAAGAAGCTGACCACCCGCGGTGCGATGATCGGTGGCTGGCTGGGTCTGGTCAGTGCGGTAGGCTTGATGGTCCTCGGGCCAACCATCTGGGTGCAGATCCTGCATCACGAGAAGGCGATCTTCCCGTATGAATACCCGGCGTTGTTCTCGATGATCATTGCGTTTGTGGGGATCTGGTTCTTCTCGATCACTGACAAGTCGACGGCGGCTGACAATGAGCGGGCGTTGTTCTTCCCGCAGTTTGTTCGTTCGCAGACGGGTCTGGGGGCGAGTGGGGCGGTTTCGCACTAAGGTTTCGAGAGTGTTTGTGTAAGTTGGGTTGAACAGAAATGCCCCGGTCGAGAGATCGGGGCATTTTTCTGTGGGCGGTTATTGGACCCTTTGGGGCGATGGTCCCGACCGGTTTTTTTGAATATGTGCATATCCGTGTTTGGTGTAACGGCGCCTGCTAGTTTCGAGCTGACCTGACGGTTAGTTCGGTCAGGTGATCGCAGGTGAACACCAATGCCATGCCCAACGAAATTCCCACTGTGTGCGAGCCTGCTCGCGATGCCGGACTTCCATTCAACAATGATGTTGACTGGGACGACGCTATCGCGAGCAGGCTCGCTCCCACAGGGATTCATTACAAATCGAGAGTGTGTGCACAGTCGCTTGCCACCCCGGTCGGCCCGAAGGCCGTCGAGGTTTTGATTTTGATCTAAGGCGCCCCGTTAAACCACGCTGGCCGAACGCAGGTATTGCGCAGCGGCTAAACCGGCAAGGATGCCGGTTTAGCCGCGCTGGGCCAGGGATGGCCCATCGCGGCGACCCGCGGAGCAATGCCTGTGTTCGGGCACACCGAGCTCAAGCGAGGTGCCGAGTGGTGGGGCAAGAGCGCTTGGTTACTTGGCGCTTTTCCAAGTAACCCGCTGTAAAAGCGGAACCAATAGGCGCCGTTACCGCAGGAATGGATATGCACATCCACATCCACACATTCAAAGCGCACAAACAAAAACGGCCTCTATATAAGAGGCCGTTCTCGGTACAACTTTAAGACGTTATCGCAAGACAAGTCTTATTTGCGGTCTTCCAGCTTGGTGATATCACGCGACTCGTAGCCAGTGTACAGCTGGCGCGGACGGCCAATCTTGTACGGGCTGGAGAGCATTTCTTTCCAGTGGGAGATCCAGCCGACAGTCCGCGCCAGAGCGAAGATCACCGTGAACATGCTGGTTGGAATGCCGATCGCCTTGAGGATGATCCCCGAGTAGAAGTCGACGTTCGGGTACAGCGAGCGCTCGATGAAGTACGGATCGGTCAGGGCGATCTCTTCCAGGCGCATGGCCAGTTCGAGTTGCGGATCGTTGTTGATGCCCAGTTCCTTCAGCACTTCGTCGCAGGTCTGCTTCATCACGGTGGCGCGTGGGTCGCGGTTCTTGTAAACCCGGTGACCGAAGCCCATCAGCTTGAACGGATCGTTCTTGTCCTTGGCCTTGGCGATGTACTTGTCGATGTTCGAGACATCGCCAATTTCATCGAGCATGGTCAGAACAGCTTCGTTCGCGCCGCCGTGGGCAGGGCCCCACAGTGCAGCGATGCCAGCAGCGATACAGGCGAACGGGTTGGCACCCGAAGAACCGGCCAGGCGTACGGTGGAAGTCGATGCGTTTTGCTCGTGGTCGGCGTGGAGGATGAAGATCCGGTCCATGGCCTTGGCGAGTACCGGGCTGATCGGTTTGATCTCGCACGGGGTGTTGAACATCATGTGCAGGAAGTTTTCCGCGTACGTCAGGTCGTTGCGCGGGTACATCATGGGTTGCCCCATCGAGTACTTGTAAACCATCGCTGCCAGGGTCGGCATCTTGGCAACCAGGCGGATCGCGGAGATTTCGCGATGCTGCGGGTTATTGATGTCCAGGGAGTCGTGGTAGAAGGCCGAGAGGGCGCCGACTACGCCGCACATGACAGCCATCGGGTGGGCGTCGCGACGGAAGCCGTTGAAGAACGTCTTCAACTGCTCGTGAACCATGGTGTGGTTCTTCACGGTGCTGACGAACTGGGCCTTCTGTTCTGCGGTCGGCAATTCACCGTTGAGCAGCAGATAGCAGGTT
This sequence comes from Pseudomonas sp. IT-P171, assembly GCF_949767765.1. NCBI lineage: Bacteria > Pseudomonadati > Pseudomonadota > Gammaproteobacteria > Pseudomonadales > Pseudomonadaceae > Pseudomonas > Pseudomonas sp. IT-P171. The sequence continues at coordinate 103,611 of NZ_CATKQN010000005.1, forward strand.
TCCAGGTAGTCCGACTTTTCAGCCAGCTGTTCGATCGGGTAGCCGCGGTGCAGCAGAATGCCGTTGTCGCCGTCGATATAGGTGATCTTCGACTCGCAGGAAGCGGTCGACATGAAACCAGGGTCAAAGGTGAAACGGCCCGTGGCCGTCAGGCCCCGAACATCGATAACATCGGGACCAACGGTGCCGGTTAAAATGGGCAGCTCGACGGGGGCTGCGCCCTCGATGATCAACTGCGCTTTTTTGTCAGCCATGTGGCCTCCTATTTATGCTTGAAATCATCAGACAGACCCCCCACGCAGGGCCCGCACCACTATAGTGAGATAAATTCGAATGTCAATTTGCCTAAAGTCTTGCTCCAGAAGGCTTTAACCGGACTTTTTCCTCGAAATTGACTGCCATTTACGCCTTTTATGCAACTTGTGCAATGCGCTATTAGGGGAAGGGGAACGCGTTGTCATTAGTAGCCTAACTGTCTATACTCGGCCTCCGACCGCCAGGGGCTTTTGGGCCTGCTTTATTGGGGGTCGCACTCCCTGGGTGGTGGGTACCTGACCAGTGCACTCCCCAACAACTTTGCCCTGATTGTTAGGGGCTCTTCAGTGTGAAAAAAAGCCGTGAATAGCCAACGACCTGTAAACCTAGACCTAAGGACCATCAAACTCCCAGTCACTGCTTACACGTCCATTCTTCACCGAATCTCCGGTGTCATCCTCTTTGTCAGCCTGGCCATCATGCTTTATGCATTGGACAAGTCGCTCGACTCGGAAGAAGGCTTCGGTCAGGTGAAAGCGTGTCTGACCAGTCCGCTAGCCAAGCTAGTGATTTGGGGCATCCTGTCCGCCTTGCTGTATCACCTGGTTGCCGGTGTGCGCCATTTGATCATGGACATGGGCATCGGTGAGACGCTTGAAGGCGGCAAACTGGGCTCGAAAATCGTTATCGCCGTTTCCGTGGTGGTAATCGTTCTGGCAGGAGTTTGGATATGGTAACTAACGTCACGAACCTGTCGCGTTCGGGCCTCTATGACTGGATGGCACAACGTGTGTCTGCGGTCGTTCTCGCGGCTTACTTCATTTTCCTGATCGGATACGTGGTTGCCCATCCCGGCATCGGCTACGCCCAATGGCATGAACTGTTCGCAAACAACTGGATGCGTATTTTCAGTCTCCTGGCCCTCGTTGCCCTCGGCGCTCACGCCTGGGTCGGCATGTGGACCATCGCGACCGACTACTTGACGCCAATGGCGTTCGGCAAGTCCGCGACTGCGATACGTTTCCTCTTCCAGGCAGTATGCGGCGTTGCGATGTTCGCCTACTTCGTCTGGGGTGTGCAGATTCTTTGGGGTATCTGATTCATGTCTACTACTGTTAATACGCTTTCGTTCGACGCCATCATCATTGGCGGCGGCGGTGCCGGCATGCGCGCTGCGCTGCAGCTGGCACAGGGCGGTCACAAGACTGCCGTTGTCACCAAGGTTTTCCCGACTCGTTCGCACACTGTTTCAGCCCAGGGTGGCATCACCTGCGCCATCGCGTCCGCCGATCCAAACGATGACTGGCGCTGGCACATGTACGATACCGTCAAGGGTTCCGACTACATCGGTGACCAGGACGCTATCGAATACATGTGTTCCGTAGGCCCGGAAGCAGTCTTCGAGCTCGAGCACATGGGCTTGCCGTTCTCCCGTACCGAACAGGGTCGCATCTACCAGCGTCCGTTCGGCGGTCAGTCGAAAGACTTCGGTAAAGGTGGCCAGGCTGCCCGTACCTGCGCCGCTGCCGACCGTACCGGTCACGCATTGCTGCACACCCTGTATCAGGCCAACCTGAAGGCCGGCACCGTATTCCTCAACGAATATTACGGCGTCGATCTGGTGAAGAATGAAGATGGTGCCTTTGTCGGCATGATCGTCATCTGCATCGAAACCGGTGAAACCTCCTACGTTCGCGCAAACGCCACTGTACTGGCGACTGGTGGTGCGGGCCGTATCTACTCGTCCACCACCAATGCCCTGATCAACACCGGTGACGGCGTCGGCATGGCTCTGCGTGCTGGCGTGCCGGTACAAGACATTGAAATGTGGCAGTTCCACCCGACCGGTATCGCCGGCGCCGGTGTACTGGTAACAGAAGGCTGCCGCGGTGAAGGCGGCTACCTGATCAACAAGCACGGCGAGCGTTTCATGGAGCGTTATGCTCCGAACGCCAAAGACCTCGCCGGTCGTGACGTTGTTGCTCGCTCGATGGTTAAAGAAATCATCGCTGGCAACGGTTGCGGTCCCGATGGCGACCACGTAATGCTGAAACTCGATCACCTCGGTGAAGAAGTTCTGCACAGCCGTCTGCCAGGCATCATGGAACTGTCCAAGACCTTCGCTCACGTCGATCCTGCCGTTGCGCCGATCCCGGTCGTTCCAACCTGCCACTATATGATGGGCGGCGTTGCCACCAACATTCATGGTCAGGCAATCACTCAGGACGCTGACGGCGTTGATCAGATCATTCCTGGTCTGTTCGCGGTAGGTGAAGTGGCGTGCGTATCGGTTCACGGTGCCAACCGTCTGGGCGGCAACTCGCTGCTCGACCTCGTGGTGTTCGGCCGTGCCGCTGGCCTGTTCCTGGAGCAGACCCTGAAAGAAGGCGTTGATTACGCCCGTCCACGCCAGTCCGACATCGACGCTGCCCTGGCGCGTCTCGATGGCCTGAACTCGCGTACCGAAGGCGAAGACGTCGCCACTCTGCGTAAAGAGCTGCAAAGCTGCATGCAGAACTACTTCGGTGTATTCCGTACCGGTGAATACATGCAGAAGGGCATCGCTCAACTGGCTGATCTGCGTGGCCGTATCGCCAACGTCAAGATCAACGACAAGAGCCAGGCGTTCAACACTGCGCGTATCGAAGCGCTGGAACTGCAGAACCTGCTGGAAGTTGCTGAAGCCACCGCCATCGCTGCAGAGATCCGCAAAGAGTCCCGCGGTGCTCACGCCCGTGAAGACTACGAAGATCGCGATGACGAAAACTGGCTGTGCCACACCCTGTACTTCCCGGGTGACAAGCGCGTGACCAAGCGTGCTGTGAACTTCTCGCCGAAGACTGTTCCGACTTTTGAACCTAAGATTCGGACTTATTAAGGGTGGCCGCCATGTTGCAAGTCAGTGTTTATCGCTACAACCCTGATCAGGACGCTGCGCCGTTCATGCAGGAATTCCAGGTCGATACCGGTGGTAAAGATCTGATGGTGCTGGACGTGCTGGCCCTGATCAAAGAGCAGGACGAAGGTTTCTCCTATCGTCGCTCTTGCCGTGAAGGCGTTTGCGGTTCCGACGGCATGAACATCAACGGCAAAAACGGTCTGGCGTGCGTCACGCCGCTGTCTTCTGTCGTAAAAGGTAACAAGCTGATCGTTCGTCCGCTGCCAGGTTTGCCGGTTATCCGTGACCTGGTCGTCGATATGAGCATCTTCTACAAGCAATACGAGAAGGTTAAGCCATACCTGCAGAACGACACGCCGGCTCCGGCCATCGAGCGTCTGCAAACTCCGGAAGAGCGTGAAAAGCTCGACGGTCTGTACGAGTGCATCCTGTGCGCTTGCTGCTCGACCTCTTGCCCGTCCTTCTGGTGGAACCCGGACAAGTTCCTGGGTCCAGCTGCTCTGCTGCAAGCGTATCGCTTCCTGGCAGACAGCCGCGACACCAAGACTGCCGAGCGTCTGGCTTCGCTGGATGACCCGTTCAGCGTATTCCGCTGCCGCGGGATCATGAACTGCGTCAACGTCTGTCCGAAAGGCCTGAACCCGACTAAGGCCATCGGTCACGTGCGTAACATGCTGCTGCAAAGCGGCGTGTGATTCAGCTGTAACTGCAGGACCGCTGTACCCGTAGATGCTACGGCGCAGGCTTCAACCGGCGCCGTAGTTTTAACCTGGGCAGCAGCTTACAAGGCTGCGGCTCTTATTTTGAAGAAATGAGACAAGCAGGGGCATCCGGGCTGGTACCCGGACTATCAGCGTGATCCTAAGTGGCTTGTTTTGGTCGCTGCATTCGGACTTCTGCAAGTTTGCTCGGTGTCGACGCCGGTGGTGTTCCCCTAACCGAGGGTGACCAAGCATGCAAGAAAGCGTGATGCAGCGCATGTGGAACAGTGCCCACCTTTCAGGTGGAAACGCTGCCTATGTGGAAGAGCTTTATGAGCTCTACCTGCACGACCCTAACGCTGTGCCAGAAGAGTGGCGCACCTACTTTCAGAAGTTGCCTACTGACGGCAACTCTGCCACCGATGTTTCGCACTCCACAATTCGCGATCATTTCGTCTTGCTGGCAAAGAACCAGCGCCGCGCACAACCGGTTTCCGCCGGCAGCGTGAGCAGTGAGCACGAGAAGAAGCAAGTTGAAGTGCTGCGATTGATCCAGGCCTACCGTATGCGTGGCCACCAGGCAGCCCAGCTTGACCCGCTGGGGCTGTGGCAGCGTCCTGCACCTGCAGACCTGTCGATCAATCATTACGGCTTGACCAATGCCGATCTTGATACGACCTTCCGTGCCGGCGACCTGTTCATCGGCAAAGAGGAGGCGAGCCTACGCGAAATTCACGAAGCGTTGCAGCAGACATATTGCCGCACCATCGGCGCTGAATTCACGCACATCACCGATTCCGAGCAGCGCCAGTGGTTCCAGCAGCGTCTGGAAAGCGTGCGTGGTCGTCCGACGTACTCCGCCGACATCAAGAGCCACCTGCTCGAGCGCGTGACTGCCGGTGAAGGCCTGGAAAAATACCTGGGCACCAAATACCCGGGCACCAAGCGTTTCGGTCTGGAAGGCGGCGAGAGCCTGATTCCAATGCTCGACGAGCTGATCCAGCGTTCCGGTTCCTACGGCACCAAGGAAATCGTTATCGGCATGGCCCACCGTGGCCGTCTGAACGTGCTGGTCAACACCTTCGGCAAGAACCCGCGCGAGCTGTTCGACGAGTTCGAAGGCAAGAAGAAGGTTGAACTGGGTTCCGGTGACGTTAAATACCACCAGGGCTTCTCGTCCAACGTCATGACCACCGGTGGTGAAGTTCACCTGGCCATGGCGTTCAACCCGTCCCACCTGGAAATCGTATCTCCAGTGGTCGAGGGGTCCGTTCGCGCCCGTCAGGATCGTCGTAACGACCCTACCGGCGAGAAGGTTCTGCCGATTTCCATCCACGGTGACGCGGCGTTCGCCGGTCAGGGCGTGGTCATGGAAACCTTCCAGATGTCGCAGACCCGCGGTTTCAAGACCGGCGGCACCGTGCACATCGTGATCAACAACCAGGTCGGTTTCACCATCAGCAACCCGCTGGACTCGCGTTCCACCGAGTACGCGACCGACGTTGCGAAGATGATCCAGGCGCCGATCCTCCATGTGAATGGTGATGATCCGGAAGCCGTATTGTTCGTGACCCAGCTGGCCATCGACTACCGCATGCAGTTCAAGCGTGACGTGGTGATCGACCTGGTCTGCTACCGTCGTCGCGGCCACAACGAGGCCGACGAGCCAAGCGGCACCCAACCTCTGATGTATCAGCAGATCACCAAACAGCGCACCACCCGTGAGCTGTATGCCGATCGCCTGACTCAGAGCGGTGTGCTGGACGTTGAGCGTGTTCAGGCGAAAGTCGATGAATACCGCAACGCGCTGGACAACGGTCTGCATGTAGTAAAAAGCCTGGTCAAAGAGCCGAACAAAGAGTTGTTCGTGGACTGGCGACCGTATCTGGGCCACGCCTGGACTGCGCGTCACGACACGCGTTTCGATCTGAAAACCTTGCAGGAACTGTCTGCCAAGCTGCTGGAAATTCCGGAAGGCTTCGTGGTTCAGCGCCAGGTCTCGAAGATCTACGAAGACCGTCAGAAAATGCAAGCCGGCGGCCTGCCGATCAACTGGGGTTACGCCGAAACCATGGCGTACGCGACCCTGGCGTTCGAAGGTCACCCGATTCGCATGACGGGTCAGGACATCGGTCGCGGTACGTTCTCGCACCGTCACGCTGTCTTGCACAACCAGAAAGACGCGGGCACCTACATCCCGCTGCAAAACCTGTACAACGGCCAGCCACGTTTTGACCTGTACGATTCGTTCCTGTCCGAAGAAGCCGTGTTGGCGTTCGAATACGGTTACTCGACCACCACGCCTGAGGCGCTGGTGATCTGGGAAGCCCAGTTCGGCGACTTCGCCAACGGTGCCCAGGTGGTTATCGACCAGTTCATCACCAGTGGCGAGCACAAGTGGGGCCGTCTCTGCGGTCTGACCATGCTGCTGCCGCACGGTTATGAAGGTCAGGGTCCGGAGCACTCTTCGGCTCGTCTGGAGCGTTACCTGCAGCTGTGCGCCGAGCACAACATTCAGGTTGCCGTACCGACTACGCCGGCTCAGATCTACCACTTGCTGCGCCGTCAGGTGATTCGCCCGCTGCGCAAGCCGTTGATCGTCCTGACTCCGAAGTCGCTGCTGCGCCACAAACTGGCCATCTCGACGCTGGAAGATCTGGCGGAAGGTTCGTTCCAGACCGTTATCCCGGAAATCGATGCCCTGGACCCGAAAAAGGTCGAGCGCGTTGTTCTGTGTAGCGGCAAGGTCTACTACGACCTGCTGGAAAAACGCCGTGCCGAAGGTCGTGATGACATCGCCATCGTGCGTATCGAGCAACTGTACCCATTCCCTGAGGACGACTTGAAAGAAGTCCTGGCTCCTTACACCAACGTCAAAAATGCCGTCTGGTGCCAGGAAGAGCCGATGAACCAGGGTGCGTGGTACTGCAGCCAACACCACATGCGTCGCAGCATCAGCAATCTCAACAAGTCTCTCGTACTTGAGTACGCGGGCCGTGAGGCTTCTGCTGCACCTGCATGCGGTTACGCATCGATGCACGCTGAGCAGCAGGAAAAACTGCTGCAAGACGCCTTTACTGTTTAACGCCTCGCGCACCTGAAACCGAATTTAAGGACTCACAGATAATGGCTATCGAAATCAAAGCCCCCACTTTCCCGGAATCGGTTGCCGACGGCACCGTTGCCACCTGGCACAAACAACCGGGCGACGCTGTAAAGCGTGACGACCTGATCGTCGACATCGAAACCGACAAGGTTGTGCTGGAAGTGTTGGCCACCGCTGATGGCGTGCTGGGCGCTATCGTCAAGAACGAAGGCGACACCGTTCTGTCCGACGAAGTCCTGGGCTCCATCGAAGCGGGCGGCGCTGCTGCCGCTGCTCCGGCTGCCGCTGCTGCTCCGGCCGCTGCACAGGCTGCTGCTCCTGCCGCCGAAGGCGAAGACGATCCTGTTGCTGCACCGGCTGCTCGCAAGCTGGCTGAAGAAAACGGCATCAACATCGCTTCCGTTGCCGGCACTGGCAAAGGCGGTCGTGTGACCAAGGAAGACGTGGTAGCCGCTGTTGCTGCCAAGAAAGCCGCTCCGGCTGCCGCACCTGCCAAGGCTGCCGCTCCGGCTGCCGCTGCTCCTGTGTTCGCCGCTGGCGACCGCATCGAGAAGCGCGTACCGATGACCCGCGTTCGCGCTACCGTGGCCAAGCGTCTGGTAGAAGCTCAGTCGAACATGGCGATGCTGACCACCTTCAACGAAGTCGACATGACCGAAGTCATGGCCCTGCGTTCGAAGTACAAGGACCTGTTCGAGAAGTCCCACAACGGCGTACGCCTGGGCTTCATGTCGTTCTTCGTGAAAGCGGCCACCGAAGCGCTGAAACGCTTCCCGGCTGTCAACGCGTCGATCGACGGTGCCGACATCGTTTACCACGGCTACGCCGACGTCGGTGTGGCTGTTTCCAGCGACCGCGGTCTGGTTGTACCGGTTCTGCGTAACGCCGAACTGATGAGCCTGGCTGAAATCGAAGGCGGCATCGCTACCTTCGGCAAGAAGGCTCGCGACGGCAAACTGTCGATGGATGAAATGACCGGCGGTACGTTCACCATCACCAACGGTGGTACCTTCGGTTCGATGATGTCGACTCCGATCGTCAACCCGCCACAAGCGGCCATCCTGGGCATGCACAACATTCTGCAGCGCCCTATGGCGATCAACGGTCAGGTCGTTATCCGTCCGATGATGTACCTGGCTCTGTCCTACGATCACCGTCTGATCGATGGCAAAGAAGCTGTGACCTTCCTGGTTACCATCAAGAACCTGCTGGAAGACCCGGCTCGTTTGCTGCTGGATATCTGATTTCGTTGCATGGGCCGCTGCAGGATGGCGGCCCGCCTGTAATGACCAGCTTCGTCCCACGACGGTCCCCAAAAGGGGCCGTCCGGTTTGATTCGAGAAGGAATGACACATGACTCAGAAATTCGACGTGGTAGTGATTGGCGCGGGCCCTGGCGGCTACGTGGCTGCCATCAAAGCAGCGCAACTGGGCCTCACCACTGCCTGCATCGAGAAATACACCGACAAGGAAGGCAAACTGGCCCTCGGCGGTACTTGCCTGAACGTCGGCTGCATTCCATCCAAGGCGCTGCTGGACAGCTCCTGGAAGTTCCACGAAGCCCAAGACGGTTTCGCGATCCACGGCATCAACCACGCTGGCGTGACCATGGACGTGCCAGCAATGGTCGGCCGTAAAGCCAACATCGTCAAAGGCCTGACTTCCGGCGTTGCCACCCTGTTCAAGGCCAACGGCGTTACTTCGATCCAGGGCCACGGCAAACTGCTGGCTGGCAAGAAAGTCGAAGTCACCAAGCCTGACGGTTCGGTAGAAATCATTGAAGCCGAGAACGTGATCCTGGCTCCAGGTTCGCGTCCGATCGACATTCCACCGGCTCCGGTCGACCAGAATGTGATCGTCGACTCCACCGGCGCTCTGGAATTTCAATCGGTTCCAAAACGTCTGGGCGTGATTGGCGCTGGCGTGATCGGTCTGGAACTGGGTTCGGTCTGGTCCCGTCTGGGCGCGGAAGTGACTGTTCTTGAAGCGCTGGACACCTTCCTGATGGCCGCTGACGCAGCCGTTTCCAAGGAAGCGCTGAAAACCCTGACCAAACAGGGCCTGGACATCAAGCTGGGCGCTCGCGTCACCGGTTCGAAAGTGAACGGCGACGAAGTCGTTGTGAACTACACCGATGCCAATGGCGAACAGAACATCACTTTCGACAAGCTGATCGTAGCCGTTGGTCGCCGTCCGGTCACCACGGATCTGCTGGCCGCCGATTGCGGCGTGACCCTCGACGAGCGCGGTTTCGTGCACGTTGACGATCACTGCGCCACCACCGTACCGGGCGTTTACGCCATCGGTGACGTGGTGCGCGGCATGATGCTGGCTCACAAAGCTTCGGAAGAGGGCATCATGGTCGTCGAGCGCATCAAGGGCCACAAAGCCCAGATGAACTATGACTTGATCCCTTCGGTTATTTATACTCACCCGGAAATCGCATGGGTCGGCAAAACCGAGCAGGCCTTGAAGGCTGAAGGCGTTGAAGTTAACGTTGGCACCTTCCCGTTCGCAGCCAGTGGCCGTGCCATGGCAGCCAACGATACCGGCGGTTTCGTGAAAGTCATTGCCGATGCCAAGACTGACCGCGTATTGGGCGTCCACGTGATTGGCCCGAGCGCTGCAGAACTGGTTCAGCAGGGCGCGATCGGTATGGAATTCGGCACCAGCGCTGAAGACCTGGGCATGATGGTTTTCTCCCATCCGACCCTGTCTGAAGCCTTGCACGAAGCAGCTCTGGCAGTGAATGGCGGCGCCATTCACATCGCCAACCGCAAGAAGCGTTAAGACAATAAGAAACCACGGCGGTATGGCCCGTCGTGAGCCTTGCATGCAAGACTCACCGCGGAATATCCGCTGGACGCAGTCTTGCGTAGCTGCACCGGTTGTCCGGAAAGGCTACGCAAGCAGCAGTCACAGGTGGTGCGGCACTTGAACAAGTGCAGCACCGAATGCGCAGTACCTAACGAAGACGGTAATAAGCATGAATCTTCACGAGTATCAGGGTAAGCAGCTGTTCGCTGAGTACGGCCTGCCAGTTTCCACCGGTTATGCGGTAGACACCCCGGAAGCAGCAGCAGAAGCTTGCGACAAAATCGGCGGCACCGAGTGGGTTGTCAAAGCCCAGGTCCACGCTGGTGGTCGCGGTAAAGCGGGCGGCGTAAAGCTGGTTCGCAGCAAAGAAGACGCCAAGGCATTCGCACAGCAGTGGCTGGGCAAGCGTCTGGTGACTTACCAGACTGATGCCAATGGTCAGCCAGTCACCAAGATCCTGGTTGAATCGTGCACTGATATCGCTAAAGAGCTGTACCTGGGCGCTGTCGTTGACCGTTCGAGCCGTCGCATCGTGTTCATGGCTTCCACCGAAGGTGGCGTGGACATCGAGAAAATCGCTCACGACACTCCAGAAAAAATTCTGAAGGCCACTATCGATCCACTGGTTGGCGCTCAGCCATTCCAGGGTCGCGAGCTGGCATTCCAGCTGGGTCTGGAAGGCAAGCAGGTTGCTCAGTTCGCCAAGATCTTCGTAGGTCTGGCCAAGCTGTTCAAGGATCACGACCTGGCTCTGCTGGAAGTGAACCCGCTGGTGATCAAGGCTGACGGCGATCTGCATTGCCTCGACGCCAAGATCAACATCGACGCCAACGCCATGTACCGTCAGCCTAAGCTGAAGACTTTCCACGATCCGTCGCAAGACGATCCGCGCGAAGCGCACGCTGCCAAGTTCGAACTGAACTACGTGGCACTGGAAGGCAACATCGGTTGCATGGTCAACGGTGCTGGCCTGGCCATGGGTACCATGGACATCGTCAACCTGCATGGCGGCAAACCAGCCAACTTCCTCGACGTGGGCGGCGGTGCTACCAAAGAACGCGTTACCGAAGCGTTCAAGATCATCCTGTCCGACACTAACGTCGCTGCAGTACTGGTCAACATCTTCGGCGGCATCGTTCGTTGCGACATGATTGCCGAAGGCATCATCGGCGCTGTGAAAGAAGTCGGCGTGAAAATCCCGGTTGTTGTTCGCCTTGAAGGCAACAACGCTGAGCTGGGCGCTAAAGTACTGGCAGAAAGCGGTTTGAACATCATCGCTGCTACCAGCCTGACCGACGCTGCTCAACAAGTCGTTAAAGCTGCGGAGGGCAAATAATGAGCGTCCTGATCAATAAAGACACCAAAGTTATCTGCCAGGGTATTACCGGTTCGCAAGGTAGTTTCCACACCCAGCAAGCCATCGAATACGGCACCAAGATGGTTGGCGGCGTAACTCCTGGTAAAGGCGGCACCGAGCACCTGGGTCTGCCAGTGTTCAACACCGTGAAAGACGCTGTAGCTGCCACTGGCGCCACCGCCAGCGTGATCTACGTTCCAGCTCCTTTCTGCAAGGACTCCATCCTGGAAGCGGCATTCGGCGGCATCAAGCTGATCGTTTGCATCACCGAAGGCATTCCTACCCTGGACATGCTGGATGCCAAGGTCAAGTGCGACGAGCTGGGCGTAGTCCTGATCGGTCCTAACTGCCCAGGCGTGATCACTCCAGGCGAATGCAAGATCGGCATCATGCCAGGTCACATTCACTTGCCAGGCAAGGTCGGTATCGTTTCCCGTTCCGGCACCCTGACCTACGAAGCTGTGAAGCAGACCACTGACGCCGGTTTCGGTCAGTCGACTTGCGTCGGCATCGGCGGTGACCCGATCCCGGGTTCGAACTTCATCGACATCCTGAAGCTGTTCCAGGAAGACCCGAAGACCGAAGCGATCGTGATGATCGGCGAGATCGGCGGTTCGGCTGAAGAAGAAGCGGCTGCCTACATCAAGGCAAACGTGACCAAGCCGGTTGTTTCCTACATCGCTGGTGTGACTGCCCCTGCGGGCAAGCGCATGGGCCATGCTGGCGCAATCATCTCTGGCGGCAAAGGCACTGCAGACGAGAAGTTTGCTGCCCTGGAAGACGCAGGCGTTAAAACCGTGCGTTCGCTGGCAGACATCGGCAAGGCTTTGTCCGAGCTGACCGGTTGGGCGATCAAGTAAGCCTCGCGCTTAGCTGACGCTTCACCAAACAAAGGCCACCTTCAGGTGGCCTTTGTCGTTTCCGTGATTCCATATCTCCACAGGCCACAGTGCTTTTTGTGGCGAGGGAGCTTGCTCCCGCTGGGCTGCGAAGCGGCCCCCAAATCACGCGACCGAGGCATGTCGGGTGCGCCGCATTTCATGGTTTTACGGCTGCTTCGCAGCCGAGCGGGAGCAAGCGCCCTCGCCACAGGGTTCTGTGCAGGTAAATTAGATATGTAAACGCGACACGGAAATGTCGTAGATCGGAATGTTCGCCCTCTAACAGTGCGTTTTTAGCTCAAGTTCGTTAGGCTAGCCGCCATTTTGCGTCCGCGACCCACAAGGTTGCTTCGCGCTAAAGGGTCAGTCCTATGCGGACCGACAGCATTTCCCTCACCCATAAAGGGAAATCCCTCTCTAAATTCCGATTCAGTAGTGTGGTATTTCCTTAATGAAAGTGTTGAAAGGCCAGGACATCCTGGCACTTGGTTTTATGACGTTTGCCCTGTTCGTCGGGGCTGGCAACATCATCTTCCCGCCTATCGTCGGTTTGCAGTCCGGGCCTCATGTCTGGATGGCGGCGCTGGGCTTTCTGATCACCGCGGTCGGTCTGCCGGTGATTACCGTCGTGGCCCTGGCCAAGGTCGGCGGCGCCATGGATGCCTTGAGCAGTCCCATCGGCAAAGTCGCTGGCGGCTTGCTGGCCGCTGCATGCTACCTCGCGGTTGGTCCGCTGTTCGCGACGCCGCGCACTGCGACCGTATCGTTCGAAGTGGGCCTGGCGCCGCTGACCGGCGAAAGCCCGCTGGCGCTGTTCCTCTATAGCTCGGTGTACTTCCTGCTGGTGTTCTTCATCTCGCTCTACCCGGGCCGCTTGCTGGATACCGTTGGACGGTTTCTCGCACCGCTGAAGATCATCGCCCTGGCGGTTCTCGGCATTGCCGCGTTTGCTTTGCCTGCCGGTGATATCGGCGTGGCGACGCCTGAGTATGTCGCAGCACCGTTCTCCCAGGGCTTCATCAATGGTTACCTGACCATGGATACCCTCGGTGCGCTGGTGTTCGGCATTGTCATCGTCAACGCCATCCGCTCCCGCGGCGTCGAGTCGCCGGTGTTGATCACCCGCTACGCGATCATTGCCGGGCTGATCGCCGGCGTCGGTCTGGCGCTGGTGTATGTCAGCCTGTTCCGTCTCGGTTCGGGCAGCCATGAAGTGGCTGCCGGCGCGACTAACGGCGCGGCGGTATTGCACGCTTACGTTCAACACACTTTTGGTTCGTTGGGCAGCGGTTTCCTTGCGGTGCTGATCTCGCTGGCCTGCCTTGTCACGGCGGTCGGTCTGACCTGCGCCTGCGCCGAATACTTCAGCCGTGTGCTGCCGCTGTCCTACAAAACATTGGTCATTATCCTGGCCGTGTTTTCCCTGTTTGTGTCCAATCTGGGCCTCACCAAGCTGATCGCGTTCTCGATCCCGGTACTCACCGCGATCTACCCGCCGTGCATCGCGCTGGTCGCCCTGAGCTTCTGCAAGGACTTCTGGCATGAACAGGGCCGCATCGTCGGTCCGGTGATGCTGGTGTCGTTCATCTTCGGTCTGATCGACGCGCTCAAGGGCGCGGGTCTGGCGGACTGGATGCCGACGCAACTGGCTCACTTGCCGCTGAGCGAGCAAGGCCTGGCGTGGCTGGTGCCATCGGTCATGACGCTGGTGGTTGCAGTGGTATGCGACCGCCTGCTGGGTAAACGCGAAGAAGCCTTGGCTTAAGTCGCTTCATGCCCGCCACAAGCGGGTCTTGAGCTACAACAGAAATGCCCCGTATCAATCGACACGGGGCATTTTTTATGCGCGTGACGCAGTGTCTTTTTTTGTGAGCTAACGTCGAAACACTGCAAATCCCCTGCGGGAGCCTCCGCAAACACATCACAAGGACCTGCATGTCGTTCATCCACGCCAACCTGATCCACATTCTCGCCGCCGCCTGGTTTGTCATCTGTTGGGGCGGCTATACCCGCTATGCGACATGGAAAGGCCGCGACACCGCGTGCCTGGCCAGTGTGCTGCATCTGTACCGCGAAGACTGGATGCGCCGCATGCTGCTGCGCGACAACCGTATCGCCGACGCCAGCGTGGTCGGCAACCTGGAACGCAACGCTTCGTTCTTCGCCTCGAGCACGCTGATTATCCTGGCTGGCATTCTCACCGTGCTGGGCGCGTCGGAACGGGCCGTGTCGTTGCTGGCGGATATCCCGATGGTGCAGCAGGCCTCCCAGGGGATGTCCGAGATCAAGTTGCTGTGCCTGGCGCTGGTGTTTGTGTATGCGTTCTTTACGTTCAGCTGGTGCATGCGCCAATACAACTTCGCGGCCATTCTGATCGGTTCGGCACCCATGGTCGGCGAGCGCCATGTCTCGGAGCAGGAGCGCAAAGCGTTTGCGGCCCGGGCGGCGCGTGTCATCTCGATGGCCGCCAACCAGTTCAACTTCGGCCTGCGCTCCTATTACTTCGGCATGACCATGCTGGCCTGGTTCGTCAGCCCCTGGTTGTTCATGTTGATGAGTGCCGGCGTAGTGCTGGTGCTCTATCGCCGGGAGTTTCATTCCGACGTTCTCGACGTGATGGTCTATACCCCTACAGAGGCGCCCTTGCCTGAAGCGAACAAAGAGGCTGCTTGATGAGTATTCCGTTCTGGTGTGTGTTGATCAGCGCCTTGCTGATTTACGTAGCCCGCATGCCGGTGGCCAAGGCCATGAAAGAGCAGGGTGGTTACAACAATCACCTGCCTCGCCAGCAGCAGGCCCAACTCACCGGCTTCGGTGCCCGCGCGGTAGCGGCCCATCAGAACTGCTTCGAAGCCTTCATATTGTTCGCGGTGGGGGTGTTGATGGCGCACACCACGCAGACGGCGGGATGGCTGATTGACTCGCTGGCAATCATCTTTGTGATCACGCGAGTCATTTACTTACTGTGCTATTGGGGCGATCTCGCCTGGCAACGAAGTCTGGTGTGGGTTGTCGGGCTAGTGTGTTCGTTGCTACTGATGATTAGTCCGACTTTTAGAACTATTTTGCTCTAGCAGGGCAAATGACAGGCAAAAGAAAACCCGCACTTGGCGGGTCTTCTTTATCACGCTAAAAACTGATTTAGTTTTTAGGTGCTTCTTTCACAGCGGCTTCGTTCGATTCAGCCTGAGCTTTGGCGGCTTCGGCGTTTTCTTTCGCTGCGTCGTTCACTTTATCCTGAGCTTTGTTCATGTCTTGCTGAGCCTGCTCAGCATGTTCGTTGGCTTCTTGAGCTTTGTCCTCGGATTTTTTATCGCAGGCTGCGAGACCGAGGGAAGCGGTCAACATCAAGGCAATAGCTAAAGTCTTACGCATGGGGTGTTTCTCCTTATGGAAAATATCTACTTGGCCTTTCGAGCACAGCCAACAGGGTTAAGTTCCTCAATTCGTTCAGATATATAAGATAATTCCCACGGGAACTTTTACCGAATCCGCCTAGTGCGGTGTCGGAATACTAAGAAGAGTTTTTATCAAATGGCCGAAAACCCCGTTTTTGAGCGTGCGACGCGATTTTTATCGGCATTGCGACACTGTCAGGTACTCGGGCTGCGAGTTCACAGCGTCAGCAGTGGCGGGCTTACCGTGATTCTGCCGTACAGCCCGCAAATCATCGGTAACCCGCAAACCGGCGTGATCCACGGCGGTGCGCTGACGACCTTGATGGACACCGCGTGTGGCATGTCCACCCTTTGCGTGTTGCCCGAGTTCGAAGTCTGCCCGACCCTCGATCTGCGCATCGACTACATGCACGCGGCCGAGCCGCACAAGGATGTGTATGGCTTTGCCCAGTGCTATCGGGTCACCACGGACGTGATCTTCGCCCGTGGTTTTGCCTATCAGGATGATCCCGAACAGCCTATCGCCCATGTGGTGGGCACGTTCATGCGCATGGGCAAGGGCGTCAAAGGCACCAAAGGCTTCGGTGGCGCCATCGCCGGAGGGGCGAAATGATCGACAACTTCAAGGAACAACTGCAACAGGCCCATGAGCAGGGCGACTACGCCGCGCTGCTGCACCTGATTCCCTACGCCAAACTGATCGGCGTCGAATGCTCGCGGGTCGGGGATGACCTGCTGTTTCGCCTCCCGGCGAACAAGGACAACATTGGTAACCCTTTGCTGCCGGCAATTCATGGTGGTGTGATTGCCGGGTTCATGGAGCTGTCCGCCGCGCTGCACCTGCTGATTCTCACCGGTTCGCCGGGCGTGCCGAAGATCATCGACTTTTCCCTCGACTACCTGCGCACGGGGCAGTTTCGCGACACCTGGGCCAGATGCCAGGTGTGTCGTCAGGGTCGACGTGTCGCAAACGTGGCGGTAACCGCCTGGCAAAGCACCGAAGCCGAGCCAATTGCCACCGCCCGTGCCCACTTCAAAATCGATGAGCCCTTGAAATCCTGATCCGAGCCCCCAACTTTGATGACAACCCGCCGCCGACCCTGAAGGTCGCGGCCACTGCCATCTGATTGGAGTTTGATGACCATGAGTGTGGAAACTCAAAAGGAAACCCTGGGCTTCCAGACCGAGGTGAAGCAACTGCTGCACCTCATGATCCATTCGCTGTATTCCAACAAGGAAATCTTCCTTCGCGAATTGATCTCGAACGCCTCTGACGCTGTCGACAAATTACGTTTCGAAGCCCTGTCCAAGCCTGAGTTGCTGGAAGGTGGCGCCGAACTGAAAATCCGTGTGAGCTTCGACAAGGACGCTAAAACCGTCACCCTCGAAGACAACGGTATCGGCATGAGCCGTGAAGATGCGATCACCCACCTGGGCACGATTGCCAAATCCGGCACCGCCGATTTCATGAAACACCTGTCTGGCGATCAGAAAAAAGATTCGCACCTGATCGGTCAATTTGGCGTGGGTTTCTACTCCGCATTCATCGTCGCCGACAAAGTTGACGTGTTCAGCCGTCGTGCCGGTGCTGCCGCCAGCGAAGGCGTGCACTGGTCGTCGAAGGGCGAAGGCGATTTTGAAGTGGCCACCGTCGAGAAAGCCGAGCGCGGCACTCGCATCGTGCTGCACCTGAAGTCCGGTGAAGACGAGTTCGCCGATGGCTGGCGCCTGCGCAACATCATCAAGAAGTACTCCGACCACATCGCTTTGCCGATCGAGTTGCCGAAAGAAGTGGCCGCCGCCGAGGGTGAAGAGAAGCCAGCCGTTGAGTGGGAAACCGTCAACCGCGCCAGCGCCCTGTGGACCCGTCCTCGCACCGAGATCAAGGACGAGGAATATCAGGAGTTCTACAAGCACATCGCTCATGACTTCGAAAACCCGCTGAGCTGGAGCCACAACAAGGTCGAAGGCAAGCTCGAGTACAGCTCGCTGCTTTATGTTCCGACCCGTGCTCCGTTCGACCTGTACCAGCGTGAAGCGCCGAAAGGCCTGAAGCTGTATGTGCAGCGTGTGTTCGTGATGGATCAAGCCGAGTCGTTCCTGCCGCTGTACCTGCGCTTCATCAAAGGCGTGGTCGATTCCAATGACCTGTCGCTGAACGTGTCGCGGGAAATCCTGCAGAAAGACCCGATCATCGATTCCATGAAGTCGGCGCTGACCAAGCGTGTTCTGGACATGCTGGAAAAACTGGCGAAAAACGAGCCTGAGCAATACAAGGGCTTCTGGAAAAATTTCGGTCAGGTCATGAAAGAAGGCCCGGCAGAAGACTTCGCCAACAAAGAGAAAATCGCCGGCTTGCTGCGTTTCGCGTCCACTCAGGGTGAAGAAGGGGAGCAGGTCGTGGGTCTGGCCGAGTACCTGGCTCGCGCCAAGGAAGGTCAGGACAAGATTTACTACCTGACTGGCGAAACTTACGCGCAAGTCAAAAACAGCCCGCACCTGGAAGTCTTCCGCAAGAAAGGCATCGAAGTGCTGCTGTTGACCGATCGTATTGACGAGTGGCTGATGAGCTACCTCAGCGATTTCGACGGCAAGAGCTTCGTTGACGTGGCGCGCGGTGACCTGGACCTGGGCAATCTGGACTCGGAAGAGGACAAGAAGGCCGCGGAAGAAGTCGCCAAGTCCAAAGAGGGTCTGGTCGAGCGTCTGAAAACTGCACTGGGTGATTCGGTTGCTGAAGTGCGGGTTTCCCACCGTCTGACCGACTCTCCGGCGATTCTGGCTATCGGCGAACAGGACCTGGGCCTGCAGATGCGCCAGATCCTCGAAGCCAGTGGTCAGAAGGTTCCGGATTCGAAGCCGATCTTCGAGTTCAACCCGGCCCACCCGCTGATCGAGAAACTCGACAACGAGCAGAGCGACGAGCGCTTCGGCGACCTGTCGCACATTCTCTTCGATCAGGCGGCCCTGGCGGCCGGCGACAGCTTGAAGGACCCGGCCGCGTATGTGCGCCGCCTCAACAAGCTGCTGGTTGAACTGTCGGTTTAACGGCGTTGTACAAAAAAACCCGCTTCGGCGGGTTTTTTTATTCCTGGGCTTTAGCGGGCGGGGGGCAGTTCGATCCGCTCAACTTCCCCGGGCACCGTCGGCCAATCCCCGGCTGCCCAGCGCCGACGGGCTTCATCGATAGCCGCCGGATCGCTTGCCACAAAATTCCAGTTGATCCTTCGTGGCCCATCCAGCGGCGCACCACCCAACAGCACCGCATGACAGTCGCTCTCGGCGAACAACGTCATCTCTTCCCCCGCAGGCAGCACCACCAGCGCATGGGGTTCTATCAGCTCGCCATCGAGCTGCAATTCGCCGCTCAACACGTACAGCGCCCGTTCTTCATGCTCGGTGGGAATCAGCAGCGTGGTCGCTGTCTGCAGGTTCAGTTCCGCGTACAGCGTAGGAGAAAGCACCGGCACCGGCGATTCCAGGCAGAAGCCTGACCCGGCGATCATCCGGATCTTCACCCCGAGGTTGTCGCTGACCGGCAGTGTGGCCGCCGGATGGTGGCTGTAGTGTCCCGGTCCCTGCTCATGTTCCTTTGGCGATGCCAGCCAGATCTGCAAGCCGTGCATCGTGAATCCGCTGTCCTTCAATGCCTGGGGCGTGCGCTCGACGTGGGCAATCGCGCTGCCGGCGGTCATCCAGCTGACGTCTCCGGCCTCTACCACCTGATCGGAACCGAGGCTGTCCTTGTGCTGGATTTTTCCTTCGAACAAGTAGGTGAGGGTCGATAGACCAATGTGCGGATGCTGACGGATGTTCATGCCTTTGCCCGCCGGATAACGGGTTTCGAGCATATGGTCGAAAAACACAAAAGTCCCGACGCTGCGGCATTTGGCTGACGGTAGCGGACGAAGAATCGGCTGGCCTTCAACATCTTCGGCGCGGGGGCGGATCACGAGGAGAGTGTTCATGGTGCATTCCAGGCTGAGCGGGTGACGCGTGGAGCATAACCCGCTTGCCCGGCCCTTGCCGCTATTGGCTGAACGCGCCTTCGGACAGATGGGTTTCGATGCTGACTTCAGTAGTGGTCATCAGCTTGTGCACAGGGCAACGGTCAGCCACGCGGTGCAGTTCGTCACGTTGCGCGTCGGTGAGCACACCTTTGAGGGTCAGTTTGACGTGCAAGACATATTTGCCTTTCTGTTCTTCGCTGTTGTCGCGTTTGACCTCGACACCAACACCCGTCAGCGGAATGTCTTTTTTCTTCGCGTACAGCTTCAGGGTCAGGGCCTTGCACGCGCCGAGCGCTGCGTCGAAGTAATCATGTGGCTCGGGTGCCGAGCCTTCACCGCCGGCGGAAGTCGGCACATCGGCAAAGAGTTCGTGGTCATCGATTTGTACGCTGTGACGATAACCTTCGGCGGAAACGGTATTGACGGTGACTGTCATGGGAAACCTCGGCAGTAGGAAAAGTCATTCGATCAAAAAAGACCTTGAAGGTATAGAGCATTCCTCCTGATACGCGTTCCACTTTCTTGTTTGAAGCAATTGCAATTCCCTATGGCGAGGGGGCTCGCTCCCGCAGGACTGTGTAGCCGTCCCTTTTTTTGGGGTCGTTTCGCAACCCAGCGGGAGCAAGCTCCCTCGCCACAGGTTACTTTGCGTCAGGCGAAAAAAAGCCCCGCATTAGCGAGGCTTCTTGTGTCGATCCGGATCAGCTGCCTTTGACAGCCTTGCCGTTGACCTTGCCGTCGAGGAGCATGATGTTGTACTCCTTGCCGTCGGTTTCGACCTGTTGCAGGCGGACCAGCAGGTAATCCCAGTCCTTGGCGAACCACAGCACGGTGATGCGCTTGCTTTGTGTCGGATCGCGCACGCGCTCGACCTTGATCGCGTCGATCTGGCCAGCCTTGGTGTCGACTTTTTCCGAACCCAGCACGCGGAAGTCATAGGTATCGACTTCACCATCATCGACCACCTGATAGCTCATGCTTTTCTTGCCGGCGGCCACGTCGTGTTGCAGGGCCAGCTGATAGGTGGATTTGTCGACCATGCCGCGGTTGAGCGGAATGTTGACGGCGTCACCACGATCGGTGCCGGTGACCTTTTTGGTGGTCCAGTCGAAATCCAGGTCGGCCTTTTTGGCTTTGCCCAGGCCCCCGCGTTCAAAGTGGTAGGACTGTGGCAGCAGGGTGTCCTTGTCCAGGGTCAGGGTGCTTTCTTCGGTCAGGCTGGCGATCATCATCGAGGCCTTGAAGCTGAGCTTCCAGACGCCGTTGGCTTCCTTGGTCAGGCTGCGCTCGGCAGTGCCGCTCATTGGAAGCTGCTTCCAGTCGGCGGTGTAGCTGGCGGAGAAGGGTTGAAGTTCTGTGGCCTGCGCGAAAGGCAGGGCAAGCAGAGCGCAAGCGAAGAGCAGGGCGCGACGCATAAAATCTCCTAGGTTCGAATCAAGTGGCCGCTGGCCGCGAGTAACTTGCCATCCAGTAAAGCACCTTGTTCACCGAGAGATAAACGACCTTCGGCAAACCAGCGTACGGCCATCGGGTAGATCAGGTGTTCCTGGGTGTGAACTCGCTGCGCCAGACTCTGCGGCGAATCATGCAACTCTACCGGTATTACTGCCTGTACGA
Source organism: Pseudomonas sp. IT-P171 (assembly GCF_949767765.1). NCBI lineage: Bacteria > Pseudomonadati > Pseudomonadota > Gammaproteobacteria > Pseudomonadales > Pseudomonadaceae > Pseudomonas > Pseudomonas sp. IT-P171. Next base: position 124,652 of record NZ_CATKQN010000005.1, read on the forward strand.
CCAGTGGTCCGCCATCGAGTTCCTCGGTGACAAAGTGCACGGAACAGCCGTGTTCAGTGTCGCCGGCCTCCAGCGCGCGCTGATGAGTGTGTAACCCTTTGTATTTGGGTAGCAGCGAGGGATGGATGTTGAGCAGGCGTCCCGCGTAGTGGCGCACGAAGTCAGCGCTGAGGATGCGCATGAAACCGGCCAGGACCACGAGTTTGGGATTGAAGGCGTCGATCAGTTCGATCAGCGCGGCATCGAAGGCTTCGCGGCCTTCGAACGCCTTGTGATCCAGGGAGCGGGTGTCGATGCCCGCATCCCTGGCACGTTGCAGGCCGTAGGCGTCGGCGCGGTTGGAAATCACCGCGGCGATGCGGACCGGGCTGTCGCCGGTCCGCGTGCTGTCGATCAGGGCCTGCAAGTTACTGCCGGTGCCGGACAACAGCACCACCACATCACAGGTCTGAGACATCAATGAGCCTTGAGGTTCTTCAGTTCAACCTGGGCCGCGCCTTCGGCAGCGGTGGCGATCTGGCCGATGACCCAAGGCTGCTCGCCCGCTTCACGCAGTACGTTCAGCGCGGTTTCAACGTGCTCTTGAGCCACGCAGATCACCATGCCAACGCCGCAGTTCAGCACGCGGTGCATTTCGTTTTCGTCGACGTTGCCTTTCTCTTGCAGCCAGTCGAACACGGCAGGGCGAGTCCAGCTTGCAACGTCAACCACCGCTTGAGCGCCTTTTGGCAGCACGCGCGGGATGTTGTCCAGCAGGCCGCCGCCCGTGATGTGGGCCATGGCTTTGACGGCGCCGGTGTCCTTGATCAGCTTCAACAACGGCTTCACGTAGATGCGGGTCGGGGCCATCAGCAGGTCGGTCAGCGGCTTGCCGTCGAGCTGGATGTTTTCGATGTCGGCACCGGACACTTCGATGATCTTGCGGATCAGCGAGTAGCCGTTGGAGTGCGGGCCGGAAGACGGCAGGGCGAGCAGGGCATCGCCGGCAGCGACTTTCGAACCGTCGATGATTTCGGATTTTTCCACGACGCCGACGCAGAAGCCGGCCAGGTCGTAGTCTTCGCCTTCGTACATGCCCGGCATTTCAGCGGTTTCGCCGCCCACCAGGGAGCAACCGGACAGTTCGCAGCCTGCGCCGATACCGGTCACGACCTGGGTCGCGGTTTCAACGTTGAGTTTGCCGGTGGCGTAGTAGTCGAGGAAGAACAGCGGCTCGGCGCCGCAGACCACCAGGTCATTCACGCACATGGCCACCAGGTCGATGCCGATGCTGTCGTGCTTGTTCAGGTTCAGCGCCAGACGCAGCTTGGTGCCGACGCCGTCAGTGCCGGAAACCAGCACAGGCTGCTTGTAGCCGGCCGGGATTTCGCAGAGGGCGCCGAAACCGCCCAGGCCGCCCATGACTTCCGGGCGCGCAGTGCGCTTGGCGACGCTCTTGATGCGTTCGACCAATGCTTCACCGGCGTCGATGTCTACACCGGCGTCCTTGTAGCTCAGGGAGGGTTGCTTGCTCATGATCCAGGCCTTTAGGGGGGATTCAGGGGTAACGACCGAGTCCAGTGGGACCGCCGAAACAAACGAAGGGCATGTGCCTTGCGCGAATTTCAGGGTGCCCGGCTGTTGCCGGTCTGCGAAGGCGCGCGATTTTATCAGGCTTGAGGGGCAGCGGCCATCCTCAGGCCGACAGCAGGGGCATATCGATACAAAAAAACCACGATTGCCCGTGTTGGTCGCCTCCCGCTTGGCTGTATAAGGTATCGCGATTAACCGTCTATCGTTATGGCAGTGCGAAAAACTTAACCGGGACGCGTGAATGTTTTACGTCGGGCGATGGTCACAGCCTTGCTCGATTGTCTTCATGCGGTCAGTTCCAGCCGCCCTTGTCGTCAGGAATCTTCCATGCGTTTTTTCAGATCATTGTTTGTGGGCTGTTTGTCTCTGGCCAGCCTGGCGAGTCAGGCCGAAACCGTCAAAAGCCTTTATCAGGTGCGCGAGCCTGTCACCAGTCAGGCGCCAGAAGAGCGTGATCAAGCCACCCAGCGCGCGCTCGACACGCTGGTGTTGCGCCTGACCGGCGATCCCAAGGCCGGGCAAAGTCCGGGGTTGGCGGCCATTCGCAAGGACCCGCAGCAGATCATCAGCCAGTACGGTTTCGAAGCCGGTCCGCCGGAAGTGCTGAAGGTGGATTTCGACCCGGCCAGCACCGAGCAGGCGTTGCGCCGTGCCGGGCTGTCGCTGTGGGGCGCGAACCGGCCATCGATCCTGACGTGGTGGCTGAACGACTCAACCGAAGGTTCGAGCCTGGTGGGTGATGGCCAGGCCAGTGCGGCGCCACTGCGTCGCGCGGCACAACACCGTGGTCTGCCGCTGCGCCTGCCACTGGCGGACCTGAGCGAGCAACTGGTCGCCACCGCGCCGAATCTTGAAGGCACCGATGCGACGCCGTTGCGCGGCGCATCGGATCGCTACAATGCTGACGCCTTGCTGGCCGTGCATGCCCGTGAAGAGGGTGGTCAGTGGCAGGCCAAATGGCATTTGTGGCTGGGCGATCAGAAGGAAGCGGGCAGCGTGCAGGGCGCGGATCAGGCCGCGGTCGCCGATGCGGTACTGCTCGCGGTCAGTCAGCGCCTGGCGCCCCGCTTTGTGGTCAAGCCCGGCAGTTCGGGCGAGCAGTTGCTGGAAGTGCAGGGCATGAACCTGGAGCGTTACGCGACACTTGGGCGTTTGCTGGAGCCGTTTGGCGCGCGCCTGCAGAGTGTTGACGCTGACCGGGCTCTCTACCGGGTCAATGGCAGCGCCGAACAGTTGCGGTCGCAGTTGTCGCTGGCGAAGTTGCAAGAGGTTCCGGCGGGTGAGGCCCCGGCACCGAGCGTGCCTGTTCAGCCGGTGGCCCAGGGTTCGGCGCCTGCTGTCGCGCCACCGCCCGCACCGGTGCCGCAGTTGCGTTTCCGTTGGTAAGGTTTTCTTTCTTTATATAGATGCATATGGAGTGGTACATGGCCGATACGCGGCGTTGGTTCTGGTTGGGTGGGGTGGTTCTGCTCTGCGCGTTTATCTGGCTGTTGCATCCGATTCTCACGCCGTTTCTGGTGGCGCTGCTGTTGGCCTATTTGTTCGACCCGCTGGTGGATCGGCTGGAAAAGGCCGGTCTGTCCCGGACCTGGGGCGTAGTGGCGGTGTTCGCGCTGTTCACCTTGATCTTCACCACCTTGTTGCTGGTGCTGGTGCCGATGCTCGCCAAGCAGTTGTTTCGCTTGTATGAACTGGCGCCGCAGATGCTCGACTGGTTGCAGCACACCGCATTGCCATGGGCGCAATCGAAGTTCGGGTTGTCGGATGGTTTCTGGAAGTTCGACAAGCTCAAGGCGGCGATCAGCGAACACATGGGCCAGACCACCGACATCGTCGGCGTGGTGCTGAGTCAGGCGACTGCATCGGGCCTTGCATTGATCGGATGGCTGGCCAATCTGGTGCTGATCCCGGTGGTGAGCTTTTATCTGTTGCGGGACTGGGACCTGATGATGGCCAAGATCCGCAGCCTGTTGCCTCGTGACCGGGAAGAGCGCGTGGTGATCCTGGCGGGCGAATGCCATGAAGTGCTCGGCGCGTTCGTGCGCGGGCAATTGCTGGTGATGGTGGCGCTGGGCGTGATCTATTCGGCGGGCCTGATGCTGGTAGGGCTCGAGCTGGGGCTGCTGATCGGGATGATCGCCGGCCTGGCGGCGATTGTGCCGTACATGGGGTTTGTCATCGGGATAGGTGCGGCGCTGATTGCCGGCCTGTTCCAGTTCGGTGGCGACTTGTACCCCATGGTTGGCATCGTCGCGGTGTTCATGGTTGGCCAGGCGCTGGAGGGCATGGTGCTCACACCGTTGCTGGTGGGCGACCGGATCGGTCTGCACCCGGTGGCGGTTATCTTTGCGATCCTGGCCGGTGGTGAGCTGTTCGGTTTTACCGGCGTGCTGCTGGCGCTCCCGGTGGCGGCGGTGATTATGGTTCTTGTGCGCCATGTGCATGATTTGTATAAAGATTCGGATATCTACGGTGGCGTCGACGAACCTGAGCTCTAGAGGTCTTCGATGACGCGTCGCGGGCAGCCTGGTCCAGTGCCAGGCTGGCCTCTGTCCCATGGGCGGCTGTCACATGCGCCGCCAAAGAAACGCTCATGAAACCAGTGCGATAACGCAAACCTTTGATTTTGCTTATGGTCTGTCGCATTGTGCGGTCAGCTTCACGGGTATAAACTTCGCAAACTTTACACAGAGGCCACTAACGGTTCCTTTGGAACTGTTCAGTCAGCATGAAACCGATTCAGCTGCCCCTAGGTGTGCGTCTGCGTGATGACGCTACCTTTATCAATTACTACCCAGGCGCCAATGCCGCTGCACTCGGCTATGTCGAGCGGCTGTGCGAAGCCGACGCCGGCTGGACCGAAAGCCTGATTTATCTCTGGGGCAAGCACGGGGTAGGGCGCACGCATCTGTTGCAGGCGGCCTGCTTGCGCTTCGAACAGATGGGTGAGACGGCGGTGTATCTGCCACTGGCCGAGTTGATGGATCGCGGCATCGAAATTCTCGACAACCTCGAACAGTACGAACTGGTCTGCCTGGATGATCTGCAGGCGGTGGCCGGCAAGGCGGACTGGGAAGAGGCGTTGTTCCATCTGTTCAATCGCCTGCGTGACAGCGGTCGGCGCCTGCTGATTGCCGCATCGACGTCACCGCGTGAACTGCCGGTGAAGCTGGCGGACCTGAAATCCCGACTCACGCTGGCGCTGATCTTCCAGATGCGACCGCTGTCCGACGAAGACAAATTGCGCGCCCTGCAACTGCGTGCGTCCCGTCGCGGATTGCACCTGACCGACGAAGTCGGACATTTTATCTTGACCCGTGGCACTCGCAGCATGAGTGCGCTGTTCGAGCTGCTTGAGCGTCTCGATCAGGCCTCCCTTCAAGCTCAGCGCAAGCTGACCATTCCGTTTCTAAAAGAGACGCTGGGCTGGTAAAGCCCAAGTCCTACAAGGCTTTTGGCATATTTCAGGCGCCAAAAAGTTCGCGTTCCTACAGGGTGTAGGCCGCGCAAGCGTCTAAATGGGGCTTAAGCGCTTAGATGGAAACGCGAAACCGGAAAGTCACATAAAGTTCGATTGAATTTGCAAATGAGGATGATAGCGGGCATAGTCTCGGCTTCTTTACAACTATCAGCCACGGTCGTGCCCATGCTAAATCGCTTTGCACCCCTCGTGCCTCTCGCACTCGTCACCCTGTTGTTCGGTTGCGCTGCCCACTCTCCAGTGTCGGAGCAAGCGCCTCAGCAGCAGGTAAAAAATTCAGTTACTGCGCAATCCTCTTCCGTTCTTTTCCAGGAAGAGCTGGCCACCGATAAAGAACTGGCTGACTTCGCCGACGGCAAGTCGTACCAGCTTCCGGTGCTCGCCGACAGCATCCTTGAGCGTGGCATGTCCCTGATCGGTACCCGTTACCGTTTCGGCGGCACCTCCGAGGCGGGTTTTGATTGCAGCGGTTTCATCGGTTACCTGTTCCGGGAAGAGGCCGGCATGAACCTGCCGCGCTCAACTCGCGAAATGATCAACGTGGACGCGCCGCTGGTTGCTCGCAGCGCGCTCAAGCCGGGCGATCTGCTGTTCTTCGCGACCAATGGCCGCCGCGGTCGTGTCAGTCACGCCGGGATCTACCTCGGTGACAACCAGTTCATCCACTCCAGCAGCCGCAAAAGCGGTGGGGTCCGGGTCGATAGCCTGGGCGACAGCTACTGGAGCAAGACCTTCATCGAAGCCAAGCGCGCACTCGCGATGGCCCCGACCGTGGTCACGGCACGCAAGTAATGCTTGATCCTGTCGCCACGTCAGTGGCGACAAAAAGCCTCTCTGCGACAGAGTAGGCGGATAGTTTGTAAGGCGAACTTAAAGTCTTACTTGAAGTTTGCCGCATAGCCGCTAGAATCCTGATCTATTATTGATGGCAAACCGCCTGCGTCCTGCGCAGGCGGTTTTCTTTTCTGCCCTGTCGGCAGAAAAAAGCCGCAGCCAGATCAGGATGTTCTGCTTATGACGATGTCGGCCCGCCTCGCACTCATGTTCTTCGCAGCGCTGCTCAGCGCATGCGCCAGCCGTACACCGCCACCTGCGCCGGTGGTTCGTGCGCCGATTGTTTTCGGGTCACCCCAACCCTTTTCCCCTGAGGCCGAAGACGTGCTGTTTCGCGCGTTGGGTCTGGTGGGCACGCCTTATCGCTGGGGCGGCAACACGCCGGATTCCGGATTCGATTGCAGCGGCCTGATCGGTTATGTCTACCGTGACGTCACTGGCATCTCGCTGCCGCGCACCACCCGCGAGATGATCAGCATGCAAGCGGCCAGTGTCGGCAAGGAAGGCCTGCAAACCGGCGACCTGATTTTCTTCGCCACCAATGGCGGCTCTCAGGTCAGCCACGCCGGGATCTACGTCGGTGAAGGCCGCTTCGTCCATGCGCCAGCCACGGGCGGCACGGTGAAGCTCGACAGCTTGTCCAAAGCTTATTGGCAGAAAGCCTACCTCAGCGCCAAGCGTGTCCTGCAACCTGAGCATCTGGCGCGTAACCCTTGATTCGCAGAGGTCGTCATGACCGCTCGTACGCTCAATCTCGATGATTCCCTGTATCAATACCTGCTCGACGTTTCCCTGAGGGAAACGCCGCTGCTCAAGCGTTTGCGCGATGAAACCCAGGCCCTGCCGATGGCGCGCTGGCAGGTGGCGCCGGAGCAGGGGCAATTCCTCGCATTGCTGGTGAAACTCACCGGCGCCAGGCGCCTGCTGGAAGTCGGCACCTTCACCGGTTACAGCGCGTTGTGCATGGCGGCGGCGTTGCCGGATGGCGGTTCACTGATCTGCTGTGACATGCCTGGTGACTACAACGCCACGGCGCGCCGTTACTGGCAGGAAGCAGGGCTCGCCGAACGAATTGACCTGCGCCTGGCGCCTGCGCTGGAAACCCTGGCTCAGTTGGACCAGCCCGGACAATTCGATTTGATGTTCATTGATGCCGACAAGGCCAACTATCCGGCCTACCTGGAGCACGCGCTGCGACTGCTGCGCGTTGGAGGCCTGGCAGTGTTCGATAACACCCTGTGGAGCGGGCGGGTGCTGGAGCAGAATCCCGAGAGCGAAGACACCCGAGCCATCCAGGCGCTTAATCTCGCCTTGAAGGATGATTCTCGTGTGGATCTGTCGCTGTTGCCGTTGGGCGATGGATTGACGCTTTGCCGCAAGCGCTAAACGCGGTCCCCTGTGGGAGCGAGCCTGCTCGCGATAGCGGTGCGCCAGGTACATCAATGTCGGATGTGCTGACCCCATCGCTAGCAGGCTTGCTCCCACAGGTCTTGAGTGTGGCAGCTACTTCGCCGCAGAAACCCGCCACACTTTGTTCCCCACATCATCCGCCACCAGCAAGCTACCCTGCTGATCGATCACCACACCCACCGGCCGACCCATGGCTTTCTCTTCGTCATTGAGGAAGCCCGTGAGTACATCAATCGGTTGCCCAATCGGCTTGCCGGCACTGAACGGTACGAAAATCACTTTGTAGCCACTGTGCGGTTTACGGTTCCACGAACCGTGCTGCCCAATGAATGCGCCTTCCTTGAATTGCGCTGGCAGCGAGTTGCCTTCAGCGAACGTCAGGCCCAGCGATGCGGTGTGCGGGCCGACCGCGTAGTCCGGCGCGATGGCCTTGGCGACCAGGTCCGGATTTTGCGGTTCGACGCGAATGTCGACGTGCTGGCCGTAATAGCTGTAAGGCCAGCCGTAGAATCCGCCGTCCTTCACTGAAGTGATGTAGTCCGGCACCAGGTCGCTGCCGATTTCATCCCGCTCGTTGACGGCCGTCCACAGTGCGCCGGTCTGCGGCTCCCAGGCCAGGCCATTTGGATTGCGAATCCCCGAGGCGAAGATCCGGTGATTGCCGGTGGCGCGATCCACTTCCCAGATCGCCGCGCGACCTTCTTCCTGGTCCATGCCGTTTTCGGCGACATTGCTGTTGGAACCCACCGTGACGTACAGCTTGCTGCCGTCCTTGCTGGCAATGACGTTTTTGGTCCAGTGGTGATTCAGTGTGCCGCCCGGCAGATCAACCACTTTGATCGGCTGCGACTTGATGGCCGTGTCGCCATTCTCATAGTGGAAGCGCAGCAAGCGATCCGTGTCGGCGACATACAGGTCATTGCCAACCAAGGTCATGCCGAAGGGCGAATTGAGGTTTTCCAGAAACACCGTACGGGTTTCGGCGATGCCGTCATGGTCCTTGTCCCGTAACAGCGTAATGCGGTTCGGGCTCGGTACACCGGCACCGGCGCGGCCCATGACTTTCTTCATGACCCAGCCTTTAACGCCTTTGCCATCGTCGGGTTTGGGCGGCGCGTTGGTTTCGGCGACGAGCACGTCACCGTTCGGCAGCACGTACAGCCAGCGCGGATGATCGAGATCTTCGGCGAACGCCGCCACCTGGGTGCCCGCTGCGGTGGTGGGTTTCGCACCGTCCGGCCAGCCGATTGCCGGGGCGATGTTCACCGTCGGGATCAGGGTTTTGTTCGGTTCTGGCAATTTGGGTGACGGGCCGGTGCCGTCGGAGACTTGCAGGCTGGAGGTTTCACCGCAGGCGGCGAGCCCTCCGGCCAGGGCGATGACGAGAACGAACGGGGGCTTGTGCATGCTGATCTTCCCTATAAATGCAGTGACCTGATCAATAGAGAAGCGCACACCCGCGATGGTTCAACCGGTCAGCCGCGGGCTTCCTTGAACAGCACGGCGATGCCAGGGTGATAGTTGCCCGCTTCATTACGCAACTTGCGGTAGGCGTAGGGGAAATACCAGGCGACGGCGCAGGAGTGTTCCTTTAGCAGATCGTCGACCATGTCCTGGAGTTCTTCCGGGGTGGCGCCATGCTGGGCTTTTTGCGGTGCAACGAACAGGCAGCCGAGTTTCAGGTCACTGGCGTAGCTGATTCGCCTGGCGTCGCTGGTGATATCGGCCAGCGCCTGTGTCAGGTTCAGGTTGTTGACCCGTGGCCAACGCTGCGTGGCTTGAAGGTAGGCGCGTTCTTCGCTGGTGGCGATGAACAGGTCGGCGCGGGCGTTGCGTTCGCCTTCCTCGTTCTGTTTGCGGGTCGGTGTCTGTTGCAGCGTGACCATTTCCGCCGCCCATGCGGCGGCGGAGAGCAAGCCGAGGTTGGCTTTTTCGTCGTACCAGTAAGGCGTGTCGTTATCGCCGCGCACGGCGTTGTAACGGTCGATACAGTCAAACCAGCGCTCCAGCACCGGGCGCAGGAATTCCAGCTTCGGATTGCTGATGATCATGCCTTGCATGTGGCTCACCCTTGTTATTGTGTTGTCAGGTTGTGGCGCTTTGATATCACTGCTGAGAGTGTGGCACAAGATTGGCGTCAGTTAATTGATCAACGGCAGTTAATCGCCCGACGGCGTCCCGGCTTTAATTGACGCTCCACCCCCAACCCTCTAACCTTCGCGGCTTGTTTCAGGTGCTCTGTGGCCTTGGTCGACAGAGTGAAACAGGGAAGCCGGTGAGTGCATTCGTTCCATTCATGAACAATCACGATCCCGGCGCTGCCCCCGCAACGGTAAATGAGTGAAGACTGAGCATTGTTGCCACTGTGTCGATATCGGCATGGGAAGGCGCGCAGTCAGGCGGAGTGCCGCTCATGAGCCCGGAGACCGGCCTGATCCATCCAGCGGCATCACGGTGGGCGATGCCAGGCTTCTTGCCGTCTATTCTTGTGCCTGCCCGCCGTTATCCAGCCTCAACGGAGAGCTCCCCATGACTGATACTCCCGATCGTGACGAACGCCATCTGGCGCGCATGCTGCGCAAAAAAGCCGTGATCGACGAACGCATCGCCAACTCGCCCAATGAATGCGGCCTGCTGCTGGTGCTGACAGGCAACGGCAAAGGCAAAAGCAGCTCGGCGTTCGGCATGCTCGCCCGCTCCCTGGGCCATGGCATGCAATGCGGCGTGGTGCAGTTCATCAAGGGCCGCAACAGCACGGGCGAAGAACTGTTTTTCCGGCGCTTTCCCGAGCAGGTGCGTTTTCATGTGATGGGCGAGGGCTTTACCTGGGAAACCCAGGACCGCCAACGCGACATCGCCGCCGCCGAAGCCGCCTGGGCAGTGTCCCGTGAACTGCTTCAGGATCCGTCGATCGGCCTGGTGGTGCTGGATGAACTGAACATTGCCCTCAAGCACGGTTACCTCGATCTCGATCAGGTGCTCAGCGACTTGCAGGCGCGGCCGCCGATGCAGCACGTGGTGGTCACCGGTCGCGGCGCCAAGCCGGAAATGATTGAACTGGCCGACACCGTTACAGAAATGGGCGTCATCAAGCACGCCTTCCAGGCCGGCATCAAAGCGCAAAAAGGCGTCGAATTGTGAGTCAACCACGTCATTGCCCGGCGGTCTTGATTGCCGCGCCGGCTTCCGGTCAGGGCAAGACCACCGTCACCGCCGCGCTGGCCCGTTTGCATCGCAATCAGGGGCGCAAGGTGCGCGTGTTCAAATGCGGTCCGGACTTTCTCGACCCGATGATTCTCGAGCGCGCCAGCGGTGCGCCGGTCTACCAACTGGACATGTGGATGGTCGGCGAGCAGGAAAGTCGTCGACTGTTGTGGGAAGCCGCCGGTGAAGCCGATCTGATCCTGATCGAAGGCGTCATGGGGCTGTTTGACGGTACGCCGTCCAGCGCTGACCTGGCGCGGCATTTCGGTGTGCCGGTGCTCGGGGTGATCGACGGCACGGCGATGGCGCAGACCTTTGGTGCGCTGGCGTTGGGGTTGGCGAAGTATCAGCCGGACCTGCCGTTCGCTGGCGTGCTGGCCAACCGGGTGGGCACCTTGCGCCATGCGCAGTTGCTTGAAGGCAGCCTGACTGAAGGCTTGCGCTGGTACGGCGCATTGTCCCGGGAGACCGGGATTGAATTGCCGAGTCGGCACCTCGGTCTGGTTCAGGCCAGCGAGTTGAACGATCTCGACCTGCGTCTCGATGCGGCGGCCGAATCACTGGCCAACAGCTGTGACGTTGCGCTGCCGCCACCTGTGGAGTTCGCCGCTCCAGAAGTGATCGCCGCCGAACCGTTGCTGGCCGGTGTACGGATTGCCGTGGCCCGTGATGAAGCCTTCGCTTTCACCTACGGCGCGAGCCTGGATTTGCTGCGAGCCATGGGCGCCGAATTGTCATTCTTCTCGCCGATCCGCGACATGCAATTGCCGGAGGCAGATAGTCTCTATCTGCCGGGCGGTTACCCGGAATTGCACCATGTCGCGCTGGCACAGAACACCTCCATGCTTGGCGCCACTCGCGCTCACCATGCGGCGGGCAAACCGTTGCTGGCCGAGTGTGGCGGCATGCTGTATCTGCTCGATTCGCTGACCGATGTCGAAGGTACTCGCGCAGAACTGGTGGGGTTGCTGGCCGGTGATGCGGTGATGCAGAAACGGCTGGCGGCGCTGGCGTTGCAGGCGGTGGAATTGCCCGAAGGTTCGCTGCGCGGCCACACCTATCATCATTCGTTGACCAGCACCGAACTTGAGCCGATTGCCCGTGGCCTCAGTCCTAACGGCGGGCGCGGAGCGGAGGCGGTTTATCGGCAGGGGCGGATGACGGCTTCCTATGTGCATTTCTATTTCCCGTCCAATCCGAACGCTGTAGCTGCGCTGTTTGCGCCTGACCGTGAAGCTGCCATCGCTGGCAGGCCAGCTCCCACAGTTGACCGTGTATTACCTGAAGAAACGCAGATCCCTGTGGGAGCTGGCCTGCCAGCGATGAGGCCATGACCGACAACGCATTCAGTGAAGCCGAGCGGGAAGCAGTGTATCGCGCGATAGCCGAACGCCGCGACATGCGCCACTTCAGCGGCGGCACCGTCGAACCTGAGTTGCTCCGGCGACTGCTCGAAGCCGCGCATCAGGCCCCAAGCGTCGGCCTGATGCAGCCTTGGCGATTCATCCGCATCAGCGATCGCACCCTGCGCGGCAAGATCCAAGTGCTGGTGGAAGAAGAACGCATCCGCACCGCCGAAGCCCTCGGCGAACGCACCGACGAATTCATGAAGCTGAAAGTCGAAGGCATCAACGACTGCGCGGAAGTGTTGGTCGCCGCGCTGATGGACGACCGTGAACGCCACATTTTCGGCCGCCGCACCCTGCCGGAAATGGACATGGCCTCGTTGTCCTGCGCGATCCAGAACCTGTGGCTGGCCTCCCGCGCCGAAGGACTGGGCATGGGCTGGGTCTCTTTATTTGAACCGCAAGCCCTGGCCGATCTGCTGGGTTTGCCCGCCGGGGCCAAACCTTTGGCGATTCTTTGCCTCGGGCCGGTCAAGGAATTCTATCCGGCGCCGATGCTGGTACTCGAAGGCTGGGCGCAGGCGCGTCCGCTAAGCGAATTGCTGTATGAGAATTATTGGGGAGTGAGTCAATGAGTGTGGCGTTGTTGAGTGTCGCCGCAGTGGCGCTGGATGCGCTGCTGGGTGAACCCAAACGCTGGCATCCGCTGGTGGCGTTCGGCCGTTTTGCCGACCGCATCGAACAACGTTTCAATGGTGAAGGACGCGGCTGGCGCAGCCACGGCGTTACCGCCTGGGTGATCGCGGTCGTGCCGCTGACCTTGCTCGCCACGGCTTTTTCCTGGGCGCCTTATGTCGGCTGGATCGTCGAGATTCTCGCGCTCTATTGCGCCCTCGGCCTGCGTAGCCTCGGTGAACACGTCACGCCGGTGGCCACGGCGCTGCGCAGTGATGATCTGGAGGAAGCGCGCGCGCGTGTCGGTTACCTGGTCAGCCGCCAGACCAGTGAGCTGGATAAAACCGAGGTCGCCCGCGCCGCCACCGAATCCGTCCTGGAGAACGGCAGCGACGCGGTGTTTGCCGCGCTGTTCTGGTTTGCAGTGGCTGGCGCGCCCGGCGTGGTGCTCTACCGATTGAGCAATACGCTGGATGCGATGTGGGGTTATCGCACCGAGCGCTTCGAACGTTTTGGCTGGGCCGCGGCGAAGATCGACGACGTGCTCAACTACATTCCTGCGCGACTGGTGGCGTTGACCTACGCGCTGCTGGGCAAAACCCGACTCGCCTTGAAATGCTGGCGCACCCAGGGTCCGACATGGGACAGTCCGAACGCCGGCCCGGTGATGGCCGCGGGTGCTGGTTCGCTGGGCGTCGAGTTGGGCGGGGCGGCGATTTATCACGGTGAACTGCATCAGCGTCCGCAACTGGGCGAGGGCGCGCCGGCGGACGCCGACTCCATCGACCGAGGCTGGCAATTGGTCCAGCGCGGGGTATGGTTATGGCTGCTGATTCTCTGCGTGGGGGCTGAATTCTATGCTTGAGCATGGTGGACGGTTGCGCAAGGCGGCGCTCGAATACGGCATCGCCGAAGCTGATTGGCTTGATCTGTCCAGCGGCCTCGCGCCCTGGCCGTTTCCGGTCCCCGACATTCCGTTGCGCGCCTGGGCGCGATTGCCGGAAACCGATGACGGACTGGAACAAGCCGCCTGCGATTACTACGGTGCCGCGCAGGTGCTGCCAGTGGCCGGTTCACAAATGGCGATCCAGTTGCTGCCGCGTTTGCGCCGGGTCGGCAAGGTCGGCGTGCTGTCGCCGTGTTACGCCGAGCACGCCGAAGCCTGGCGCCGCAGCGGCTACATCGTGCGTGAAGTGCTGGAGCAAGAGGTCGACTTTTTCCTCGACAGTCTCGATGTGCTGGTGGTGGTCAACCCGAACAATCCGACGGGCCTGAGCCTGACCCCGAGCCGTCTGCTCGACTGGCATTCCAGACTGGCCCAGCGCGGTGGCTGGCTGGTGGTGGACGAAGCGTTCATGGACAACACGCCACAGCTGAGCCTGGCGCCGTGCGCCCATCAGGTCGGCTTGATCGTGTTGCGCTCCTTCGGCAAGTTTTTTGGCCTGGCCGGTGTCCGGCTGGGGTTCGTGCTGGCGGAGCGCAAGCTGCTCAAGCTGCTCGCCGAACAAGTCGGGCCCTGGGCCGTCAGCGGACCGACTCGCGTGTTGGGGCAAGCCTGTCTGCAGGATACCGAAGGCCACGCCAGACAGCGTGTGCGCACCGAAGCGGCCAGCGAGCGTTTGGCTGCACTGTTGGAAAAGCACGGTTTCAAACCTCAGGGCGGTTGTGCCCTGTTTCAGTGGCTGACCACCGAACACGCCGAAGCACTCCATGAATTCATGGCCCGCCACGGCATTCTGCTGCGGTTGTTCACCCACAACAGCAGCCTGCGGTTCGGCCTGCCCGGCGAAGAAGCCGACTGGGCCCGACTTGATCAAGCGTTCGACGCCTACGCCAGGGAAACCCGATGACAACGTTGATGGTGCAGGGCACGACTTCGGACGCCGGTAAAAGCACACTGGTGACGGCGCTGTGTCGCTGGGTCACGCGGCAGGGCGTACGAGTCGTGCCGTTCAAGCCGCAGAACATGGCGCTCAACAGTGCCGTGACCGCCGACGGTGGCGAGATCGGACGTGCACAAGCGGTGCAGGCTCAGGCCGCTTATCTCGACCCGCATACCGACATGAACCCGGTGCTGCTCAAACCCAACAGCGACACTGGCGCCCAAGTGATCATTCACGGGCGCGCTGTCACGACGATGAACGCGGTTGCGTATCACGACTACAAAGCCATCGCCATGCAAGCGGTGCTCGCGTCCCATGAGCGGCTGAGCGCGGCGTATCCGGTGGTGATGGTCGAAGGCGCAGGCTCGCCGGCCGAGATCAATTTGCGGGCCGGCGACATTGCCAACATGGGGTTTGCCGAGGCGGTGGATTGCCCGGTGCTGCTGATCGCCGACATCAATCGCGGCGGCGTTTTCGCACATCTGGTGGGCACGCTGGAATTGCTTTCTCCCACCGAGCAGGCGCGGATCAAAGGCTTCATCATCAACCGTTTTCGCGGCGACATTGCCTTGCTGCAACCCGGCCTCGACTGGCTGGAAGCGCGCACCGGCAAACCGGTGATCGGCGTGCTGCCCTACGTGATGGACCTGCACCTGGAGGCCGAGGACGGCATCGATCAGCGCCAGACCGACAAGGCCGACCAGGTGCTGAAGGTCGTTGTGCCGGTGTTGCCGCGCATCAGCAACCACACCGATTTCGATCCGCTGCGCCTGCACCCGCAAGTGGACCTGCAATTCATCGGCCCCGGCCAGGCGATTCCACCCGCTGACCTGATCGTTCTTCCCGGCTCGAAAAGCGTGCGCAGCGACCTCGCGTATTTGCGCGCCAATGGCTGGGACACCGCCATCGCCCGGCATTTGCGCTATGGCGGAAAGGTGTTGGGGATTTGCGGCGGCCTGCAGATGCTCGGCGAGCAGGTGCACGACCCGTTGGGCCTCGAAGGTGCGCCGGGCTCCAGTGCCGGTCTGGGTTTGTTGGCGTTCGAAACGCAGCTCGAAGAAGAGAAGCAACTGCGCAATGTGCGCGGGCGCCTGACGCTGGAAAACGCTGAAGTCAGCGGTTATGAAATTCATGCTGGCGTGACCACCGGACCCGCGTTGGAAAATGCCGCCGTGCAGTTGGACGATGGTCGTTGCGACGGCGCGCAAAGTGGTGACGGACAGATTTTCGGCACCTACCTGCATGGCCTGTTCGAATCGCCGGCGGCGTGCAGTGCGCTGTTGCGTTGGGCGGGTTTGCAGGAGGTGCAGGACGTGGATTACCACGGCTTGCGCGAGCGGGATATCGAACGTCTGGCGGATCTGGTGGAGAAGCATCTGGATACCCGGCTGCTGCGTGAGCTCTGCGGGATTTGATGAGGCCGGCACAGTCACCGAAGATTGAAAGGAATGAACCATGCTGCAACTGATCCTCGGCGGTGCCCGCTCCGGCAAAAGTCGCCTGGCCGAGAAACTCGCGTCCGACAGCCACCTGAGCGTGACCTACATCGCCACCAGCCAACCCCTGGACGGTGAAATGAACGAACGGGTCGCCCATCACCGTGCACGCCGTCCGGCCGAGTGGGCGCTGATCGAAGAGCCCGTTGAACTCGCCCGCGTCCTGCGCGAATCCGCCCGCGCCGATCGTTGCCTGCTGGTGGATTGCCTGACCCTGTGGATGACCAATCTGCTGATGCTCGACGACGCCGAGCGACTGACCGCCGAGCGCGAAGCCTTGCTGGACTGCCTGGCCGAATTGCCGGGTGAAATCATTTTTGTCAGCAACGAGACCGGAATGGGTGTCGTGCCGCTGGGCGAATTGACTCGCCGCTATGTCGATGAAGCCGGTTGGCTGCATCAAGCCTTGGCCGAGCGCTGTCAGCGAGTCGTCCTGACCGTCGCCGGCCTGCCCCTGACCTTGAAAGGAACTGCGTTATGACTCAAACCTGGTGGCTGAATCCGTGCAAGCCGGTTGACGCTCAAGCCGTCGAACAGGCTCAGGCACGGCAACAGCAGCTGACCAAGCCCGCCGGCTCTCTTGGGCGGCTCGAGTCGGTAGCGGTGCAATTGGCCGGGTTGCAGGGGCAGGTCAAACCGAGCCTGGATCAGTTGTGGATTGCGATTTTTGCCGGTGACCATGGCGTGGTCGCCGAAGGCGTGTCGGCGTTTCCCCAGGAAGTCACCGGGCAGATGCTGCACAACTTCGTCAGCGGTGGCGCGGCGATCAGTGTGCTGGCGCGCCAGCTCGGCGCTTCCCTCGAAGTGGTCGACCTCGGGACCGTGACGCCATCGTTGAATCTGCCGGGCGTGCGGCACTTGAACATCGGCGCAGGCACCGCGAATTTTGTTGAAGGTCCCGCCATGACTCAAGCGCAGGGCGCGCTCGCCTTGCAGGCCGGTCGTGACAGTGTGCAGCGTGCCAGCGCCGCCGGTACGCAGTTGTTCATCGGTGGCGAAATGGGCATCGGCAATACCACGGCGGCCAGCGCGTTGGCTTGTGCGTTGCTGGATTGCCCGGTGCTGCACTTGACCGGGCCGGGCACCGGCCTGAGCGCGGCGGGTGTCAGCCTCAAGGCCCAGGTCATCGAACGCGCTTTGGCTTTGCACCGCGCTCAGCGTGACGACGCGCTGCAAACCCTGTTCAGCCTCGGCGGTTTCGAAATTGGAGCGTTGGTCGGCGCGTACCTGGCGTGTGCCCAGGAAGGCATCGCAGTGCTGGTCGACGGGTTCATTTGCAGCGTTGCGGCGTTGGTGGCGGTGCGCCTGAATCCTGACTGCCGCCCGTGGCTGTTGTTCGGTCATCGCGGCGCCGAGCCGGGTCATCGTCATGTGCTGGAAACCTTGAACGCCGAACCGTTGCTCGACCTCGGCCTGCGTCTGGGTGAAGGCAGCGGCGCTGCGTTGGCCGTGCCGCTGCTGCGCCTGGCGTGCGACCTTCACGGACAAATGGCGACGTTCGCCGAAGCGGCCGTGGCGGATCGTCCGGCATGACTTTGCGCCTTGATCTGTTGCGCCACGGCGAAACCGAACTCGGTGGCGGCCTGCGCGGCAGCCTCGACGACGCGTTGACCGACACAGGTTGGGCGCAGATGCGCGCGGCGGTGGTCGAGCAGGGGCCTTGGGATCGTCTGGTCAGTTCGCCGTTGCAACGTTGTGCGCGGTTCGCGCAAGAGCTCGGGGCGCAACTGGGCTTGCCCGTGCAGCTGGATAAGGATCTGCAGGAACTGCATTTCGGTGCGTGGGAAGGGCAGAGCGCGTTGGCGTTGATGCAAACCGATGCCGAAGCGCTGGGCCTGTTCTGGGCTGACCCTTATTCGTTTACGCCACCTCAAGGGGAGCGGGTCGAGGATTTTTCGACGCGGGTATTGGCGGCTGTAGCCCGGTTGCATGCGGCGTATGCGGGCGAACGTGTTTTGCTGATCAGTCATGGCGGCGTCATGCGTTTGTTGCTGGCGCAGGCGCGGGGCTTGCCACGTGAGCAGTTGCTGAACGTTGAAGTCGGCCATGGTGCGTTGTTTTCTCTGAGCATCGAGACTGGCGTCATCCTCAAGGAAGCGATCTGATCATGTTGCCGTTCTGGATCGCCCTGCAATTTTTGAGCAGTCTGCCGATTCGTCTGCCGGGCATGCCGGCGCCCGAGGAGTTGGGGCGCTCCCTGCTGTTTTATCCGTTGGTGGGGCTGCTGTTTGGCGCGATCTTGTGGGCGCTGAATTGGCTGTTGCTCGGCACGCCTTTGATACTGCACGCAGCGCTGTTGCTGACGGTTTGGGTATTGCTCAGCGGAGCGTTGCACCTCGACGGTCTGGCCGATAGCGCCGACGCCTGGCTCGGTGGATTCGGCGACCGTGAACGCACGCTGACGATCATGAAAGACCCGCGCAGCGGTCCGATCGCGGTGGTGACGCTGGTGCTGGTGTTGCTGCTCAAGTTCGCTGCGCTGCTGGCATTGATCGAGCAACAACACAGCGTTTTCCTGATCGTCGTTCCGTTGATTGGCCGTGCCGCGTTGCTGGGGTTGTTCCTGACCACGCCCTATGTGCGGGCCGGTGGTTTGGGGCAGGCACTGGCCGATCATCTGCCGCGATTGGCGGGCAAGTGGGTGCTGGCGGTCAGTGCATTGGCGTGTGTGCTGATTGCAGGTCTCGGCAGTGTTTTGGCGTTGGTAATCGCTTTACTGGTCTTCTTTTGGTTGCGACAGGTGATGCTGCGGCGACTGGCCGGGACCACGGGCGATACGGCCGGTGCATTGCTAGAGTTGCTGGAAATGACGGTGATCGTAGGGCTTGCATTAGTTTTGTAGGATCGCCGCACCGCTTGCTCCTACGGGTAACATGTTTTAAAAATTTGCTTTCATTTAACCGCGGGTATATACACGCACCATGCTCGAATCCCAATGTTTATGCATCAACCTGCGTCGCGCCGCCCGTGGCGTCAGCAGGCATTACGACGGCGCTCTCGACGGCTTCGGAATCAACGTTGCCCAGTATTCTTTGCTGTGCAATCTGCAGCGTCTGAATGAACCGAGTATTTCCGTCCTGGCGGAGGCCATGGGCCTGGACCGCAGTACCCTCGGTCGTAATCTGCGAGTGCTGGAGGGCGAAGGCCTGGTCAGGCTGGTCGAGGGCGAAGACATGCGCAATCGCATCGTCAAGCTGACCGAGGCTGGCGCTGAGCGTTTGACCGCGGCGTTGCCAGCCTGGGAGGCGGCGCAGCAGCGACTGGTTGATCGACTGGGTGCCGAAAAACGCGAAATTTTGCTGAAGTTGCTGGACGAACTGGCGTGACGCCGGTTTTTCCGATCTTAAGCGGGTATATACCCGCTACCGGAGAATAAGAATGACATCGATGTGGCGTACTTGCGGTTGGGTTTTAGTGGGGAGTGCGCTGATCCTTGCGTTGTCTCTGGGCGTGCGACACGGCTTCGGGTTGTTCCTGGCGCCGATGAGTGCCGAATTTGGCTGGGGGCGTGAGACGTTTGCCTTTGCCATCGCCCTGCAAAACCTGATCTGGGGGCTGGCGCAGCCCTTCACCGGTGCGCTGGCCGACCGCTTCGGCGCGGCGAAAGTGGTGCTGATCGGCGGCGTGCTCTACGCGATGGGCCTGCTGTTCATGGGGTTGTCCGATTCGGCGGTCACCCTGTCGTTGAGCGCGGGCCTGTTGATCGGTATCGGGCTGTCGGGCACCTCATTTTCGGTGATCCTGGGCGTGGTTGGCCGCGTGGTACCCCCAGAGAAACGTAGCATGGGCATGGGCATCGCCAGCGCAGCTGGCTCTTTTGGCCAGTTCGCGATGGTGCCTGGCACGCTGGGTTTGATCGGTTGGCTCGGCTGGTCGGCGGCATTGCTGGCGCTGGGCCTGCTGGTCGCGCTGATCGTGCCGCTGGTGAGCATGCTCAAGGACAAGCCGTTGCCAGTTTTCGGTCATGAACAGACCCTCTCCGAAGCCTTGCGTGAAGCCTGTTCCCATTCGGGCTTCTGGCTGCTGTCGTTCGGCTTTTTTGTCTGCGGTTTCCAGGTCGTGTTCATCGGCGTGCACTTGCCGGCGTATCTGGTGGATCAGCATTTGCCCGCCACGGTCGGCACGACGGTGCTGGCGCTGATCGGCTTGTTTAACATCTTCGGTACTTACACGGCGGGCTGGCTCGGCGGGCGGATGTCCAAGCCGCGTTTGCTCACCGGCCTGTATTTACTGCGGGCCGTGGTCATTGTCCTGTTTCTGTGGGCGCCGGTGACGACGACCACGGCGTATCTGTTTGGCATGGCCATGGGCTTCCTGTGGCTGTCGACGGTGCCATTGACCAACGGCACCGTGGCGACCTTGTTTGGCGTGCGAAATCTGTCCATGCTCGGTGGGATTGTTTTCCTGTTCCACCAGCTCGGATCATTCCTGGGTGGCTGGTTGGGCGGGGTGGTGTATGACCGGACCGGGAGCTATGACTTGATCTGGCAGGTAGCGATTCTCTTGAGTCTGTTGGCGGCTGCCCTGAACTGGCCGGTGCGTGAGCGGCCGGTGGCGCGCCTGCAAACCCGGATGAGTGCGACATGAACAGCCTCTGGCCGCGGATCGCCGTGGCAACGGGCGGCGTGTTACTGCTGGCGTTGGCGTGGTGGGGTTGGCATCAGGGCGGGCTGGCGTTGATGCAATTGGGTATGGGCGCTTGCTAGCACGAGGTGAGGGCGAGTAAGTTCGTTTCAGGCGACTTTTCAAGGAGGTATGGACATGCTGATGCGCTGGCTGGCCGTTCCCGCGTTACTGGTGTCGTTTACCGGATTGTCACAAGCCACCGAGTGCCCGGAGCTGTTGCAAGGCTCGTTGCCCAAGCTGCGCGCCAAGGAATCCATCGACCTGTGTCAGCGCTTTGCCGGTAAACCGCTGGTGGTGGTCAATACCGCCAGCTTTTGCGGTTTCGCCCCCCAGTTCAAAAGCCTTGAGGCGCTGAACCAGCATTACAAGGGCCAGGGCCTGGAGGTAATCGGTGTGCCTTCCAACGACTTCAAGCAGGAGTCCAAGGACGGCGAAGAGACCGCCAAGGTGTGCTACGTCAATTACGGTGTGACCTTCACCATGACCGAACCGCAGAAAGTCCGCGGTGACGACGCGACCCACCTGTTCCGGGTGCTCGCTGCGCAGAGTGATGCGCCGAAGTGGAACTTCTACAAATACGTGGTCGATCGCAAGGGCAAAGTGATCGCCAATTTTTCCAGCCTGACCAAGCCTGATGACCCCGAGTTTATCGAGGCGGTGGAGAAAGCACTGGCCTCGCAGCCCTGATCGATACCCACTAAAAAGCCCCGCCTCTGTACAAGAGCGCGGGGCTTTTTTGATTCAAGCGGCGAGCGGTTCAGGCTCGCCGTGAGTCATCAGAAGCGGTAGGTTGCACCCACACCGAAACCGTTTGCCGAGTTTTCATACTTGGCGGTGTAGTTCTGGTTGCGAGCGTTGGTCTCGTTGATCTTGACCGACTCTTCGACCAGGTACGAATACGCGACGTCGATGGTCAGGTCGTCGGTCGGGCTCCAGCCGGCGCCCAGGCTGAAAATCTTGCGATCGCCAGTCGGAATGCGTGGGGAACGGTTCTCGTTGTTGGTCGGCGCCTGATCGACGGAGAAACCGGTACGCAGGACCCATTGCTTGTTCACTTGATACGAAGCACCGATGGCGTGAGCCCAGGTGTCATGCCAGTTCTGTTCTTCGGTGATGGTGCCAAACTGAGGGCGCAGGGCCGCTGGAACGCCTTCGTTCTCGACGGAGATCTCTTTCAGGCGGCTCCAGCGAGTCCAGGTGCTACCGGCGTAGAGCGTCCATTGGTCGTCCAGCTTATGAGTCAACGAGAAGTCGACCGATTCAGGCGTGGTGATGTCCAGCGACGCGTCGTACTTCTGGCTCGGGTTCTGACCCTGCAGCGCGAAGAGTTGGTAGTTGACCTTGGTGTTGCCCTCGAGCTTGTATTTCACTTTCGAGTGATAGGTCAGGCCGACGCGAGTGCTATCGGTGGCTTGAACCAGGATACCGAAGTTGTAGCCAAGCGCAGTGTCGTCACCTTCGATCTTGACCTTGCCGTCTGGACGGGCCTGCGTTGCCGACAGGTTCGATTCCAGAGTGCCGTCAATACGGTTGATGGTCGGACCGAAACCGATCGACACCTTGTCGTTGAAGGCATAGCTGACGGTTGGCTGCAGGGTGACGATTTTGACTTCGCTCTTGCTACCGAAGTAACGACCGGCAAAGTTGTTCTCATAGTCGGTCACCAGGCCGAACGGTGCGTATACACCGAGACCGAATGCCCAATGATCGTCGATAGGCTTGACGTAGTAACCCATAGGGACGCCCATGAAAGGGACCATGTCACCTTTGTTGGAGCCACCATTAGGGCGGGAACTGGCATCACTGATGTCTGTGTGCGCGTCGATAAATGCAACGCCACCGGTTACTTGTTCGCGCTTGAGGCGAGACATACCGGCAGGGTTGCCAAAAACGGTGGAAGCGTCGTCGGCAGAAGAAGATCGCCCGGCAAAACCTGTCCCCATTCCGCTGATGCTTTGCTCATTGAGGGCGAAGCCACTTGCGAAGATTTGGGTGGAGGCCACGGCAACGGCAAGGCTAAGGGTGGTTTTGAGCATTACTTTTTTCATTATTAGAACTCTTGGTGATCACCGGGCCGAAAATTACCAACATTTTCGTCCCAGCGCCATAGGCTGTATGCGTTGATTTAGAGCGGTTTTGTAGGACAATCCGACCAAATCGCGGCGTGTTGCGCGATCTTCGGAAAAGGGGGGGATTAGCAGGCAACCTGATTCAATGGTGAAACACAGGTTTGCCAGGCATAGGTGAAGTCTCTCAGGCGTCCTTGAGGCTGGAAGGTCTGGCGCCAGATGCGGGCCATTCCCAGCAGGTCGTCTGCTTCGGGAAGCGGAGTGTTCTGTTCTTCGACCAGCAGCCAGGCGATGGCGGTGGCATAACGCAGGTTGACGGTCAGTTCGAGGTGCGGGCCGCTCAGGAAAGCATGCTGGCTGGCCAGGCCGCGGACCAGGCTGGCGCGCTCCGGATCAAGTGCCAGGTAATGGTCCCAGAGTGCCTGGTGGCGGGGTTCGGCGATTCGGTACAGGCCGTGTCCACGGCGATCGTGCAGGGCGGAGCCCAAGGCTGACTGACTGGCGGCGATGCCCAGCAGCAGGGATTCGGCGGTTGCGCTATGGCGCCCAAGGTAGATCAATGTCGGACGTATCACATAGCGGCACAGTTCGCTGGCAGCGATACCCATAAAACCCTCGAACATGAAGTGGTCGGCGAGTCCTGAAGGTAGCGTTGGCAGCGGGTGGATCGAATCAGGCTCGCCGGAAGCGGCTCAGGCCGCTTGAGTTGAAGTGTAGTGTCATATTCGCGCTGTAAAGGACTGTTTTTAAAATATTTCCGGCAGCCAGTTATAACCGTTATATCGGTTAGTGCTTACGCGGCGGGCGCGAAAACAGAAATATCGGGCAATAAAAAGCCCCGCTTTTCAGCGAGGCTTCTGAGGTTTTCAGCCTTTGCGGCGTATCAGGCAACCAGTGCCTGACGGGTACGCTCGATCACAGCCTGCAGCGGCTCGGCGCTGGAGTATTGATCGGGGTACAGGCGTTCGCTGTGACGAGCGATGCCGTGTTCGTTGACCAGTGTGAAGCTGAAGCAGCCTTTGCGAGCGGCCATGATCAGGCAGTTCATTGGGGCAAAAGCGTTGGTTAGGGTGCGGATAGCATCCTGGGTGTGGATTTGAGTAGTCATTTAATGGGTGTTCCTACAAGCGACACGGATAAGAACCGTGCAAAGTTAAAACGTTCCAGTGACGACGACCACCATTGGTCGAACGAAGAACCCGACTGGAACAAAGCAGCCAGTTTGAAGCGCTGATTAAATTGGCGCGCTTGGGCTGGCAGGTAGGTACTTAGGAGGGCAGGCAACACATCAAGGGCAAAGGTTCTGGGCCCGGGGTGAAGATCCTGATCAATTTGCAGGCTGGTTCGGTCAGAGTAAATGAGCTTCGCAACACCCTTTGTTTTCGATTCAAAGGCAGTGTTGACGCAAGTTTTACCTGGAAACCATCGAGGTGGTCGATCCCGCTTGTTCGATTGATGCTTCCTGTTGGAAGGCATATCGGGGGGATTTGTTCGACCAGAATTGACTTTCAGCTTGGTACTAACGCCGCGGATAGTAACGGATTGAATTGCAGAAAGGAAGTGTGTTAGCCAAAAACATCTTCTGGTATCACCTCGCAGGTGTTAATTGGCAGCCATGATCGCCTTGTAATGGCTCAAAATCCGACGGTCGGTCTGCGACGTTCATCGGGTCAAAGTAAGCCTGAACCAGGGGTTTGGCAGGGGTTATCCCCAGACCGGCTAACAAAATGCGCCGAAAAAGCGCATCGATATAACTGTCTCGGAGGCACTTGTGCACATAAGTTGCGCGAGTTGTCACCCCACTGTCATCTTGCCCTCCAGCGCAGTGGGTGCCTGCAACCAAAATTTAAGTCAATGAAAAACATCGCTTTTTTTTACTGGTGAAAAAATCGTCAGTTTGACTGCGAGCCCCATTCCACAGGGCTTTGCGAGAGTTCAAGGGCGGTTGTCCACTGAGTTATCCACAGCTTCTGTGGATTGTCCCGAGCGCTTGCTCTAGCACGGGCGTGCCGGGTTTTTTTAGGCTTTACCTGTAAGAAAAAAAGAGTAGAGTGGCGCGCCTTCCGATCTGCCCCACAGTGCTTTATGAAGTTTCGCTCAGTACCCGTTTCTGTAACCTCTACACCTCCCCGTGTTACCCCGCCCAAGCGCTTTTCGATGCGTGTGGCCGAGTGGCTGCTCGACAGCCCGCGCCTGGGTGAAAACAGCAACGTCAAACACTTCGCCGGGCGATTGCTCAAGCAACCGGCCCGAGAAGGCGTAGTGGCCGCGCAAAGCCGTCTCGGCCAGTTGATGTGCCGCGAATGCGGGAATGCCCGGGATCGCCGAATCGGCCAGGACCTTTTGCGTCAGGCCGCGCGGGCAGGGGATCGACGCGCCCAACAGGAACTGGGTCTGATCGAAGACTGAGCTGTCCAAGACCTGACACCTTGGTTAACCTTCAAGCTTTATCGAATGGGCAGGAATGGCGATGGCGATGGACTTGACCAGCATATTGCTCGGGCTGGCGGGGGCTGCACTGCCGTTGTTGGCATTGGCCTGGCAACTTCAGCGCCGGGCGAGCGCCTCGCAGTCGGATGTCGCCCTGCTGGAAGAACGCCTGGCCATGACCCAACTGGCCCAGGATGGACTGAACGCCCAGCTCGAAGCCTGTCGCGACGAGATTGCCGATCTGGGGCAGGCCAACGCCGCCAAACAGGCAGACCTTGCCGCGATGCGCCGTGAAGTCGAACTGTTGCAGATCGAGCGCGATGACGCCCGCGATGCGTCCCACGCCTGGAATATCGAACGCGCCGGCAAAGAGGCTGAGTTGCGACGTCTGGACGCCCAGGCCGCCTCCCTCAACGCCGAGCTGCGCGAGCAACAGGAAAGCCATCAGCAGCGTCTCAACGACCTGCAAGGCTCGCGAGACGAATTGCGTGCCCAGTTCGCCGAACTGGCCGGCAAGATCTTCGACGAGCGCGAGCAGCGTTTCGCCGAAACCAGTCAGCAGCGTCTGGGCCAGTTGCTCGATCCTTTGAAGGAGCGCATTCAGTCGTTTGAAAAGCGGGTCGAGGAAAGTTA
The DNA here is from genome assembly GCF_949767765.1 of Pseudomonas sp. IT-P171. Taxonomy (NCBI): domain Bacteria; kingdom Pseudomonadati; phylum Pseudomonadota; class Gammaproteobacteria; order Pseudomonadales; family Pseudomonadaceae; genus Pseudomonas; species Pseudomonas sp. IT-P171. Next base: position 150,311 of record NZ_CATKQN010000005.1, read on the forward strand.
TCAGGCCGAGGCGCGCGAGCGCTTCTCGCTGGCCAAGGAGCTGGAGCGCCTGCAACAGCTGAACCTGCGCCTGAGCGATGAAGCCACCAACCTGACCCGCGCCTTGAAAGGGCAGAAAACCCAGGGCAACTGGGGCGAGCTGATTCTTGAGCGGGTGCTTGAACACGCCGGCCTCGAGAAGGGCCGCGAGTATCAGACCCAAGTCAATCTCAAAGGTCCGGACGGTGAGCGGTTCCAGCCAGACGTGATCATTTATCTGCCGGGCGACAAGCAGGTGGTTGTCGACTCCAAGGTCAGCCTGACGGCTTATCAGCAATACGTGGCAGCGGAAGACGATGCCATCGGCCAGATCGCCATCAAGCAGCATGTGCTGTCGCTACGCACTCACGTCAAAGGCCTGGCCGGCAAGGATTACAAGCGGCTCGACGGTTTGCACAGCCTGGATTTCGTCTTGCTGTTCGTCCCCATCGAAGCGGCATTTTCCGCGGCGTTGCAGGCGGAGCCGAGCCTGTTCCAGGAGGCTTTCGACCGTAACATCGTGATCGTCAGTCCGACCACGTTGCTGGCCACCCTGCGTGTCATCGACAGCCTGTGGAAGCAGGAGCGCCAGAGTCAGAACGCCCGGGAAATCGCCGAACGGGCAGGTTGGCTGTACGACAAGTTCGTGCTGTTCATTCAGGACCTGGATGAAGTCGGCAATCGCTTGCAGCAACTGGACAAGGCCTACAGTTCTGCACGTAACAAGCTGACTGAAGGCCGTGGCAATCTGGTCAGCCGCAGTGAGCAGCTCAAGTTGCTGGGCGCGCGAGCGAGTAAAAGCCTGCCGGCGGACCTGCTGGAGCGGGCAATGACCGATGTGGACGGGTTGGCAGAGTTGCCCGAGTAAAATCAAAAAGATCGCAGCCTTCGGCAGCTCCTGCAGATGTACACAAAACCCTGCAGGAGCTGCCGAAGGCTGCGATCTTTTGGGCTTACAACGGCAAATGCCGACTCAACAACGCCCGCAACGCTGCCGGTTTCACCGGTTTGGCCAGGTAGTCCAGCCCCGCTGCATGCACCTGGGCCACGGTTTCCGGATGCCCATCGGCGCTGATCACCACGCCTGGCACCGGCTCGCCCAGGCGGGTTCGCAACCAGGCCATCAAGTCGGTCCCGGTCTCGCCATCGTCCAGGTGATAATCCACCAGCACCAGTTGCGGATGCATGCCATTGCCCAGCAGGGCCGCACATTCGTCGCGGTTGCGCGCTGTCCAGACCTGACAACCCCAGCGGGTCAGCAGGCTGTTCATGCCAACCAGGATGCTGTCTTCGTTGTCGATGCACAGCACCTGCGCGCCGCTCAGGAGTTTGCCGTTGAGCTCGGTGACGTTGGCCGGCGCCGCGATTTGCGCCTTGGCTAACGGAACGGTGACGCTGAATACACTGCCGCGCCCCGGCCAGGAACGCACTTGCAAGGTGTGGCCCAGAACGCGACACAACCCGTCTGCAATCGCCAGGCCCAGGCCCAGACCTTTCTCGGCACGGGTCTGGTGGCTGTCCAGGCGTTTGAATTCTTCGAAAATCACTTTCAGTTTGTCTTGTGCAATCCCCGGCCCACGGTCCCAGACCTCCAGGCACAGTTCGCCCTTGTGCCGACGAACCCCCAGCAGCACGGGCCCCTTGGCGTAGCGAAAGGCGTTGGTCAGAAAGTTCTGCAAGATCCGACGTAACAGTTTGATGTCGCTGTTGACCCGCAGCGTGCTGCCGCGAACGCGGAATTTGAGCCCTTGGTCCCGGGCCAGCGCCTTGAATTCTGCGCCGAGCGTGTCGAACAGTTCATTGAGCACAAACGGCTTCGGATCCGGGTTGATCTTGCCGTTTTCCAGGCGGGAAATGTCCAGCAGATCGCTGATCAGGTCTTCGGCCGAGCGCAATGACGAATCCAGGTGATGGACCAGTTTCTGCGCTTCGCTGGACAAACTGTCTTCCTGATGGGACAGCGCTGCAGAAAACAGTCGCGCGGCGTTCAGCGGTTGCATCAGGTCGTGGCTGACCGCCGTGAGGAACCGGGTTTTCGACTGGTTGGCCGACTCGGCGGTGCCCTTGGCTTCGGTCAGCGCCACGTTGAGTTGCGACAGCTCGTGGGTGCGCTCGGTGACCCGCCGCTCCAGGCCTTCGTTGGCTTCGGTCAGCGCCTGCTCGGCTTCGCGGAACGCGGTGATGTCGGTAAAACTCATGACGAAACCGCCGCCCGGCATCGGGTTGCCGATCAGCTCGATCACACGACCATTGGGGAACAGTCGTTCAGAGGTGTGGGCGCGGCCCTGGCGCATCCAGTGCAAACGGCGGGCGACGTGCACTTCGGCTTCGCCCGGACCGCACAGACCGCGTTCGGCGTTGTAGCGAATGATGTCGGCAATCGGCCGGCCAACGCTGATCAAGCCGTCCGGGTAGTTGAACAGCTCCAGGTAACGCCGGTTCCACGCCACCAGTCGCAACGACTGGTCGACCACGCTGATGCCTTGTGTGATGTTCTCGATCGCGCCTTGCAGCAGTGCGCGATTGAACTGCAGCACTTCCGAGGCTTCGTCGGCGATTCGCACGACATCCTCGAGTTGCATTTCCCGACCTTCGATAGCGGCTTTTACTACGGCGCGGGTCGAGGAGGCGCCGAGCACACCGGCCAGCAAGCGCTCGGTGTGGGCGATCCATTCACCGTCGGCGTTCTGGTTCGGGTTGAAGCCTTTGCCCTGTCGGTAAGCGAAACGGATAAAACTCTGACGGGCGCGTTCTTCACCGACAAACCGTGCGGCCAGATGCAGCAGATCGTCGATTTGCACCGCCAGCATCGAGCGGGCGCTGGGGCGGGCACTGATCTCCTGGCCGATGAAACGGCCAGCCTGCCAGTGTTCCGAAACCCGTGTGCGCGACAGCACCGATACCCAGGCGAACAAGGTGAAGTTGGCGGCCAGTGACAGCACCACGCCCTGGGTCAGTGGGGTGAGCGGCAGGTTTAGCGGGTTGCTGTGCAACCAGGCCAGGCCGGGGAAACTGCTCAACGATAAACCGAGGCTGTGGGCGGCAATCGGCAGGACCAGCGTGTAGAACCACAGGAATGTCCCGGCGGCGAGGCCGGCGAATACGCCGCGGCGGTTGGCCTGTTTCCAGTACAGTGCGCCGAGCATGGCCGGTGCCAGTTGGGTCACGGCGGCGAAGGCGATCTGGCCGATGGTCGCCAGGCTCGCGGTGGAGCCCAAAAGGCGATAGCTGACGTAGGCCAGCAGCAGAATCACCACGATGCTGACGCGGCGCACCGAGAGCATCCACTGGCGGAATACTTCGAACGGCCGCTCGGCGTTATTGCGGCGCAGCAACCACGGCAACAGCATGTCGTTGGACACCATGGTCGACAGCGCCACGCTGGCCACAATCACCATGCCGGTTGCCGCCGAGGCACCGCCGATAAAGGCCAGCATCGCCAGCGCGGGGTGGGCTTGCGCCAATGGCAGGCTGATGACAAACGAGTCCGGCAACACCGAGCTGGGCAGCAGCATCTGACCGGCCAGGGCGATCGGGACAACGAACAAGGCCGCCAACGCCAGGTACGCCGGGAAGACCCACTTGGCCAGGCGCAAATCCTGTGGGTCGATGTTTTCCACCACCGTCACGTGGAACTGCCGGGGCAGGCAGATGATCGCCATCATCGCCACGCCGGTTTGCACCACCATCGATGGCCAGTTGATGGTTTCCTTCCAATACGCTTCAAGGCGCGGTGCGAGCATCGCCTGATCGAACAGGTCGTCGAAGCCGTCGTACAGGCCGTAGGTCACGAACGCGCCGACCGCGAGAAACGCGAACAGCTTGACCAGCGATTCGAAGGCAATCGCCAGCACCATGCCCCGGTGGTGTTCGGTGGCGTCGAGGTTGCGGGTACCGAACACGATGGTAAACAGCGCGAGCACCAGCGATACAATCAACGCCGTGTCCTGGGCGCGAGTGCCCATGGCGTCGGCGCCGGCACCGATCAGCAGGTTCACCCCGAGCACGATGCCTTTGAGCTGCAACGCAATGTAGGGCAAAACGCCGACCAGGCAGATCAACGCCACGACAATCGCCAGCGACTGGGATTTGCCGTAACGGGCGGCGATGAAGTCGGCAATGGAGGTGATGTTCTCCTGCTTGCTGATCATCACCATTTTTTGCAGGACCCACGGTGCGCAGACCAGTAGCAGGATCGGCCCGAGGTAGATCGGCAGGAAGGACCAGAGTTGTTCGGCGGCCTGGCCGACGGCGCCGAAGAACGTCCAGCTGGTGCAATAGACCGCCAGCGACAAGCTGTACACCCAGGCGCGCACCCGCGGCGGTAACGGCGCACTGCGACGGTCACCGTAGAAGGCGATGGCGAACATGATGGCCATATAGGCCAGGGCAACGGCGGCGATCAGCCCGCTGGACAGCGACATGGGAACTCCAGACAAAAGATACCGGGACTCCCGCCCGGACAGACAGTCTCGCACGACCGTCTGCGTTAGTCAGTGTCGACCAAGGTCGTGGCGTGGTGGGGTGTCGCAGGCGGTGTGTCAGATGTATCCAAGGTGTTTTTTCATGCCCCTGCTCGAGCAAGCCCGCTCTCACATTCGGCTGCATGCTTATAGGAGAACTCGGTTAAATGTGTGGGCCTTGCTCGCGAAGAAGCCCTCACTGACTCAACGCAATCTCGATCAACTGATGCAGCTCCTCAACCTCCAGCGGTGCCGCCGAAAACAGAATGCGAAACACCGAAGGCGCCGCCACCAGATTGATCAGTCGATCAACATTCGGTTTCGGTTGATCAGGATAGCGATCCAGAATCGTCTGCAACTGCCCGCCAATGAGCGCTGTGCAAAAGCCCGGCGTCAGGCTCGATTGCACATCGCGCAGCATGTTGCGGCCAGGTTCGGAGCTCATTTCGTCCAGATACTGCTCCGCCCACGCTCGCACGTCTCCCCGCAAGCTGCCGGTGTTGGCCGGTTCGCTATCGGGCTGCATGCGCGCCAGGGCGACATCCGCCAGCAATGTCGACAAGTCGCCCCAGCGTCGATAAATGGTCGACGGCGTAACCCCTGCGCGCGCAGCAATTTGCGGGACGGTCACGGTGGAACGGTCCTGCTCTTCAAGAAGTGCGCGGACCGCCGAGTGAATCGACTCTTGCACCCGGGCGCTGCGTCCGCCAGGGCGTAAACCTTCTTTAATAGCCATGCATCGGACCTTAACACTAATAATTTGCTTTAAGCGCTGGTGAATAGCACACTCCGCAAAAGCAAAAAATTAGCTTTTGCGGAGTGTGCGCATGTCGAATTCAGCTTCCAACCGTTCAAGCCTGTGGTTCCTGGCGATCACTTTACTGAGTTTTCTCGCCGCTTCCACGGCACCGACGCCGTTGTATCACTTGTATCAGGAGCAAATGCAATTCTCGGCAACGACCCTGACCGTGATTTTTGGTGTGTACGCCATCAGTTTGCTGGTGGCGCTGCTGACCGTCGGTTCGCTTTCGGATCATCTGGGGCGCAAGCCGGTCATTTTCACGGCTGTCCTGCTGAACCTGCTGGCGATGCTGCTGTTTATCAATGCTGACAGCGTAGTTTGGTTGATCAGTGCGCGGGTCCTTCAGGGGTTTGCCACCGGGATGGCCACTGCCGTATTGAGTGCCGCGCTGCTCGACATCGATCGCCATCAGGGGCCGCTGGTCAACAGCGTTGCACCGCTGCTCGGCATGGCGATTGGCGGTATGGGCTGCGGCTTGCTGGCCGAGTTTGCGCCGCTGCCGTTGCAGTTGACCTATTGGGTGCTGCTCGCGCTGTTTGTGATGCAGGCGCTGTACGTCTGGCGCCTGCCGGAAAGCGTCAGTCCGCAGCCGGGGGCATGGGCCTCGTTGCGCCCAACCCTGCATGTACCGACCCAGGCACGCGCCACTTTGTGGCGGGTGTTGCCGCTGAATCTCTCGACCTGGGCGCTTGGCGGTTTTTTTGCCTCGCTTGCCCCCTCGTTGTTGCGCACCGCTACCGGTTCAACCTCGAATCTGATGGGTGGGGCGGCAGTAGCGGCATTGACACTGACTGGCGCTCTGATGATTTTCATCCTGCGTAACCAGCCCGCCGCCAAGGCTCTCAAGTTGGGGGGCACCTTCCTGCCAGCAGGTGTCGTGTTGCTTTTACTGGGTGTGCACAGCGCCAGCCTGCCTTTGTTTTTCCTTGGCTCACTGGTGGCCGGTTGCGGATTCGGTGCCGGATTCCTCGGCTCGGTGCGCAGTCTGGTACCACTGGCGCTGCCCCATGAACGGGCAGGGTTGATGTCAGCATTTTATGTGCTCAGTTACCTGGCGTTCTGTTTGCCATCGTTGCTGGCGGGGAGCCTGACGCGGACGTTTGGCCTGGTGACCACCACCGACGGTTATGGCGCGGTGCTGATCATCCTGTCTGTCGGTGCCTTATTGGCGTTGCAGCGTGAGCAGCCCATCAAAGTCTGTAGCGCCGATGTTTAATGATCGCTAGCCTTGGCACTGCCATTCATTTCCACGGACCGACCATGAAAATCATCCGCAGCCAATCCTTCACCGCTGAGCGTGCCTGGGGCGCGCTCGACATCGCGAACATGAATGGCATCACCACCCGTTTGCACTGGACCGACCAGCCCTACAAATGGCACATCAATGACGGTCAGGAAGTGTTCGTCGTGCTCGATGGCCAGGTGCAGATGCACTACCGCGAAGCAGGTCTGGAGAAAGAGGTGATGTTGAATGTAGGAGATATCTTTTACGCCGCTGTAGGCACCGAGCATGTGGCGCATCCGCTGGGTGTGGCGAGGGTATTGGTGATCGAATCGGAAGGCAGTGTCTGATGATATATCTGCTAAATAGATAACAGTTAGAGATATTACCCGTTATATCGATATTCGATTCGGATCTACCATGGATTCCACCTCAACCGAGGAGAGGAATTTGACATGACATGCTCTGAAACCGCCAAGCCCGGCCTTAAACCGTTCAGTCATTTGCAGCATCCGCGCGAGGTGATCCGCCAATTCACTCCGAACTGGTTCGCCGCGACCATGGGCACCGGCGTTCTAGCGCTGGCGCTGGCGCAGTTGCCGGTCGCGAGCACGGGGTTGCAAGCGGTTGCCGAAGCCCTCTGGCTGTTCAATATCTTTCTGTTCGCTGTGTTCACGGTACTGTACGCGGCACGCTGGGTGCTGTTCTTCGACGAAGCACGACGGATTTTCGGCCACTCCACGGTATCGATGTTTTTCGGCACGATTCCCATGGGACTGGCGACGATCATCAACGGTTTTCTGGTGTTCGGCCTGCCGCGCTGGGGCGAGGGCGTGATTCATGTTGCCGAAGCGCTGTGGTGGCTGGACGTGGCGATGTCGCTGGCCTGCGGGGTGCTGATCCCCTACATGATGTTTACCCGCCAGGAACACAGCATCGATCAGATGACTGCCGTCTGGCTATTGCCGGTGGTGGCTGCGGAAGTGGCGGCGGCCAGCGGCGGCTTGCTGGCGCCGCATCTGGCCGACGCTCATTCGCAACTGATGGTGCTGGTCACCAGCTACGTGCTCTGGGCATTTTCCCTGCCGGTGGCGTTCAGCATTCTGACGATCCTGTTGCTGCGCATGGCGCTGCACAAACTGCCCCACGAAAACATGGCCGCTTCGAGCTGGCTGGCGCTCGGCCCGATTGGCACCGGGGCGCTGGGGATGTTGCTGCTGGGGGCCGACGCACCGGCGATCTTTGCCGCCAACGGTTTACCGGGAATCGGTGAGATCGCCGCCGGGCTGGGGCTGGTGGCCGGGATCACCTTGTGGGGCTTTGGTCTGTGGTGGATGCTGATCGCGTTGTTGATCACCGGCCGTTACCTGCGCGCCGGCATACCCTTCAACCTCGGCTGGTGGGGGTTCACCTTTCCGCTGGGCGTCTATTCTCTGGCAACGTTGAAACTGGCCAGTACCTTGAACCTGACGTTTTTCAGTGCCTTTGGCTGTGTGCTGGTGGCGATGCTGGCAGTGATGTGGCTGATCGTCGCCAAACGCACCGTGCAGGGCGCATGGCGGGGCGAGTTGTTTGTCTCGCCGTGCATTGCAGGATTAAACAAATAACCGGCAAAGATTAGGTAAGGTGTGGCCTGGATCGACGATCGACATTCCAACAATGGTATCCACGCCACTCTCTACCCAAATTCAGGAACACGGAAGATGAGTCACCCCTCACAGTTCAGCCTGCTTCGCACCCGGCGCTTCCTGCCGTTTTTCGTGACCCAGTCCCTCGGGGCGTTCAACGACAACGTCTTCAAGCAGTCGTTGATCCTCGCCATTCTGTACAAGTTGACTATCGAGGGTGATCGTTCGATCTGGGTCAATCTGTGTGCGCTGCTGTTTATCCTGCCGTTCTTTCTGTTTTCGGCGCTGGCCGGTCAGTTCGGCGAGAAGTTCGCCAAGGACGCGCTGATTCGCCTGATCAAGCTCGGGGAGATCGCGATCATGGCGGTCGGCGCAGTCGGATTTGTCTTCGATCACCTGTCGCTGATGCTGTTGGCGCTGTTTGCCATGGGGACGCACTCGGCGCTGTTCGGGCCGGTGAAATACTCGATCCTGCCTCAGGCCTTGCGTGAAGAAGAACTGGTGGGCGGCAACGGGCTGGTGGAAATGGGCACCTTCCTGGCCATCCTCGCCGGGACCATCGGCGCCGGGATCATGATGTCGTCCGCGCATTACGCACCCATCGTGTCCACGGCGATCATCGGCATTGCAGTGCTGGGTTATCTGGCCAGTCGCAGCATTCCCCGGGCAGCGGCCTCATCGCCGGAAATGCGCCTGAACTGGAATATCTTCAGTCAATCCTGGGCCACCTTGAAACTGGGCCTGGGGCAAACCCCGGCGGTATCGCGCTCGATTGTCGGTAACTCATGGTTCTGGTTTGTCGGGGCGATTTACCTGACGCAAATCCCGGCGTATGCCAAGGAGTGGATGCACGGTGACGAAACCGTGGTGACGCTGATTCTTACCGTGTTCTCGGTGGGTATCGCACTCGGCTCGCTGCTCTGCGAAAAACTGTCCGGACGCAAAGTCGAGATCGGGCTTGTGCCGTTCGGATCGTTCGGTCTGACCGTGTTCGGATTGTTGCTGTGGTGGCATTCCGGCTCAATTCCCGACAGCGTCAACGGCCATGGCTGGATCGAAATCCTCGGCTTTGGTCACACCTGGCTGGTGTTGATCGACATTCTCGGCCTCGGGGTTTTCGGCGGTTTCTACATTGTGCCGCTGTACGCGCTGATTCAGTCACGCACCCCGGAGAACGAGCGGGCGCGAGTGATCGCTGCCAACAACATTCTCAACGCGCTGTTCATGGTGGTCTCGGCGATTGTTTCGATCGTGTTGCTGAGCCTGGCCAAGTTGTCGATCCCGCATCTGTTCCTGGTGGTGTCGCTGCTGAACATCGGCGTCAACGCCTACATCTTCAAAATCGTCCCCGAATTCAGCATGCGCTTCATGATCTGGCTGCTCAGCCACTCCATGTACCGCGTGGAGCATCGCAATCTGGAGGCGATTCCGGATGAGGGCGCGGCGCTGCTGGTGTGCAATCACGTGTCCTTTGTCGACGCGTTGCTGATTGGCGGCGCGGTGCGTCGGCCGATTCGCTTTGTGATGTACTACAAGATCTACAACCTGCCGGTGCTGAACTTCATCTTTCGCACGGCCGGGACCATTCCTATCGCGGGACGTCAGGAAGACATTCAGATTTACGAAAGGGCCTTCACGCGCATCGCCCAATACCTGAAGGACGGTGAGCTGGTGTGCATCTTCCCTGAAGGCAAACTGACTACCGACGGCGAGATCAGCGAATTCAAGGGCGGGCTGACGCGGATTCTCGAAGAGACGCCGGTGCCAGTGATTCCGTTGGCATTGCAGGGGCTGTGGGGGAGTTTCTTCAGTCGCGATCCCGACAAAGGCGTGTTCCGTCGGTTGTGGTCGCGGGTGACCCTGGTGGCGGGGTCGGCGGTGGCGGTCGAGGCGGCAGAGCCTGCCAGGTTGCAAGGGTTGGTCGGGGAACTGCGTGGCGCTGTGCGCTGATTCCTGTCAATGCGGGCCGCTACGGTTGCGAGCCCGCCGGCGACTCTTCAGCCCGCCATCGCCAATCGGTTGCGTCCTTCACGCTTGGCCACATACAGCGCGCTGTCGGCCCGGCGCAACAGGCTTTCGACTGACTCGCCGGGCAGCAGGGTCGCACAGCCGAGGCTGACGGTCAGCTCGATCAGCTTGCCATCGGCCAGATAATCCTTGGCCTGGGCGGCAAACCGCAGCCGCTCGCCGACCATGGCCGCCGCCTCGCGGCCGGTGTTGGACAGCAGAATCAGGAACTCTTCGCCGCCAAAGCGAAACACCATGTCGACGTTGCGCAACTGGCCTTTGATCGAGGCTGCAACGGCTTTGAGCACATCATCGCCGGCACTGTGGCCGTGGGTATCGTTGATCTGTTTGAAGTGGTCGATGTCCAGCATCAGCAGCGACAAAGGTTGCAGATGCCGACGCGACATGTCGATTTCCCGTTGCAGCGTCTGGTCCATGGCAATGCGATTGCCGGTGTCCGTGAGGGGGTCGCGCAAGGCGCTTTGGGTGGCGGCGCGGTAGAGCAGGGCATTGCGCATCGGGTACAGCAATGCGGACAGCAGCGACTCGAGGTTGCCCTGCTCCTGCTCGCTGAAGCGCTGATTTCTGCGGAAAACCAGTTCGCCCAGGTGCTCGCCTTCATGGCTGAGGGTGTAACTGATCGAGTGGTGACCGCGCAGACCGAGCTCCAGGCGCAAGTCGCTGGCTTTGTGCTGGTAGCTCAAGGCGTCGAGCGGCACGAGTCGGTGAATTTCACGGTAGAAGAGCCCGAGAATGCGTTGTGGCTCAAGCGTGGTTTGCAGTTGCAGGCTCAGTTGCTGGCGCACTTGCGCAAGACTGACCGGCCGCTTCAGAAGCAGGGGCTGTTGACCAAAGCCCAGGCGTTGCAATTTGGCGCTATCGAAGTCAATTGCGTTGGTCTGGGAAGGTGATTTCATATGGCGTGCGCCCCTAAGCAGTAAGGCTGTCTTACAGGCTGGGTGAGAGCGGCTTTGGGCTGCGCGTCGTACTGGTCCATCAGTCCCGTAGGACATTTGGCGCAAGTCTAATCTGCTTTGTCGAAGATTAGTAACCTATCGACGCGAGCGTCGGCCCGTCTGCTTTCACACGGCGTGTCTGAGCAGATATAGAGCGAAACTCGTGCCATTCGTTTCATTCGGATTAAATTGCTTGTTAATCAATAACCTGTGTCGTTTTTCGGCGGTTTTTGCCGAACTGGATGGCATTTATTTGACTGGCATGACCTTCAGTTATGTCGCTTGTTGAGTGCCATGACAAAAATTCGCCACGGCACAAAAGCGACGCACGGCGTTACTGGGCGTTGAACGCCTGGCCGTTGATGCCGGTGCTGTCCGGACCCATCAGGTAGAGATAGACCGGCATGATCTCCTCGGGCGTCGGGTTGTTCAGCGGGTTTTCGCCGGGGTAAGCCTGGGCGCGCATGCTGGTGCGGGTGGCGCCGGGGTTGATGCTGTTCGAGCGCACCGGGGCCACGGTGTCGACTTCGTCGGCCAGGGTTTGCATCAGGCCTTCGGTGGCAAACTTGGAGACGCCGTATGCACCCCAATACGCACGGCCCTTGCGGCCGACGCTGCTGGAAGTGAACACCACCGAAGCATCCTGCGACAGTTTGAGCAGCGGCAACAACGTGCTGGTGAGCATGAACATGGCGTTGACGTTGACTTGCATGACGCGCATGAAGTTTTCGCCGGACAGCTGTTCGATCGGGGTGCGCGGACCAATGATCGATGCGTTGTGCAGCAAGCCGTCGAGGTGGCCGAACTCGGTTTCGATCATCGCCGCCAGCTCATCGTATTGATGGGGCAGGGCGGTTTCGAGGTTGAACGGGATCACGGCCGGTTGTGGATGGCCGGCGGCCTCGATTTCGTCATAGACCTGAGTCAGGTTGGCTTCGGTCTTGCCCAGCAACAGTACGGTGGCGCCGTGGGCGGCATAGGTTTTCGCAGCGGCAGCGCCGATGCCGCGACCAGCGCCGGTGACCAGAATGACCCGGTCCTTGAGCAATTCAGGGCGGGCGGAATAATCAAACATAAAAACCTCGTCAAAATCGTGCATCGAACCAGTGGCGAGCGGGCTTGCCGTGGCGAGGGGATTTATCCCCGTTCGGCTGCGGAGCAGCCGCAATTAACGGTTTGGGGCCGCTTCGCGACCCAACGGGGATAAATCCCCTCGCCACAATGTTTCCGGCAAACCATCGGTTTAGCAGCTACAAAGCGCGCTATCCAAAACCTTGCGCAACTCCAGCGGATGATCGACCACCACATCCGCCCCCCAATGCCGCGGGTTATCGTCCGGATGAATGTAGCCATAGGTCACGGCGGCCGTTCGGGTGCCGGCATCGCGGCCGGACTCGATATCACGCAGGTCATCACCCACGAACAGCACGCTGGCCGGATCGAGGTCGAGCATCTTGCACGCGAGGATCAACGGCTCCGGGTCCGGCTTGCTGTTCTTCACGTGATCCGGGCAGATCAGCAGCGCCGAACGCTCGGCCAGCCCCAGTTGCTGCATGATCGGCTCGGCAAACCGCAGTGGCTTGTTGGTGACCACGCCCCAGATCAGGTTGGCTTTTTCGATGTCGGCCAGTACTTCCACCATGCCGTCGAACAGCTTGCTGTGAACCGCACAGCCCGCGAGATAACGCTCGAGGAACTCCAGGCGAAGTGCTTCGAAGCCCGGAGATTCCGGGTCCATCGAGAAGGTCACGGCAACCATCGCCCTGGCGCCGCCGGAGATCTCGTCGCGGATGTGCTTGTCATTCATCGGCGGCAGGCCGCGGTCGGCACGCATCGCCTGACAGATCGCAATGAAGTCCGGCGCGGTGTCGAGCAGGGTGCCGTCCATGTCGAAAAGAACTGCTCTGATACGCATCTGCTTACTCCTCGCGCAGGGTCTGGATCATGTAGTTGACGTCCACGTCGGAGGCCAGTTTGTAGTGCTTGGTCAGCGGGTTGTAGGTCAGGCCGATGATGTCCTTGACGGTCAGGCCGGCCATGCGGCTCCAGGCACCGAGCTCGGAAGGGCGGATGAATTTCTTGAAGTCGTGGGTGCCGCGCGGCAGCAGCTTCATGATGTATTCGGCACCGACGATGGCGAACAGATACGCCTTCGGGTTGCGGTTGATGGTGGAGAAGAACACCTGGCCACCCGGCTTGACCATTTTGAAGCAGGCGCGGATCACCGACGACGGGTCCGGTACGTGCTCGAGCATTTCCAGGCAAGTGACTACGTCGAACTGCTCCGGCATCTCTTCGGCCAGGGCTTCGGCGGTGATCTGCCGGTATTCGACGCTCACGCCGGATTCCAGCTGATGCAGCTGAGCAACGGCCAGCGGCGCCTCGCCCATGTCGATGCCCATCACGGTCGCGCCGCGTTGAGCCATGGCCTCGCTGAGGATGCCGCCGCCGCAACCGACGTCGAGAACCTTCTTGCCGGCCAGGTTGACGCGTTCGTCAATCCAGTTGACCCGCAGCGGATTGATGTCATGCAGCGGTTTGAACTCGCTTTCGCGGTCCCACCAGCGATGGGCCAGGGCTTCGAATTTGGCGATTTCGGCGTAGTCGACGTTACTCATGGTTCATCCTCTAAAACTTGAAAAATCCTGTTGCCCCGGCGGTTCGCCCCGGGGTGCTTACGATTCGGTGTGGCCGCTGATGCGCCGGCCCCAGGCCTTGGCGGTGGCGCAAAGCTGTTCTTCATCGAGACGGGTCAGGCGACGGTCGTCGAGCAGTTGCTTGCCACCCACCCAAAGGTGTTTCACGCAGTCGCGACCGGTGGCATATATAAGCTGCGAAACCGGGTCGTAGACCGGTTGCTGCGCCAGGCCGGAAAGGTCGAACGCGACCATGTCCGCGGCTTTGCCGATTTCCAGCGAGCCGACCTCCGCCTCGATGCCCAGGGCGCGTGCGCCGTTCAGGGTGGCCATGCGCAGGGCGCGATGGGCGTCCAGCGCGGTGGCCGAGCCGGCGACGGCTTTGGCGAGCAATGCGGCGGTGCGGGTTTCGCCAAGCAGGTCGAGGTCATTATTGCTGGCCGAGCCATCGGTGCCGACGGCCACATTGACGCCAGCCTGCCACAACCGCTCCACCTGGCAGAAACCGCTGGCCAGCTTCAGGTTCGACTCTGGGCAATGAATCACATGGGTGTTGCTTTCTACCAGCATCACCAGGTCTTCATCGCTGATCTGAGTCATGTGAACCGCCTGGAAGCGTGGCCCCAACAGGCCCAGGCGCGCGAGTCGGGCCAACGGGCGTTCGCCGCGCTGCTCGACCGATTGCTGCACTTCGAAGGCGGTTTCGTGGACGTGCATGTGAATCGACGCGTCCAGCTCTTCGGCGATCACCCGGATTTTCTCCAGGTTTTCGTCGCCCACGGTGTAAGGCGCGTGGGGGCCGAAGGTGACTTTGATGCGCTCGTGGTGCCTGAGATCGTTGAACAGTTCAACGCCCTGACGAATGGCTTCGTCCGCCGTGCTGGCGCCCGGGATCGGGAAATCGAGGATCGGAATCGCGATTTGTGCGCGAATGCCGCTGTTATGCACGCGTTCACTGGCAACCTTCGGGAAGAAATACATGTCAGAGAAACAGGTGATGCCACCTTTGATCTGTTCGGCGATGGCAAGGTCGGTGCCATCGCGTACAAAGGCTTCATCGACCCACTTGGTCTCGGCGGGCCAGATGTGGTTTTCCAGCCAGGTCATCAGCGGCAGATCGTCTGCCAGGCCGCGGAACAGCGTCATCGCCGCATGCCCGTGAGCATTGATCAGGCCGGGGCTGAGCAACATGTCCGGCAGTTCGCGGATTTCGGTGGCGTCAAGCTTCAGCGCAGCCGCGCGCGGGCCGATAAAGACAATGCGCCCGTCGCGAATGCCCAGGCCATGCTCTTTGAGGACAACGCCAGCGGGTTCGACGGGTACCAGCCAGGTCGGCAGCAATAACAGGTCGAGCGCAACGGCAGTGTTCGGCATCGAGGGTCGGTTCCAGTGCTTTTGTAAAGGATGGCGAAGTATACCCGAGCGTCTTCGCGGGGGGATCGCTATAATCGGCGGCTTTGTTACTGAGTACGGGGTGTGGGATGCGCAATCGACTGTTGGCTGCGGAGAAGGTGAAGGCCATCGATTGGCGTGATGGCGCCCTGTACCTGCTGGATCAGCGTATTTTGCCATTCGAGGAAACCTGGATTGCCTACACCAGCGCTGCTGGCGTGGCCGAAGCCATTCGTTCGATGGTGGTGCGTGGTGCTCCGGCGATTGGCATCAGTGCTGCGTATGCCATGGTGCTGGCAGCCCGTGCCCGAATTGCAGAAGGCGGTGACTGGCAGGCTGCGTGGGAAGAGGATTACGCGTTGCTGGCCGATTCCCGGCCAACGGCGGTGAATCTGTTCTGGGCCTTGAGTCGCATGCGTGACCGCCTGGATCGTCTCAAGGAAGATGCAGACCCACTGGCGGCGCTGGAAGCGGAGGCCATTGCCATTCACGAAAGTGATCGCGAAGCCAACCTGACCATGGCGCAACTGGGTGTGGACCTGATCCGCAAGCATCAGGGCAACGCGCAGGCGATCCTGACCCACTGCAACACCGGCGCGTTGGCCACCGGCGGCTTCGGCACCGCGCTGGGGGTGATTCGCGGGGCGTTCATCGAGGGCATGGTCGAGCGCGTCTACGCCGACGAAACCCGTCCGTGGCTACAGGGTTCGCGTCTGACGGCGTGGGAGTTGGCCAACGAAGGCATTCCCGTGACCCTGAATGCCGACTCTGCCGCTGCCCATATCATGAAGACCAAAGGCATTACCTGGGTCATCGTCGGCGCCGACCGGATCACCGCCAATGGCGACGTGGCCAACAAGATCGGTACTTATCAACTGGCGGTGAACGCCATGCACCACGGCGTGCGCTTCATGGTGGTGGCGCCGAGTTCGACCATCGACATGAACCTGGCCAGTGGCGACGACATTCCGATTGAAGAGCGTGACGGCCGCGAGTTGCTGGAAGTGGGCGGCAAGCGAGTCGGGGCGGATGTCGATGCGTTCAACCCGGTGTTCGACGTGACCCCGGCGGATTTGATCGACGCGATCGTCACCGAGAAAGGCATCGTCGAGCGTCCGGATACGGCGAAGATGGCGCAGTTGATGTGCCGCAAGCGACTGCATTGAGGGCGTTCGGCGTCTTGTGAATCGCCATCGCCGGAAGGCTGGCTCCCACAGGTTTTGTGATCGGCACCGATCCTGTGGGAGCCAGCCTGCTGGCGATGAGGCGCCCAATGCCAATAAACATCCGTAATTCGGTCGCGAATTCTGCATTCGGAGTGGCTCTGAGCCTCTCTCGTCGCCGTTAAGCCTGCCACCAGTCAACTAACTACACTCCATGCGCGTCTGGGGGATAGGTGCGTGGCGGCTCTTGTGATAACATCCGGCGGTTTCCAAGGTAGCCCGATGTGGCTGCCTTTACTGCGCAGATCCATGGCATAACTCGTTGATTTGTCGTAAGTCGGTGCACTGGCAATCAGCCTGCATCGGCGAGCTTCGTTCGTCCCATATGGATGTGACGAAGTTTCACCAGAAAAAGGAATCAGGCTTCTCATGGGCGAACTGGCCAAAGAAATCCTCCCGGTCAATATCGAAGACGAGCTGAAGCAGTCCTACCTCGACTACGCGATGAGCGTAATTGTCGGGCGGGCACTGCCGGATGCGCGCGATGGCTTGAAGCCCGTGCACCGGCGTGTGCTGTTCGCGATGAGCGAGCTGGGCAACGACTTCAACAAGCCGTACAAGAAATCTGCCCGTGTTGTCGGTGACGTGATCGGTAAGTATCACCCTCACGGTGATACCGCGGTTTACGACACCATCGTTCGGATGGCGCAGCCATTCTCGCTGCGCTACCTGCTGGTAGACGGCCAGGGCAACTTCGGTTCGGTGGACGGCGACAACGCCGCGGCCATGCGATACACCGAAGTGCGCATGACCAAGCTGGCGCACGAACTGCTGGCCGACCTGCATAAAGAAACCGTGGACTGGGTGCCGAACTACGACGGCACCGAAATGATCCCGGCGGTCATGCCGACCCGTATTCCCAACCTGCTGGTCAACGGCTCCAGCGGTATCGCCGTGGGCATGGCGACCAACATTCCGCCGCACAACCTCGGTGAAGTCATCGACGGTTGCCTGGCCCTCATCGACAACCCCGAGTTGACCATCGATGAGCTGATGCAATACATCCCCGGCCCGGACTTCCCGACTGCCGCGATCATCAACGGTCGCGCCGGCATCATCGAAGCCTACCGCACCGGTCGCGGTCGCATTTACATGCGCGCCCGCTCGATCATCGAAGACATCGACAAGGTCGGTGGCCGTCAGCAGATCGTCATCACCGAACTCCCTTACCAGCTGAACAAGGCCCGTCTGATCGAGAAGATCGCCGAGCTGGTAAAAGAGAAGAAGCTGGAAGGCATCACCGAATTGCGCGACGAGTCCGACAAGGACGGTATGCGCGTCGTGATCGAGCTGCGTCGTGGCGAAGTGCCTGAGGTGATCCTCAACAACCTCTACGCCCAGACCCAGCTGCAAGCGGTGTTCGGTATCAACATCGTGGCGCTGATCGACGGCCGTCCGCGGATCCTGAACCTCAAGGACCTGCTGGAAGCCTTCGTTCGCCACCGTCGCGAAGTCGTTACCCGTCGTACCGTGTTCGAGCTGCGTAAAGCCCGCGAACGTGGTCACATTCTGGAAGGTCAAGCGGTTGCCCTGTCGAACATCGACCCGGTCATTGCCCTGATCAAGGCCTCGCCAACCCCGTCGGAAGCCAAGGAAGCGCTGATCAGCACGCCTTGGGAATCCTCCGCCGTGGTCGCGATGGTCGAGCGTGCCGGTGCCGATTCGTGCCGTCCGGAAAACCTCGATCCGCAATACGGTCTGCGCGAAGGCAAGTACTTCCTGTCGCCGGAACAGGCGCAAGCCATTCTGGAACTGCGACTGCACCGCCTGACCGGTCTGGAACACGAAAAACTGCTGGCCGAGTATCAAGAGATCCTCAACCAGATCGGCGAGCTGATCCGCATCCTCAACAGCGCCACGCGCCTGATGGAAGTGATCCGCGAAGAGCTGGAAGTGATCCGTGCCGAATACGGCGACGTGCGACGCACCGAAATTCTCGATGCCCGTCTCGACCTGACCCTGGGTGACATGATCCCGGAAGAAGAGCGCGTCGTGACCATTTCCCATGGTGGCTACGCCAAGACCCAGCCATTGGCTGCGTACCAGGCCCAGCGTCGTGGCGGTAAAGGCAAATCGGCTACCGGCGTCAAGGATGAGGACTACATCGCTCACCTGCTGGTCGCCAACAGCCACACCACGCTGTTGCTGTTCTCCAGCAAAGGCAAGGTGTACTGGCTGAAGACCTACGAAATCCCGGAAGCGTCCCGCGCAGCCCGTGGTCGTCCGCTGGTCAACCTGCTGCCGCTGGACAGTGATGAATACATCACCACCATGCTGCCGGTCGAGGAATACACCGAAGGTCACTTCATCTTCATGGCCACCGCCAAAGGCACCGTGAAGAAGACCCCGCTGGAATCCTTCAGCCGTCAACGCAGCGTCGGTCTGATCGCGCTGGAACTGGATGAAGGTGACGTACTGATCTCTGCCGCCATTACCGATGGCGATCGTGAAGTCATGTTGTTCTCCGACGGTGGCAAGGTCACTCGCTTCAAGGAAACCGACGTCCGCGCCATGGGCCGTACCGCTCGCGGTGTCCGCGGCATGCGTCTGCCGGAAGGCCAGAAGCTGATTTCCATGCTGATTCCGGAAGAGGGCAGCCAGATCCTTACCGCCTCGGCCCGTGGTTTCGGCAAGCGTACGGCGATCACCGAGTTCCCTGAGTACAAGCGTGGCGGTCAGGGCGTTATCGCCATGGTCAGCAACGACCGTAACGGCCGTCTGGTCGGCGCGGTTCAGGTGCTCGACGGCGAGGAGATCATGCTGATTTCCGACCAGGGTACGTTGGTTCGCACCCGTGTCGACGAAGTCTCCAGCCTGGGTCGTAACACCCAGGGCGTGACCCTGATCAAGCTGGCCAGCGATGAAACGCTGGTAGGGCTGGAACGGGTTCAGGAGCCGTCGGAAGTCGAAGGTGAAGAGCTGGAAGGCGAAGAGGGCGAAGAAGGTGCAGTGTTCGACGGTGAAGTCGTGATCGACGACGCTGCCGAAGACCAGCAACTCGACGCCGCTGCCGACGAAGAACCGCAAGAGTAAGCGGACAAACAGGGGGCGGATGAAAATTCGCCCCCTTGTTGTTTGTCCTCCAGGAACTGTGGAATTGATTTTAATGTAGGAGCTGTCGAGCGAAGCGAGGCTGCGATCTCTTGATCTGGCTCTTGCTTTCACTTGGCTCTAAAAGATCGCAGCCTCGCTCTGCTCGACAGCTCCTACAGATTTATTGCGTGACTACCACCAAATCAGAGCGAGATTGGATGTGAGCAAGAGAGCCTATAACTTCTGTGCCGGTCCTGCGGCACTTCCCGAAGCTGTCCTGCAGCGCGCCCAGGGTGAACTCCTTGATTGGCACGGCAAGGGCCTCTCGGTCATGGAAATGAGCCATCGCAGTGATGAGTTCGTGTCCATTGCGACCAAGGCCGAGCAGGATCTGCGGGATCTGCTGAATATCCCCTCGAACTATAAAGTGCTGTTCCTGCAAGGTGGTGCCAGCCAGCAATTCGCTCAGATTCCTCTGAACCTGTTGCCGGAAGGTCGCACCGCCGACTATATCGATACCGGTATCTGGTCGCAGAAAGCCATCGAAGAAGCTTCGCGCTACGGTAACGTCAACGTCGCCGCCACCGCCAAGCCTTACGACTATTTCGCTATCCCTGGTCAGAACGAATGGAAGCTGTCGAAAGACGCGGCCTACGTTCACTACGCACCGAACGAAACCATTGGCGGCCTGGAATTCAACTGGGTCCCGGAAACCGGTGACGTTCCGCTGGTCGCCGACATGTCCTCGGACATCCTCTCGCGTCCGATCGATGTTTCGCGCTTCGGCATGATCTACGCCGGCGCCCAGAAAAACATCGGCCCGAGCGGCATCGTCGTCAACATCGTTCGTGAAGACCTGCTGGGTCATGCCCGTTCCCTGTGCCCGACCATGCTCAACTACAAGGTCGCGGCCGATAACGGCTCGATGTACAACACCCCGCCAACCCTGGCCTGGTACTTGTCCGGCCTGGTGTTCGAGTGGCTGAAAGAGCAGGGTGGTGTCGAAGCCATCGGCAAGCTCAACGAAGTGAAACAGCGCACGCTGTACGACTTCATCGATGCCAGCGGCCTCTACAGCAACCCGATCAACAAGTCTGACCGCTCGTGGATGAACGTGCCGTTCCGTCTGGCTGACGATCGTCTCGACAAGCCATTCCTGGCCGGTGCCGACGAGCGTGGGCTGTTGAACCTCAAGGGGCACCGTTCTGTGGGCGGCATGCGCGCCTCCATCTATAACGCCGTCGACATCGTTGCGGTTAACGCACTGGTTTCGTACATGGCAGAGTTCGAGAAGGAACATGGCTAATGTCTGAGCAAGAACTCAAGGCACTGCGCCTGCGCATTGATGCCCTGGACGAAAAAGTCCTGGAGCTGATCAGTGAGCGCGCACGCTGCGCCCAGGAAGTTGCGCGAGTAAAGATGGCCTCGCTGGCCGAAGGCGAAGTGCCGGTGTTCTATCGTCCTGAGCGCGAAGCTCAGGTGCTCAAGCGCGTGATGGAGCGTAATCAGGGACCGCTGGGCAATGAAGAGATGGCGCGGTTGTTCCGCGAAATCATGTCCTCGTGCCTGGCCCTCGAACAGCCGCTGAAAGTGGCTTACCTCGGCCCTGAGGGCACCTTCACCCAGGCCGCGGCCCTGAAACACTTCGGTCACGCGGTGATCAGCAAGCCCATGGCGGCGATCGACGAAGTGTTCCGCGAAGTGGCGGCCGGTGCGGTGAACTTTGGCGTGGTCCCGGTGGAAAACTCCACCGAGGGCGCGGTCAACCACACCCTCGACAGCTTCCTCGAACACGACATGGTCATCTGTGGTGAAGTCGAGTTGCGGATTCACCATCACTTGCTGGTCGGTGAAAACACCAAGACCGACAGCATCAGCCGTATCTATTCCCATGCCCAGTCGTTGGCCCAGTGCCGCAAGTGGCTGGACGCACACTACCCGAATGTCGAGCGCGTGGCGGTGTCGAGCAACGCCGAAGCCGCGAAGCGGGTCAAGGGGGAGTGGAACTCGGCGGCCATTGCCGGCGACATGGCCGCAGGCCTGTACGGGCTGACCCGTCTGGCCGAGAAAATCGAGGATCGCCCGGACAACTCCACGCGATTCCTGATGATCGGCAGCCAGGAAGTGCCGCCGACGGGCGACGACAAGACCTCGATCATCGTCTCCATGAGCAACAAGCCAGGCGCGCTTCACGAGTTGCTGGTGCCGTTCCACGACAATGGCATCGACCTGACGCGAATCGAGACGCGTCCTTCGCGCAGCGGTAAATGGACCTACGTGTTCTTTATCGACTTCGTCGGCCACCATCGCGATCCGCTGGTGAAAGGTGTGCTGGAAAAAATCAGTCAGGAAGCAGTGGCACTTAAAGTGTTGGGTTCCTACCCGAAAGCCGTTCTCTAAGGGGTAGCAAATGAGTGGCAACTTCCTCGCTCTGGCACAGCCAGGCGTGCAACAACTTTCGCCTTACGTTCCGGGCAAACCTGTGGATGAACTGGCGCGCGAGCTGAATATCGATCCGGCCAGCATCGTCAAACTGGCGAGCAACGAAAACCCGTTGGGTGCCAGTCCGAAGGCGCTGGCGGCGATTCGTGAAGAGCTGGCCGAACTGACTCGTTACCCGGACGGCAACGGTTTTGCGCTCAAGACCCTGCTGGCCGACCAATGCCGCGTCGAGCTGAATCAGGTGACGCTGGGCAATGGCTCCAACGACATCCTGGAGCTGGTCGCTCGCGCTTATCTGGCACCGGGCCTGAACGCGGTATTCAGCGAGCACGCGTTTGCGGTCTATCCGATCGTCACGCAAGCTGTCGGTGCTACGGCCAAAGTGATTCCGGCCAAAGACTGGGGTCATGATCTGTCGGCCATGCTGGCTGCAATCGATGCCGATACCCGCGTGGTCTTCATCGCTAACCCGAACAACCCGACCGGGACCTGGTTTGGCGCCGAAGCGCTGGACGAGTTCCTGCAGGACGTACCGGAATACGTGCTGGTGGTGCTGGACGAGGCCTACATCGAATACGCCGAAGGCAGCGACTTGCCGGATGGTCTCGACTACCTGGCGGCCTACCCGAATCTGTTGGTCTCGCGCACCTTCTCCAAGGCTTACGGCCTGGCGGCGCTGCGGGTCGGTTATGGCTTGTCCACCGCGGTGGTTGCCGATGTGCTGAACCGTGTGCGCCAGCCGTTCAACGTCAACAGCCTGGCCCTGGCCGCTGCTTGCGCTGCACTGCAAGATACCGACTACCTGGCAGAAAGCCGTCGCCTGAACGAAACCGGCATGCAGCAGCTTGAAGCGGGTTTCCGTGAGCTGGGGCTGAGCTGGATTCCATCCAAGGGCAACTTCATCTGTGTTGACCTGGGTCGTGTGGCGGCCCCGGTTTTCCAGGGGTTGTTGCGCGAAGGCGTGATCGTGCGTCCGGTGGCCAACTACGGCATGCCGAACCACTTGCGCATCACCATCGGCCTGCCGGCGGAAAACAGCCGCTTCCTTGAGGCGCTGACCAAGGTCCTGGCTCGTGGTTGATGTCACTGCTCTGCAATCTGCTGAACCTATGATCGGTCGCCTGGTGGTGGTCGGTCTGGGGCTGATTGGCGGTTCGTTCGCCAAGGGTTTGCGTGAAAGCGGCCTGTGCCGCGAAGTCGTCGGTGTCGATCTCGATCCGCAGTCGCGCAAGCTTGCGGTTGAATTGGGCGTGGTCGATCGCTGCGAAGAAGACCTGGCGGTCGCTTGTCAGGGCGCAGATGTGATTCAGCTGGCCGTACCGATCCTTGCCATGGAGAAGATGCTCGGCCGCCTGGCCGGCATGGACCTGGGGCAAGCGATTCTGACCGACGTCGGCAGCGCCAAAGGCAATGTCGTGCGTGCCGCGACCGAGGCGTTTGGCGGCATGCCGGCGCGTTTCGTGCCGGGCCATCCGATTGCCGGTTCCGAGCAGAGCGGGGTGGAAGCCTCCAATGCCGAGCTGTTCCGTCGCCATAAAGTGATTCTGACACCGCTGGATCAAACCGATCCGGCGGCACTGGCAGTGGTTGACCGTTTGTGGCGCGAACTGGGCGCCGATGTCGAGCACATGCAGGTCGAGCGCCACGATGAAGTGCTGGCGGCGACCAGTCACTTGCCGCACTTGCTGGCGTTCGGTTTGGTCGATTCGCTGGCCAAGCGCAATGAAAACCTTGAGATCTTCCGGTACGCTGCCGGCGGTTTCCGCGATTTCACAAGAATCGCAGGAAGCGACCCGGTCATGTGGCACGACATCTTCCTCGCCAACCGCGAAGCTGTCCTGCGCACACTCGATACATTTCGCAGCGACCTCGACGCCTTGCGCGACGCGGTCGATGCAGGGGATGGGCACCAATTGTTGGGCGTATTCACTCGCGCCCGGGTTGCCCGCGAACATTTCAGTAAAATCCTGGCCCGCCGGGCTTATGTGGACGCTATGAACTCCAACGACCTGATTTTCCTGGCACAACCTGGTGGCCGCCTGACTGGGCGGATTCGTGTACCGGGCGATAAATCGATTTCCCACCGTTCGATCATGCTCGGCTCCCTCGCCGAAGGCGTCACCGAAGTCGAAGGCTTCCTCGAGGGCGAAGACGCCCTGGCGACCTTGCAGGCCTTCCGCGACATGGGTGTCGTGATCGAAGGTCCGCACCACGGGCGCGTGACCATCCACGGCGTCGGCCTGCATGGCCTGAAGCCTGCGCCGGGCCCGATCTATCTGGGCAACTCCGGCACCTCCATGCGCCTGCTGTCCGGCCTGTTGGCTGCGCAGAACTTCGACAGCACCCTGACCGGTGACGCCTCGCTGTCCAAGCGTCCAATGAATCGCGTGGCCAACCCGCTGCGTGAAATGGGCGCCGTGATCGAGACCGCTGCAGAAGGTCGTCCGCCGATGATCATTCGTGGTGGCAACAAGCTCAAAGGCCTGACCTACACCATGCCGATGGCCAGCGCCCAGGTTAAATCCTGCCTGCTGCTGGCGGGGCTGTACGCCGAAGGCAAGACCACCGTCACCGAGCCTGCGCCAACCCGCGACCACACCGAGCGCATGCTGCGCGGCTTCGGCTATCCGGTCACCGTCAACGGTGCGACCGCGTCGGTCGAGTCCGGCCACAAGCTGACCGCCACCCACATTGAAGTGCCGGGCGATATTTCGTCGTCTGCGTTCTTCCTGGTGGCCGCTTCGATCGCCGAAGGCTCGGAACTGGTGCTCGAGCACGTCGGCATCAACCCGACCCGTACCGGCGTGATCGACATCCTGCGCCTGATGGGCGCTGACATCACCCTGGAAAACCAGCGTGAAGTCGGCGGCGAGCCGGTAGCGGACCTGCGCGTGCGTGCGGCTAAACTCAAAGGTATCGAGATTCCCGAGGCGCTGGTGCCATTGGCCATCGACGAGTTCCCGGTGCTGTTCGTGGCGGCGGCATGTGCCGAAGGGCGCACCATCCTGCGCGGTGCGGAAGAGCTGCGAGTCAAAGAGTCGGACCGGATCCAGGTCATGGCTGATGGCTTGCTGGCGCTGGGCGTCAAATGCGAACCGACTCCGGACGGCATCATCATTGACGGCGGCCAGATCGGCGGCGGTGAAGTTCACGGTCACGGCGATCACCGGATTGCCATGGCCTTCAGCGTTGCTTCCCTGCGCGCCACTGCGCCGATCCGCATCCATGATTGCGCCAACGTCGCGACCTCGTTCCCGAACTTCCTGGCGCTGTGCGCACAGGTCGGTATCCGTGTTGCACAAGAGGCTCAGTCGTGAAAATCATTGCACCGGTCATCACCATTGATGGGCCAAGCGGCTCCGGCAAGGGCACCGTAGCCGGGATCCTGGCCAAGCGTCTGGGCTGGAATCTGCTGGATTCCGGTGCGCTTTATCGTTTGTTGGCGTTTGCCGCGCATAACCACGGCGTCGACCTTACCAACGAAGAGCTGCTGAAAAAGCTGGCCGCTCATCTGGATGTGCAGTTCATCGCGGCGACCGACGGTCAGTTGCAGCGCATCATTCTTGAGGGGGATGAAGTCAGCGACGTCATCCGCACCGAAAGCATTGGTTCCGGCGCCTCCCAGGTCGCGGCGTTGCCGGCTGTGCGCGAGGCGCTGCTGCAGCGCCAGCGCGCTTTCCAGGAAGCGCCGGGCCTGGTGGCTGATGGTCGCGACATGGGCACCGTGGTTTTCCCCGATGCGCCGCTGAAGATATTCCTCACTGCCAGTGCCGAGGAACGTGCGCGCCGTCGATACTTGCAGTTGAAGGGCAAAGTCGATGGTGTTAGTCTGTCGAGTCTGCTAGATGAGATACGTGCACGCGATGAGCGTGACACCCAGCGAGCGGTAGCCCCGCTCAAGCCGGCGGCTGACGCCATTCAGCTGGATTCCACGGAATTATCCATCGATCAGGTGCTGGAACGCATCATGAGTGAGATCGCCATTCGCGATATCGCCGGGTGACCAAGAAGCTTCGCAGGGGACCAGTCATAGTCCTGCGGTGCTTCTTTTAAATGAAACTAACCCACATCGTCTGGGATGTGGAGATGGGCGTATTCTTCGCCCTCATCAACAGGAATTAAAATGAGCGAAAGCTTTGCGGAACTCTTTGAAGAAAGCCTAAAAACCCTGAACCTTCAGGCAGGCTCCATCATCACCGGTGTTATCGTTGATATCGATTACCAAGCTCGCTGGGTAACCGTTCACGCTGGCCTGAAGTCTGAAGCACTCATCCCGCTTGAGCAGTTCTACAACGACGCTGGCGAACTGAACATCAACGTCGGTGACGAAGTTCACGTTGCTCTGGACTCGGTTGAAGACGGCTTTGGCGAAACCAAGCTGTCCCGTGAAAAAGCCAAGCGCGCTGAATGCTGGATTGTTCTGGAAGCAGCCTTCGCAGCCGAAGAAGTGGTCAAGGGCGTTATCAACGGTAAGGTTAAAGGCGGCTTCACTGTCGACGTTAACGGCATCCGTGCGTTCCTGCCAGGTTCTCTGGTTGACGTCCGTCCTGTGCGCGACACCACGCACCTGGAAGGCAAAGAGCTGGAATTCAAGGTCATCAAGCTGGACCAGAAGCGCAACAACGTTGTCGTTTCCCGTCGTAGCGTCCTGGAAGCCGAGAACTCCGCCGAGCGCGAAGCTCTGCTGGAATCCTTGCAGGAAGGCCAACAAGTCAAAGGTATCGTCAAGAACCTCACCGATTACGGCGCATTCGTCGATCTGGGTGGCGTCGATGGCCTGCTGCACATTACCGACATGGCTTGGAAGCGTATCAAGCATCCTTCCGAAATCGTCAACGTTGGCGACGAGATCGATGTCAAGGTTCTGAAGTACGATCGCGAACGCAATCGTGTTTCCCTGGGCCTGAAGCAGCTGGGCGAAGATCCATGGGTTGCTATCAAAGCCCGTTACCCAGAAAGCACTCGCGTCACCGCTCGTGTAACCAACCTGACCGACTACGGCTGCTTCGCTGAGCTGGAAGAAGGCGTTGAAGGTCTGGTACACGTTTCCGAAATGGACTGGACCAACAAGAACATCCACCCTTCGAAAGTCGTACAAGTCGGCGACGAAGTGGAAGTTATGGTTCTGGACATCGACGAAGAGCGTCGTCGTATCTCCCTCGGCATCAAACAGTGCAAATCCAACCCATGGGAAGATTTCTCTGGCCAGTTCAACAAGGGCGATAAAATCTCCGGCACCATCAAGTCGATCACCGATTTCGGTATCTTCATTGGTCTGGACGGCGGCATCGACGGTCTGGTTCACCTGTCCGACATCTCCTGGAACGAAGTGGGCGAAGAAGCCGTTCGCCGCTTCAAGAAGGGCGACGAGCTGGACACCGTTATCCTGTCGGTTGACCCAGAGCGCGAGCGCATCTCCCTGGGTATCAAGCAACTGGAAAGCGATCCGTTCTCCGAGTACGTTCAAGAGAACGACAAAGGCGCAATCGTTAAAGGCATCGTGAAAGAAGTTGACGCTAAAGGCGCCATCATCACTCTGGCCGACGATATCGAAGCGACTCTGAAAGCCTCCGAAATCAGCCGTGACCGCGTTGAAGACGCGCGCAACGTTCTGAAAGAAGGCCAGGAAGTAGAAGCCAAGATCATCAGCGTTGACCGCAAGAGCCGTGTAATCCAGCTCTCCATCAAGTCGAAAGACGATGCTGAAGAGAAAGAAGCCATCCAAAGCTTGAAAGACAAGCCTTCGGATAGCATCGCTGCTGGTCCTACCACTCTGGGCGACCTGTTGCGTGCACAAATGGAAAAACAGAACTAAGTTCTGTCAGACCATAGAAAAAGGGCGACTTCGGTCGCCCTTTTTTG
>NZ_CATKQN010000006.1:0-170046 GCF_949767765.1 Pseudomonas sp. IT-P171
GCATTACGAATCAATCGGGGCTTTTTGCATTCAATGCGTCCGCTTCGCAGCGCATGAGGCCATAACGTGTCGCAATTTTTCACTTTTTGCGACACGTCTTGAGAACGTGTCGCTGCGAACGACATGTTGGAGGAACGTGTCGCCGAAATTGGATTTCTGCGACATGAGCCTTGTAGAGAGGGAGGTTGCTGCCGCCTTGAGTGCAAAAAAAACGGCGTTGCTTGCGAGATTTTTTGGGGCCGCTACGCGACCCAGCGCGAGCAAGCTCGCTCGCCACAGGGGGTGCAATTATTCGATGGTTACGGTTTCCACGGTGATTTGCTTGAGGGCATGAAACGGTGCGAGAGCAGCTTCATCGGCGGTGGCACCGGTGATCAACCGCCACTCCCGCTCAATCGGCGTCCAGTGTTGCTGACGGGCGCGGCCGAGTTTGTCGGTATCCGCTAACACCACAATCTGCGCAGCCCGTTTGATGATGCATTCCTTGAGATACGCCTGCTGCGCGCTCGCCTCGCACAATCCAAATTCCGCGACCACGCCGTCCGCACCGAGGAAGGCTTTGTCGACACTCAACCGGCTCAACGTCAGCTCGGCCAACGGCCCCAGCGTGCTCATGCTCGAACCGCGCAAATCGCCGCCGATCAAGGTCAGGCGAATACCCGGCGCGTTGGCGAGGGTCATCACGGCCAGCAGGTTATTGGTGACCACGTGCACGTCTTGTCGCGAGCACAAATGATGGGCCAGCGCGGCGCAGGTGGTGCCGCCGTCGAGCAGCACGGTATCGCCGTCCTGGACGTGGGCCGCAGCCGCTTGGGCGATGGCGTCCTTCTGTTCCCACTGGCTGGTTTTGCGTTCTTCGAGGGAAGCTTCCGGCTCATGAACGCCGACCACGGAGGTGGCGCCGCCATAGGTGCGCACCAGGTGTCGCTGTTTGGCGAGCATGGTGAGGTCGCGTCGCACCGTGGCTTCCGAAACCCCGAGCGCCGCGCTCAATTGCTCGACGTTGGCATCGCCAATGCGTACGAGGTCGAGGATGGCGCGGTGGCGTTCGGAGGCTTTCATGGCGGGTCTCGCGTGGTGGACGGTGGTCGATCTTACACGACAGCGCCCGTGCGGCTCATCCCCGTCGCGTGGCCAGCTCTGCACCCTGGCGCAGCGCTTCGAGCAGGCTGCGTTCATCGGCGATGCCTTTGCCGGCGATGTCGAACGCGGTGCCGTGGTCGACCGAGGTGCGGATCACGTCCAGGCCGACGGTGACGTTCACGCCAGCTTCAAGACCGAGCACTTTGACCGGGCCGTGACCCTGATCGTGATACATCGCGACCACCAGATCGAAGTCGCCGCGGCCAGCGCGGAAGAACAGCGTGTCGGCCGGCAGCGGACCGGTGACGTCGAGGCCGCGTTCCTGCAACAGCTTCACCGCCGGGATGATTTTTTCTTCCTCTTCGCCGTAACCGAACAGGCCATTTTCACCGGCATGCGGGTTGATCCCGCACACGCCGATGCGTGGACGGGCAATGCCGGCCTTGATCAGTGTCGCGTTGCCGCGCTCGATGGTGCGCTGGACCAGGCCCGGCTCGATCTTGCGGATCGCGTCGATGATGCCGATGTGGGTCGTGACGTGAATCACCCGCAGTTGCGGCGCCACCAGCATCATCGACACTTCGTCGACGTTGGTCAGGTGCGCGAGCATTTCGGTGTGGCCGGGGTATTTATGGCCGCCGGCGTGCAGCGCTTCCTTGTTCAATGGTGCGGTACAAATGGCATCAATCTGGCTGGCTTCGGCCAGTTGCACGGCGCGGGCAATGTATTGATAGGCAGCGTCACCGGCGATGGCCGACAGTTCGCCGAACGGCAGGTCGTCGGGGATCAGGTCGAGGTCGATGCAGTCGATGATGCCGGCCTCGTAACGCGCTTCGGACGCGTCCTTGATGCGGCGCACTTTGGCGTTGCCGCCGACGATGACATTGGCTTGTTCGAGACGTCGCGCATCGCCGATCACCAGCGGCCGGCATTGTTGATAGACGATGTCGTGAGTCAGGCTCTTGACGATGATTTCCGGACCGACACCCGAGGCGTCGCCCATGGTGATACCGATGACGGGCAGGTAGTTGCTCATAGTGTTCATTCGAGTCCTTGGATTCGTGTGCGTTGGGGCGGGGAGCGATCGGCGCTGTCGCTCAGGTGTAGCCATGCCGCATACAAGGCGTTATCGGTGCCGAATGCGCCGGCCTTGGTCACAATGCCGGGGCGATGGCCCTGCCGGGAAACGGTCGGGCGGGCAAAGGCGACGCCGGCTTCGATTTCGGTGAGTAGTTGCAGGCTGTCGATGCCGACGGTGGTCAATATGGCCCGTGCCGTCTCGCCGCCCGTGGCGATCAGGCCGCCGACCTTGGCGAAGTGTGGTTCTACCAATACGGCCAGCATGTTCGAGAGTTGCGCGCCTTCCTGCGGATCGAACGCTTCATCGCGGCCGATGCGCAGCAGCAGGTCGCTCCAGCCGTCCAGTTGCTCGCCGATCCGCGCTTGCCACAACGCCCAGTCGCCATGGGTTGTGCCTTGGCGAAGGACCTCGGGCGGGACGACCAGTTCGCTGACGCCACCACGTTCCTTGAGCAACGCGCATTGCCGCTCGCAAACGCCGGACAGGCTGCCGACGAGGATCAGAATGGATGCCTGGCTTTTTTCCTGCGCGGTCGGTTCCAGGGTTGTGAACCGCGCTTCGGAGAAATCAGAAAGGCTGGCGATTTCCCGCGCCAGGCCGCCCGAGCCGATCCAGAACAACGGCTGATCCATCGACGCGGTCAGGCGAGCGAGGGTCAGCAGATCGTCTTCGGTTTGCGCATCGACGATCAACGCCTGGGTGCCGCTGCGGGCGACTTCGGCGATGTGGTGCGCGAGCGCCTTTTCGTTGCCGCGCAAGGTGTCGAGGTCCAGCTTCGCGGTGCTCAGGCCGGCGGCGATGAGCATGGCTTCGACGTCAGCCGGGCGATCGGCGTTTTCGAGTTTCCAGGTGTCGGTGGTTTCCAGCGGCTGGCCGTTCACGAACACCCGCCCGCCGCGCAACGTGCGACCTGTAGCGGGGAACGCCGGGGCGACGATGGCCAGTCCGGCCAAGGGTTGCAGGGCGGCGACCTCCGCCGCCCAGTTGCCGCGCAGGGTCGAATCGATTTTCTTGTACAGCCGCTGCCCAGGCTGATGCAGTGCCTTGAATGCCGCAACGGTGCGCTCGGCGGCTCGATCCGGTGACAGGCGCCGAGTGTCTGTGTCGGCGGCAATCACCTGAGCATCGGCCTTGTCGTTCAAGGGATCGAGCGTAACCACCGTTTGCAGCCCGACGCTCGCAAAACCGATGGCGCAATCCGCCGCACCGGACAGATCATCCGCGATGATCAGAATCCTCATCGCAGGGCCTCCTGCTTTTGGGGTTCGATCTCCTGCTCAGGGATGACGACGGCGTTGCGTTGTTGCACGCGCTTGGCAACAGCGGCGGTGAGTATCGGCGCAAGGATCGCGGTGACCACCACGCAGGCCGCTACCAATATGGTCGCGCTCTTGGCGGCTTCGGCGTAAACGGGATTCGCCGCTGCGATCAGCGCAGGAACGGCTGCAGCGTTCCCGGCGGTGGTGGCCGCAGCAACACCGGCGACGCCTGTGCCACCGGTCAAACGATCAGCGAAGAACAGCGGAATACCGGTCAGCACAACCACCGCAACCCCCATGCCCAGACCCAGCAAACCGGCCTGCCAGACGTTGTGCAGGTCCAGGCTGGCCCCCAGCGCCAACGCGAAGAACGGGATCATCACTGGGACAGCCTTGGCCAGGAAGTCGCGCATGTCACGGTCGAGATTGCCCAACAACATGCCCAGCGCCAGCGGCAGGATGCTGCCCACCAGCGTCGGCCACGGGAATGCCGACAGACCGGCGATGCCCAGGGTGACCATGGTCAGAAAAGGCCCGGACTCCAGGGACATCACCGAGTAGGCACCGACGTCTTCGGACCGACCGTACTGCCCCATCAGCGCCATGTACAAGCCACCGTTGGTGTCGTTCATCGCGGCGACCACTGCCAGCGTCGAGATGCCGGCGAACAGGCCGGACGAAATCGGCTGCTCGCCGAGAAAATGCCCGAGCACAATGCCGATGAGCACGGCGATGCCGACTTTGGTGATGAGCAGCGTGCCGCCCTTCTTGAGCAAGTAAGGCGTGGCTTTGATGTTGATGCTCGCGCCCATGCAGACATAGAACACCGCGAGGATAGGCAGCGCCCCGGTGAACAGTGCATTGGTGAAGGAGCCGAAAAACTTGGGCGTGTCAGGCATGAAGGTGGCGACCAGCGAACCGATCAGCAGGGGCACGATCATCATGCCGCCCGGGATGCGTTCAATGGTGCGCTTGATAGGGAATTGGGCCACGAGGGTCTCCTTTTATAATTGTGGGGTAAGACGTGTTTCACCTCGAAACTGACTGAAACAATCAAGCAATGATTGATTCAGTCAAATTTATCTTAAGCTCTCGCTATAGAATGCGCAAACCAATCATTCAAATGATCGTTTTGATCATTTGAATAGGAAAACCTGGCTGGGAAAGGTCAATCGAGTCGTCCTGTGAAGCGGTCCAGAGCCTTGCAGCGCTCACAAAAAAGCCCCGAACATGTCGCAATGTTGTTCACTTAAGAGTGTCTTGAATCAAAGGAAACTTGTGGCGAGGGAGCTTGCTCCCGCTTGAGTGCGTAGCACTCACAAAACTCGGCAATAGCTGTCAGATTTTTGGGGCCGCTACGCAGCCCAGCGCGAGCAAGCTCGCTCGCCACAAAGGTATGCACGATTCAAGAGCGCGCTTAAGTGAACAGCATTACGAACATGTCGGGGCTTTTCTTTACAGACGCTACTTGAACAACTCTGAATGACTTCCTAGATCAACAAATGTGATGAAATCGGAGCGTGTGTGCTCATAAATCATCAAGAAATCACCGCCTATATGACACTCTCGAAAACCAGCCCAATCACCCATCAAGGCATGGTCCAGGTATTCCGGTGGCAACGGTTCACCCAGAAACAGCATGACCATCACTTGGCGAACTTCATTCATGTCACGGCGCCCGGCACGCTTGTAACGGTCCCACGACTTCTTGAATTCTGACGTTTGTGCACATTGCCTGGGCAGCTCAGCGCGCTTTTGCTTTTTCTCCGGTTTCGCCATCAGCGTCCCTCAACATGTCGTCTATCGAGTCGAACCGCTGGCGAATCTCACGTGCTTCTCTCATGGCGCGGGCCGTTTTTTCCGAAGGCACGCGTACCTCAAACGGGAGGCCCTGGGTCGCTACGACCTGACGAAGAAAAAGCCGCATGGCGTCACTGATGCTCAGGCCGCAAGCGTTCAGGACTTCAGTAGCACGCGCTTTCAATTCCTCATCAATGCGGCAACGCACGTCGGTGGTTTTCAGCAATACACCCATGGTAATGACCTCATTTCTAATTTGTAGCTACATTGGCGCTACCTCAAGCATTTTGGTTGAGCAGGCTATTGGGGGTCAACTTCAGCGTGATGGACGGCTCCACCGTTTGAGGAGCGCTGACAATCAACTGAATTTCTCGTCCGGTATTTCAATCGATTAATCCAGTGATGAATATCGGCTTGTTCCCCTTCGGTACTGGGAACTGTCCTGATCCGATGCAGGAAATAACCTAAGCGCCTGAACGCTTATTGGTAGGCGAAAAAAAGCCCCGAACATGTCGGGGCTCATCTTTCTCAGCCTTGAATCAGGCGTCGATACTGCAACCGATCATCAGAAAATGTTGATCGGGTAGTCCACGAACACACGTACTTCGTTGCCGCTGACGTTGTATTCGCTGGATTTCTGCGCCACGCGCAGGATCGAGCTACGCAGTTTGATGCTCAGGTCTTTGGCCGGGCCGCTTTGCACGACGTACTTGAACTGGTTGAAGATTTCGCGCTCGGTACCGCCTTCGCTGGTGGAAGTGGTGATGTTGTCGCCGCGCACGTAAGCCACGTTGTAGCTCAGACCAGGAACGCCGAACGTGCTGAAATCCAGACCGTAGCCCAGCTGCCAGCTGCGTTCGTCTTCGGCGTTGAAGTCGGACCAGTAGGAGTTCGCCAGGTAGATGGTGTTGCCGCCATCACCGACGCGACCTTGATCCTTCTGATAGCCGCCGTAGGCGTAGCCCAGGTTGCTGTCGCCGGTGCTGCGCTGGTGCGCGACGGTGAACGAGTGCGGGCCGGTGGCGAAGGTCGCTGCCAGGCTCCAGATCTTGTTGTCGTCACCGGTCGCACCGCTTTCGCGGACGTAGGAATCTTCCAGCTTGGTGCGGTAGCCGTTGAAGTCCAGGGTCAGGGACTGATCCTTGTCGATCGGGAACACGTAGTTGGCGTTCACGTATTGTTTCTTCAATACGTCTTCAACGTCAGACGCGTACACCGCCGCCTTGAACTGTTCGGTGAACTGGTAGCTGCCGCCCAATACGTTGATCGACTTCAAGCCACCGCTGTCACGGCCTTCAGCGCTCTTGCGCGATTCGGCAGTGAAGCGACCGGCGTTCAGCTCCAGGCCTTTGATCTCCTTGGAGGTGATCAAGGTGCCGGTGTAGCTTTCCGGCAGCAGGCGCGAGTTGTCGTAGCTCAACACCGGCAGGGCCGGCATCTGGTCGCCGTAAGTCAGCGTGGTGCTGGAGAGGCGGAATTTGACCGCTGCGCCACCTTTGGACAGGTCATCTGCCGCGTTGCCGCTGTCGCCTTTTTTGAAGAAGTCGATACCTTGTGCGCCGGTGCGGCCCTTGCCGCCATCCAGACGCAATGCGTACAGACCGAACGCGTCCACACCCACACCGACGGTGCCTTGGGTGAAACCGGACGAGAACGTGCCGATGGCCGCTTGGCCCCACTCGGCTTTGTCCGGTCGGCCGTCTTTGTAATCACGGTTCATGTAGGCATTGCGCAGCAGCACTTTGAGGCTGCTGTCTTCAACAAAACCCTTGGATTCGGCCTGGTCGTTTGCCATGGCCTGTGTCGCGCTCAACATCCCCAGAGCGATCAGGCTGATTCGCTTGTTCAACATTTTGTTCTTTTCCTTATTACGGGTTGATACGCGCTGTGTCGAACGGCTGAAACGGCGCTATCGCACTCTTTTTTCACCCCGAAACAAAAAGGCCCGCCCACGAAAAATCGCGGCGGGCCTTTTTATTATTTTTGAGTCATGGCGGTTGGCCACAGGCGTTGAGGCGAATCCTAGTCCCGCCCTGAACCCTGTGTCAATTTCATGAATCGTCTGTGAATAGGCGAAAATCGTCTAAGAATTTTCTAATTGCAGCCGTTGAGCCCACAGGTTTGAAACCCGGATGAAGCCGCGTGTGCGGGAAGCGACTGCCTAAGCCAGGCCGCAAAGGCTTGCGGCTTGCCGAACCACGGCCCGATGTCGACCAGCGTGAACTGGCCACCCTGCTCCAGTGCGAAGGTCGGGAAACCATGACCACCGATGCTGGCCAACAGGTCGCGACTGGCCTTGATGTGGCGATCGGTGTCGGCGTTTTTGAATGCGGTCTGAAAGGCTTCAGGTTCCAGGCCGATCTCGTGGGCGAGTTCAAACAACACCGCTTCATCGGCAATGCGCCGACCTTCCACGTAATGCGCGCTCTGCAAACGGCCCAGCAACGCCAGTCCACGGTCAGCGACCTGATCAGCCGCCAGTACGGCGGCAATCGGCGGCGCAGAATCGAACACCGCCGTCTCATCGCGCAGCAAACCTTCGAAGTAGGCCTCACCGAATGGCTGCGCGGTGTACTCGGCGATTCGCCGATCGTGGGG
Organism: Pseudomonas sp. IT-P171; assembly: GCF_949767765.1. Classification (NCBI taxonomy): domain Bacteria; kingdom Pseudomonadati; phylum Pseudomonadota; class Gammaproteobacteria; order Pseudomonadales; family Pseudomonadaceae; genus Pseudomonas; species Pseudomonas sp. IT-P171. The sequence goes on from NZ_CATKQN010000006.1 coordinate 7,822, forward strand.
CATCACGTAGTTGCGCAACTGTGGCGAGACGTTCTTGCGGTGGGCGCCGGTCATCATGCCGCCGCCATGGGCAATCACCGGAAGAATTGCCCGGGCTGTTTGCACCAGTGGTTTTGCGCCGTAGCACCAGCCGCACAACGGGTCGTAAATGTAATGAAGGATCATGGGAGGCTCCGGCGAAAGGGTAGGAAATTCGATGCCGGCAGATTAGTCCTCCTTCTATTTCTGAAAAACGTCGGAATAGCTTTCAAACTGTTTCAGGAATCGGTCGAATACCGCCCTCGTTCTGTCACTACCAAGACACGAATTGGAGATCGGGCAAACCCAATGACCCGCTCTTACCGCGTCTAAACACTGCGGGCCTGGTGTGAGCCGCAGCTATCGTGTTCGAGTGGCACCGTAGTGATCACAAAACCATCGCCCATAAAAAAAGCGCCACCTTCCCGGCAGCGCTTTTATCAATCCGTTGTTGTTCTTTTTTATCCTTCCATCACATCCCACAACGCATCCAGCTCCGCTTCGCTGAATAAACCAGCGGGGTAGCGCTCGATCATCATCCGGCGCGGATCAGGTTCCCTGATCTGACGCGTTCCATTGGACTTCAACCAGTGCGCCAGGATCTGGAGCGCTTCGCTGTTTACTGCCAGGGGATGCAGTGTCCGCTCGCTCACTACGTTCATTTCGGCGTTCATTTCCGCGCTCTCTCCTGGTTTGTGAGCGGCTAACTTATCCAAGGTTTATGACAGAACATCGAAGTTCTCCCCTCCCTGTTTCTCGTCAGGAGAGATACAAGAGCTGTGCCAATGTGTCAGGACAGTCGACCAGCGGATACAAAAAAGCCCGCAGTCCTGACGGGCTGCGGGCTTCTTGCAAGGTGCCGAAGTAAAACCGTTGCCTGAGTGATTTCTCAATCAACTCAGGCTGTTACAACGGCACTCACTCCTTGTGCGGCGCAGGCTGCTGTTGGGTAAGGCAGTGGATATTACCGCCGCCCAGTAACAGTTCGCGGCCCGGGACCATGACCACTTCATGCTGCGGGAACAGGCTCTGCAAAATCTCTTTGGCCGGGCCGTCCAGCGGATCGTCGAAGCTCGGCGCGATGATGCCGCCGTTGACGATGAGGAAGTTCACATAGGAACCGGCCAGACGAACGGTCGGATTGCGTTCCTGGGTTCCGTCTACCGGGTCCACACCGGCGCATTCTTCTTCGGTCGCATACAGCGGCCCAGGAATCGGCATCTTGTGCACCGTGAATGGGCGACCCTTGGCGTCGGTGCTGCTTTCGAGCACTTTCATCGCCGCCTGGCAGCGCGGGTAGTTCGGGTCTTGCGGGTCGTCGGTCCAGGCCAGCAACACTTCGCCCGGACGCACGTAACAGCAGAAGTTATCCACATGGCCGTCGGTTTCATCGTTGAACAAACCGTCCGGCAGCCAGATGATTTTATCCACAGCCAGGTTCGCGCTGAGCACCGCTTCGATTTCTGCACGGTTCAAGTGCGGGTTGCGATTGCGGTTAAGCAGGCATTCTTCAGTAGTGATCAGCGTGCCTTCACCATCAACGTGGATCGAACCGCCTTCGAGCACAAAGCCCTCGGTGCGATAACGCGAGCTGCGTTCAATCTCGAGGATCTTGCCGCCGACCTGCGAATCACGGTTCCACGGCGAATACAGCCCACCGTCAAAACCGCCCCATGCGTTGAAGTCCCAGTTCACGCCACGGACTTCACCGCGGTTATTGATGACGAATGTCGGGCCGGTGTCGCGGACCCAGGCGTCGTCGCTGGACATCTCGACCACACGAATATTCGGCACGTCCAGACGCGCCCGAGCATTTTCGTATTGACCGGCGGACACCGCCACGGTGACCGGTTCGAAACGCGCGATGGCCTTGGCCACCGCCACATGCGCGGCTTGCGCCGGTTTGCCGCCCAGGCGCCAGTTGTCCGGACGCTCGGGCCAGATCATCCAGGTCTGGGTTTGTGGCGCCCACTCGGCGGGCATGTAGAAGCCGTCGGCGCGCGGGGTGCTGTTTAAAGTGGTCATGCAGTCAGGACTCCAGGGAACCGTCGAGGGTTTTGAGCGCATTGTATAGGTTCGGGCGACGATCACGGAACGAGCCCCACGCGCTGCGAATGTGCTCCAGCTCGTCGAGGTCGAAGCTGTGAACCAGCACGCCTTCTTCGGTTTTATCGAGTTCCTGGACCTTCTCGCCGAACTGGTTGGCGATAAACGACGAGCCGTAGAAGGTGATGTCGTACCCGTCCTGCTCCTCGTTGCCGATACGGTTGCTGGCGATCAACGGCATCAGGTTGGCGCCGGCATGGCCCTGCTGCACACGCTGCCAATGGTCGCGGGACGAAATGGTCTTGTCGTGCGGTTCGCTGCCGATGGCGGTCGGGTAGAACAGGATCTCCGCACCCAGCAACGCCATGCTGCGGGCGCACTCGGGGAACCACTGATCCCAGCAGATGCCCACGCCGATTTTCGCGTAACGGGTGTTCCACACTTTGAAACCGGTGTCGCCCGGGTTGAAGTAGTACTTCTCGTGGTAGCCAGGGCCGTCCGGGATGTGGCTTTTACGATAAATCCCGAGGTTGCTGCCGTCGGCATCAATGATCGCGATGCTGTTGAAACGCGCACGGCCGGCCCGTTCGTAGAAGCTGATCGGCAGCACCACTTGCAGTTCCCTGGCGATTTTCTGGAAATGCTTGATGGCGACGTTCTCTTCCACCGTTGTGGCCAGTTGCAGGTAATCCGGATTGGGCTTCTGGCAAAAGTACGGCGCCTCGAACAGTTCCTGGATCAGGATGATCTGCGCGCCTTTGGCCGCAGCCTCACGGACCAGCCTTTCAGCGGTTTCGAGGTTGGCTTCAAGGTCCCAGGAACAGGCCATCTGGGTGGCGGCGACGGTAACGATACGGCTCATGAATCATCTCCGGGCAAGTGCTGTGGGTCGAGTTTCCCATCGACCGATGACAGAAAGGGAAGTGGCGGGCGTGATGAGGCACGCCGCGGCAATGGCGACTTTATAGCCGATAAAAATCGGCTTTAAAAGCGATTAATCTTCCTTGCGTCGAAAAAAACAGCACTCAAACCAGATAATAATCGAATTAAGCACTCCCTCTTGTGGGAGCGAGACCGGCTTGCCGGCGATCGCGGTGGGTCAGTCGATACAAATTTTGAATGTTCGATCGATATCGCCGGCAAGCCCGTCTCGCTCCCACAGGGGAGATGTATTTACAGCCCCTCCGCGAGCACCTTCGCCAACATATCGACAAAGAAATCCACACTGCGGCGCGAGGTCACCATCGGCGGTTTGATCTTGAGGACGTTCAGATAATCCCCCGTCGGCTGCATGAAGATCCCCAATTCCCGCAGGCGATCACACAACGCCGTGGTTTCTTCGGTCGCCGGTTCCAGGGTCTCGCGGTCGCGGATCAATTCAACGCCCAGATAAAAACCGGACCCGTGCACCGCACCCACCAGCGGATGAATATCGATCAGCGCTTCCAGACGCTCCTTGAAATACCCGCCCACGACCTGGGCGTTATCCCAAAGTTTTTCCTCTTCCATCACATCCAGAACGGCCATGCCGATCTGGCAACTGACCGGGCTGCCACCCGCCGATGAGAAGAAATAACCTTCGGCTTCCAGCGCCTCGGCGATTTCCCGACGGGTAATCACAGCGCCCAGCGGTTGACCGTTGCCCATGCCCTTGGCCATGGTGATGATGTCCGGCACCACGCCCTGTTCTTCGAAGCCCCAGAAGAAGTGACCCATGCGCCCGTAACCGACCTGCACTTCGTCGGCGATGCACACGCCGCCCTGGGCGCGAACCATCCCGTAGACCTGTTTCAAATACCCCGGCGGCAGCGAGATGCCGCCGGCATTGCCGTACACCGGCTCGCAAATGAAACCGGCCAGCTGGCGTCCTTGCGCGGCGATTTTCGCCAGGTTGTGCTCGACGCTGCGCACATAATCCGGCGCACTGTCCGGGCCCCGGAATTCACCGCGATAGGTGTTCGGTGCCGTCACCGGGTGCACCCAGTCCGGACGGCTGCTCAAGGCCCTGGGGTTGTCGGCAATCGACGTCGAGACCGCGTCCGCGCCCACTGTCCAGCCGTGATAAGCCTCCAGCACGCTGACAATGTCGCGACCGCCGCTGTAGGCCCATGCCAGACGGATCGCCAGGTCATTGGCCTCGCTGCCGCTGTTGACCAGGAACACCCGGTCCATGCCATCCGGAGACAACCTCAGCAAACGCTCGGAAAATTCGGCAACCGCCGCGTAATTGAAGCGCGAGTTGGTATTGAGCAGCGACCACTGGCGGCTGGCCACTGCGGCCATGCGTGGATGACCATGACCGAGCACCGCGACGTTGTTGAGCATGTCGAGGTAGGAGCGGCCCTGCATGTCGATCAAATGGTTGCGCCAGCCGCGTTCGATGCGTGGCGGGTCGACGTAATAGTGTTTCTGCGTCCGGGCGAAACTGGCGTCGCGGCGCTCCAGCAAAGTCTGCGAATCAAGCTCAACCTCCGCATCGCAAGCCAACCCCAGCAACACCGCCGGCGATGGACACAACGCTTGCCAGGCCGCCGCACGAGACGGCGTGCAGAACAACGGCGCATCGAACGAAGCGCCTCGGCACAACTGCACCCGCAACGGACCGCTTACCGCGCCCAACACCTGGCCTTTGACCAGCGCCGCGCCGGTGTGCAGCGACGGCGTCACGCCCCACAGCCGCACGCTCAGCTGTGGGCCGTCGAGTTGCAACACACCCGGCGCCGGTTGATGGACCACGCCGGCAAATGGCGATTCGACCGCGGTGCCATCGGGCACCCGCAACTCGACATGCAGCGGGCACGTGTCCGGTTCGCTGGCACTGTCGGGGCGGGTACGGGACAAACGGTATTGTCCGTAACGGCTTGCGGCCAGACCGTGAGCCGCCGCCGCTTCGCTCAACAGGCGTTGATCGATCCCTTCCTGCTCCCAGTTACCGGCCTCGAAATGCGGGCTGAGTACACCCAGGTCGATCAAGGCAAATTCACGTCCGACCAGGCTCGGCAGCAGTGGCGCAAAGCCTTCACTGCCGATGGCTGGCAGGCTCTGGCCGACAGCAGTGAGGATCGCCGCTTCCATCAACGCCAGCGGCACTGAGGTCGCCACGCGGAAAATCTCCCACTCGTGGGTCAGGTTGTCGCGACTGTATTGGTTACCCGGGTCGATGCTGATCTGCTGTTCGCCGCTGAGCACCAGCACCGCCGCCCGCGCGACGATCAATGGCCACAGGGCCTGCAGTTCTTCGTGTTGCAACGGGTTGACCGCGTGATAGGCCTGAACCGCCGGCAAGATGTAGAACGGATCGCCACCGGCATGGTGCAGCAACGCCGCGCAAGTCACCGACAGGTCAGTGATGCGCCAGGTGCGGACCAGGTCGCCGAAATCGATCACGCCTTGCAGTTGCCACTGGCGTTGCGAATCGCGCTGCCAGACCACGTTGTCATCGGTGATGTCCATGTGGATGGCCTGCACCGGCAACTTGTCCACCAGCGGCTGCAAATGCCGCTCGGCCTCTTCGGCCACTTGCGCGATCAACGCTCGCTGCGCGTCATCCTCGATGACCGGTAGCAAATGCGCGATCAACGCCTTGGCATGGCGCGCGTCCCACTGAAGGGTGCGTTCAAGACCCGCATGGTTGAAATCGGCCAGCGCCTGGTCCATTTCACCGCAGAGCCGGCCGAAACCGGCCACCACGGCCCCAGGCAAATGATCCAGGTGTGTGAGCGACTGGCCCTCGATGTATTCGAGCAGGCGCACATGCACCGGTTGTCCGCCGACTTCAAGTGACAGCAGGTCAGCGCCGTTCTGGGCGGAAATCACTTGCGGCACCGGCACCTTGGAGTGCTCGGCCAGATGCTTGAGCCCCGCATGCTGGGCTTGCAGTTCCAGCGCCGAATAGTCGCCCCGGCAGATTTTCAGGACGAAACGTCCATGCTGGCTGTCAACGCGGTAGTTGAGGTCCTGCTGGCTGCCGAGCGCCTGCAGCTTTCCGCTCAGCCCGTAATGCCCTTCGAGCAGCTCGAGCGCTTGCGCCGCAGAGACCTGCGGGCTGGGCAAACTGGCGCGATGAATCAACGTGGCGAGCGGCATACAACGACCCCTGAAATTTTATTAGTCGCTTATATCGCCACCACGTCGGTCGATAATCAACCCCCGCGTCCCCAACAAAACCCAAATAGCTGTCACAACCCTATTGCACCACCCCTCTCCTGCCGACAAGCTATGCTCATTTGCTTCAATCGTCTTACAGATAAAGGCTGGCCAACATGCGTATTCTCATCACCGGCGGTGCCGGTTTCATTGGCTCTGCCCTGGTTCGTCACTTGATCCGGCATACTGAGCATGAAGTGCTCAACCTGGACAAACTGACCTACGCCGGCAATCTGGAATCGCTGACCAGCATTGCCAACGACACACGCTACGAATTCGTGCAGGCCGATATCGTGGATCAGGCCACCGTCAGTGCCGTACTGGCCCGTTTCCAGCCGCATGCGATCATGCATCTGGCGGCCGAGTCCCATGTCGACCGTTCCATCGACGGTCCGTCGGATTTCATTCAAACCAATATCGTCGGCACGTACAGCCTGCTCGAGGCAACCCGCGCCTACTGGCAGACCCTGGCCGAGCCCGAAAAAAGCGCTTTCCGTTTTCACCACATTTCCACGGACGAGGTGTACGGCGACCTGCATGGCGTCGATGACCTGTTCACGGAAACAACCCCGTACGCGCCAAGTTCACCGTATTCCGCCAGCAAGGCGGCCTCCGACCATCTGGTCCGCGCCTGGCAACGCACCTACGGCCTGCCGGTGTTGCTGACCAACTGCTCGAACAACTACGGGCCGTTCCACTTCCCCGAAAAACTGATCCCGCTGGTGATTCTCAACGCCCTCGCCGGCAAGCCGCTGCCTGTCTACGGTAACGGCCTGCAGGTTCGCGACTGGCTGTTTGTCGAGGATCACGCCCGCGCACTGTTCAAAGTGGTCACCGAAGGCGTGGTCGGCGAGACCTACAACATCGGCGGTCACAACGAGCAGAAGAACATTGATGTAGTGCGTGGCATCTGCGCGCTGCTCGAAGAGCTGGCGCCAAACAAACCTGAAGGCGTCGCGCATTTCGCCGACCTGATCACTTTCGTCCAGGACCGTCCTGGCCATGACCTGCGCTACGCGATCGATGCCAGCAAGATTGAGCGCGAACTTGGCTGGACGCCCGAAGAAACCTTCGAGACCGGCCTGCGCAAAACCGTCCAGTGGTATCTGGAAAACCTGGAGTGGTGCCGCCGAGTTCAGGACGGCAGCTATCAGGGTGAACGACTGGGCGCCATCAATACCAAGGAGTTGATCGCATGATGAAAGGAATTGTGTTGGCCGGGGGCTCGGGCACGCGTCTGCACCCGATTACGCTGGGCGTGTCCAAACAGCTGCTGCCGATCTACGACAAACCGATGATCTACTACCCGATCTCGGTCCTGATGCTGGCCGGCATCAAGGAAATCCTGGTGATCTCCACACCGCAGGACCTGCCGCAATATCGCGGCCTGTTGGGGGACGGCAGTCAGTTCGGCGTGCATTTCAGCTATGCCGAACAGCCTTCGCCCGATGGCCTGGCCCAGGCCTTTCTGATTGGTGAGGAATTCATTGGCAAGGATCCGGTGTGCCTGATCCTCGGCGACAACATCTTCCATGGTCAACGCTTTAGCGAGCAATTGATTAACGCCGTCAATCGTCCTTCTGGCGCCACCGTGTTCGGCTACTGGGTCAAAGACCCGGAGCGCTTCGGCGTGATCGATTTCGACGACGAAGGCCGTGCCCTGTCGATCGAAGAAAAGCCGAAAGCCCCGAAATCCAGCTATGCCGTGACCGGCCTGTATTTCTACGACAACGATGTGATCGAGATCGCCAAGGCCGTGAAGCCCTCGCCTCGCGGCGAACTGGAGATCACCGACGTCAACAATGCCTACCTCAAGCGTGGCGATCTGCAGGTCGAGCGCTTCGGCCGCGGATTTGCCTGGCTGGACACCGGCACTCACGACAGCTTGCTCGAAGCGTCCCAGTATGTGCAGACCATCGAGCATCGCCAAGGGTTGAAAGTCGCCTGCCTCGAAGAAATCGCTTACGAAAAAGACTGGATCGACCGCGAGCATTTGCTCGAGCGCGCCAAGTATTTTGGCAAGACCGGTTATGGTCAGTACCTTTACAAACTGGCTGAGGGTGGACAATGAATGTGATTGAAACCGCGTTGCCCGGTGTGTTGATCCTTGAACCCAAGGTCTTCGGGGATGAGCGCGGCTTTTTCTACGAAAGCTTCAATGCCAGGGCCTTCGAAGAGGCGACCGGCCTGAAGAGACAGTTCGTTCAGGACAACCACTCTCGCTCGCAAAAAGGCGTCCTGCGCGGCCTGCACTACCAACTGGAAAACACCCAGGGAAAACTGGTGCGGGTAACGGTTGGCGAAGTGCTCGATGTCGCGGTGGATGTTCGTCGCAGCTCAGCGAATTTCGGCAAATGGGTGGCGGTGCGTCTGACCGCGGAAAACCGTCACCAACTCTGGGTACCGGAAGGTTTTGCCCATGGATTTGTAGTACTGAGCGACGTCGCCGAGTTCCTCTACAAGACCACGGACTACTACAACCCGTCCGCCGAACGTTGCATCCGTTGGGACGACCCGACGCTTGCCATCGATTGGCAACTGGATGAAGCCCCCCAGCTTTCGGCCAAAGACCAACTAGGCAAAACCTTGCAAGAGATCGATCTGTTTCCATGAGAATTCTTATTAGCGGTCAACATGGACAGGTTTCAAGCGAGTTGCAGAAACGCCTGACGGTTTTGGGGGAGTTGGTGGTTCCGGGTCGCGATCAGCTTGACCTGGCGCAACCGGAACAGATCCGCCAGCAGGTGCGGCGTGTTCGTCCCGACCTGATCATCAACGCCGCGGCTTATACGGCGGTCGACAAGGCTGAAAGCGAGAAAGCAGCGGCGTTCTCCGTCAACGCGGAGGCCCCAGGCATTCTGGCGGAAGAAGCGGCGGCGCTGGGCATCCCGCTGATCCACTACTCCACCGATTACGTGTTCGACGGCAGCAAGACTGCGCCTTACAACGAAGCTGACGAACCTCACCCGCTGGGCGTTTACGGCCAGAGCAAACTGGCGGGCGAACACGCCATAACCGCGGCACAGGGCAAGCACCTGATCTTGCGCACCAGTTGGGTCTATTCGACCCACGGCCGCAACTTCCTGCTGACCATGCAACGTCTTCTGCAGGAAAAACCGGAGCTGCGCATCGTCGCCGACCAGATTGGAGCACCCACCTGGGCCGGCACGATCGCCAACAGCACCCTCGCCCTGATCGAACGCTGGCAGGCCGGCGAGACTGGCGCCTGGGGCACTTATCACCTGACCGCGCAGGGTCAGACCTCGTGGTTCGGTTTCGCCCAGGCCATCGGCGAAGCGCTTCGGGAACAGGGAAAGCCTTGCGCAAACCTGCTGCCGATTACCACCAGCGACTACCCGACACCCGCCAGCCGCCCGCTGAACTCGCGCCTGGATTGCAGTCGCCTGCAGCGCGAATGGGGCGTCAGTCAACCTGACTGGCAAACCGCGCTGCGCGAGTGTCTTGCCGGACAAGCCTAGGCATAATGCGCCTGTACCCACAGGCGCCTGATGCTCATGAACTCGACCCTTCCACGCCGACCCCGCTGGCGCAGCCTGGCTCTGCTTGCGCTGTGCCTCGCGCCATTGCTGTGGCCGCTGGAGCATCTGGCCGAGCGTTATTACCGCAGCGAACTGGCCGGGCAGAACCGTCAGACCCTCGACCTGTACGTCGCCAACCTGCTGGGCACACTGCATCGCTATGAAGTGCTGCCGCAGATTCTTGGCGACCTGCCGGCCCTGCGTGCTGACCTGTCTGCACCGGATGATGGCGTCATCCAAGGCAACGCCAACCGGCTGCTGAAAAACATCAGCGCCCAGACCGGCGCCGAAGTCATGTACCTGATGGACACCACGGGCAAGACGCTCGCCGCCTCCAACTGGGACAAACACGACAGTTTCGTCGGGCGCAATTTCGCCTTTCGGCCGTATTTCAGTGAAGCCATGGCCGGGCGTCTGGGGCGCTTCTTCGGCCTGGGCACCACGTCGGCCAAACGTGGCTACTTCTTCGCAGCCGCGGTCCGGGATCGCGAAAAAATCATCGGCGTGCTGGTGGTCAAGGTTGACCTGGACCACACCGAAAGCCTCTGGGGCAAAACCCCGGAACAACTGCTGGTGACTGACCACAACGGCGTGGTCATTCTCACTTCGCGGCCGGAATGGCGTTTTCGCGCGACCCGTCCGTTGAGCGACGCGGAACGCGAGGCGATCACCGCGATTCAGCCCTACCCGACCCGAGAACCCAAGCCGTTGAACCTTGATCCGGACGCGTGGCTGACCCAGACCCGGCAGATCGATGAAACCGGCTGGAGCGTCAGCATCCTTGCGCCGCGCACCCTGATCGACCGCCCGGTGCGCACGGTGGTCGCCATTGGCGGCGCGACGCTGCTGGTGTTGATGCTGCTGCTCGGCCTGATGATGCAACGCCGCCGCCACTACCTCGATCGAATCGCCTTCGAAGCCAAGGCCCGTCGGGAACTGGAGGGCCGCGTCGCCGAACGCACCAGCGACCTCGAAGGCCTCAACCGTCGGCTGAAACAGGAAGTGCTGGAGCGTGAAAATGCCCAGCAGGAATTGGTGCGCGCCCAGGATGATCTGGTGCAGGCGGGCAAGCTGTCGGCGCTCGGGACCATGTCGGCGAGCATCAGCCACGAACTCAATCAACCGCTGGCGGCGATTCGCAGCTACGCGGAAAACGCCGAAGTGCTGCTTGATCACGAGCGCACCGACGATGCGCGCGGCAACCTCAAGCTGATCAGCGAACTGACCGGGCGCATGGCCTCGATCATCGCGCACCTGCGTGCCTTTGCCCGGCGTGATCGCCACGCCCCGGAAAGCGTTGCGCTGCAACCGGCGCTGGATGACGCGCTGGCGCTGTTGGCCAAGCGCCGGCGGAGCATGGAGGTCGAGTTGATCCGAGATTTGCCGGCCGCCACGCTGTGGGTCGAAGCCGGGGAAACCCGTTTGCGTCAGGTGCTCGGCAACCTGCTGGCCAACGCGCTGGACGCGCTGACGGAAAAAGGCCCGCCGCGTAAACTCTGGTTGAGTGCCCAATCCACCGCCGATGGCGTCATTCTGTACATTCGCGACAACGGCCCTGGCTTTTGCATGGAAGCCCTCGGCCGCGCCAGCGAGCCTTTCTACACCACCAAGACCCGCACGCAGGGCCTGGGCCTGGGGCTGGCGATTTGCGAGACCCTGATGCGCGCCTTCGGGGGTGAACTGTCGTTCGCCAACCACAAGGAAGGCGGTGCCTTGATTACCCTGAAACTGCGCGCAGGCGCACCGGGCGTGAGCCTGCAACCGTCCGAGGACCGAAGTGCATGACCATCGACAACCGCATCCAGGTCGTGTTGATCGACGACGATCCGCATCTGCGCCAAGCCTTGAGCCAGACGCTGGACCTGGCGGGCCTGAAAATCCTGCCGCTCGCCGAAGCCAAGGGCGTGGCCGGGCAACTGGAACGTGACTGGCCGGGAGTAGTGGTCAGCGACATTCGCATGCCGGGCATGGACGGTCTTGAGTTACTGACCGAACTGCACGCGCAAGACCCGGAGCTGCCCGTGCTGCTGATCACCGGTCACGGCGACGTGCCGCTGGCCGTGCAAGCGATGCGCACCGGAGCTTATGACTTTCTGGAAAAACCCTTCGCCAGCGACGCCCTGCTCGACAGCGTGCGCCGTGCATTGGCCTTGCGCCGGCTGGTGCTGGACAACCGCAGTCTGCGTCTGGCCCTGAGCGACCGCAATGAACTGAGCGCAAGACTGGTCGGGCAATCGGCGCCGATGCTGCGTTTGCGCGAACAGATCGGTGCACTGGCCGCGACCAAGGCCGACGTGCTGATCCTCGGCGAAACCGGTGCCGGCAAAGAAGTCGTGGCCAGGGCCCTGCACGATTTGTCGAACCGGCGTAACGGCCCGTTCGTGGCCATTAACGCCGGGGCCCTCGCCGAATCCGTGGTGGAAAGCGAGTTGTTCGGTCATGAACCGGGCGCGTTTACCGGGGCGCAGAAGCGCCGTATCGGCAAGTTCGAATTCGCCAGCGGCGGCACAGTCTTCCTCGATGAAATCGAAAGCATGAGCCTGGACGTGCAGGTGAAGCTGCTGCGCTTGCTGCAAGAGCGGGTGGTCGAGCGTCTGGGGGGCAATCAGCTGATCCCGCTGGACATCCGCATCATCGCCGCGACCAAGGAAGACCTGCGCCAGTCCGCCGATCAGGGACGCTTCCGCGCCGACTTGTATTACCGTCTCAACGTCGCACCGCTGCGGATTCCGCCGCTGCGCGAACGCGGTGAAGACGCGCTGATGCTGTTCCAGCATTTTGCCGATGAAGCCAGCGCTCGCCATGGCTTGCCGCCCCATGAACTGCAGCCGGGGCAACGGGCGCTGCTGCTGCGTCACACCTGGCCGGGTAACGTGCGGGAATTGCAGAACGCCGCCGAACGCTTCGCCCTGGGCCTGGAACTGGCACTGGACAACAACGCGCCGGAGGCTGGAGCGAGCACAACGGTTGAAGCGTTCAGCGGCGGATTGAGCGAACAGGTGGAAAACTTCGAGAAATCGCTGATTGCCGCCGAACTGGCGCGCTCTCACAGCTCGGTCCGCAGCCTCGCCGAAGCCCTCGGCATTCCGCGCAAGACCTTGCACGACAAACTGCGCAAGCACGGGCTGAACTTTGCCGACCATCACCCGACCGACGAACTCGATTGAGTGACCGGCAATCCTTACTCCTCAAGCAAAAGGCCCATTCATGAACCGCGACAGTCGTCATCTGGAATCAGTCCTGCACCGCGACATTCCCCTGACGCAGGCCATGGGCGTCAAAGTGCTCGACTGGCATGAGCAGCAATTGCGCCTGTACTTGCCGCTGGAAGCCAACGTCAATCACAAGAGCACCATGTTCGGCGGCAGCCTGTATTGCGGCGCGGTGCTGGCGGGCTGGGGCTGGCTGCACTTGCGTCTGCGCGAGGAAGGGATTGAGGACGGGCACATCGTGATCCAGGAAGGGCAGATCAGCTATCCGCTGCCGGTGACCATGGACGCGACGGCGATTTGCCAGGCGCCGAGTGCGGCGGTATGGAAGAAGTTCTTGGCGATGTATGGACGCTATGGGCGGGCGCGGTTGACGTTGCACTCTCGGATTGTGAATGCCGATAGCGATGACGATGCAGTAACGTTCACCGGGCAGTACGTCCTTCACCGCTAACGACACAACACCTGTGGCGAGGGAGCTTGCTCCCGCCGGGTCGCGGAGCGGCCCCAAGGCCAGCCACCGCGCAATATCATTTAAATCCCGGTGCCTGAATTGCGGCTGCTGCGCAGCCGAGCGGGACGGTGCGGCGTTCCGACAAGCTCCCTCGCCACAAGGCGTGTGCGCAGATCAGGAACGGGCGAGTTCCAGCAGTTTTTCCCGCCAGGCAGCCTTCGCCGGCAGCGCCAGGAAAAACTCGTTCAGCAAAGACTCCCGCGCCGGATAACTGAACGGCACGCCGCTCAACTCCAGCACTTCACCGCCGGCTCCTTCCAGCACACCTTGGGCCGCCGCCGTATCCCACTGCGAAGTCGGTGCCAGGCGCGGATAACAATCGGCCGCGCCTTCCGCCAGCAGGCAAAATTTCAGCGAACTGCCGATATTGGCCAGTTGCAACTCACCGAGGCTGTCGCTCAGTCCGGCCAGCAAGCGTTCTTGTTCAGGGCTTGAATGCCGACGACTGGCAACGACCGTGAACGCCTCTCCAGGAGCCAGAGCATTGCGAACCTGAATCGGCGATGGCTCGGCGTCTTTATCGCCACGCCACGCACCCAGCCCGGCACCGCCAACATAGAAACGCCCGTTGGTCGGCATCGACACCACACCAAACACCACGCGACCTTGCTCGATCAGCGCGATGTTGACGGTGAACTCTTCGCTGCCCGAGATGAACTCCTTGGTCCCGTCCAGCGGATCGACCAGCCACCAGCGCTGCCAGGCGGCACGCACGCTCTGCGGGATGTTGGCGTCCTCTTCGGACAACACCGGAATGCTTGGGTCCAGCGCGGTCAGCCCGGCCAGAATCAGATGATGAGCGGCAAGGTCGGCCGCGGTGACCGGTGAATCGTCAGCCTTGGCGGTCACCGCAGTGCCGGTACGCCAAAACGGCAGGATGGCGTCGCCCGCCTTCAATGCCAGTTCAACCACCGGCGCCATCAAGGGATGCGGAAAATTCATGGCAGGAATACCCCGCGCTGAGTCAGCAGATCGCGGGCCAGGTACAGCGCCGCCAAGGCACGGCCCTCAGTGAATCGCGGGTTCTGTGCCAGGCCGGACAGTTCACGCAGATTGATCTTGTCCACGCCCATAGGTTCGGGCTCGTCGCCCTCTAGCCGTTCTTCGTACAAGTCGGTGGCCAGGACCACCTGAATTTTCTGGCTCATGTAACCCGGCGACAAGGACAACTCGGTCAGATGCTCCAGCTGTCGCGCGCCATAACCGGCTTCTTCCTTGAGCTCGCGCTCCGCCGCCGCCAACACGTCTTCACCCGGTTCGATCAAGCCCTTGGGCAAAGACAGCTCGTATTCATCGGTGCCGCCGCAATATTCCTCGACCAGCACCGCGTGGTCTGCATCGATCATCGCCACGATCATCACCGCGCCATACCCGGCGCCCTTGCCGACCAGTCGTTCATATGTGCGCTCCACGCCATTGGAAAAGCGCAGTTTCAGCTCTTCGACGCAGAATAAACGGCTGGTGGCGACAATCTCGCGGGCGAGGACGGTGGGTTTCTGGCGCATGAAAAGCTCCTTGGCGTGAACGCGTTACTATACCCGGCCTATCCTGATTGTTGACCTCGGATATCTTTTTTACCGTTGGAGAAGTTTTTTATGTCACTGCTGCCGTGGCGCGACATCGACACCGTTCTGCTGGACATGGACGGCACGCTGCTGGACCTGCACTTCGACAATCATTTCTGGCTGGAGCATTTGCCCCAGCGTTACGCCGAGTTGCACGGGGTGAGCCGGGCCATGGCCGAGATGGAATTGCAGCCGCTGTTCGAACGCAACGCCGGCCAGTTGCAGTGGTATTGCCTGGATTTCTGGAGCGCCGAGCTGAAGCTGCCGGTGCGCGAACTGAAACTGGAAACCGCGCACCTGATCGCTTTGCGCCCCGATGCGGATACATTTCTGGAGGCGATCAGGAAGGCGGGCAAACGGGTAGTGATGATCACCAATGCGCACCGGGACTCGTTGTCACTGAAGCTGGAACGAATTGAACTGGCGCCCTACTTCGAGCGGCTGATCAGCTCTCACGATTACGGCTTCCCCAAGGAGAATCCACAGTTTTGGGAGGCCTTGCAGGCGGACATCGGCTTCGATCCGGCGCGCAGCCTGTTTATCGACGATACGTTGCCGATCCTGCGCAGTGCGCGGGATTTCGGTGTTGCGCATTTGTTGGCAGTGCGGGAACCGGACAGCCGCAAAGGGCCGAAAGACACGGCGGAGTTTGTGGCGGTGATCGATTATCGGGAGCTGATTGCCGGGCTTTGAGACTTGTGGCGAGGGAGCTTGCTCCCGCTGGAGTGCAAAGCGCTCCCAATCTGACTGAAGTTTCCTTCAGAGAATTGCGGCTGCTGCGCAGCCGAGCGGGACGGTGCGGCGTTCCGACAAGCTCCCTCGCCACAGGTTTATGTGTTACTCCGGAATCCGCAACGACTGCCCCGGATAAATCTTGTTCACATCCTTGAGCATCGGCTTGTTGGCCTCGAAGATTTTCTGATACTTGTTGGCATCGCCATATACGCGCAAGGAAATCGCACTCAGGGTGTCGCCCTTCACAACCGTGACAAAGGTCGCAGCCTTCACCACCGGCCCGGTCACCGTAATCTGGTCATCCACGCTCCCGACGCCGGCGATATTGCCCACCGCCAACAGAATCTTCTCCTTCTCTTCCTGACTGCCGACTTCACCTGTCACCGTGACCTTGTCGCCATCCACTGTCGCCTGCACATTCGGGTTACCCAGGCCGACCTTGCTGATGTGTTCCTTCAACTGCTCGCTGGCATTGGCGTTGCCGGGTGTCAGCAGATCGATAAGTTTTTCGCCTGCTTCTTTCACAAAGCTAAAAATACTCATGGTGCACGCTCCTTGGGTTTAGGGTTCCAGACGCAAAAGCCTAGACCAAGGTTGCAACCCTCGGTTCTCACCCGACCAATGACGCCGCTTGCCCCCAGGCGCTAGAATCCCGACCTTCCCGCGCCCTGGAGCGAAGATGGACATCAAGCAACTGAAATTCCTCATCGCCCTCGACGAAACCCGTCACTTCGGCCAGGCCGCCGCACGTTGTCACATCACCCAGCCGACCTTGTCCATGCGTCTGCGCAGCCTCGAAGAAGAGCTGGAGCTGCCATTGGTCAACCGCGGCCAACGCTTCGAAGGCTTTACCGCGCCTGGCGAGCGGGTGCTGGCCTGGGCGCGCACCGTGCTGGCGGCCTGTGACGGTTTGCAGGCCGAGGCCGCCGCCTGTCGCGGCAACCTGGTCGGTACGCTGCGTCTGGGCGTGGTGCCCTTGTCGAGTTTCGATCCGCTGCCCCTGCTACAACGCCTGCACACCGAACACCCGAACCTGCGTTTCGAACTCTCTGCGCTGAGCTCCGAGCAGATCCTCGAACAACTGGCGAACAATCGCCTGGACCTCGGTGTGTCGTACCTGGAACGCCTGGACGCCGAACGCTTCGACTCCCTCACCTTCAGCGAAACCCGCATGGGCCTGCTCTACGATCAGCGCTTTTTCACGTTCGGCGAGGCACCGCTGAGCTGGGAGTCGTTGATTGAACTGCCGCTGGGCATGCTCACCAGCGGCATGCATTTCCGCCAGTCCATCGATCACAATTTCCACAGCCGCGGCCTCACCCCCCAGCCGCTGTTGCAGACCGATGCCGTGCATCAACTGTTACAAGCTGTGCACGGTGGTTTGTGTTGCGCCGTGATGCCGCTGGACGGTGGGCTGGAAAACCTGACCGATCATCTGCGTTTGCAACCGATCGAAAACGCGCAGACCCTCGGCCAACTGGGGCTGATCATGCGTCGCAGCGCGCCGCGGTCAGCGCTGGCGGAAGCCTGTTTTGCGATCTATCAGAAATCGCCAACCATCTCTTGATCGACGTCATCTATCGGCAGATCAGTAATAGCGATTAGACGCGACACTTTGACGCGCATAGGCTTAAACCTGACTAAACCGTCGGTGATGCCTGATGAAAGCCAAGCGCCCTGTTTGCGCGGCGCCAGCCCTCGAAGCGCCCGCGCCCGCCGCCAGCCAAACCTACAGTTACAGCGATCTTCAATACACCGAATCGGCCAGTACCGCGCTGGCCGAAGAAGTCGCGCTGGCGATTGCCTTCAACGGCATCAGCCAGGCGGTGATGCTGGTGACGCCAACGGATCTGGAAGACTTCATTGTCGGTTTCAGCCTCGGCAGCGGCATCATCGAAGACGCCTCCGACATTTATGACCTGCAACTCAGCGGCTCGGGTTCGGCGCAATACGCGCAAGTGACCATCGCCAACCGCGCCTTCTGGAACCTCAAGCAGCAGCGTCGGCAATTGGCCGGCACCAGCGGTTGCGGACTGTGTGGCGTGGAAGCGGTGGAGCAAGCCTTGCCGGACCTCAAGGTGTTGCCCGGCGCCCCCCTACCACCCGCCGAATGGCTTGACGGCTTGCGCCAGCGCATCAGCGCGTTTCAGCCTCTGGGTCAGCATTGCGGCGCGGTGCATGCGGCGGTGTTCATGAACGCCGAAGGCGAATTGCTGCTGGGTCGCGAAGACATTGGCCGGCACAACGCCCTCGACAAACTGATCGGCGGGCTGATCCGGCAAAAAATCCCGACCACCGGCGGCCTGGCGATTGTCACCAGCCGTTGCAGCCTCGAATTGATCCAGAAAGTGTTGCGCGCAGGCATCCAGACCCTCGTCAGCCTGTCCTCGCCCACGGGCCTGGCCGTGCAATGGGCCCGCCGCCATAACCTCAATCTCATCCACCTGCCGCAGAAAAGTGCGCCGCGGGTATATAGCCCTGCGTTGGAGAATCAAGCGTGAGTCAACATCGTCAAGCCGACCAGACACCCGTCCCCCGCTACAAGCCCTACAAAGGCCCGGCCGGTGGTTGGGGCGCGCTGATCAGCGTTGCCCAGGCCTGGTTGACCAGCGACAACGCGCTGAAAAACCTGCGCATGATGCTCAAGACCAACAAGAACGGCGGCTTCGACTGCCCCGGTTGCGCCTGGGGCGATTCCAATGAAGCCGGCATGGTGGCGTTCTGCGAGAACGGCGCCAAAGCGGTGAACTGGGAAGCGACCAAACGCCGTGTCGACGGCAAGTTCTTCGCCAAACACAGCGTCACCCAGCTGCTGGAGCAGAGCGACTACTGGCTTGAATATCAGGGCCGCCTGACCGAGCCATTGAGCTACAACGCCGAAACCGATCGCTACCAACCGATCAGCTGGGACGATGCGTTTGCCCTGATCGCCAAGCATCTGCGCGGTTTGTCGAGCCCGGACCAGGCCGAGTTCTACACCTCGGGACGTGCCAGCAACGAAGCGGCGTACCTCTATCAATTGTTCGTGCGCGCCTACGGCACCAACAACTTCCCCGACTGCTCGAACATGTGCCACGAGGCCAGCGGTGTTGCGTTGTCGCAGAGCGTTGGCGTCGGCAAAGGCACCGTGACCTTCGATGACTTCGAGCACGCCGATGCGATTTTCGTCTGGGGCCAGAACCCCGGCACCAACCACCCACGGATGCTCGAACCGTTGCGCGAAGCGGTCAAACGTGGCGCTCAAGTGGTGTGTATCAACCCGCTGAAAGAACGGGGACTGGAACGTTTCCAGCACCCGCAACACCCGCTCGAAATGCTCACCAACGGCGACAAGCCGACCAACACCGCGTACTTCCGTCCGGCACTGGGCGGCGACATGGCGATCATGCGCGGCATGGCCAAGTTCCTGCTGCAATGGGAGCGCGATGCGCAGAAGGCGGGTGAGCCTGCCGTGTTCGACCACGACTTCCTCAATGAACACAGCGTCAACGTGCTGGACTACCTGGGCGTCGTCGACGACACCTCGTGGGAGCAGATCGTCGAGCAATCTGGCCTGCCCCTAGTCGAAATCGAAAAAGCCGCGCGCATGTACGCCAAAGGCAAGAACGTCATCATGTGCTGGGCCATGGGTATCACCCAGCATCGTCATTCGGTGGCGACCATCCAGGAAATCGCCAACCTGATGCTCTTGCGCGGCAACATCGGGCGGCCGGGCGCGGGCCTGTGCCCGGTGCGTGGCCACAGTAATGTGCAGGGCGACCGGACCATGGGTATCAACGAGCGTCCGCCGGTGGCGTTCCTCGACGCCCTGGAACGTCGTTTCCAGTTCAAGGTGCCGCGTGAAAACGGCCACAACGTGGTTGAAGCGATTCACGCCATGGCCGAAGGTCGGGCAAAAGTGTTCATCGCCCTGGGTGGCAACTTCGCCCAAGCCACCCCTGACAGTCCGCGGACCTTCCAGGCGCTGAGCAATTGTGACCTGACCGTGCAGATCAGCACCAAGCTCAACCGCAGCCACCTGGCCCACGGTAAAGACGCGCTGATCCTGCCGTGCCTGGGCCGGACCGACATCGACCGGCAAACCGAAGGCCCTCAAGCAGTGACCGTCGAAGACTCGTTCAGCATGGTCCACGCCTCCAATGGCCAGTTGGAGCCGCTGTCGAACCAGATGCGCTCGGAGCCGGCGATTCTTGCCGGTATCGCGGCCGCCACGCTGGGCAGCCACCCCGTGGACTGGAATTGGCTGGTAGCGGACTACAACCGCATCCGCGACTTGATTGCCGACACCATTCCCAACTTCAAGGACTTCAACGAGAGGATCAAGAACCCTGGTGGTTTTTACCTCGGCAACAGTGCCGGTGCGCGCAAATGGAACACTGCATCAGGCCGGGCCAATTTCCGCCCGAACGTATTGCCCAAGGACCTGGTGCACGAACGCACCCGCGCCACTGGCGTATTGCCGGACCTGATCCTGCAGTCAATGCGTTCCCACGATCAATACAACACGACGATCTATGGCTTGAATGACCGTTATCGCGGCGTGAAAGGTCAGCGTGACGTGTTGTTCGTCAACGAAGCCGACATTATTCGCCTGGGCTTCAAGCCTGGGCAGAAGGCCGACATCGTGTCGATCTGGGACGATGGCGTAGAGCGTCGGGTGAAGGGCTTCACGCTGCTGGCGTTTGATATTCCTGCGGGGCAAGCGGCTGCGTATTACCCGGAAGTGAACCCGCTGGTGCCTCTGGAGAGCACCGGGGATGGCAGCCATACGCCGACGTCGAAGTTTGTGGCGATCCGGTTGGAAGCGGCGAGTGAGACCGGGTTGATCATGGCCAAGTCAGCTTAACGCGCACACCCTGTGGCGAGGGAGCTTGTCGGAACGCCGCACCGCTGCTTTTTTTGGGGCCGCTTCGCGACCCAGCGGGAGCAAGCTCCCTCGCCACAAGACGATGTACGCGCCTGATTTTCAGCGGCAAGCCAACTTTCCCAACGCCCACAAAAAAGGCCGTTTTTTCACAAAAACGGCCTGTCCGAAGTAGCTAAAGACCGGCGAAAAACACTTAAGTTCCGCCCAAAAAACAGTAACTTAGGTATATCTGCTGAAGTCGTGTCATTCGTCGGATTTCGATTGTAAGCACCCTGCCTCAGCCTCAGGATCGCGCCGTCATCCCCTTGAGGTTCCTCTATGAAGTTCTCCTCGATTCTCTTGTTGTCCCTTGGCCTGGTCAGTGGCTTAGCTTCTGCCGGAGGCACCACCGAAGCAGGTGTGGGCGGCGCATTGGGTGGGGTTTTGGGCTCGGTCGTCGGTCAATCGTTAGGCGGCAACACAGGTTCCACCATCGGCGCAGCCCTGGGCGGCGCGGGTGGTAGCGCAGTCGGCGCAGACAAACGCAGCCGTGGCGAAGCGGCCATTGGCGGTGCGTTGGGCGCAGCGGGCGGTAACGTGGTCGGTCGCAGCATGGGCGGCACCACCGGCAGCCTGATCGGCTCCGCGGCAGGCGGCGGCGCCGGTGGCGCGCTGGGTAACTACATGGGCAACAAGAGCGATGAGGACGATGATCGTCGCTCTCATCGTGGCGGTGATCGTCGCTACTACCGTGATGGTCACCATGATCGTGGCCACCACTACGGTCATCGCAAGCACAAACATCGCTATCGCGACTGAGGCTTGAATCGCCTCGTTTACCGGTAGATCAAAAAGTCGCAGCCCACGGGCTGCGATTTTTTTTGCCGGTCAAACCACCAACCGCTCCAGCGCACCGCGCAATCCGCCAGGAATCGCCACCGGCTGATTCGATGTCCGATCCACGAACACATGTACGAAGCGCCCCGCCGCACAGGCGTCGTCTTCACCCGCCTTGAACACCGCCAGTTCGTATTGCACAGAGCTGTTGCCCAGCTTGCCCACCCGCAAACCGATCTCGATCCGGTCGGGGAAAGCGATGGAGGCAAAGTAATCGCACGCCGAACTCACGACAAAACCCACGACTTCGCCGTCATGAATATCCAGGCCGCCGACTTCGATCAGATACGTGTTCACCGCCGTGTCGAAAAAGCTGTAGTAGGTGACGTTGTTGACGTGACCGTAAGCATCGTTGTCGTGCCAGCGAGTGGTGATGGGCTGGAAGTGCGGGTAGTCGGTGCGTTGAGGCATCGGGTTGGACATCAGGTTCGATTCCTGGAGTTGGATGGCGAGTTTAAGGCGGAAACCGCGTCGTACTCATCGCAAGCCTGCTCGCGATGGCGTCATTAAAGACACTACAAATCAGCAAACCCCTTACCCACCGCCGCCAACTCCCCAATCAACCGCGCCGGCTGCCAGTGATCACCCTGCCGGGTCTCCAGCGCCAACAACCGCTGATGAATGTCCGTCAACCCTTGCTGATCCGCCCAGGCCATCGGCCCGCCCTTGTCCGCCGGGAACCCATAGCCGTTGAGGTACACCAGATCGATGTCGTGCGCCGTTGCAGCAACCCCTTCCTGAAGGATTTTCGCGCCCTCGTTGACCAGCGCCAGCAAGCAGCGCTCCAGAATCTCCTCAGGGCCGATTTCACGACGCTGGAAGCCTAATCCCTCGCTGACTTGCAGCACCAGCGCATCCACTTCCACATCGTGCTCAGCCTGGCGACTGCCGGCTTCGTAGTGGTAATAACCGTTGCCACTCTTCTGGCCGAAACGCCCCAGTTCGCACAGGCGGTTGTCCACCTGGACCTGCGGCGCATCCTGCCCGACACCGGCCAGTTCTCGAGCGCGCCATTGCAGGTCGATGCCGACCACATCGAACATGCGAAACGGCCCCATGGCGAAACCGAAGCCCTGCAACGCCGCATCCACCTGATAGGGATAAGCGCCCTCGAGCAGCATCTTGCGCGCTTCGAGCACGTAGGTATTGAGCATGCGGTTACCGATGAACCCCTCGCAGTTGCCCGACACCACGCTGACCTTGCCCATGCGCTTGCCCAGCTCCAGCGCGGCATCCAGTACCGCCGGCGCAGTCTGTGCGCCACGAACGATTTCCAGCAGTTTCATGATGTGCGCCGGGCTGAAGAAGTGCAGGCCCAGCACTTGTTGCGGACGACGAGTGGCCGCAGCGATCGCGTCGATATCCAGCGCTGACGTGTTGCTCGCCAGAATGGCTTCGGGTTTGAGCAGGCCATCGAGCTCACGGAAAATTTTCTGCTTGAGCTCAAGGTTTTCGTACACCGCCTCAATCACCAGATCGACATCGCGGATCGCTGCGTAATCGGCAGCCGCCGAGATCCGCGCAATACGAGCGTCCGCCTCGGCCTGATCGATCCGCCCCTGACGCACGTTGTGCGCGCAGGTCTCGGCCACGCTGGCCAGCGCTTGCTCAAGCATCTGCGGATTGTTATCCACCCATTGCACCGGCACCCCGGCGTTGGCCAGGCACATGACAATGCCACGGCCCATGGTGCCCGCACCGATGACGGCGGCGCGCTGAATGTTGAACGGTGTCTGGCTCATGATTGTTCTCTTGTTGGCGATCCAAAGACAGTCCCCACCATAGTCAGCCACCGGGCATTTTTGAAATTTATTCCTGTGATGGGGGACATTCAGCGGATGGATCTAACCCGGCAAATGCGCCTCGGCCCAACTCCGCACATCGCCATACGGATAATCCTCCAGCGCTGCAAACCCTGGAATCGATCGGGCCTTGAGCTTGGTAAACAGTGGCACGCTGATCCCGCACAAAAACCGCGTCACGCGCTCCGCTGAGGGAACGCTGCCGACGTGCTGTTCATGCCTGTGGATAAATTCACCGCACAGCGCCTCGAAGTTTTTATCCACAAGCGCCGGCAACTCTGGCGGTGCGGGCAGCCGCGCCACATGCCCGTGACACACCGAACAGTGCCCGCACTGCTGCGGCGCATTTTCGTCGCCGAAATACTCGGCCAGGCGATAACCCAGGCAATGCTCGGTGGCGAACAGATCCAGCATGGCGTGGATTCGCGCGATCTCGGTGCGTTCATGCTGGGTGAAACAAGCATGCAGTTCGGCACTCAGTGCCTGACTGTCGAAGTCCGTTTGCAGCAGGCTGTAGACCTCGGTCATCTGTTTGCTTTCCAGCTCGACCCAGCCCTTTTCCTGGAAATAATCCAGTGCCTTGACCACCCGATCGCGCTCGGCCCGATGCTGCTCGTACAACGCATCGAAATTCACCGTGGCCCAGGTCCGCGCGCGGGTGGAAGTCTGGATGATTGCCGCTACGAAGTCCTTGCGCTCACCCTCGAAGCGGGCCAGCAAGTCTTCCGGCTCCTGCAAATACTTGAAGCGGTATTCGGCGTAATAGGCGTAACGCGGGGCGATGATCCTGCGTAGCTCCAATTGCACCAGCAAGGTCTTGAGCGGTAACTGGCGGATATTGCTCTGATCGGCCAACGGTCCCAGCAGAAACTCCCATTGCCCCTCGGGTGCAGCGGCTTGCAATTCGTCGAGTACGTGACGGATGCCGTCCAATTCCGGCGTGTCGCCGTAGACGAAGTTTTCCAGCACGTTGAGGCTGTCGCGGTTGGCCAGTACCAGGCAGTCCGACGGTTGCCCGTCACGCCCGGCGCGACCGATTTCCTGACTGTAGTTTTCGATGGATTTGGGCAAGTCGAAATGCACCACGTTGCGAATGTCGCTCTTGTCGATGCCCATGCCAAAAGCGATGGTAGCGACGATGCAATTGGACTGACCGCCCATGAAGCGCTTTTGAATCGCTTCCCGTTGTTCATGGGGCAAACCGGCGTGATAGGCCTCGGCCTGCACGCCGTTGCGCCCCAGGTGTTCGGCGATGTGCTCGGCGGTTTTCTGCAAGGTGACGTAGACGATGCTCGGCTGGTCGGGACGCTCCCTCATCCATTCGACCAGGCGTCGACGTTTGTCCTGGCCGCGCACCGGCTCCACCAGCAAGTTGAGGTTCGGCCGATAGAAACCGGTGGTGACCACGTCTTCAGGAGCGATGGAAAATTTCGCTTCCATATCCGCGATCACTTTCGGGGTCGCGGTGGCGGTCAGCAGCAACGCCTGAGGGATGTTGAACTGGCGCTGGTAGTCCGGGAGCTTGAGATAGTCGGGGCGGAAGTTATGACCCCACTCCGAGATGCAATGCGCCTCGTCCACCACCAGCAGCGAGATCGGCACCTGCTGCAAGAAATGGCGAAAGCGCTCGTTCTTCAGGCGCTCCACGGAAATCATCAGAATCTTCAGCTCGCCGGACTTGGCGCGAGCCATCACATCGCTGGCGTCGTCGCGGCTCTGGGCCGAATCGATACTGCCCGCTGCGATCCCGTGTCGCTGAAGAAACGCCAACTGGTCCTGCATCAATGCCAACAGCGGCGAGACCACCAGCGTCAGGTGCGGCAGCAATACCGCCGACATCTGGTAACACAGGGACTTGCCTGAACCCGTGGGGAAAATCGCCGCCGCCGAACGCCCGGCCAGTACAGCGCTGATCGTCGCCTCCTGGCCGGGCCGAAACTGTGGATAACCGAAAACCTGTTCCAGGGTGTTGTGCATAAGCTGTCACTCCGTTGACCGCTGCGAAGCCCAAAGCCTAGCCGGTGATCGCAGCGAGTCGAGAAAAGGTCGGGGGCAAAAACGATACGGGATGATACAGCGTCCATCAGGCCAAACCTTCGCCACAGGTTGAAACAAACGGGGCACTTTGCCTCCCTGACGCTTCACCCCTTTTCACCGGTAAGGTTCACCTTCAAAAAAATTGCCCTCTTCGCGCAATGTTCAACACGGCAGGAAAGCCTGATGTGCGCGGAGATTTACGAAGGAACGACCATGCCTCAACGACCCATTTTTTTACTCCCCCCCGTGCTCGCATTGCCCTTTTTGTTAAGCGGCTGCCTGACGAACCCCACGCAGCCGTCCATCGACCCGACCCCGTTCGAGACACTGGAATATCAGGGCCAGCAAGGCCTGGCGGTGATTAACGCGTCAGCCCTCTACGCCCGAGGCGGCACTGGCCAGGGGGTGGCCGTAGCGCTTGTCGACTCAGGCCTGAACAGCAACTTGCCGGAATTTCAGGGAAGAATCGCTGACCCGGGTTTTGACTATGTCGAGAACCGTGCCGGCACCTTCGACCGGGTGGGTCACGGTACCCAGATGGCCGGCATTCTCGCCGCCAACAAAGATGACCAGGGCATGCACGGTGTCGCCTTCAACGCACAACTGAACCCTTTCGTTTCGGCGACGACAACGAGCCATTTTTCTTCGACACCGAGATTGCACAATCCTGGCAGGCCGGCTTCGACAAAGGTGCGCGCATTCTCAACAACTCGTGGGCCAATGCCATTCCGGCGACAGAGATCAATGAGGCGCGTTACAAGCAGGTCATGCCGGAGTCGTTGGTGACTGCCCGGAAACTGGTTCAGGACGGCGCTGTTTTTGTGTTCCCGACGGGTAACGAACTGAAACGGGAACCGTTGGCTGAACCCGGCTTGCCGATCGCCATACCCGAACTGGAAAAGGGCTGGATCGCCGTGGTTGCACTGAAAAACGACGGCAGCGCCATCAATGCCAAGTCCAACTATTGCGGCGTGGCGGCGGCCTGGTGCATCGCGGTACCGGGCGGCGATTCCGGCGCTGGGCAAGGACTGCTGACCACCAGCAAGGACGGAAAGTACGTGCAGACCGCCGGCACCTCGCCGGCTGCCGCCATGGTCAGCGGAGCCCTGGCAGCATTGCAAAGCCGATACCCCGAACTTACCGCGCAACAAGTACGCGAACGCCTGCTGGCAACAGCGAACCGAACAGGTATCTATGCCAACAGTGAGGCGTACGGTCGAGGTTTGATGGATCTTGAAGCGGCTTCGCGCCAGGCTCCGAAATCCACGATCAACTAAGCCGAAACGGGGAGGACAGCGTCACCGGGACTTGCCCTAGACAGCACTAGGGCACCAACACCGCCACCCGAAGTTGCTCATTCAACGCCTGCTCATGAAACACCTGGCTCTTGCTCGCCCACGCCGCGTGGGCCGGGCTGATTTCGCCGGTGAACGCCGCGGCCAACTGACGCAAATCAGCGACGCTTCGCACACGGGGGCAGAACGGTTCGCCGTCGCAGTCTTGGCTGGCATTGCGGTAGGTGGTCAGCAATCGATCCCACAAGCCATCACGCATCTGGCGTACAGACTTGAGCTTCACCGCCTGCACGCCCAGGCGTTGTTTCAGACCCTGTTCGTCCAGCGCTTCGCTGGCCAGCAGCGCCTTGCCGAACATCAACACCTCAGCGCGAGACGCGGTGTCCATGTTCGCCTGAGTGGTGAGCGCGTCCGGCCAGCCCGTGCGGTCCATGTTGGCCAGCACCATCGAGTTACCCGCGTCAGCCGCGCCGGTCAAACGACACGCCCCCGCCCACAACAACAAAACCGAGGCCATACGTAGCCACTGCATACCTAATTCCCTTTAAGTGCTTAACCAGGCATTTTCGAAATGCCCTACAGATTCTGGCGCGCACGATACAGAGGTTTGCTGCGCTGCGCCTGAGAAACACGTAGGAAAATTCACCTGTAAGGGTTTCGATTAAAAAAACCTCGGGAAACGCGTAGGGCGAATGCCCGAAGGCCAGTAAATCCCCTACAAACTGTGTCGATTGCAGCCGTATTGCCGCAACGCGTCGTCCGCTTCATAGTTTTCGGCGCGGCTGAAACAGTGTCGGCCTGCCAGACTTCCTACAGGACGGACCCAGATGCAAGACCGCTATTGCCCACTCAAAAGCCGCTACAGCGACACCCCGGTCCTGGTCATTGACACCGAGGCCGATCCGCACGAAATCCTCGACGCCGCCCGACAACGCATCCGCGCCGCCAGCGACCTGCTCGAAACGCTGTACTGCCTGTGCTTCAAACAGGCGGACGCGAGCGACATTCCCAACATCGTCAACGCGCTTTACCTGCTGACCCAGGACGGCAACGAACTCCTCGACATCGCCCGCCAACGCCTGCCAAAAATCACCGCAGGTTAATGCCCACCCACACCCCCCTGGAGGAGCGAGGCTTGCCCGCGAAGAACGATAACGCGGTGTGCCTGCATATCAATAAACGAGAGAAATTCGACGGGGGATAAGTACGTAGGCAACGCCCTATCAAAGCTTCATCCCGGTCCTACAACAGAAGGCACCTTGTCGCCTATCGCCAACCGGCGACTCACACCTATAGTCAGACCGTCGCTGCCAAATCAGCGACTCGGGCTTGGTCACTCGACAAAGAGAACGCATATTCCCAATTAATTAGAGGTGTTCTTCAGTGACCATATTAAATCCGTTTCCAAACCGCTACCGCCCACTCGAAACAAACCTCACCGATTCCCCGCCCCTGATCATCGACACAGAGGCCAATCCGCAAGACATCCTCGAAGCCGCCCTCCAGCGCATCCGCGCTTCCAGCGACCTACTCAAAACCCTACATTGCCAATGCTTCAAAAACGGTGACGTCGAAGACATCCCGCATATCACCCACGCCCTCTACCTGTTGACTCAGGACGGCTGCGACCTACTGAAAGTCGCCCAACAACGCATGATGGGCTGGAAAGCACCGGCCTGACACACCGTGTTCACAGGGTATGCCAGCCTCACTGTGAGCTGGCTGCCCACGAAAAAGGATACTAATTCCTACATCCTTAATGGAGACAGAAGATTGCAAACTATTATTGATTGCGTAGCATGTGAGCCACTGATCAGCCATAGGCTCCTTCTTATGACAACCGAAACGATTGATCACAGCGCACTCGTCAAACTGGTTGAAAGCGACGCTGTTAGCGCCATTCACATCGTAGCCAAGCAAGGTGGTTGGGCGATTCAGGTCCAACATGGATCAAAAAAGCATTCTCTGGCAGCGCAACGCAGCCAGCAAATACGCCTATTCAAACGACTCGAAACCCTAGTGATCTATTTGCAAGGAATAGGCATCAATCATTTCGATGTCGACGCTTCGAGCTATGACCCCCTTCAAGTAAAAACCTATTCTCGCCCTGACCGCTCCGACGCAATGAAGCAAGTTCACGAAGCGGCTGCTTACGAGGAGTGGTTCAGGAAACAGGTTCAGGCCAGCATTGATGATCCTCGGCCAAGTGTTAGCGACGAAGAGGCGCGCCGAATCTTTGCTGCCAAACGTGATGCCATACGTCAACGGGCGCGCTGATGCGGGTAGTTTGGCGCCCCTCGGCGCTGACTGACCGGGATAACATCATGAATCATATTTGTCAGGACAACCCTGACGCGGCCCTTGTTTTAGACGAAATCTTTGAGCTCAAAGCAGACCAAGCACGTCAGCGACCAAAGCTGTATAGAAGGGGTAGAGTTTTTGGTACTCATGAAATCGTCGCCACATCGAATTACATCATGGTCTACATGGTCCTGGATGAAACGGTAGAAGTAGTGCGGATACTGCATGCTAGACAGAAGTGGCCGTGGACTGAGTCAACCGCAGGGTCATCTTGAGTCCTGAGGGCTTCAAGAGCTCTGAAGGACCTACTCAACAGCGCGTGTCAGGAGGCGCTGATAAGCATCGGCGCCAGCCTTGCCTTCAACTGGACTCAATCATGAACCTCGCTTCCAACTTCCCCGACGATCACGCCATGCACCTGCTCATGCAGTTGCTGCACGAAGAACTCGGCCTGCCCGAACGCAAAACTATCAGCCTCAACACCTCGATCAACTTCGACCTGGGCTGTGACGGCGCCGATGCGCGAAACCTGATGGAAGCCCTGGAAGAACAGTTTGGAATCGACTTCATCGACTACGACGCTTATCGCTACTTCCAACCGGAAGGGTTTGATGTGTTTCAAAAGCGCCGGGCGAAGGGGCGCGGTGACAAAGTCCCGCTAACCATCGGAATGCTTTACCAAGCGATCAAAGTGCAACGGTGGGAGACACAGGAATTGGAAGGCATCTAGCCGAACGCGTAAGTGCCATTATTCTGGTCGTTTAGTGCCTTTTCGGTTGGAATAATGGCAGTTACGGTGTGCCTGACAGCCTGAATTGCACATACAAAAAAGCCGCCCCAAAGGGCGGCTTTCTCATTCCATCAAACCAGCTCTCACAACTTCGGCCCAGCAGCCTTGATCGCGTCGCTCACTTCGAACTTCTTGAAGTTCTCAACGAACAACCCGGCCAGTGCTTTAGCGGCTTCATCATAAGCAGCCTTGTCAGCCCAGGTATTACGTGGGTTCAACAGGCCAGTCTCAACGCCCGGTACGGCCAGTGGCACGTCGAGGTTGATGGTGTCGAGGTGCTCGGTTTCAACACCGATCAACGCGCCGCTCTGGATCGCTGCGATCACGCCGCGAGTGGTCGGGATGTTGAAGCGTTTGCCGACGCCGTAGCCGCCGCCGGTCCAGCCGGTGTTGACCAGGTAGACCTTGGAGCCGAAGCCGCGGATGCGCTTGATCAGCAGCTCTGCGTATTCACCGGCCGGACGCGGGAAGAACGGAGCGCCGAAGCAGGTGGAGAAGGTCGACTTGATGCCGCTGCCGGAACCCATCTCAGTCGAGCCCACCAGTGCGGTGTAGCCGGACAGGAAGTGGTAGGCCGCTTGTTCTTCGCTGAGGATCGAGACGGGCGGCAGGACGCCGGTCAGGTCGCAGGTCAGGAAGATCACAGCGTTTGGCTCGCCACCGAGGTTTTTCTCGGAACGCTTGGCGACGTGCTCCAGCGGGTAGGCGGCGCGGCTGTTCTGGGTCAGGCTGACATCGGCGTAGTCGGCGTGCTTGGCGTCGTCGATCACGACGTTTTCCAGGACGGCGCCGTGCTTGATGGCTTTCCAGATGACCGGCTCGTTCTTCTCCGACAGGTCGATGCACTTGGCGTAGCAGCCGCCTTCGATGTTGAAGACAACGCCTTCGCCCCAGCCGTGTTCGTCGTCACCGATCAGGTAGCGGCTTTCGTCGGCGGACAGGGTGGTTTTACCGGTGCCGGACAGGCCGAAGAACAGGGTCACGTCGCCGGCTTCGCCGATGTTGGCGGCGCAGTGCATCGGCAGTACGTCGGCAGCCGGCAGCAGGAAGTTCTGCACCGAGAACATGGCTTTTTTCATTTCGCCGGCGTAGCGCATGCCAGCGATCAGCACTTTCTTCTGGGCGAAGTTGAGGATCACGCAACCATCGGAGTTGGTGCCGTCACGCTCTGGCACGCATTCGAAGTTGGCAACGTTGAGCACTTGCCACTCATCACGGCCAGCCGGGTTGTATTTTTCCGGGTTGATGAACAGGCAACGACCGAACAGGTTCTGCCAGGCAGTCTGGGTGGTCATTTTCACGGCCAGGTAGTGGTCTTCAGACGCACCTACATGAACGTGGGAAACGAAATGCTCTTGCGCGTTGTTGAACGCCTCGACGCGAGCCCACAGGGCATCGAACTTGTCGGCCGGGAACTTGCGGTTGATAGGGCCCCAGGCGATCGCGGCCTGGGTGGTCGGCTCTTCAACGATGAAACGGTCGACTGGCGAGCGGCCGGTACGGTGACCGGTGCGAACAACCAGTGCGCCAGTGTCGGCAAGCTCGCCTTCACCGCGATTCAGAGCTTCTTTTACCAGATCATCAACACTCAGATCGGTGTACACGGCGTTATTGGCTTGCGTCATGAGATTCCCCGTCGGCCAGTGGCCGAGTGTGCTCCAAACGTTTTGTAGTAGAAAGTCGTGCACTACTACCGCGACAAAAAGTGGGCCGGATTATGCCAGAAACGCCCAAAAATAGTAGGGCCCTCCCGTCAGAACGGCGTTATTCCGGCGCTATCCAGTGAATTTACCTGCGCTGAACCGTTTTAGTGCCGGGTATCTGACGGCGTCTCGACACCTGCGCCAGCGAACAATTGACTGATATCGGCGGCGTCGAACAGGTAGCGCTGGTTACAGAACTGGCAATCGATCTCGATGTGGCCACCGTGTTCGATGACCAGTGCCTGGGCATCTTCCTGACCCAAACTGACCAGTGCATTGGCAGAACGTTCGCGCGAGCAGCTGCAACGGAAGCGTAGCTTCTGCACATCAAACAGCCGAACCTGCTCTTCGTGGTAGAGGCGATGGAGCACGGTTTCGTTGTCCAGGCTGAGCAATTCATCGGCGGTCAGGGTGCCGGCCAATGCAGTGACATGCTGCCAACTGGCGGCGCGTTCTTCTTCGTCTTTCAGACGGTCGGCGGGCAGTTGCTGCAGCAGCAGGCCCCGGGCGCGACGGCCATCGGCGTACAGCCAGAAACGCGTACCCACCTGCTGGGACATGACGAAATAATTGGTGAAGCACTCCGACAGGGTTTCGCCATCCAGGTCGACGATGCCCTGGTAGCGCTGGCCTTGGGTCGGGTCGACGGTCAGCGCCAATACACCGTTGGGCATCAGGTCGGCGAGGGTTGCGTCGGGGGCGATCTGGTCGGCCTCGTAACGGGCCAGGCCACGGATTTCGCGCTCGCTGGAACATTCGATCATCAGCAACGGCACCGGGCCATCGGAGCGGGCCTGGAGAATCAGCAACCCATCGAACTTCAAGGTGCCGACCAGCAACGAAGCCGCGGCCATCAGTTCGCCGAGCAGTTGTTTTACCGGCTCCGGGTACGCGTGTTTGGCGAGGACTTCGGCGTAGCTGCGCTCCAACGACACCAGCTCGCCGCGGGTGTCGCTGTCATCGAAGATGAAGCGTTGGGTGTAGTCGGTATCCGGTAGCTCGGTCATAGGTCTGGGTATCTGAAGTAATGACAAATAATTGCAGAACGTGAAATTGCGCCTACACGGCACCGTTTTGGTGCGCGACGTTCAGCCAAGGGAGGCATTTTATGAACAATCCGGGTTTGTTCCAAGCAAGGTGGAACACCCGCCGGTTGGCGTTCTGCAATGTTGTGCCTCTGGCACTGCTGGCCTTCTGGTTATGGCCTACGGGTCAAAGGCTGTGTGTGATTTTCGACGAGTGGCTGTTTCACCCACTCAATTCGCCGCTGGCGACTCACCCGATATGGCTGCACAGCTGGGCAATTGCAAGTCTGCGCCCGTTCGATGCGGTGGTCGGGATGATCTAGCTTCACTGGTGATCCGGGGGCTGGCGTTGTTCGGACTGCTGGGAAAAATGCCGATGGTTTCGCGGATGAGTGTGGTGTAGCGCTTCGGCTGGGTAACGCGGTGATCCTGAAAGACCGCAGCCTTCGGCAGCGCCTACATGGGAATGCGTACACCCGTAGGAGCTGCCGAAGGCTGCGATCTTTTTGCAGGCAACACACATCTGCCAGCCCTACTCGTCGTTACTGCTCCCACGAAACTTAAACAGATCCCGCCGCTGTTTCTTGCTCGGCTTGCCATCGGTGCTCACGCCCAACGAACCGGCCTTGCGCATGGCCGCAGCCGCTTCGCGCTTGGCGATGCTGGCTTCGGTTTCGGCGTACAACGCCTGAGCCTCCGGCGCGCCACGGCGCACGATCGACAACGCCTGGACCACCACCGTGCGCTCCTCGAACCCGGTACGAATCTGAAACTCGTCGCCAATCCTGGGCTCCTTGCCCGGCTTGCAGCGCTCGCCCCGGCAATGCACCTTGCCGCTTTCAATCGCGGCCTTGGCCAAGGCACGTGTTTTATAAAAACGCGCGGCCCACAACCATTTATCGAGACGGACCTTGTCGTCTTCTTCCTGTTTTTGTGCCACTTGAATTCCTCTTTCCGCCAATAGTCGGAACTGTACTACCGTTTCTGTCGGGCGCAACAACCCGGCTCTCCAGATAGACTGTGACCAAGGCCGGATCCCCGGCATGGAGTGATCGAGTGACTATATTTCCGGCTTCATTGACCTCGCCTCAAAATGGTTGCCAGGGCTGTCAGCAAAGCGAGCCGCTGGGCTTCGACTTTGCCTTTGCCTACCAACCGATCGTCGACTTGCGGGATCAGTCGGTTTTCGCCCATGAAGCCTTGGTACGCGGCATCGCGGGGGAAGGCGCTCTGTCTGTGCTTGAGCAGATTACAGAAGCGAATCGCTACCGCTTTGACCAGCTCTGCCGGACTCGAGCTATTGCAGGCGCGGCTCGTCTAAACATGCAGACACACTTATCGATCAACTTCATGCCCAACGCTGTCTACCGCCCCGAACTCTGTATCCGCAGCACGCTAGAGGCCGCGAAAACACACAGCTTCCCCATCGACCGTCTGATTTTCGAAACCCTGGAAAGCGAGCACGTAGATAACTATCGCCATTTGACTAATATTCTGCGTGAATACCGCGAATTCGGCTTCAAGACCGCCATCGACGATTTCGGCGCGGGCTACTCGGGGCTCAATCTGCTGGCTGATTTCCAACCGGACCTGATCAAACTCGACATGGCGCTGATCCGCGATGTCGACCGCGATCGTGTTCGTCAGGCTATCGTTCGGGGGATTGTCACAATCTGTGCGGAGTTGGACGTTACAGTCATCGCCGAAGGCATTGAAAGCGCCGGAGAACGGGATTTCCTGGCGGACTGTGGAATTTTTCTGATGCAGGGTTACTGGTTCGCCAAACCTGCATTCAAAGCGTTGGCTCAGGTACCACCTGAAGCCTGGACGCGATAATCGCCGGTTTTTCCTATTGAAGACATTTGACCATTTGACCGTTATCGGTCTGCGCGAGTGGGTGGCGCTCCCGGATTTGGGAGTCGCGGGCCTGCGGGCAAAAATCGACACTGGCGCCAGCACCTCCAGCCTGCACGCCACCGACATCGAGCCGTTCGAGCGCGAAGGCGAGAGCTGGGTGCGCTTCACCGCGCACCTGGGCACGGTCGTGCAACTGCGTCACCGCCGCTGCGAAGCACCACTGGTGACGATGAAAACCATCAAAAGCTCCAACGGCCATGCGCAGAAGCGTTACGTGGTCAGCACCACCCTGGCCCTCGGTGATCGGGTCTGGCGGGTCGAGTTCACCCTCGCCTGTCGCAAGTCCATGCGTTATCGCCTGTTACTCGGTTCCAAAGCCCTGATCGACGGCCAGTTGGTGGTCAATCCGGGCATTAAATATGTACAAGACAAGCCGGTGTTCCCGGTATCTACCTCTTCCACAGGTGTTGCATGAAGATCGCTGTGCTGTCGCGGAACCCGCGTCTGTATTCCACTCGTCGTCTGGTCGAAGCCGGTACCGAGCGTGGCCATGAAATGGTGGTGATCGACACCCTGCGCGCCTACATGAACATTGCCAGTCACAAGCCGCAGATCCACTACCGCGGCAAACCGCTGGAAGGTTTCGACGCGGTGATCCCGCGGATCGGTGCATCGGTAACGTTCTATGGCTGCGCGGTGTTGCGCCAGTTCGAAATGATGGGGGTGTTTCCGCTCAACGAATCGGTGGCCATTGCCCGCTCGCGGGACAAACTGCGTTCGCTGCAATTGCTGTCTCGCCGTGGAATCGGTTTGCCGGTCACCGGATTTGCGCATTCCCCGGATGACATTCCCGACCTGATCGACATGGTCAACGGCGCACCGCTGGTGATCAAGGTGCTGGAAGGCACCCAGGGGATTGGCGTAGTGCTGTGTGAAACCGCGACGGCGGCGGAATCGGTGATCGAGGCGTTCATGGGCCTCAAGCAGAACATCATGGTTCAGGAGTACATCAAGGAAGCCGGCGGTGCGGACATTCGTTGCTTCGTGGTGGGCGACAAGGTGATTGCGGCGATGAAGCGTCAGGCCAAGCCCGGGGAGTTTCGCTCCAACCTGCATCGCGGTGGCAGCGCCAGCCTGATCAAGATCACACCGGAAGAACGCATGACTGCGTTGCGTGCAGCGAAAGTGATGGGTTTGGCGGTGGCGGGCGTGGATATCCTGCGTTCCAATCACGGGCCGCTGGTGATGGAAGTGAATTCTTCGCCCGGTCTGGAAGGGATTGAAACCACCACCGGAAAGAATGTGGCGGGGATCATCATTGAGCATCTTGAGAAGAATGGCGGGCCGAATATGACGCGGACCAAAGGGAAAGGTTAAACCCTGAGATTTATGGCGGTCGGAAGACCGCCTTCGCGAGCAGGCTCGCTCCCACAAGGGAAACGTATTTCAATGTGAGAGCGAGCCCGCTCGCGATGAGGCCTTAAGCCCCACTGACAATGCTGGTCTTTAAACCGCATCCCGCGGCAACATCAACCCAAGCGGTAACCGCACCCGCGCTTCCAGTCCGCCACCCGACCGGTTGCGCAACTCGACATTCCCACCATGCATCGAAGCAATCCGCTTCACGATCGCCAGGCCCAACCCGGTCCCTTTACCACCGCGAGCTCGATCCCCACGAGTGAACGGATTGAAGATCGCCTCCAGCTCCGACGGATCAATGCCCGCACCACGGTCCATGACGCTCAGCACCACGTAAGGAGCGCTCACATCCCCGGAAACATAAGCCGCCACTTCGACCCCACTGCCAGCATGATGCAGCGCGTTGCCGATCAGGTTGTTCAGCAGGCGCTTCATTGACACCCGACGCAACGGGAACGGCTGAATCGGCTCCAGGCGCAGGCGCACTTTCTCTTCATTCTGGTTGTACGGCGCGGCGACTTCACGCACCAGGTCGGTCAAATCCACCTCTTCCACCGATTCATCGCGACCATCGCGAATGAACGCGAGGAACTGGTCGAGAATCGCGTCCATGTCTTCGATGTCGCGCACCATGTCGTCCGTCAGGTCGCTGTGGTCGCCCATCAGTTCCAGGGACAGCCGCAATCGCGTCAGTGGCGTACGCAAGTCATGGGACACGCCGGCCAGCATCAGCTCGCGCTCGCGGCCGGCCTGTTCGACGTCTTCAGCCATCTGGTTGAAGGCGCGATACACCTCGGTCATCTCGCTTGGCGTATCGCTGATCGGCAGACGCACACTACGGCCCTGGCCGAGTTGCCTCGCGGCATAGACCAGGCGTTTCAAAGGTTGATTGAGTTGACTGACGAAGATCCACGCCGAGGCGGTGGACAGCAAGCCGATGGCAAGGAACCAGCCGAGCACGTTCCAGATTTTCTGGCCGCGCAAAGGATGCGGGTACAGCGGCACTTTCAGCCAGCCATCACCGAGACTGGGCGCCCGAACCCACAGGGCCGGTGGCGAGTGCATGCGCAATCGCACCTCGGTGTCGGCGCCAAGCTCTGCCTGCATCTGCCGCTGGTAGATCTCGCTGTAAGGCCAGTGTTGCTCGCCTTCCGGCACGCCGGCACCCACCACCCGGATCAGAGTCGCGGCTTCGGCAATCTTTTCACGGTTGTTTTCATCCGCCGCCCAATAGGCGCGTAGCGTCAGGGCGACGCCGTGGCTGTATTGGCGATCCACCAGCACGTCTTCGTTCATCAACAGATAAACCAGGGTCAGCGCCTTGGAGAACAGGACGACGATCAGCACCAGCCACAGGGTGCGGGAGAAGAAACTCTGGGGGAACCAAACGGGGGTTTTCATGGATAACCGCTACACACTTGCAGGAGCGAGCGATGCTCGCATATTGCGGATCGCGAGTCTGCGGACAACATCATCCGCACGACCCGCTCCTACAAATCGCCGATCACTTGGTGGCGGCGCCATCCGGAACGAACACGTAGCCCACGCCCCAGACGGTCTGGATGTAACGCGGCTTGGATGGATCGGGTTCGATCATCCGACGCAGACGGGATATCTGCACGTCGATGGAACGCTCCAGGGCATCCCACTCGCGGCCTCGGGCCAGGTTCATCAGTTTGTCGCGAGTCAGAGGCTGACGCGCGTTCATGACCAACGCCTTGAGCACCGCAAACTCACCGGTGGTGAGCATGTGCACTTCGTCACCGCGTTTCAGTTCGCGAGTGGCCAGCGACAGTTCATAGTCACCGAAGGTCACGCTTTCGTCTTCGCTGCCCGGAGCGCCCGGCACCGGAGCGGACTGACGACGCAGGACGGCTTTGACGCGCGCCATCAGCTCGTCCGGGTTGAACGGCTTGGCCAGGTAATCGTCGGCGCCCAGCTCCAGGCCCTTGATGCGGCTCAGCTCGTCGCCCTTGGCGGTGAGCATGATGATCGGAATCTGATTGTTCGCCGTGCGCAGGCGGCGGCAGGCGGTCAGACCGTCTTCGCCGGGCAGCATCAGGTCGAGGACGACCAGGTTGAACACTTCACGCGCCAGCAGGCGGTCCATTTGCTCAGTGTTCGGTACGGCGCGGGCGCGATAGCCCTTGCTGACGAAAAAGCGTTCCAGCAGGCTGCTGAGCCCCGGATCGTCGTCAACGATAAGAATTTTTTCGCCTTCAGCAATGTTTGCAGTGCTGCTCATTGGATGCTCCTTTGATCTCGGCGCGCATTATGGCGTAGCTGCCGTTATACGCACCGTGTGCATTGTTAGCAGATTTTTCCTTCACCGCCAGGAATCCGGGCATTGTGCCTACAGCCTGTGATGCCCCCGAATGACAGAACGCTGGTTATAATGCGCGGCCTTTTGTGTCAGGCAACGTCTGATCATTACTGCGGCAGCCGCTTTTTATTTTCAAGGCGCTGGCAGTATTTGTTCGATTTCACGGGTCAACGGGATGCCTGTTGATTCAGGTAGCGGCGCAGGCCAGGCCGCTCAACCAGACTCGCCGAGCCTTTATTCATGCGCCCGCGAGCCTGCTTTCACAATTTGTCAGGTGGTTTTATGGACAGCATCAACAGCCGCATCGCCGAGGAACTCGGCGTACGCCCACAACAGGTCGAAGCGGCCGTCGCGCTACTCGATGAAGGCTCTACCGTTCCCTTCATCGCCCGTTACCGGAAAGAAGTGACCGGCAGCCTCGATGACATCCAGTTGCGTCATCTGGAAGAGCGTCTGCGCTACCTGCGAGAACTCGACGAACGGCGCATCAGCATCCTTGCCAGCATCCAGGAGCAAGGCAAGCTGACCCCGCAACTTGAACGCGACATCAAGCTCGCCGACACCAAGACCCGCCTCGAAGACTTGTACCTGCCGTACAAGCAGAAGCGCCGCACCAAGGGCCAGATCGCCCTGGAAGCCGGCCTCGGCGAGCTGGCCGACGGCCTGTTCAACGACCCGACCCTGACGCCAGACACCGAAGCTGCGCGCTTCGTTGATGCCGAAAAAGGCGTCGCCGATGTGAAGGCTGCCCTCGAAGGCGCCAAATACATCCTGATGGAACGCTTCGCCGAAGACGCCGGTTTGCTGGACAAGCTGCGCAGCTACCTCAAGCAGGAAGCCACCCTCAGTGCCCGCGTGATTGCCGGCAAGGAAGAGGAAGGTGCCAAGTTCCGCGATTATTTCGAACATGATGAACCGCTGAAAAGCATGCCGTCGCACCGCGCGCTGGCGATTTTCCGTGGCCGCAACGAAGGCATTCTCAGCTCCGCGCTGAAAGTCGGCGACGAACTGCCGGGCACCATGCACCCGTGCGAAGGCATGATCGGCCAGCAGTTCGGCATCCAGAACCAGAACCGCCCTGCCGACAAATGGCTGGGTGAAGTGGTGCGCTGGACCTGGAAGGTCAAGCTCTACACCCACTTGGAAACCGACCTGTTGGGCGAACTGCGCGACGGTGCGGAAACCGAAGCGATCAACGTGTTCGCGCACAACCTGCACGACCTGCTGCTGTCGGCTCCGGCCGGCCCGCGAGCCACGCTGGGCCTCGACCCGGGCCTGCGCACCGGTTGCAAGGTCGCCGTGGTCGATGCCACCGGCAAGCTGCTGGATCACGCCACGGTTTACCCGCACGTGCCACACAACAAATGGGACCAGACCCTCGCGATACTTGCAGCCCTGTGCGCCAAGCACTCGGTGGACCTGATTGCCATCGGCAACGGCACCGCCAGCCGCGAGACCGACAAGCTGGCCGCTGAACTGATCAAAAAATACCCGGCCATGAAAATGACCAAAGTCATGGTGTCCGAGGCCGGCGCATCGGTTTACTCGGCGTCGGAACTGGCCTCCAAGGAATTCCCGGACCTCGACGTGTCGATCCGTGGCGCGGTATCCATCGCTCGTCGCTTGCAGGATCCACTGGCCGAGCTGGTGAAGATCGATCCGAAATCCATCGGCGTCGGCCAGTACCAGCACGACGTGTCGCAGCTGAAACTGGCGCGCGGCCTGGACGCGGTAGTCGAAGACTGCGTGAACGCCGTGGGCGTGGACGTGAACACCGCTTCCGTGGCGCTGCTGGCCCGTATTTCCGGCCTCAACGCCACTTTGGCGCAGAACATCGTCAGCCACCGCGACGAGCACGGCGCGTTCAAAACCCGGGCAGCGTTGAAGAAAGTCGCGCGTCTGGGCGAGAAAACGTTCGAACAGGCAGCCGGCTTCCTACGCGTGATGAACGGCGACAACCCGCTGGATTCGTCCGCCGTTCACCCGGAAGCCTATCCGCTGGTGCAGCGTATTGCCGCTGAAACCGACCGCGATATCCGCTCGCTGATTGGTGATGCGAGCTTCCTCAAGCGTCTCGACCCGAAGAAGTACACCGACGAAACCTTTGGTCTGCCAACGGTTACCGACATCCTGCAAGAACTGGAAAAACCGGGCCGTGACCCGCGTCCCGAGTTCAAGACCGCCGAGTTCCAGGAAGGCGTCGAAGACCTCAAGGACCTGCAGTTGGGCATGATCCTCGAAGGCGTCGTGACCAACGTGACCAACTTCGGCGCGTTCGTCGACATCGGCGTGCATCAGGACGGTTTGGTGCACATCTCCGCGCTTTCGGAGAAGTTCATCAAGGATCCGCGCGAAGCGGTGAAGGCCGGTGACGTGGTGAAAGTGAAGGTCATGGAAGTCGATATCCCGCGCAAACGCGTAGGCCTGTCGATGCGCATGAGCGACACTCCGGGCGAGAAAATCGACGGCGCCCGTGGTGCGCGTCCGGGGTCGGCACCGCGCCAGTCCCAGAACACTGCACCACGCAAGGAAACCACGGCGGCGGCCCCGGCCAACAACGCCATGGCTTCGCTGTTCGCCAACGCCAAGCAATTGAAGAAACGCTGATGGACATTCCGGCCGGGCTGACCGAAAGCGCTTTTTTCAAGTTGCTGGGATGTCGCTTGCACAGTCTGGAGGCCGGGGTGGCGCAAGTCGCCCTGGCGCTGGAACCAGAACTGCGCAATCGCGGCGGCAAGCTGCACGGCGGGGCCCTGTTCAGCCTGGTGGACATTGCCATGGGGCTGGCCTGTTCCAGCACCCACGGCTTTGACCAGCAGAGCGCGACCATCGAGTGCAAGATCAACTACATCCGCGCCGTCGCAGACGGTGAGGTGATGTGCACGGCGCGGGTGATTCATCCGGGTCGCCGCACGCTGGTGGTCGAAGCCGACGTGATGCAGGGCGACAAACTCGTCGCAAAAGCACAAGGCACGTTCGCTGTCCTGTAGATGATTGCCATCATTTTGAGTTAATTTCAGCGCAACGAATCCTGTGGGAGCGAGCCTGCTCGCGATGAGGGTGTGTCAGCCGACAAAAATGTTGCCTGACACTCCCTCATCGCGAGCAGACTCGCTCCCACAGGGATTGTGCGGTTACTGACTGACCGGCATATGGCCTGAGCGGCTCAAAAACCAGGCGAAAACGCCAGTTTCAACTTCACCCTTGTAGACCGTCTTGCCCACCCCCATATTGGGGCGACTGACGCGTGAAGGAATCCAACTTGAGCGAACTTCTCAACCGCCGCCTGGCTCTGCTCGGCGAGCGCGCTAACCTCTCTCTGCTCGAACAGTGCCTTCACGGCATCGAACGTGAATGCCTGCGCGTGACCGGCGAAGGTCGCCTGGCGCAAACGCCGCACCCGGAAGAATTGGGTTCCGCGCTGACCAACGAACAAATCACCACTGACTATTCCGAGTCACTGCTGGAGTTCATCACCCCCGCCCTGCCCGACCCGGCCGACACCCTGGCGAGCCTGGACAAGATTCACCGTTTTGCCTACAGCAAGCTCGGCAACGAGTACCTGTGGAGTCCGTCGATGCCGTGCCCGTTGCCGGCCGAGGAAGATATCCCGATCGCCTATTACGGCACGTCCAACATCGGCAAGCTCAAGTATGTTTACCGCAAGGGCCTGGCCCTTCGCTACGGCAAGACCATGCAGTGCATCGCCGGGATTCACTACAACTTTTCCCTGCCGGAAAAACTCTGGCCGCTGCTCAAAGAAGCCGAAGGCTTTGTCGGCACTGACCGCGACTATCAGTCGTCGGCCTACATCGCCCTGATCCGCAACTTCCGTC
Source organism: Pseudomonas sp. IT-P171 (assembly GCF_949767765.1). Classification (NCBI taxonomy): domain Bacteria; kingdom Pseudomonadati; phylum Pseudomonadota; class Gammaproteobacteria; order Pseudomonadales; family Pseudomonadaceae; genus Pseudomonas; species Pseudomonas sp. IT-P171. Next base: position 49,725 of record NZ_CATKQN010000006.1, read on the forward strand.
GCTACAGCTGGCTGCTGATGTACCTGTTCGGTGCCTCTCCAGCGCTGGACGCCGGTTTCCTGCGCGGTCGCTCGCACCAGTTGGAGCAACTGGACCCGGACACTTTGTACCTGCCGTACGCCACCAGCCTGCGCATGAGCGACCTGGGTTACCAGAGCAACGCCCAGGCCGGTCTGACGCCGTGCTACAACGATCTGACCAGCTACACCGACAGCCTGCGCAAAGCGGTAGCTACGCCGTACCCACCTTACGTTGAAATCGGTACCCATCAGGACGGTGAGTGGGTTCAGCTCAACACCAACATCCTGCAGATCGAAAACGAGTACTACTCCAACATCCGCCCGAAACGCGTGACCTACACCGGCGAACGACCGATCCAGGCGCTGGTGGCCCGCGGCATCCAGTACGTTGAAGTCCGTTGCCTGGACATCAACCCGTTCCTGCCGATGGGCATCGACCTCACCGAATCGCGCTTCCTCGATGCGTTCCTGCTGTATTGCGCGCTGAACGACAGCCCACTGCTGACCAATACTTCATGCGGCAACGCCACCTCGAACTTCCTCAGCGTGGTCAAGGAAGGTCGCCGTCCGGGCCTGCAACTGCAGCGCGACGGTCAACCGGTTGACCTGAAAGAGTGGGCTGGCGATCTGTTAGAGAAAATTGCACCACTGGCCGCGTTACTGGATCAGAGCCATGGCGGCGATGCGCACAGCAAGGCGCTGGATGCGCAACTGGCCAAGGTCAAGGACCCGTCCCTGACGCCATCGGCCCAGGTGCTGGCGGCGATGGCCGAGCACAAGGAAAGCTTCAGCCAGTTCTCCCTGCGTCAGAGCGAGGCCCACGCGGAATTTTTCCGCAGCGAGCCGCTTTCAGGCGAAGACCAGGCGAAATTTGAAGACCGTGCACGTACCTCGCTGGCTGAGCAAGTAGAGCTGGAACAGAACGAAGTCGGCGATTTCGATGTGTTTGTCGGTTCGTATCAGGCGAGCATTCTGGCAATCAGCAACTAACCTGCACACGCTCCCTCAGTCACTGCAAATCATTGTGGCGAGGGAGCTTGCTCCCGCTTGGCTGCACAGCAGCCGCACAACCAGACAACCCTGTTTTATCTTCCAGAATGCGATTGTCTGGATCGGGAGTCCTTCGGCCTCCCGCGGGAGCAAGCTCCCTCGCCACGAAAGCGGTCGACAACGACTCTCTCTTAGAATTTTCCGCTCATAAGCTCATTCGAAAAAGTTATTTATTTTCGGATTCTTATATCATTTAGTCTCGTTTTCACGCCGACTCTCGGTTCGTCTGAAAAGGAGCTTCCCAATGAAACTGAATTCCCCTCTTCGCCTCCTGGCAGCCGCGTCTTTGGCGGCGGCGAGTTTCTTTGCCCAGGCGGCTGACGTGACCGTCGCTTACCAGACCACCGTAGACCCGGCGAAAGTCGCCCAGGCCGACGGCGCGTACGAAAAAGCCACCAACGCCAAAATCGACTGGCGCAAATTCGACAACGGCGCCGACATCATCGCCGCCATCGCGTCCGTTGATGTGCAGATCGGTTACCTCGGCTCCAGCCCCCTGACGGCTGCGATCACTCGTAAAGTTCCCGTAGAAACCTTTCTGATTGCCACGCAAATCGGCGCCGCGGAAGCCTTGGTCGCCCGCGACGGGTCCGGGATCAAGACGCCGCAAGACCTGATCGGCAAGAAAATTGCCGTGCCGTTCGTTTCCACCGGTCACTACAGCCTGCTGGCCGCGTTGAAGCACTGGAACATTGACCCGTCGAAAGTCACGGTGCTCAACCTCGCGCCGCCGGCGATCATTGCGGCGTGGAAACGCGGTGACATCGACGCCACTTACGTTTGGGATCCGGCGCTCGGTGTAGCCAAGGAAAACGGCAAAGTACTGATCACCTCCGGCGAACTGGCCAAGTTCGGCGCACCGACTTTCGATGCATGGATCGTGCGTAAAGACTTCGCCCAGAAGCACCCGGAAATCGTCACCGCGTTCGCTAAAGTCACCCTCGACGCCTACGCCGATTACCGCAAGGATCCGCAAGCCTGGCTCGCCAATCAGTCCAACGTCGACAAACTGGTGAAGCTGTCCGGCGCCAAGGCCAGCGACATTCCGCTGTTGCTGCAAGGCAACGTCTATCCGCTGGCGGCTGATCAGGTGATCACCCTCGGTGCGCCGACCACCAAAGCCATCACCGACACCGCCGTGTTCCTCAAGGAACAAGGCAAAGTCGAGGCCGTACTGCCGGACTACGCGCCGTACGTCAGCGCCAAGTTCATCACCAACTGATCGGGAGTGAATCGCGATGGCTTTGCTACAGCTGGAGCGCATCAGCGCACAGTACCCTGGCAGCCCGGAACCGGTGCTGGCGGATATTTCCTTGAGCCTTGGCCCCCAGCAATTGCTGGTGGCCCTCGGCCCTTCCGGCAGTGGCAAGACTTCGCTGTTGAACCTGATTGCCGGTTTCGTCGAACCCAGCGCCGGGCGCATCACCCTTGATGGTGCGCCGGTCAAAGGCCCGAGCGCAGAACGTGGCGTGGTGTTCCAGGACGACGCGCTGCTGCCTTGGCAGGACGTGCTGGCCAACGTCGGTTTCGGTCTGGAACTGGCGGGTGTTTCCCGCGACAAACGTGAAAGCCGCGCTCGGGAAATGCTCGCGCTGGTGGACCTTTCCGGTTTCGAACATCGCCGCATCTGGCAATTATCGGGTGGCCAGAAACAGCGTGTCGGCCTGGCCCGTGCGCTCGCCGCCGATCCTCGCGTGCTGCTGATGGACGAACCCTTCGGCGCCCTCGACGCCTTCACCCGCGAACAGATGCAGGAGCTGCTGTTGCAGGTGTGGAAGCGCACAGCCAAACCCGTTTTCCTGATTACCCACGACATCGAAGAAGCGGTGTTTCTCGCCACGGACCTGATTCTGCTGGCGCCAAACCCCGGGCAAATCGTCGAGCGACTGAGCCTGGATTTTGGTCAGCGTTATGCCGCTGGCGAATCCGCACGGGCGATCAAATCCGACCGGCGCTTTATCGAAACCCGCGAACACGTACTCGCCAAAGTCTTCTCCCAACGCAGCGCCGCCACGCGGCAGGAGCGCGCATGAGCAGCTATGAAATTCCGGCAGTGACGGTGAAACCGGGTTCGACGGTCATTCCTGTTCGTCGCAGTGTGAGCACGCGCTGGATCAGCGTGCTGACCCTGGTCGCGCTGGTTGCCCTTTGGTGGGCCGTGACTGCTACCGGAATGATCGAGCCGCTGTTTCTGCCGCCACCGTCTGCCGTGCTGCAAAAGGGCTGGCTGCTGGTGACCACCGGCTACATGGATTCAACGTTGTGGCAGCACCTGGGCGCGAGCCTCGGCCGCATCGGTCTGGGCCTCGGCTTTGCCGTGCTGACCGCCGTGCCGGTCGGCATTGCGATCGGTGCCAACCGTATCGCGCGGGGCATTCTCGATCCGCTGATCGAGTTCTACCGCCCGATTCCACCGCTGGCCTATTTGCCGCTGATCGTCATCTGGTGCGGCATTGGCGAGCTGTCGAAAGTCTTGCTGATCTACCTGGCGATTTTCGCCCCGATCGCCATCGCCACCGCCACCGGCGTGCGCACCGTCGACCCGGCCAAGTTGCGCGCTGCGCAGTCTTTGGGCGCGACCCGGGCGCAGTTGATTCGCCATGTGATTTTGCCAAGCGCGTTGCCGGACATTTTGACGGGCGTGCGTATTGGTCTGGGGGTGGGTTGGTCGACGCTGGTCGCCGCCGAGCTGATCGCCGCCACCAGCGGTTTGGGCTTCATGGTCCAGTCGGCCGCGCAGTTTCTGGTTACCGACGTGGTGGTGCTGGGGATTCTGGTGATTGCGCTGATCGCCTTTGCCATGGAGATGGGCCTGCGTGCTCTGCAACGCAAACTGGTGCCGTGGCACGGCCAGGCTCACTAAAGACTTGTCATTGAACACGCCGACAGTTCGGCACCCCGGATTAAGAGAACCACCATGAGCCACCTGACAATCGTCTCTCTCAGCTACGCGCTCGGCGCGCAAATCAGCGGCATCGACATCAGTCAGCCGCTGACCCTGGAACAGCGCAATGCCATCGAGCAGGCGCTGCTCCAGTATCAGGTGCTGTTCTTCCGCGACCAGCCGATCACGCCGCAGCAACAGGCACGGTTCGCCGCCCATTTCGGCGACCTGCATATTCATCCGATCTACCCGAATGTACCGGAACAACCGGAAGTGCTGATCCTCGACACGGCCGTCACCGACGTGCGCGACAACGCGATCTGGCACACCGACGTGACCTTCCTCCCGACCCCGGCGATGGGTGCGGTGCTCAGCGCGAAATTGCTGCCGGAGTTTGGTGGCGACACGTTGTGGGCCAGCGGCATTGCGGCTTATGAAGCGTTGTCAGCGCCGATGAAGAGTTTGCTTGAAGGGCTGACCGCGACTCACGATTTCACCCGTTCGTTTCCGCTGGAACGCTATGGCAATACGCCTGAGGCGCTGGCTCAGTGGGAAGAAGCACGCCGCAGGAATCCGCCGCTGTCGCACCCGGTGATCCGCACACACCCGGTGAGCGGGCGCCGGTCATTGTTCGTCAATGAAGGCTTCACCTCGAAGATCAATGAGCTGTCGGAAACCGAGAGCGAGGTGATTCTGAAATTTCTGTTCGCCCATGCCACGCGGCCGGAGTTCACCATTCGCTGGCGCTGGCAGAAGGACGACGTAGCGTTCTGGGATAACCGCGTGACGCAGCATTACGCGGTGGATGATTACCGACCGGCGCGGCGAGTGATGCAGCGGGCGACGGTGTTGGGGGATGTGCCGTTTTTCAGGTAAATCCTGATTTTTCCATTGACTGTACTGGCCCCATCGCGAGCAGGCTCGCTCCCACAGAGTGATCGGCCGGCCACACATTTTGTGGTCAACCCCCAACCACTGTGGGAGCGAGCCTGCTCGCGATAGCGGTCTAAAAGGCGCCAAAGATTCTGGCGCCAAACCCTTACTCAGCCGTCGAAGGTTTCTCCCAAAGATTGATCCCGCCCTCCTGGGCAAACCGGTCAATCTCCGCCAACTCCTCCACAGTGAAGCTCAAATTCTTCAAGGCCCCGACGTTCTCGATGATCTGCTCCGGCCGGCTCGCACCAATCAGCGCCGAGGTCACCCGCGGATCGCGCAGCGTCCACGCCAGCGCCAGTTGCGCGAGGCTCTGGCCGCGACGCTTGGCGATTTCGTTGAGCCCACGCACATGGGCGATGTTGGCCTCCGACAGATGCGAGGACTGCAAAGAACCACCGCCCGGACGATTGACCCGCGCGTCCTTCGGAATGCCATTGAGGTATTTGTCGGTCAACAGGCCCTGCGCCAACGGCGTGAACGCAATCACGCCGGTGCCCAGTTCGTCGGTGACCTCCAGCAGGTCCTTTTCTACCCAGCGATTGAGCAGGTTGTAGGCCGGCTGGTGAATCAGCAACGGCACTTTCCACTCTTTCAACAGCGCCGCCATCTCACGGGTTTTCACCCCGGAATACGACGAGATGCCGATGTACAGCGCCTTGCCCTGCTGCACCGCCGTAGCCAATGCGCTGGCAGTTTCCTCCAGCGGAGTATCCGGATCGAAACGGTGGGAATAGAAAATATCCACATAATCCAGGCCCAGGCGCTGCAGGCTCTGATCAAGACTGGCCAGCACGTATTTGCGCGAACCGCCGCCCTGCCCGTAAGGACCGGGCCACATGTCCCAACCGGCCTTGCTGGAAATGATCAGCTCGTCGCGATACTGCTTGAAGTCTTCGCGCAGCAAACGGCCGAAGTTGATCTCGGCGCTGCCGTACGGCGGGCCGTAATTGTTGGCCAGGTCGAAGTGGTTGATCCCCAGATCGAACGCCGTGCGCAGCAACGAACGCTGGGTGTCGATCGGCGTGCTGTCGCCGAAGTTGTGCCACAGGCCCAGGGACAACGCCGGCAGCACCAGACCGCTGCGGCCGACGCGGCGGTAAGGAATGGAGTCGTAGCGGTTTTCGGCAGCGGTGTAGGTCATCGAATCCTCTCTTGTCTGTCTTGAAGTTGGCATCGACTGCTTCGCAAGTTGCCCAGCATACGCCCAGACAAACGTCGATAAACCTCCGACTCGAGGAAATGCTGAAACGTTTCACATTATTCATCTTCGGCGGTACAACCATCGCCAGGATCGCAGCCTTCGTTCAAACGGCCCCCGCAAACACCTCCCCCAACCAATCCACAAACACCCGAACCCGTGGCGACAGGTGTCGGTTGTGCGGATACAGCACTGAAACCGGCATCGGCGGCGGAGGGGTGTCGATGAGGATTTCCTGCACCAGCCCCTGAGCAATCAGCGTTGCCATTCGGTAATGCGGGCACTGGATCAAGCCCAGTCCGGCGATGGCCGACGCGGCATAGATTTCCGCGCCGAATACTGAAATCGCGCCGTCGATGGCCACTTCCTTCAGCTCGCCATCAACCATGAACTCGAATGGAAACAACTTGGCCGTGGTGCGCGAGACGTAGTTCACCGCGCGATGGTGTTTCAGGTCTTCGAGGGTTCTCGGTTCGCCGTATTTGCGCAGATATGCAGGACTGGCGCAGGTGATCTGCCGCAGGTTGGCGACACGCTTGCCGATCAGCGCCGAGTCGCCGAGGGTGCCGGCGCGCAGTACGCAGTCGACGCCTTCGGCAATCAGGTCGACAAAGCGGTCGGCCTCGCTGATGGACAGTTCGATATCCGGGTAACGGGCCATGAACTGCGGCAACGCAGGGATCACGAAGTGCTTGGCCAAGGTGCCATGCAAATCCACGCGCAATCGCCCCTTCGGCGCCACGCTGCGAAAGGCCAGCTCGGCTTCTTCCAGCTCTGCCAGCAACTGCACACAACGCAGGTAGTAAGCCTCGCCGTCCAGCGTCGGACGCACTTTACGTGTGCTGCGCTCCAGCAAACGCGTACCGAGCCAGGCTTCGAACTGATTCAGCGTGTGGGTCAGGGTTGCCCGCGGCAGGTTCAGGTCTTCGGCGGCCAGGGTGAAGCTGCTGCGCTCGTAGATCCGCACGAAAACCTTCATTGCCTTGACTTGATCCACGCTGAGCTCCGGAGCTTCGATTGTTGGCGATTATTGAACAGTCAAGGCAACTCTCGTGCATTTATCGGCCTGAGTAAACATGTGAATCTGGCTTCACCCCCCCCACCAACACCCCCAAAGGATTAACCGCCATGACTACTCAAACTTCGAAAGTGGCCATCGTGACCGGTGCCTCTCGCGGCATCGGCGCCGTCATCGCCAGACAACTGGCCAGCGAGGGGTTCGCCGTCGCCATCAACTACGCCAGCAGCGCCGCCGAAGCCTCCGGACTGGTCGTGGAGTTGCGTCAGGCCGGCCATCAAGCCATAGCGATCAAGGCTGACGTGGCCAATGCCGACGACGTGCGCCGGATGTTCGATGAAACCGAATCGCAGCTGGGCAAAGTCGATGTGTTGATCAACAACGCCGGCATACTCAAAGTGGTGCCGCTGGCGCAACACACGGACGAACTGTTCGACCAGAACTTCAACATTCACGCTCGCGGCACGTTCAACACGTTGCGTGAAGCGGCCACTCGCCTGAACAGCGGCGGACGGATCGTCAATTTTTCCAGCAGTACCGTCGGCATGAACCTGCCGGGCTACGCCGTGTACATCGCCAGCAAAGCGGCGGTGGAATCCCTGACTCAGGTGTTCGCCAAGGAAATGCGCGGTCGCCACATCACCGTCAATGCCGTCGCCCCGGGCCCGGTGGCGACCGATCTGTTCCTGCACGGCAAGAGCGAAGAACACATTCAAACCTTCGCCAGGATGCCGCCGCTGGAACGCCTGGCTCAGCCGGAAGACATCTCCCGCGTTGTGTCCTTCCTCGTCGGGCCGGATGCGGCTTGGGTCAACGGGCAAATCCTGCGGGTCAATGGCGGGTTGGTTTAAGCACGGAGAGCGCACCGACGCCTATGCTCAAAAGTGAGCAGGGAGACCGAGGGCGGCTGCACAGGCGACACCCACCTGACAGGAGGAACACATCATGCACACCACCATCATCATCTTCTTCGGCCTGGTCCTCCTCGCGCTGATGCTGTTCATCGGCGAGAAAATCGGCTTCGGTCGGCAGACCCTGACCTACAGCTTCATCGTCCTGTGGCTGGCCCTGACAATGATCAATGGCGCCATCGGCGTGGTCACTGCCGGCCAGCCCGTGACGACGGAACTGGTGGTCGGCAGTGTGGTGTTTGGTGTGCCGGTGGCAGCGCTGGTGCTGTTCATGGTGATGAGCAGCGAGACCTGACCTCAACGCACCAAATGCAAAAACTGCATGTGCCGCTCGTACTGATCGAGGATGTCGTTGATGACCTGCTCCTTGGTGTAGCCCACCAGATCGTAGTCCTGACTGCCCTCGCTCAAATGCACTTCGGCCCGATAATAACGACGATTGTTGAGCTCCTTGGAACCCATGCCGCCACGGGCGAAGGACGGCGTGAAGTAGCCACGCATCTGCACCTGATAGATGAACGGATGCTGCTCGCCGTGACCGATTTCCAGGCTGACGCTGTCGTTCGCCGGATCAGGCTGAGTGACCACGTTCAAGCCCTTCTCGACGAACACCGCCGTCACTTCTTCAATCGCCGGGCGCACCGTCGTGTCGAGGAAGCGATAGACCTCATCGCGCGACGGGAAATGCACCGCCTGGCTCAAACGCTGACGCCATCCGCCACGCCGGGAACCGGACACCGGCGCCAGGGAATGCAATTGGGCGATCTGCTTCTGTGACTCGAGATAAAACGCCTTGTGCAGACCCCACATCATCAGCAGCAAGATCAGCGAGAACGGCAACGACGTCAGCACCACCGCCGACTTCAGCGCGTCGATGCTGCCGGAGAACAGCAACGCACTGGTCACCAGCGCGGTCATCGCGCCCCAGAACACCCGCAGCCATTTCGGCCCGTCTTCATCCGGGTTGCCACCCTTGGCCGAGAGCGTCGACAGCACCACGGTGCCGGAATCCGCCGAGGTGACGAAGAACACGAAGCTGATGAACACCGTGACCGCAATCACGGTTTTGCTCCACGGGTAGGTTTCCAGCAGCAGGTAGAGGGTCATCGACGGGTTGTCGATGGCCGACATGCCGAGCGCGCTCATGCCGTGGTTGAGCACTTGGTCGATGGCGCTGTTACCGAAAATTGACATCCACGCCAGGGTGAAACCAAGCGGGATCAACAGCACCCCGAAGACGAATTCGCGGATGGTCCGGCCACGGGAAATCCGTGCGATGAACAAGCCCACGAACGGCGACCACGCGATCCACCAGGCCCAGTAGAACACCGTCCAGCCACCCAGCCAGTCGCTGGGTTTGTCGTAGGCGTAGAGGTCAAAACTCTTCATCGGCAACGCGCCGAGGTAGTCACCGATGTTCTGGATCAGGGTGTTGAGCAAGTGCTGCGTCGGGCCGGCGAACAACACGAACAGCAGCAGCGCACAGGCCAGCAGCATGTTGATGTCGGACATCACCCGCACGCCTTTATCGACGCCGGACACCGCGACGATGATCGCAGCGCCCATCATCAGCGTGATCAGGCCGACCTGAACCCACTGGGTGTGGGCGACGCCGAACAGGTAGTCGAGCCCCGAGTTGAGGTGCAACACCCCGAAGCCCATGTCGGCACCAAGGCCGAACACCGTGGCGATGATGCCGAAGCCATCCACCGCGTAACCGATCGGACCGTTGATGCGTTTGCCGATCAGCGGATACAGCGCCGAACGCAAGGCCAGCGGCAGGTTGTGGCGGTAGGCGAAATAGGCCAGCGCCATGCCGACGAAGGCAAACACGCCCCAGCCGTGCAGGCCCCAGTGCAGAAACAGAATCTGCATCGCCTGGCGCGCCGCGTCCGCGGTGCCGGCCTCGCCTTGGGGCGGTTGCGACAAATGGGTCAGCGGTTCGGACACGCAAAAGAAAAACAGCGTGATGCTGATCCCGGCGGCGAACAGCATGCCGGTCCAGGACAGGTAACTGAATTCGGGCTCGTCGTGGTCGGCACCGAGCTTGATCTTGCCGTAGCCGGACAAGGCGGTGACCACCACGAAGACCAGATACAGGGTCATCGCGAGCATGTAGTACCAGCCGACCGTGTTGGCCGCCCAGTTTTGCGCTTGCAGAAGCCAGGCGCCGGCCTGTTCAGGCATGGCGATGACGACGAGGCCGAAGAGCAGAATGAAGGTCGCGGCGAAGTAAAACACCGGCGGATTCATGCGGACCTGGCCGCTGGCGGGGGTAGACGGTGCACTCATGAAAGGTGCGCCTCAAGGGGGTGAAACCGGGCAATCAATAACGGACTCGGCAAGGGCAAGCCTCCTGTTGTGAGCGGGCAGCAAACCGGCGGTTTAACTTGAATGAGCGTTCAAGTTAAACATGAATAGGGTGCTAAGGACTAATCGCAAGGCTCGGCGGTACGGTGTGGCGAGGGAGCTTGCTCCCCCTGTGTCGCGAAGCGGCACCCCGGTTTTCGCCAGGAATGCGGCTGCTTCGCAACCGAGCGGGAGCAAGTTCCCTCGCCACAAAAACCTGTTGTGTACGCTAGCTCAAGGATGGGTATGACGTGGGGTTTGGGGGATTCGTTCAGTGGGGAATCAGTGAAATGCCATTATCTCGGTTCGGCTTGAAACCAATCGCGGGCAAGCCCACAGGTTTTGTGGCGTTCGCAAAATCCGGGTTCGACACAAGACCTGTGGGAGCGTGGCTTGCCCGCGAAGGCGTCAGCAAGACCACTGGAGATGTCGAGACTTACTTCTGCGCCCCATCATCATGCTGCAGATTCGCCTGCGTCAGGTTGCACCCCGCCGGCACACTGCGCGTCAGCCAGACGTTGCCGCCGATGGTCGAGCCCTTGCCGATGGTGATCCGCCCCAGAATCGTCGCACCGGCGTAGATCACCACATCATCCTCGACAATCGGATGCCGCGGATGGCCCTTCTGCAACTGGCCGTCTTCATCCGCCGGGAAGCGTTTAGCGCCCAGGGTCACCGCCTGATAAATCCGCACGCGCTCGCCAATGATGGCGGTCTCGCCGATCACCACACCCGTCCCGTGATCGATGAAGAAGCTGCGGCCGATTTGCGCGCCCGGGTGGATATCGATACCGGTCGCCGAGTGAGCGATTTCTGCGCTGATCCGCGCCAGCAACGGCAGTCCGGCGCGGTACAAGTGATGCGCGAGGCGATGGTGAATCACCGCCAGAATCCCCGGATAGCACAGCAACACTTCATCGACGCTACGAGCCGCCGGGTCACCGTGATAGGCCGCCAGCACGTCAGTGTCCAGCAAGCTGCGCAGCCCCGGCAGCGCCAGGGCGAAGTCCTGGATGATCTGGATCGTTTTGGCTTCGACTTCAGTGTCGGCCGAGGCGCTGTGGCGGGCGGCGTAACGCAATTCAAGCCGCGCCTGACCCAGCAACGCGTTCAGCGCAACGTCCAGCGTGTGGCCTACATAGAAGTCTTCACTCTCTTCACGCAAGTCCACCGGCCCGAGGCGCATCGGGAACAGCGCCCCGCACAGCGCTTCAAGAATCTCCGCCATGGCCGCTCGGGAGGGCAACTCGCGACCGCCCTGCTCGCCGCTGGCACGGCCGTTTTGCGCACGCCACTGGTCGCGCGCCGTGCGCAACTGGCTGACGATGGTCTGCAATTGCCAATGGCTGGAACGCTCGCTCACGGTAAAAACTCCACACGGGCGGCCGGAGTGTCTGGCCGCGCTGACGGCGATTACTTTACGGCAAGGTCTGGAAGCCGAATTAAGAACCGATTGTGCTGTGCTCAGCACTTTTGGCTATAAGTAATCTTGCCGGTTGCCCCTGCATATAGGCGTGCCTATAGTCCTGACATCTATCACCGCCAGTACGGACCCATGATCAAACAACAGCTCGCCCGCTTTGACCGCCTCGATCTGCTCGGCCACCCGACCCCTCTGGAAAAACTCGAACGCCTGTCGGCCTGGCTCGGCCGCGACGTCTACGTCAAACGCGACGACCTGACGCCGCTGGCGATGGGCGGCAACAAGCTGCGCAAACTCGAATACCTGGCCGCCGATGCGCTGGCCCAGGATGCGGACACGCTGATCACAGCAGGTGCGTTGCAATCCAACCACGTGCGCCAGACAGCGGCTCTCGCAGCGAAACTGGGCCTGGGATGCGTAGCACTGCTGGAGAATCCTCTGGGCACCGACGACACCGACTATGTCGGCAACGGCAATCGGCTGTTGCTCGACCTGTTCGATACCAAGGTTGAGTTGGTGGAAAACCTCGACAACGCTGACGAGCAACTGGAGGCCTTGGCCGCACGCCTGCGCAGCAACGGCAAAAAACCGTATCTGGTGCCGATCGGTGGCTCGAACGCGTTGGGCGCTTTGGGTTATGTGCGCGCCGGGCTGGAACTGGCCGAGCAGATAAAGGACACCGGTCTGAATTTCGCGGCGGTGGTATTGGCCTCGGGCAGCGCCGGAACCCACAGCGGCCTGGCACTCGCGTTGAGCGAAGTATTGCCGGATTTGCCAGTGATTGGCGTGACGGTATCCCGTAGCGATGAAGATCAGCGGCCCAAGGTCCAGGGACTGGCCGAGCGTACCGCGGCGCTGTTGGGCGTGAGCTTGCCGGACAGTTTCAAGGTCGAGCTGTGGGACGAATATTTTGCTCCGCGCTATGGCGAGCCGAATGCCGGGACGCTGTCCGCGGTGAAGCTGGTGGCGAGCCAGGAAGGTTTGCTGCTGGACCCGGTGTATACCGGCAAGGCCATGGCCGGTTTGCTCGACGGGATTGGTCGTCAGCGTTTTGATCAAGGGCCGATCATCTTCCTGCACACCGGCGGGGCGCCGGCGTTGTTTGCCTACAAGGATTCACTAACTGGCTGAAGAGCGTTTGTGGCGAGGGAGCGTGCTCCCGCTGGGGCGAGGAGCGCCCCCAAAATTTGCGCTGCGGTGTTTCATTCGAATCGCGGTGATTGGGTTTTTCGACTGCTTCGATGCCGAGCGGGAGCAAGCTCCCTCGCCACAGGGGATCGAACTGACCGTATATGCAACAAAAGAATAACAAACAGAATATTTATTATTTTCCTATCTAAAAGCGTCGTCATATAGTCACGCCGCAGGCGAATTTGCAGCGAGACGCATACGCTTCTTTAGGGCAGGATATTGCAGTCGTCCAAATCCCGATTTTGCCAACATTCCTAAAAGCGTCTTCATAAGAAAACACAGGGGCTTGTCATGAATTTTTCCGCACTACGTCGAAATCTGCTGGTGGGTTCGCTGGGCCTGGCGCTGAGCGCCGGTCTGCTGGGGCAAGCGGTTGCCGGTGAGCAGCTGCAAAAAATCAAGGACGCGGGCGTGATCAACGTCGGTCTGGAAGGTACTTACCCACCGTTCAGTTTCGTCGATGCCGACGGCAAACTGGCCGGCTTCGAAGTCGAGTTCTCCGAAGCCCTGGCCAAAGAGCTGGGCGTGAAGGTCAAACTGCAACCGACCAAATGGGACGGCATCCTCGCGGCGCTGGAATCCAAGCGTCTGGACGCGGTGATCAACCAGGTGACCATCTCCGAAGAGCGCAAGAAGAAGTATGACTTCTCCGAGCCGTACACCGTTTCCGGGATTCAGGCGCTGACCCTGACCAAGAACAAAGACACCATCAAGACCGCCGCCGATCTGGCCGGCAAGAAAGTGGGCGTCGGCCTGGGCACCAACTACGAGCAGTGGGTGAAAGAGAATGTGCCCAAGGCAGACATCCGCACTTATGAAGATGATCCGACCAAATTCCAGGACCTGCGCGTCGGCCGTATCGACGCCATCCTGATCGACCGTCTCGCTGCACTGGAATACGCCAAGAAAGCCAAGGACACCTCCGCCGCCGGCGAAGCGTTCTCCCGTCAGGAAGCCGGTGTCGCCCTGCGCAAAGGCGAACCTGAGTTGCTGGCAGCGGTGAACAAGGCCATCGACAAGCTGCGTGCCGACGGTACGCTGAAAAAGCTTTCGGAAAAATACTTCAGCGCTGACGTCACTCAATAATGGAAGAAGCTTTCCAACTTGCGCTGGACTCCGCGCCCTTCCTGCTGAAGGGTGCGTACTACACGGTAATCCTCAGTCTGGGCGGAATGTTCTTCGGTCTGGTGATGGGTTTCGGCCTGGCGTTGATGCGTCTGTCGCGCTTCAAACTGGTGAGCTGGATCGCCCGCATCTACGTGTCGTTCTTTCGCGGCACGCCGTTGCTGGTGCAACTGTTCGTGATCTATTACGGCTTGCCGCAATTGGGTATCGAACTTGATCCACTGCCGGCGGCCCTGATCGGCTTCTCGCTGAACATGGCCGCCTACGCCTGCGAAATCCTGCGTTCGGCAATCAGTTCTATCGAGCGTGGCCAGTGGGAAGCCGCCGCGAGTATCGGCATGACCCGTGCGCAAACCCTGCGCCGGGCCATCCTGCCGCAGGCGATGCGCACGGCCCTGCCACCGCTGGGCAACAGCTTCATCTCGCTGGTCAAGGACACCGCACTGGCCGCCACCATCCAGGTGCCGGAACTGTTCCGCCAGGCGCAGCTGATTACCGCCCGGACCTTCGAAATTTTCACCATGTATCTTGCCGCCGCGCTGATCTACTGGATTCTGGCCACGGTGCTTTCGCACCTGCAGAACAAGTTGGAAGAGCGGGTCAATCGGCACGACCAGGAGTCCTGACCCCATGATTGTCGTGGAAAAACTGACAAAGCAGTTCAAGGGTCAAGTCGTGCTCAACGGCATCGATCTGGAGGTGAAGGAAGGCGAGGTCGTCGCGATCATCGGGCCAAGTGGCTCGGGGAAAACCACGTTCCTGCGTTGCCTGAACTTCCTGGAAGAACCCACCAGCGGCCGGATCAAGGTCGGCGACATCGAAATCGATGGCAGCCGCCCGCTGAACCAGCAGCAGAACCTGGTGCGACGCCTGCGTCAGCACGTCGGCTTCGTGTTCCAGAACTTCAACCTGTTTCCCCATCGAACCGCCCTGGAAAACGTCATCGAAGGCCCGATCATCGTGAAGAAGATCCCTCACGCCGAAGCCGTCGCCCTGGGTAAAAAGCTGTTGGCCAGGGTTGGCCTCGCGGGCAAGGAAGATGCTTACCCGCGACGACTCTCCGGTGGGCAGCAACAGCGTGTGGCGATTGCCCGCGCGCTCGCGATGGAGCCGGAAGTGATCCTGTTCGATGAACCCACCTCAGCGCTCGATCCGGAGTTGGTGGGTGAAGTGCTGGCGACCATTCGCAGCCTGGCTGAAGAGAATCGCACCATGGTCATCGTTACTCACGAAATGGGTTTTGCCCGAGACGTGGCCAACCGCGTGGTGTTTTTCGACAAGGGGGTGATCGTTGAGCAAGGCGAAGCCAAGGCGCTGTTTGCCAATCCTAAAGAAGAACGTACAAAGCAGTTTCTCAGCAAGTTTCTGAACAACTCTCACAACTGAGCTGCGATGACAAAGTGTTAACTTCCACGGATGGAAGTAACATTGCACGGTCATAATCCTCCTTACGAAAACTCGAATTATTTATCTTTCCTTCAATATCGTGTGCGGTACATATCTATGTCCTGCTACCGATAAACCTCGCCTAAAATCCTCGAGACGCTTCGCCCTCAGTGTGCACGGGATCTGCATATACGGCGCGCAAACACCGCCGATTCAGTGGTCATGTTCGACAGCACGCTGCGGCTTCTTAACCTCAAAGCGTAGGAGACTTCTGAATAACGTCAGATTCATTACTCAACTAACTCATTCTATTGACAGTTATTCATGCGCACTCTTATCTAGTCGCCAGCCGATGTAATCACTGACGGTTCAATCATTGTTTTCATACGAAGTAATGATCCGTTTATTACTCGGCACTTCAGCTCTTTCAGAAACGGACTTCGCTGCAAGACTTCAAGGAGAAACCCATGAAAAACACTTCGAACAAACCCGAACTTGCGGCGCCGATCGTGGCGCAATCACACAAGAGCGGCATCAACATCAGCTCGGCAGCTCATCTGCTGATCGACGTCGCGCCTTACTCCGGCATGGATGAAGGCGACTTGATCGAGCTGTTCTGGGACAACTGCTACGTGGCCTCCAGAGTGCTGAATACCCAGGACGTCGGGAAAGCGATCAGTCTGCGAGTGCCGGAAAGCTTCATCGCCAATGGCTCCTCACGCCTTCACTATCGGCTCATGCAGGTCGGCCAGGGGCCTGCGCTGTCACCGGCAACCCGTGTACAGGTCAAGCTCGACTGCCCCGGCGGCCAGCCATCTGCGCTGTGTGGTGACGAAAACCAGCGCCTGGCGCCGGTGGGCATTCCTGAAACCATCCGTCGTCAGGGCGTCAACCCGAACCAGATCAAGCGCGGCGTTCCCTTGACCATAGAGCCGTACCTGAACATGGCCGCCGACGATGAAATCACCGTGCGCTGGGGCGATGTGCGCATGGACCTGCCACGGCTCAAGGCGAGCGACGTGGGTGAGCCGATTCAAGTCTGGGTGCCGCCCGCGATCATTCTCGAAGCCGGCGAAGACCTGCGGCTGGAAGTGACTTACTGCATCCTCGACCGCGTGGGTAACAATTCCCGATGGGCACCGGCGCGCACGCTGAAAATCGGATGTGCGAATCCCTATTTAAAGGTCCGGCCAAAGGAACCGCTCATGGCTGCAGAGCCCCGAAAACACTGAACGTTGTGCGTTCACTGTAGGAGCGAAGCTTGCTCGCGAAGGCGTCAGCCTTTGACGCACCCAGTCATCGTTCTTCGCGAGCAAGCCAGACCGCACCGTTCGCTCCTACAGACTGATCTCGGGCGGTGTATTGCTACAAAAACAAAGTGTTGCCCTGCGTACAGTTGCTCACGACACCTTCTATTCATATTCCTAAAAGTTAGTTTATTTATTTTTTATACGCGCTTAGGGTATATGCACCGGACCACCGGACATTCTTGTTTTTACTTCGCTGCACTCATCGCAGCGTTCCATGAGATGTGAGGTAGGTATGGTCCGGAACACAATCACCCCAGTGCAGATCGCCAGGGCATTGCGTGCAGCCAAGGAGCGGCACTGATGTCCAGTCTGGCAGAAGCAACCCTCCAGAGTGATCTGGATATCGCCCCCCTGTTGTTGCCCGCGCAGGTTTTGCGCAACGACGCGCAAGCCATCAAGGCCGCCCATGAGCTGGCGCACGTCGCCCGCTTGCAAGCGGCCAAACGTGATCAGCAGCGCAGGTTGCCATGGTCGGAAATCGAACAGTTCACCCGCAGCGGCCTGGGCAGCATTGCCATCCCGCGCGAGTACGGTGGCCCGCAGGTTTCATTCGTCACACTGGCCGAGGTGTTCGCGATCATTTCCGCGGCCGACCCGGCATTGGGACAGATCCCGCAGAACCAGTTCGGCATTCTCAACCTGGTGCTCGGCAGCGCCACCGAAGCGCAGAAAAAGCAGCTGTTCAAAAGCGTGCTCGAAGGCTGGCGCATCGGCAATGCCGGGCCGGAACGCGGGACCAAAAACACCCTTGAACTCAAGGCACGGATCACTGCCGACGGTGATGGTTTTGTCATCAGCGGACAGAAGTTCTATTCCACTGGCGCCCTGTTCGCCCACTGGGTCGCGGTCAAGGCGCTGAACGACGACGGCAAGCAAGTGCTGGCTTTTGTCCGTCGCGGCACTCCGGGTCTGCGCATCGTCGATGACTGGTCCGGTTTCGGCCAGCGCACCACCGCCAGCGGCACCATTTTGCTCAACAACGTGCGGGTCGACGCCGAGCTTGTTGTGGATAACTGGAAGATCAATGACAAGCCGAATATCCAGGGTGCCGTCTCGCAATTGATTCAAGCGGCCATCGACGCCGGCATCGCCCGCGGCGCCATCGACGACGCCATCGAGTTTGTGAAAAACCGCGCACGGCCGTGGATCGACGCCAAGGTCGAACGCGCCAGCGACGACCTGTACGTGATTGCTGATATTGGCAAACTGAAAATCGAACTGCACGCCGCCGAAGCGCTGCTGCGCAAGGCCGGGCAAGTGCTTGATCAAGTCAACGCCGTGCCGCTCACCGCCGACTCCGCTGCGCGGGCTTCGATTGCCGTGGCCGAAGCCAAGGTGCTGACCACCGAAATCTCGCTGCTGGCCAGCGAAAAACTTTTCGAACTGGCCGGCAGCCGCGCCACCCTCGCCGAATTCAACCTTGACCGCCACTGGCGCAACGCCCGCGTGCACACGCTGCACGACCCGGTGCGCTGGAAATATCACGCGGTCGGCGCGTACCACCTCAACGGCACGCTGCCGGCTCGCCATTCCTGGATCTGACGACCCGATATCTGGAGAAACCTATGACTCTTTCTCACCACGTCGCGGTCATCACCGGCGATGAACAAGCCCTGATCGTCGCCACTGATCTGGCTGAAGATTTCAGACGCGACAGCGCCCTGCGCGACCGCGAGCGCCGTTTGCCGCACCCTGAACTGGAAGTGTTTTCCCGCTCGGGCCTGTGGGGCATCAGCGTGCCGAAGGAGTACGGCGGCGCTGGCGTTTCGAACGTCACGCTGGCCAAGGTGATTGCCCTGATCGCCCAGGCTGACGGCTCCCTCGGACAAATTCCGCAGAACCATTTTTATGCCCTCGAAGTGCTGCGAGTGAATGGCAGCGAAGAGCAGAAAAAACGCCTCTACGCAGAAGTGCTCGCTGGTCAGCGCTTCGGCAACGCGCTCGCCGAACTCGGCACCAAGACCGCCCACGACCGCGTCACCAGCCTGACTCGAGACGGTGACGGCTATCGCATCAACGGCCGCAAGTTCTACGCCACGGGTGCGATCTACGCACAACGCATCCCGACGTCAGTGGTGGATGAAAACGGCGTGCAGCAACTGGCATTCGTCCCGCGCGACAGCAAAGGCCTGACCGTCATCGATGACTGGAGCGGCTTCGGTCAGCGCACCACCGGCAGCGGTTCGGTAGTGTTCGAAGACGTATACGTCGCCGCCGCAGACGTCATCGCGTTTCAAAGTGCCTTCGAACGCCCGACCCCGGTCGGCCCGCTGGCGCAGATACTTCACGCCGCCATCGACACCGGCATCGCCCGCGCCGCCTATGAAGACGCACTGCATTTCGTGCGAACCAAAACCCGGCCATGGATCGACGCCACGCATGAAAAAGCCACCGATGACCCGCTGACCATCAAGAGCTTCGGCCATCTGAGCATCCGCTTGCACGCAGCAGAAGCGCTGCTGGAGCGTTCCGGCGAATTCCTCGACAAGGCCCAGGCCGAGACCAACGCCGAGACTGTCGCTGCGGCATCGATTGCCGTCGCCGAAGCCCGCGCCATCAGCACCGAAATCTCCCTCGCTGCCGGCAGCACGCTGTTCGAATTGGCCGGCAGCCAGGCAACCCTGATCGAACACGGACTGGATCGCCACTGGCGCAACGCTCGGGTGCACACGCTGCACGACCCGGTGCGCTGGAAGTATCACGCCGTGGGCAACTACTACCTCAACGATGAAAACCCGCCGCTGCGGGGGACCATCTGATGGCCGACGCGAAAAAGAAGATCCTGCTCAACGCGTTCAACATGAACTGCATCGGGCACATCAACCATGGTTTGTGGACGCATCCACGGGACACCTCCACCCAATACAAAACCATCGAATACTGGACCGAACTGGCGCAATTGCTGGAGCGTGGACTGTTCGACGGTTTGTTCATCGCCGACATCGTCGGCGTGTACGACGTCTACCAGAACTCGGCGGACGTGCCGCTGAAAGAGTCGATCCAGCTGCCAGTCAACGACCCGTTGCTGCTGGTCTCGGCGATGGCCGCCGTCACCAAAAACCTTGGCTTCGGGCTGACCGCCAACCTGACTTACGAACCGCCCTATCTGTTCGCCCGGCGCATGTCGACGCTCGATCACCTGAGTCGCGGTCGGGTCGGCTGGAACATCGTCACCGGTTACCTCGACAGCGCCGCCAAGGCCATGGGCCTGAGCGAGCAAGTTGAGCACGACCGTCGTTACGACCAGGCTGATGAATACCTCGAGGTGCTCTACAAACTCTGGGAAGGCAGTTGGGAAAACGGTGCAGTGCTCAACGATCCCAAACAGCGGATCTACGCGCAACCGGACAAAGTGCACAGGATCGAACACAAGGGCGAGTTCTATCAGGTCGAGGGTTATCACCTCTGCGAACCGTCGCCGCAGCGTACGCCGGTGCTGTTCCAGGCCGGCAGTTCGGATCGCGGCTTGCTGTTCGCCGGGTGCCACGCGGAGTGCGTATTCATCAGCGGGCAGAACAAACCATCGACCAGGGTCCAGGTGGACAAGGTCCGCGCCAGCGCCGTCGAGGCCGGGCGTAATCCCGAAGACATCAAGGTGTTCATGGGGCTGAACGTGATCGTCGGCGCCACCGAAGAGCTGGCCTGGGCCAAGCATGCCGAGTACTTGAGCTACGCCAGCGCCGAGGCCGGCGTGGCGCATTTCTCGGCGTCGACCGGGATCGATTTTTCCGAGTACGAACTCGACGAACCGATCCAGTACGTGAAGAGCAACGCGATTCAGTCGGCCACCAAGAACCTGCAAAACAACGACTGGACGCGACGCAAGTTGCTCGAGCAACACGCCCTCGGTGGCCGCTACATCACCGTGGTGGGCTCGCCGGAGCAAGTGGCCGATGAACTGGAATCGTGGATCGCCGAAACCGGGCTGGATGGCTTCAACCTGACGCGGATTGTCACGCCGGAAAGCTATGTGGACTTCATTGCACAGGTGATTCCGGAGTTGCAGCGGCGTGGGTCGTACAAGACCGCCTATGACAACGGCAGCTTGCGGGAAAAGCTGTTTCACGGCGAAGCGCATTTGCCTGAGCAACACACCGGCTCTCACTACCGACACTGATCCCCTGTGGCGAGGGAGCTTGCTCCCGCTCGACTGCGCAGCAGTCGCAAAACCCGCAGACTGTTTTTACCTGACGCACCTCATCGAATGGCTTTGGGGCTGCTCCGCAGCCCAGCGGGAGCAAGCTCCCTCGCCACCAATGCGTTCACACATTGTTAATTGACTGGAATAACCATCATGACCAAGCACTACCTCTCTCACCCAGTCAAAGCACTGGCCCTGGCCCTCGGCCTTTTCAGCTCCATCACCTTCGGCGCCGACGCGCCGCTGAAAGTCGGCACCACCGCCGCGTTCGCCATCCCCCTGGAGGCCGCCGTCGAGGAAGCCAACAAACAAGGCCTGAAAGTCGAACTTGTCGAGTTCACCGACTGGATCGCGCCCAACGTCAGCCTCGCCGCCGGCGACATCGACGTGAACTACTTCCAGCACGTCCCGTTCCTGGAAAATGCCAGGGCCGCCTCCGGTTTTGACCTGGTGCCGTTCGCGCCGGGCATCATCAACAACGTCGGCCTCTACTCGAAGAAATACAAAAGCTTCGACGAGCTGCCGGAAGGCGCCAGCGTGGCCATCGCCAACGACCCGATCAACAGCGGTCGCGGCCTGCAACTGCTGGCCAAGGCCGGGCTGATCACGCTCAAACCGGGTGTCGGCTACAAGGCCACCGAAGAAGACATCATCGCCAACCCGAAGAAAATCAAAATCCTTCAGGTCGAAGCCGTGCAACTGGTACGCGCCTACGATGATGCCGATCTGGTTCAGGGCTACCCGGCGTACGTTCGCCTGGCGAAAACCTTCGACGCCGGTTCCGCGCTGCTGTTCGACGGCCTCGATCACAAGGAATACGTGATCCAGTTCGTGATCCAGCCAAAAAGCAAAACCGACCCGCGCCTGATCAAATTCGTCGACATCTACCAGCATTCGCCCGCCGTTCGCGCCGCCCTCGACAAGGCTCACGGCAAGCTCTACCAAGCCGGTTGGGAAAGCTGAACATGACGGCCGCTATCCAACGGCGACTGGAAATTCCAGAGCCTCAGAACGCCGAACAGACTGAACTGCACCCAGACCTGAACCGTGCCCACGTGCGCTTCATCGGCCTGGGCAAAACCTACAACGGCCAGCAAGGTCCGGTGGCCGCACTTCAGGGCATTGACCTGGCGATCCAGCGCGGTGAAGTGTTCGGCATCATCGGCCGCAGCGGCGCCGGCAAGTCGTCGCTGATCCGCACCATCAACCGCCTAGAACAACCGAGCACGGGGCGCGTGCTGATCGATCAGGTGGACATCGGCGAGTTCGATGAAGACCGCCTGGTCACGCTGCGTCGGCGCATCGGCATGATCTTCCAGCACTTCAACCTGATGTCGGCCAAGACCGTTTGGCAGAACGTCGAATTGCCGCTCAAAGTCGCCGGCGTGCCTAAGGAAAAACGCGAGCGGAAAGTCCGCGAACTGCTGGAACTGGTCGGCCTGCAAGAGAAACACACAGCCTACCCGGCACAGCTTTCCGGTGGACAGAAACAGCGCGTCGGCATTGCTCGCGCCCTGGTGCACGACCCGGCGATTCTGCTGTGCGACGAAGCCACGTCGGCACTGGACCCGGAGACCACGCAATCGATCCTCGGCCTGCTGCGCGAGATCAATCAGCGACTGGGGCTGACCATCGTGCTGATCACTCACGAAATGGCGGTGATCCGCGATATCTGCGACCGCGTCGTCGTGCTGGAACACGGGCGAATCGTCGAGCAAGGCCCGGTCTGGGAAGTCTTCGGCAACCCGCAGCATGAGGTCAGCAAAACCTTGCTCGCACCGTTGCAACACGCGTTGCCAGAAGAGCTGCAGAGTCGTTTACAGGCACAGCCTCAATCTTCGGATGCCGCCGTGGTCCTGCGTTTGCAATTCACCGGCAGCGCCACGGACGAGCCGGATCTTGCAGCGCTGTTCGCCGCACTCGGTGGCCGCGTGCGCTTGCTGCAAGGCGGCGTCGAACGGATTCAGGGCCATGCACTGGGGCAATTGTTGCTGGCGGTGGCCGGCTCGTCCCTCGGCGCCGAAGAACTGCGCCAGCGCGCCGGTCATTGGGCACAACAGGTGGAGGTGCTGGGTTATGTGGTTTGATCGCTTGCTGCAGGGTTTCATCGACACGTTTTTGATGGTGGGCGTGTCGTCACTGATCGCGCTGCTGGCGGGTATTCCACTGGCGGTGATCCTGGTGACCAGCTCCAAAGGCGGGATCTACGAAGCACCGGCACTGAACCGCGCGTTGGGTGCGTTCGTGAACCTGTTTCGCTCGATTCCGTTCTTGATTTTGATGGTGGCGTTGATCCCGTTCACGCGGTTGATCGTGGGCACCACTTACGGTGTCTGGGCTGCTGTAGTACCGCTGACCATTGCGGCCACGCCTTTCTTTGCGCGCATCGCGGAAGTCAGTTTGCGTGAGGTGGATTTCGGCTTGATCGAAGCGGCGCAAGCGATGGGGTGCCGGCGCTGGCATATCGTTTGGCATGTGTTGCTGCCCGAGGCGCTGCCGGGGATCGTGGGTGGTTTCACCATTACGTTGGTGACGATGATCAACTCATCGGCCATGGCCGGGGCGATTGGTGCTGGCGGGTTGGGGGACATCGCGTATCGGTATGGGTATCAGCGGTTTGATAGCCAGATCATGCTGACGGTGATTGTGTTGCTGGTGGTGTTGGTGGCGGTGATTCAGTTGGGCGGGGATCGGTTGGCGCGGGGATTGAATAAACGCTAGGCAGATGTGAACACTTACTAGGTTGAAATGGAGCGGGTAACCCGCTCCAATCGACATACCACTCCCCCTTAAGCATGCCGATTCAGATACGACTGACTCAAAGCGTCCGCAGCAAATACAAGGCTATCCGCGTTCACGGCTGCCATTTCGGCGCGCAAGTATATATCAGCATTAAAAGTTGATATCGCGGTATGGATATCCATTCCAGACCCAACTCTTCCGTCATATTTTTCAACAACACTAATAAAATCGCTATGAACATCTGTAAATGAGTTCAGATAGTCCAGACTCATTCCCCCCTGCATAATAATTTCAGACACTCGACTCTCCTGAAAAATGTACTGAGTAACACTACGACCCACAGTCCAATCAGCACTTGAGCTTAAATAAAAACCATCCAGTGCACCGGGCCCAACCGCTGCAATGTTATTCACACCCGTTAGATGGAGTACTTCATGACCAAAAAACACATTTAGCTTCCCGGTATTAATTATATCAATGCTAACCGCTATTCTTCCATGGACATCACTGACATCCACCTCTCCGTAAAAGTTTTTATTATCGGTTTCAAACCCTATAAACTTATAATTTCCTCGGCTCCCTTGGTACTCTCTCACTAGGGCTTCCCCCCGACTCCAGGAGTCCAGAACTTTGTTCGCAACGACGCCGTACGCGGGACCAAAGTGACTCTGCATAATGTCTCCAACTCCGGAGAAATCTGAGAGCAATGCACGTTGAGCATCAGAAAATATACGCTCCCGCTTGAGCAATTCCGATCTGACAATATCTCTTTGCTCCGCTGAAAACTGGTCTAGTCCACGCGCGACAATCTTTGCACCAAATGACAGACTCCGTTCAATTTTATCCCCCTCCCCCTCATAAAAACGGCCATCCACATCTTCGAGATTGACTGGGTGATTCGAAACAAATAAAAAAAGATTAAGGCCGTTTATAGAGCCCGCCGGATCCGGGGATATCCACCGTTGCAACCATGGTGCGCTATACCGAAATCCGTAGTAACAAAGCCCCGTCGCATCCCGCTCTTTGCCGGAATAGCGAATCGTTTTGTACTTCGCCACCAAAGCACTTTCCCCCGCCCAGCAGGCGGTGCCACCAAAGGGGTAATAGTGTTCCTGAGTCAGCACGCCTGCTTCATGATCCAACTCCAGCGTGCTGGAACCCAAGTGGTCGCAGAGGCTGTAACGCAGTTGTTCGACATGGGTGCCTTCGGGCCAATGCAAGGCGCGAACACTGCAACGTCCCGCTTCGGCGTTGATGACGTGGTGCACTTCACCATCGGCCTGTCGGTGGATTTCGAGGCTGGGAAGGTAACGGACTTCTGTGCGCAGGGTTCGGCGATTGGCCTGGCTGACGTGCACTTTGCGCAACCGATGGCCGGGGCGGTCGTAGGCATAACCTTCGTAATCGTCGGGTTCATCCTGGCGTTTGACCAAGGTCACCCGGTTTAGCTGATTGCGAACATCCCAGGTCATGGCTTGGCCGCGTTGAAGCTCAAGCTGATTGCCGCAGGCATCGAAGCCTGAATCGATGTCGGATTCCCCCGGCAGCGAACCCTCATCCCGCTGCGCCAGGCTTCGATTGCTGCGGGCTGAGGTGAACATCGAGAAACCCGGCGCACCGCTGTGGTGACGGGTGATCAGATTGCCCGCCGCGTCGTATTCGAAACGCTGGGTGTAATTGCGCCGCTGATTCGGGTCCAGCGGTGTGGGCAGCAAGTCCGGCAGCGTCGGTCCGTGGCTGGGGTTCGCGACTTCCCAGCCCTTGGCTTCGATCAGTTGAGACAGGCTGTCATAGCGGTAACGGTTGATCGGTTCGATGCGCTGATTGTTGAACCAGGTAACGGATTGGGGTTTGTCCTCCAGCTCGACGATATTGCCTGCCGGGTCATAGATGTAGTTCAAGTCTTGCAGTGGCCTTTGATTGCCGACCGCCGCCACCAGCCTGATCAGCCGACCGTCATCTGCGCCGTACTCAGCTTGCGTTTTCACACCGTTGCCAGCGATTTCGCTTTCGATCTGGTCGTAGGGGTTGTAGCGGATGTCGCTGACCACGCACTGCGGTTGTTTGCCATCCCCGGCCAGCAGCAGCCAGGTTTCACTCAACCTGCCGGCCACGTCGTAGCCAAAGGTTCGGGTATTGCCCATGGCATCGGTCTGGCGCTCAATCTCGCCCGTGGGCAGGAAGGTGTGTTGCGTCACGAACGATTGCGTCTCCAGCCACGCGTCGCGGGCATCGATTTCGAGGGGCCAGTCGGGTGTATCAAGATCGTTGAGGAAACGTATGCATTCAGCCAGCACAGCGCCGGCCACACCATAATCATCGAGGTTTTGAGAACCAGCCGGGCTGTCATGACGGATCAGCCGGTTGCACTGGTTACGCTCGGTAAACGTTGCGTCGCAGCCACCGTAGGTGAACCGGTCGACCACACGAGCCAATGCGGCTGCGCCCTGCTCCGTGACCGCGACAGGACGCTGCTGATCGTCATATTCGCATTCACGCTGACAGCCCCGGCCATCCCAGAATGCATGCAGCGAATCGGTGTGATTAAACAGACTCAACTGCCAGCCGGCATCAACGCTGTCCGTCAGCAACGACTGGCGACTCAAGCCGTAGAGGTTGGTCAGGTTCGGCTTCGACGCCGTGCCCCAAAGCCGTGGATCCCATGACGCAACCAGCCGCCCGGCCTCATCGAAGATCTGCCGGGTGATGCGAGGTTCAATAACGACCTCGTCCGGATGGCGACAATAGTCCACGCTGCGGATCGCCAAGGCTCGCGGATCAATCACCGACAGCTTCGGTGTGTGTAGGTGAGCGTTCACAGTCTCGCCGGTCCTTCGCTCGGGTCAAGCTAAGACTGAGCTCTTTTTGGTCCGACCGATACTGTAAGAAGTAACAGGTCGTGGGCTGCGCAGCAGCCACAGACCTGATGGCGTATATTCGGCAAATCCCAATTGCCTGCGTAGCCCGACCATGAAACAGACTCCCGCCGACCTCGAGCAGATCACTTCCACCACCCTGGGTCATTACAACTCGGTGGCCGAAGGTTTTCGCGAAGGCACGCGTGACCATGACGTCAGCCAGAACATCGATGCGCTGTTGCGGCATATTCAGGGCGATGCGCCATTCGACATTCTCGACTTTGGCTGCGGGCCGGGTCGTGATTTGCAGACGTTCACGCGTATGGGCCACACGGCGGTCGGCCTCGACGGCTCGGACAAGTTTGCGCAGATGGCGCGCGAGGACAGTGGTTGCGAGGTCTGGCAGCAGGATTTTCTGAAGCTTGATTTGCCGGCCGGGCGCTTTGACGGGATCTTCGCCAATGCGGTGCTGTTTCACATTCCGCTTCAGGAATTGCCTCGGGTGTTAAAGCAATTGCATGCCGCTTTGAAACCGGGCGGTGTGTTGTTCAGTTCCAATCCGCGGGGTGAAAATCAGGAAGGCTGGAATGGGCCGCGGTATGGGGCTTATCACGATCTTCAGGCATGGCAGGAATTGCTGAACGCGGCGGGGTTTGTGGAGCTGGAGCATTACTACCGGCCGGCGGGGCTGCCGCGGGAGCAGCAGCCTTGGTTGGCGAGTGTCTGGCGTCGCGCGGATTAGTCTGCGATCTTTTTGCTTTTGATCACGCTGCCTCTTTCTTCGGCTCGCGAATCTTGTACCAGGCCACATACAGCGCCGGCAAAAACAGCAGCGTCAGCAACGTCGCGATGATGATGCCGCCGATCATCGCGTAGGCCATCGGCCCCCAGAACACTTCCCGGGCAATCGGGATCATCCCCAGGCTCGCCGCCGCAGCCGTCAGCAGAATCGGCCGGCGACGATGTTCCGTGGCTTGCGCCACCGCGTCCCACGGCGACAACCCCTCTTTCTCCAAGGCGTCGATCTGCGTCACCAGAATCACCGAGTTGCGGATAATGATGCCGATCAGCGCCAGAATCCCGAGGATCGCCACGAACCCCATCGGCGTGCCCGTGGGGATCAGCGCCAGCACCACGCCGATCAAACCGAGCGGCGCGACGCTGGCGACCAGGAACAGCTTCTGTACGCTGTGCAACTGGATCATCAGGAAGGTCGCCATCAGGAACAGCATCAACGGCACGACCTTGGCAATCGGCCCTTGGGCCTTGCCGCTTTCCTCGACGGTGCCGCCCGTAGCGACCTTGTAGCCCACCGGCAACGACGCGGCGAACTTGTCGATGTCAGGTTTGAGTTGTTTCACCAGATCGGTCGGCTGAATCTCGTCGCGCACCGCTGCCTTGATGGTAATGGTTGGCTTGCGGTCGCGACGCCACACCAGCGGCTGCTCCATTTCATAGCGCACGGTGGCGAAGGCCAGCAGCGGAATCGAGTTGCCGCTCGACGTGACAATCTGCAGGTTCTGCAAGGTTTCCGGTGTACCGCGCTCCGCGTCCACCGCGCGGCCAACGACGTTGATCAGGTAGATATCGTCATCGACCTGCGTCACCGGCGCACCGACCACGATACTGTTCATCAGGTTGGCCACGTCTTCCGACGACAGCCCCAGTTGCCGCGCCTTGTCCTGGGCAATGTCGATACGCAGGACTTTTCCGGGCTCGTTCCAGTCGTAAATGATCTCGCCGATGTGCGAGTTCCTGTCCAGCTCGGTGGCCAGGGCGATGGCGTGTTTGCGCACCTGGTCGATGTCCTTGCCGCTGACCCGGTACTGGATCGGTCGCCCGACAGGCGGGCCCATTTCCAGCGCCTGGACGTAGCTGCCGATGCCGACGAAGTCCTTGCGCAAGCGCTCGCGCAAACGCTGGCTCAGGGCCTCTCGCGATTCCAGGCCCTTGCTGACGATGACCAATTGCGCGTAGTACGGGTTTTGCAATTGCTGGTCGAGCGGCAGGTAGAAACGGATCGCGCCTTCGCCGATGTAGGTGCTCCAGCGGACGATGTCCGGGTCGTCCTTGAGTGTCGCTTCGAGCTTGTCTACGGCTTTGCGGGTTTCGGCAATCGAAGCGTTTTGCGGCAGGTTCAGGTCGACGAGGATTTCCGGGCGGTCGGAAGACGGGAAGAACTGGTTTTGCACGAACTGCATGGAAAACACCGACGCCACGAACAAGGCAATGGTGATGCCGATGGCCCACCAGCGATTGCGCATGGACCAGAGCATGCCGTAATTGAAGGCACGGCCGATGCGGCCGGGCTCGGCGTTGTGAGGTTTCACGTTGGCACTGAGGATGTGCACGCCGATCACCGGCGCGAACAGCACCGCGACAACCCAGGACACCAGCATGGCCACGGCGATCACCGCAAACAGCGTGAAGGTGTACTCGCCCGCCGAACTGGCGTTCAGGCCGATCGGTACAAAACCGGCCACCGTTACCAGCGTACCAGTGAGCATCGGGAACGCGGTCGAGGTGTAGGCGAAGGTGGCCGCCTGCTCTTTGGTTTCGCCCATCTCCAGGCGGGTGACCATCATCTCGACCGTGATCATCGCGTCGTCCACCAGCAGGCCAAGGGCGATGATCAAGGCGCCGAGGGAAATACGCTGCATGGTGATGCCGCTGTATTCCATGAAGACGAAGACCATCGCCAGCACCAGCGGAATCGAGCACGCCACCACCAGCCCGGCGCGCACGCCGAGGCTTACAAAGCTGACCACCAGCACAATCACCACCGCTTCAAACAGCGCGCTGGTAAAGCCCCCGACGGCCTTTTCGACCACGGCCGCCTGGTCGGAAACGTTGTACACACCGACGCCCACCGGCAAGTCAGCGGTCAGGTCGGTCATGCGCTGGTGCAGCGCCTTGCCGAAATCCTGGATGTTGCCGCCCTTCTTCATGGCGATGGCCAGGCCGATGCCCGGGTGACCGTTGAAGCGAAACTCCGGCGTCGCCGGGTCGACATAACCCCGGCTGATATCGGCAATGTCGGCCAGACGATAGAAGCGATCATTGAGCCGCAGATTGACGTTTTCCAGATCTTTCTCGGAAACGAATTGCCCTGTGGTGCGCACGGAAATACGCTCCGGCCCGGCCTCGATCACCCCGGCCGGCGTCACGGCGTTTTGCGATTGCAGGCTCTGCACGACCTGACGCTGATCAATGCCCAACGCCGCCAGTTTGCGGGTGGAGAAGTTCAGGTACAGCACTTCGTCCTGCTCACCCACCATCTCGACCTTGCCCAGGCCCGGCACCTCACGGATCTCGGCGCGGACCTGCTCGACGTAGTCGCGTAACTGGCGCATCGACAAACCGTCGGCGGTGAAGGCGTACACCGAACCGAACACATCCCCGAATTCGTCATTGAACCCCGGCCCTTGCAGGCCTTTGGGGAAGTCGCCGCGGATGTCGTTGATTTTCTTGCGCACCTGGTACCAGATTTCCGGGATGTCCTTGGCGCTGGTGGTGTCACGCAGGTTGACGAAGACCGTCGATTCACCGGGGCGGGTGTAACTTTTCACGTAGTCGAGGGAATCGAGCTCTTCGAGTTTTTTCTCGATGCGGTCAGTGACTTGCTTGAGGGTTTCTTCCTGGGTCGCACCCGGCCAGCGGGTCTGGATCACCATGGTCTTGATGGTGAACGAGGGGTCTTCTTCGCGGCCGAGGTTCAAGTACGAGAACACGCCCATCAGCAGCGCGATGAACATCAGATACCAGACAAACGACTGATGCTTGAGGGCCCATTCGGATAAGTTGAAGCTCCCTTTCATTGTGGGCCGTCCTCGTCGATTTTCACTTCCTGCCCCGGTTTCAGGCTGTTCACACCGGCACTGACAACGCGCTCGCCGGATTTCACGCCGTTGGCCAGGACCATCATGGAATCGGTACGGCTGATCAGGTTGATGTCACGCGGGGAAACGGTTTGGGTCTGTGGGTCGATGACCCAGATTCGCGATTTGCCATCGACCTCTTGCAGCGCGGTCAGGGGCAGTTCGATACGCGGTTTGATGGCCGAGCTGAGGGTCACGCTGATCGCCGTGCCCAGGCGAAAACCCGGTGGCGTATCGGTCAGGGTCAGGCGGGCGCGACGGGTGCGGGTGGCGCTTTGGGCCTGGGGTTCGATTTCGCGAACGGTGGCGGTGGTGGTGATGCTCGGGTCCAGTTGCACGGCGACTTGAAACACCACGTCCGCCGGCAACTGATCGACCAGCGTGTCGGGCAGGTCGATCACCGCTTCCTTGATGTCCGGCTGCGCCAGGGTCACCACTTGCTGGCCGGCGGTCACCACTTGGCCGGCTTCGGCGTTCCACGCGGTGACGATGGCTTTGTGGTCAGTGCGCAGTTCGACGTAACCGAGTTGATCCCTGGCCTGATTGACTGCCGCCTTCGCTTGATCGAGGGAGGCCTGAGTGGTTTTCAGATCCGTCTGGGCGATGTCCAGTTGCGCCTGCGCACCGACCCCGCGATCGAACAGCTCCTGCTGGCGACGGGCGTTGGCCTGGGCGTTGATCAGCTGCGCTTGAACCTTGGCCAGATCGCCCTCGGCCGAGCGTAGCTGGTTTTGCTGATCCGTGGGATCGAGCGTGGCGAGCAAGGCGCCCTTCTCGACCTCGGCGCCAACATCGACGTTACGGCTGGCGATCCGCCCCGGCACGCGGAATCCGACATTGGTTTCGTAACGGGCCTGGATGCTGCCGGCGAAGCGGCCGAGATTTTCCTCGTCCAGCGCCAGCACTTTGATCGACAGCACCGGTCGCACCGGCTCCGGCGGCGGCTCTTGTTCCGAACAGGCCACCAGCATCACACCGGCGAACACCAGCAACAGGCGCTTCATGGCTGAGCCCCTCCGGCCAGGTCTTTATAGGTGTTTTCAGCAATTTCCACTTTCACGCCGGGGTGCAACAACTGGCCGCCAGCGATGACGACTTTTTCGCCGCCCTTCAAGCCATCGTTGATGATGACTTTGCCGGTCAGGTAACGACCGACCGTGATCGTATGCAACTGCGCCCGGCCTTCGTCATCCACCAGCCACACGGCCGGGTCGCTGAGGTTTTTGGTCAGGGCCGACCACGGCAGCTCAACCGCCGACTTACCCGGCGTCTTCGCCGTGGCGCTGACGACAGAGCCGAGCTGCATGCCTTCCGGCAAACCATCAAGGGTGACTTTGACCTGCACCGTGCCGGTCTGCGCGGAAACGGCCGGAGTGATTTCCCGAACCGTGCCCGTGGTCTTGATGGCCGGGTTGTCGAGCAGGCTGACCACGATCGTTTTATCTTCGGGAGCCTCTGCCAGCAGCGATTCGTAGACGTTGAACACCGCATCACGCTCACCGTCCCGGGCGAGGCTGAAAATCGGCATCGTGGCCTGCACCACCTGGCCGACTTCGGCCTGGCGGGCGGTAACTATCCCCGGCGCGTCGGCGATCAGCGCGGTATAGCCCAGTTGTTCACGCGCATTGGCCAATTGCGCCTGGGCGGCCGTCAGCGCGCTTTGACTGCTGCGCAATGCGGCCTGTGCCGAGTCGTACTCGCTTTGACTGGTGTAGCCCTTGGGCAGGAGTTTTTGCTGGCGAACGAAGGCGGCGGCGGTCTGTTTGACTCGTGCCTGTTCGGCGACGACCTGCGCCTGGGCCGAGTCGACGTTGGTTTGCAGGTCTTTCGGGTCGAGTCTGGCGAGCACTTGTTTGGCCGACACCCGGTCACCGACATCGACCATACGCTGAATGATCTTGCCGCCGACGCGGAATGACAGTTCGGTCTGGACGCGCGCTTGAACATCGCCGGTCAGGGTCACGGATACGGCGTAATCAGCCGGTTTGACGGCCTGCACAAAAACCCGCGGACGGTCCTTTTCAACCTGGGGTTTTTCGCCGCAGGCACTCAACAGGACAAGGAGGCTCAGGCCAACCACTCTTTTCAATCCGGGACCAGCCATGCAGACTCCTTTGCGTTGTACGAACGTGCCAATGGCGATACGACTGTGAGCTTAGAACAGGGTTCAACAGGTGCACAGGTTTGCTGCACGCTTAGCAATCAGGAAGCTTCCCATGCTCAAAACCCTCGCGGTGGCCAATTACCGCTCGATCAATAAACTGGTGATCCCGCTGGGTCGTTTGAACCTGATCACCGGGCCGAACGGCAGCGGTAAGTCCAACCTCTACCGCGCGTTGCGCCTGCTGGCGGAAACCGCCCAGGGCGGCGTGGTCAATGCGTTGGCCCGCGAGGGTGGGCTGGATTCGACGTTCTGGGCCGGACCGGAAAACATCACCCGGCGCATGCGTAACGGTGAAGTGCCGATCGAGGCGACCGTGCGTCACGGCGTCAAACGCCTGCGCCTGGGGTTTGCCGGCGAGGATTTCGGTTACTCGATCAGCCTCGGGCTACCCGAATCCAACGGTCATTTCATGTTACCCGGGCACAGTTCACCCATTCCGTCGCGGTTCAGCCTCGATCCGCAGATCAAGCGAGAATGCCTGTGGGCCGGGGCGTTCTATCGCCCAGCGAGCCTGCTGGTGGATCGCGACGGGCCGATGATCCGTACGCGAGCCAACCGCACCTGGGACGTGCTGGCACAGCACACGCCGACTTTCGACAGCCTGTTCGATCAGGTCGGCAGCCTGCGTACCTCGCCCGAGGTTCTGGAGATGCGTGAGTTCATCCGCCGCTGGCGCTTCTACGATCACTTTCGCAGCGACGCCGACGCACCGGTGCGTCAACCGCAACTAGGCACCCGAACCCCGGTGCTGCACCACGACGGCAGGGATCTGGCGGCGGCGTTGCAGACCATTATCGAAATTGGCGACCCCGACGCGTTGAGCAACGCGATCAGCGATGCGTTTCCCGGTGCACGGCTGCATATCGAGCCGCTGGCCGGCGGCCGGTTCGCCATCGAGTTTTATCAGGAAGGGTTGTTGCGCCCCTTATCGGCGGCGGAGTTGTCCGATGGGACCTTGCGGTATTTGCTGTTGGTGGCAGCGCTGCTGACGCCGCGCCCGCCGACGTTGATGGTGTTGAACGAGCCGGAAACCAGCCTGCATCCGGACCTGTTGCCGGCGTTGGCGCGCTTGATTATCCGGGCATCGGAGCAGTGTCAGGTGTGGGTGGTGTCCCATGCGCGGCGGCTCATCTCGGCGTTGCAGGAAGACCCGGAATGCAACTGCATCGTGCTGGAGAAAAACCTCGGGCAGACCGGGATTGTCGGGCAACGGATGCTGGATGAACCGGCGTGGTATTGGCCGGATTAGGCGGCGCGGCAATTGACCACTTTAAAGGTATAAAAAGAAGATTTTGAATACCGTTAAAGCATATTGATATCACGCAAAAAACGATCCTGCGGATTTGCTGCGGCGCAGGAAGACGACTATTTTCCTTTTCGCTGTAGGAAGGATCTTTTTTTCGAAATAGCCTTCCAAGGACGCACAGCTTTTGGCCAGACTCCCGGCCGAACCATCACAAGGAAGAGAACATGGCTGACGTAAAAGTACCGCAGCGACTGGATCCGCAGGACATCGTGAAGTTGCTGATGGCGTTGCGCAGGGCGTTGAAGGCCAGGGTGGCCTGAGCGCCCTGGCAGCCTTGATTGCTCTGATGCTCTGATGCTCTGATGCTCTGATGCTCTGATGCTCTGATGCTCTGATGCTCTGATGCTCTGATGCTCTGATAGCTCTGATAGCTCTGATAGCTCTGATAGCTCTGATAGCTCTTGATTTTGTGGCGAGGGAGCTTGCTCCCGCTCGGCTGCGCAGCAGTCGCAAAACCAGCCAGCGCGGTGTACCTGCCGCCAGCTATTGGGGTCGCTTCGCAACCCGGCGGGAGCAAGCTCCCTCGCCACGGGTATATCTCACACCCAATAAAAAACGCCGACGCTAGTATCAGCCGTCGGCGTTTGAAACCCTGAAGGGGTTCGATGCTGCGTCGAATCAGAACGCCGGCAGTACCGCGCCGCTGTACTTCTTCTCGATGAACGCCTTCACTTCAGGGCTGGTCAATGCCTTGGCCAGTTTCTGGATGGCTACGCTGTCCTTGTTGTCCGGACGAGCCACCAGGAAGTTCACGTAAGGCGAATCGGCACCTTCGATCACCAGCGCGTCTTTGGCCGGGTTCAGACCGGCTTCCAGCGCATAGTTGGTGTTGATCAGGTCCAGGTCAACCTGGTCCAGCACGCGCGGCAGCATGGCCGACTCCAGTTCCTTGAACTTGAAGTTGTGCGGGTTCTTGGCGATGTCTTTCGGGGTAGCCAAGGCGTTTTTCGGGTCTTTCAACTCGATCAGGCCAGCCTTCTGCAGCAGGAGCAGGGCACGGCCGCTGTTGCTGCCTTCGTTCGGCAGCGCGATGGTCGCGCCGTTTGGCAGATCAGCCAGTTTTTTGTACTTCTTCGAGTAGCCACCGAACGGTTCAACGTGAACGCCGATCACAGTCACCAGGTTGGTGCCTTTGCCTTCGTTGAAGTTTTTCAGGTATGGCAGGGTCTGGAAGTAGTTGGCGTCCAGACGCTTCTGGTCAACTTGCACGTTCGGTTGAACGTAGTCGGTGAACACTTTGATTTCCAGGTCCACGCCTTCTTTGGCGAGGGTTGGCTTGATCAGTTCCAGAATCTCGGCGTGTGGGACCGGGGTCGCCGCGACCACCAGTTTCTCACCAGCCTGGGCCAGGCCCGCGGTCAGGGCAGCCGCCAGTGCGGTGAACAACAGAACCTTTTTCATGCAGTGTCCTTATCGAAAATCACGGTCGTCATCGACGACGGCTTGTTTAGTACGAGTGCCAGTGAAGTGCTATCGCTGGCGTGAGGCGGACAATACCGGGATTTTTTATTCCCGAACAATATCTTTTATTCACTTTCATATTCCATTTTGCTCATACAGTGCAGGAGCTGCCGAAGGCTGCGATCTTTTGATCTTGATTCGGCATTGCCAGGATCAAAAGATCGCGCGCTACGCCAGCGCCTACAGAAGCGCGGCGTCTTTCAGGAGTTGTTTCAAAGCGGTTTTCTCGCTGGCATTGCCTTTGCTGAGGATGTGTTCGAGTTGCTGCTCGATCTGCGTCAACGGCGCAGGCACCCCAGGCAGATTCAAATGCTCCGGCAAAATCTCGTCACCGGTACTCACCAGCAACGCAAAGTGAATGACGTTTTCCAACTCCCGTGTATTGCCCGGCCAGCTATGCGCCTCTAACAACTGTTGAGCCGCTTCGCTGATCAGCGGCACCGGCAAATCGAGTCGCTGGCTATAAATGCCGAGGAAATATTCTGACAGCGACAGGATATCGCCCACCCGTTCGCGCAAGGCCGGCAGTGCGAGTTGACCTTCACTGAGGTAGTGATAAAGCCGCTCATGGAATTTACCGGCAGCCACGGCTTGCGCCAGATCGATGCTGGTCGCAGCTACGAGACGTACGTCCACCGGGCTCGGTTGAGGTGCACCAACGCGGGTGACTTCGTGGTTTTCCAATGCGGCAAGCAACTTGATCTGGATCGGCAACGGCAGGTCGCCGATCTCGTCCAGATACAACGTGCCGCCATTGGCCGAACCGAACCAGCCGGCGCGACTGCTCGCCGACCCGCTGTAGCTGCCGGCCGCATAGCCGAACAATTCGGCGTCGGCGTAGGTCGGGCTGATCGCGCCGCAATTGACCGAGACGAATAACCCACCGCGCTCACTGGCGCGATGGATGTGCCGCGCCAACAGCTCTTTACCGCTACCGGTTTCACCACGGATCAATACCGAAATCGAACGCGGCGCCAGTTGCTCCAGCTCCTCGCGCAATTGACGCGAGCGTGGATCAACGAACACCAGCGCCTTGGCGCGGATGCTCAGTGGACTTTTTTCTGCGTCGGGAAAGGTCAGCAGCGGCTGACCGAAGGCTTCAAAACTCATGGCAGGCTCCCGGCCAGAACCGCTGGGAGGCGGGGCCGTTTTAAAAAAAGGAAAGGCTAAGCGCGGCGCAGGGCGTGATGTTCCATGCGGTTTTGCAGGCGATACAGATACGCAAAACCCTGCTCCCAACGCTGGTGACCGGACTTCACGTTGATGTGCCCGGCACCCGACAGAATCCCCGCCTCGGCGCCCCAGTTACGGGCCAGTTCCAGAGCACGCGGTGCACTGACGGCACTGTCGTTGTCGGAGCTGACAACCTGGCTCGGAAACGGCAAAAGGTCGGTCGGAATCGGCGCAAAATTACGCAGCGCCGGTGCGCAGGCCGGACGCTCGACGTCCGCCGGCGCGACCAGCAAGGCGCCGCGTACCTGACGCAGAAAATTCAGCGGTGCAGTGGCCGCCCAATGCGCGACCGTGATGCATCCCAGGCTATGGGCAATCAGGATCACCGGCGTGCTGTCGGCGGCAATCGCCTCGGCCAGCGCCGCAACCCAGTCTTCACGACGCGGGGTCAGCCAATCGGCCTGCTCCACCCGCGCGCTGTTCGGCAGGCTGTTCTGCCAGTGGCTTTGCCAATGATCTTCTGGCGATCCTTGCCAGCCCGGCACAATCAGGTAGCGAATTGATTCGTTGCGCATGGGGAACTCTCCTGCTGCGTGTCTGTTCCCGGTCGAGTATAGGGAGGAGAGTTATATTCGTTAAGGAATAAGAAGCTATTTATTAAGATCTTTATCGAATATGTCGCGCTTTCCTGTGGCAGCTAGCCTGCTAGCGAAAGCGGACTATCAGTCATCCGCCGTATTCGCTAGCCAGGTTAGCTCCCACAAGGGGTTTGTGGTTTTCCTCAGGCATAAAAAAGGGGCCGCTCCCTGCCAAGGAGACGGCCCCGGAAACTCAAAATCTGTAGCGAGATGATTGGCGAAAAAGGTTATCTAATAAAGGAATACTTAATTACTTTGTTAGACCTTAATCGCATATGCCATTCACTCTCCAGGCCACAATTTAGCGTCTCTTTGGGTCAATTTGATGACCAGCGTTTGAGTTTCCGGATGCATCGATCAAGCCCGAGCTGCACGCACTTCCTGCGGTTCGACGGCTTCCTTGCGAATAAAACGGTTTGCCCGCCCAAACGTCCCGAAATCATTGAAGCGCACCCCCATCTCGCGCATCACTTGATGCGCCACGGGCACGGTCATCTGGCGGATGTAAAACGGCTCCTTCACCACAAAATGATGGATTCCATGGCTGCTGCCAAAGTTGAAGCAGAACGCCTGCAACGGCCACATCCACCACGGGTTGAGTACCTGGGTTTGCTGAAGCACATTGCCCGGCTCCACATCGCCGTAGTAATGCATGTTCGAGCTGACGAAGTGCAGGCAAAACGTGCGCAACACGTTCGGACCGATGATCACCACCGCCGCGATGTCGATCACCTGCATCACCGAGAGCGTGGTCGCTGACCATTCGATCGGTACCCCTAACAGGTGTGCGATGCCGTTGGCGGCGTGAAAACCAAGAAACACGTACCACGCGCCCCAATGCACCAGCGCGAGTGGCGCATAGACCTTCAAGGCGCGCTTGATGATGCTGAACTTGTGTTCCCACGTCTTGGCCCGCAGCATGCGGATGAACGCCGACATCACGTTATCGCCGACCATCAACAGCCGCGCAAAACCCCAGGGCTCGCCGTTGGTGATCGCCCGTTCTTCCATGTCGGTTTCCGTGCCGGAGACCTTGTGATGGTTGAGGTGCAGGTGCCGACGAATCCACGGGTTGATCGTGCTTGGCCGCGCCAGCCAGACCAGGCCCATCATCAGGTTGTGCGGCACGCGCTGTTTGCGAAAGTACATGCTATGAATCAGGTCGTGTTCCAGCTCATGGGTCAATGAGGCAAAGAACGCATTAAGCAACAGGCACACCCACCAGGCCATATGCCCGGTGAGATAGAGCGTCGCAGAGCCGATCATTCCGGCCAAGGCGAAGGCCAGGATGCCCGCGCCCAAGGCGTCCTGATGGTTGAGAACCGGGTAGCGCCTACGCAGTTCAACCCCTCTGGCCAGCACCACTTCGCGAATATGCGCAGATCGCTGGGCGGCATTCAGTCGCTGGGGACTTGCAGAAGTACCTTCCATGCTTCCATCCTCTGGTTATTGATGTTCGCATCCTGCCTTGTGAACCCTCACAACGCGGTAGCCGTGGACGCCAACCTGTTGACCGGAAGCGCCAATCAGCATGACTGAACCGACCTCCCTCGCCAGCTGGACCCGCGCCCTGCGCAAGCAACTCGATGCGCTGGGCCTCGACAGCACCGCCCTGTGTCGCCAGGCGGGGCTCGACCCGCAATTGATGGACGACCCGAACGCCCGTTACCCGTTGTCCGGCACCACGCGCCTGTGGGAAATCGCCGTGCAGGTCAGTGGCGATCCGGCGATCGGCTTGCGCGTCTCGCGGTTCGTCAGCCCGACCACGTTTCACGCGCTCGGTTATGCCCTGGTGGCCAGCGGCAGTTTGCGGGAAGTGTTCGAGCGCATCGTGCGTTATCACCAGGTGGTCAGCGATGCGTTAGAGCTTGAATTGAGCCGCACCGAAGATCGCTATCGCTTTCGCCTGAAAATCCCGCCAGGCAACCCGGCGCCGGCGTTCGAAGCCATCGACGCCTTCGCCGCCATTTACGTGCGTACCTGCCGCAATCGCCTCGGCCGCGACTACGCGCCGCTGGCGGTGTACCTGCGCCGCCCGGAACCGGCCGACGCGCATCAATGGCACAAGGTCTTTCGCGCTCCAGTGTACTTTTCGGCCAGCGAAGACCGGCTGGAGTTTTCCCTGGTGGATTTCGACAGTCACCTGGACGACGCCAATCCGGAACTGGCGGAACACAATGAAACCGTGCTCAAACGCACGCTGGCGCAACTCAAACCCCTGACCTGGGAACGCAAGGTTCGCGACGCCATTGAAGAGCAATTGCCGGAAGGCGAGCCCAGTGCCGAGCACATCGCCCAGGCCCTGCACCTGAGTTTGCGCAGCCTGCAACGGCATCTCGCGGATGAGGGTTGCCGGTTCGATACGCTGCTCAATGAGAGCCGCGAAAACCTCGCGCTGCTGCACCTGCGCGACCCGCAATGCTCGTTGAGCGAGATCAGTTATTTATTGGGGTTTGCCGATACCAGCAGCTTCAGCCGCGCGTTCAAGCGCTGGACGGGGATGACGCCGGGGCAGTTTCGGGATGGGTTGCGGTGACAGGTCCAGACACCGCAGTAATCCCTAACGCCCCCGATTCCGCCTTAACAACTTGCGCACCCGCGCCACCAGCTCGCTCACCGTAAACGGCTTGAGCAAATAATCGTCCTCATGCAGCTCCAACCCGCGCAAGCGATCCTCGATGCCATCCTTGGTGGTGAGGAACAGCACCGGCGTCTCACCGAGCTTGCGGATCTGTTGCAGCAACTGCCAGCCGTTGAGCCCCGGCAACATGACGTCGAGGATGATCAACGTGTATTCGCCGGACTCGATGAAGCGGCGGCCTTCCATGCCGTTGAGCGCCACATCCACCGAGTAACTCGCCTCGCTCAGGCCGTTGGCCAGGAGTTTGGCGGTCTCCGGTTCGTCTTCCACTAACAGCACACGCATGGCACACCTCGATTGTCGTCGTCACAGGCTAGGCGCGTTCGCGGACAAAGCCCACCAATAACGCCGTGTTTCAAAAAATCGCCAACGCCCGCAACCGCTCGGCATCCAGAATTTCGATCTCGCCGTACTTCAAATTCAGAATCCCCTGGCCTTGTAACTCCTTGAGGAGCTGATTGGTGGTCTGGCGTGACAGCGACAACATTGAAGCCAGTTGTTCCTGCGGCAGTTGCAACACCCGTCGTGGCGGGTCGATTTCGCCGTAACCCTTGGCGATCATCAGCAAACGATGCGCCAACCGTGCAGGCGCCGGCATCAGACTCAGCTGTTCGAGGTTGATGAAGGTCAGGCGCAGTTTCTGGCTCATCAGCAATGCCAGTTGCCGCCAGTACACCGGTTGCTCATCCAGCATGGCCAGCAGCGCCGTTTGCGGGATGTGCAACAGGATGCACTGACCCAGACCAAACGCATCGTGGGTGCGCGGCTGACCGTCGAACAGACAGATTTCACCGAACCAGTGCGGCGACTCCACCAGGCTCAGCAGTGCCTCCTTGCCTTGCTCGCTCACCGCGCCGATGCGCACCGCACCTTCGAGCACGGCGTACAGGCCACACGGCGGATCACCGCGCTGGAACAGCCGCTGCCCCGATGACAGGCGCCGCACCTTGGCCGCAGCCAGCAGACTATCCTGTAAGGGAGCAGGTAAATGGCTGAACCATTGCCCCGTCATCAGGCGCGAACGCCAAACCTGCATGTCCATCAAAACTCCTGGAGATTGTCGCCTGGCTGACAGAGCGAGAGGTGAACCCGGGGCATGATCAATCACCCTACAGGAGGAATAACAATGAAAAGCCTCGTTGACCATCTCAGTCAATACGCCGCTTACCACCGTGACCCGCGCAATATCGCCAGCCACTTTATCGGTATTCCGCTGATTGTCGTGGCCGTGGCGGTGTTGCTCTCCCGTCCACAATGGGCCGGAGGCTGGCTTTCACCGGCGGTGCTGGTGGCGCTGGCGTCGGCCTGGTTCTACCTGCGCCTGGAAGTGCGTCTTGGCGCGTTGATGACGGTGTTGCTCAGTCTATGCATTTGGGCAGGTCAGGTGCTGGCACAGCAAAGCACGCTGGTGTGGCTGGCGAGCGGTGTCGGGATGTTCGTGATCGGCTGGGCGATTCAGTTTGTCGGGCATCATTACGAAGGACGCAAACCGGCGTTTGTCGATGATGTGACGGGACTGATTGTCGGGCCGTTGTTTGTGGTGGTTGAGCTGGCGTTTTTGTTGGGGATGCGACGGGATCTGAAAGAGCAGATCGAGGCGCGGGTTGGGGGTGTGCGGATAAATCCGAATCGCGCTGCTGCGTAGATCGCTTTCGCGAGCAACCCCGCTCCCACATTAAGTCTGCGTCGAGCACAAATTATGTGTACGACATCAACTAAATGTGGAGCGGGCTTGCTCGCGAAGCTTTTGCTTTAGATGTTGGCGACTTTCTGCCAGACCTTCGGTTTGAAGAACAAGGTTTCGCCCTTCGCCAAGCCGATCAGGCTGTCGTGATCCTTCACCACTTCCGCTTCGATCAGTTCGCTCTGGCCTTCGACCTTCAACGTCACCCGGGTCGTCGCGCCCAGCGGACGGATATCGCGCACCTCGGCAGCGTGGTGATCATCCAGCTCATGCCGCGACAGCGACACTTCGTGCGGACGGAACAGCACGTGGTTGTCTTCGCCCAGATGCAGACGGTTGGAATCACCGAGGAAGTGATAAACGAAATCGCTGGCCGGGTTCTCGTAGACGTCGCCCGGTGAGCCGATCTGCTCGATCACGCCTTTGTTCATCACCACGATGCGGTCGGCGACTTCCATCGCTTCTTCCTGGTCGTGGGTCACGAACACCGAGGTCAGGTTGATGTCCTCGTGCAAGCGCGCGAGCCAGCGGCGCAGTTCTTTACGCACCTTGGCGTCGAGTGCGCCGAAGGGTTCGTCGAGCAGCAGGACTTTCGGCTCTACCGCCAAGGCACGAGCCAGCGCGATACGCTGACGTTGACCACCGGAGAGTTGTTCCGGGTAGCGATCCGACAGCCAATCCAGTTGCACCATGTTCAGCAACTCATGGACTTTCACCGCGATCTGGCTTTCCGTCGGACGCTGGTTTTTCGGTTTCATGCGCAGGCCGAACGCGACGTTGTCGAACACCGTCATGTGGCGGAACAACGCGTAGTGCTGGAACACGAAACCGACGTTGCGATCACGCACATCGTGGCCGGAAACGTCCTCACCGTGGAACACGATGCTGCCCTGATCCGGGGTTTCCAGACCGGCGATGATCCGCAGCAGCGTGGTCTTGCCGCAACCCGACGGGCCAAGCAGCGCCACGAGTTCGCCGCTTTGAATGTCCAGGCTGATGTCATTGAGCGCCTTGAACGCATTGAAATTCTTGCTGACGTTACGCACTTCGATCGACATGAATTATTCCTCCGCGGCGCTGGCGCGCAGGCGGTTAATACGGTTTTCGCTCCACTGCTTGGCCAGCAGGATGAAGAGCGCCAGGATCAGCAACAGGCTCGCCACGGCGAACGCGGCCACGTGGTTGTATTCGTTGTAGAGGATCTCGACGTGCAGCGGCAAGGTGTTGGTCACCCCGCGAATGTGCCCGGAAACCACCGACACCGCCCCGAATTCACCCATCGCCCGCGCCGTGCACAGCACCACGCCGTAGATCAGGCCCCATTTGATATTGGGAACGGTGACGTGCCAGAACATCTGCCAGCCATTGGCGCCGAGAAGGCGCGCGGCCTCTTCTTCCTGAGTGCCTTGTTCCTGCATCAGCGGGATCAGCTCGCGGGCCACGAAGGGCACGGTGACGAAAATCGTCGCCAGCACGATGCCCGGCAAGGCGAAGACGATCTGAATGTCGTGATCCTGCAGCCACGGGCCGAAAAAACCCTGCGCGCCGAACATCAGCACGTAGACCAGACCGGCGATGACCGGCGACACCGAGAACGGCAAGTCGATCAGGGTCACCAGCATGCTCTTGCCACGGAACGAGTACTTGCTCACGCACCACGCGGCGCTGACACCGAACACCAGGTTCAGCGGCACCGAAATCAGCACGGCGATCACCGTGAGCTTCAATGCGGACAAGGCGTCCGGTTCGAAGATCGCGGTGAAGAACGCGCCCAAGCCGTTCTTCAGCCCTTGGGACACGACGATAAACAGCGGCAACACCAAAAACAGGATGAAGACCAGCCAGCACAGGCCGATCAGGATTCGCCGCGACGTGGCACTGCCACGGCGGGCAGCGTTGGCCGAAGAGGCGGCCGCAATAGACGATTGGGACATGGTTCGCGCCTCCTTATGGGGTTTCGATGCGGCGTTGCAGCAAATTGATCAGCAGCAACAGGACGAAGGAAACCACCAGCATCAGTACACCAATGGAGGTAGCGCCGGTGTAATCGTACTGGTCGAGCTTGACCATGATCAGCAGCGGCAGGATCTCGGTTTTCATCGGCATGTTGCCGGCGATGAATATCACCGAGCCGTACTCGCCGACCCCGCGGGCAAAGGCCAATGCGAAACCGGTCAACCAGGCGGGCAGCAGCGCGGGCACCAGGATATGACGGAAAACCTGCAACGGTTTTGCACCAAGGCACGCCGCCGCCTCTTCCACTTCACGGGGGATATCGGCCAGTACTGGCTGTACCGTACGTACTACGAATGGAAGGGTTACAAAAGTCAGCGCCAGCGTGATGCCGAGGGGGGTATACGCGATCTTGAAGCCAAGGTCCGCCGCGAACTGACCCACCAGCCCGGTCGGGGCGTACAACGCGGTCAGCGCGATACCGGCCACGGCCGTGGGCAATGCGAAGGGCAGATCGATCATCGCATCGATGATCTTGCGACCGGGGAAGGTGTAGCGCACCAGCACCCAGGCCAGCAGCGTGCCGATGAT
The DNA here is from genome assembly GCF_949767765.1 of Pseudomonas sp. IT-P171. Taxonomy (NCBI): domain Bacteria; kingdom Pseudomonadati; phylum Pseudomonadota; class Gammaproteobacteria; order Pseudomonadales; family Pseudomonadaceae; genus Pseudomonas; species Pseudomonas sp. IT-P171. Next base: position 93,756 of record NZ_CATKQN010000006.1, read on the forward strand.
GCCGTTGATGATCGCGGCAAAGAGCGCGGTGCCGAAGCTCAGCTTCAACGCCGCCCACACGCGGGGCGCCGAGATGATTGCCCAGAACTGATCCCAGGTGAGTTGGGCGGCATGCACGAACATCGCCGCCAGTGGAATGAGCACAATCAGGCTGAGGTACACCAAGGTGTAGCCCAGCGTCAGCCCGAAGCCGGGTATGACGGGGGAGATACGACGCGACATAAAAGTCCTTGGTTGAGAACGCGCAAAACCCCGACGGTCAAATCGGGGCTCGTTTATGACCTACAGCAGATTACTGCGCCTGGTAGATCTGGTCGAACACGCCACCGTCATTGAAGAATTTCGGCTGCGCGGTTTTCCAGCCGCCGAAGTCCTTGTCGATGGTCACCAGCTCCAGTTTCGGGAACTGCTGGGCATACTTAGCGGCGACATCCTTGTCACGTGGACGATAGAAGTTTTTCGCCGCGATTTCCTGACCGGCCGGGCTGTACAGGTGCTTGAGGTACGCTTCGGCGATCTGTTCGTTGCCTTTCTTCTCGGCATTCTTGTCGACGACGGCGACTGGCGGCTCGGCAAGGATCGACAGCGAAGGCACGACGATTTCGAACTTGTCGGCGCCACCGTCTTCTTTCAGGGCCAGGAAGGCTTCGTTTTCCCAGGCCAGCAACACGTCACCCTGACCGTTGTTGACGAAGGTGATGGTCGAACCGCGAGCACCGGTGTCCAGCACTGGCACGTGCTTGAACAGGGTTTGTACGTATTCCTTGGCTTTGGCCTCGTCGCCGCCGCTGGCTTTCAGGCCATAGGCCCAGGCAGCGAGGAAATTCCAGCGAGCGCCGCCGGAGGTTTTCGGGTTCGGGGTGATGACCGACACGTCGTTCTTGACCAGGTCGCCCCAGTCCTTGATGCCTTTAGGGTTGCCCTTGCGCACCAGGAACACGATGGTCGAGGTGTACGGCGTGCTCGCTTCCGGCAAACGCTTCTGCCAGTCCGCCGGCAGGGTCTTGCCGAGCTTGGCGATTTCATCGATGTCACCGGCCAGGGCCAGGGTTACCACGTCGGCGCGCAGGCCGTCGATCACCGCACGGCCCTGCTTGCCCGAACCACCGTGGGACTGCTGGATTTTCACAGTGTCACCGGCGTGATCCTTCTGCCAGAACTTCACGAACTCTGCGTTGTAATCCTGATACAGCTCACGCGTCGGGTCGTAAGACACATTGAGCAGCTCGTAATCCTTGGCAACCGCGGAACCCGCAAAAAGGGCACTGGCCAGGGCGGCCAAAGCGAAATGACGAATCGACGACATGGTGAAAGCTCCTGGAATTCGGGGTGTGTTGGCTTTTTTTATGGTTGCGGGAATCGGGTTGCCGGTTGTTCAGCTCGGTTTGCTGCTCGGGTTCTGCAAACGGAATTTTTCCTTGCGTTCGATCTGGACCACCTGAGCGTTGTGCACGGTGATTTCCACGGCGCCGAACCGCAGATCGCGCAGGGCGCTCTGGATCTCGCGCAAGATGGTGGCTTCGTCTTGACCGTCAACGCTACGCAGGGATGCGCTCATGGTGCTGCTCCTTCGACTGAGAGGTCGCCTGGCAATGTCCGGCACTGCTTGCGGCGTGAGACCAATAGTAGATAGGTGCAGATATTCTTAAAAAGACTATTTAAGAATGTTTATATAACCAGAAAAGCAAACCGTCAGTGCGAGGGTTTGTGCGGAACTACGATTTTTCGAACCCGGCAAAATCCTTGTGGCGAGGGGACTTGTCCCCGTTCGGCTGCGCAGCAGACGCAAAAAAAATGGGCCGCTGCGCGACCCAACGGGGACAAGTTCCCTCGCCACAAAAAGCAGGCCGCGTACTTAGCTGATAATTGGTGAGTGCATCCAGTCCAACTGCTCGGCCGGCACCGGCCGTCCAAACCAGTAGCCTTGCCCCAGATCGCAACTCTGTTCAAGAAGGAAACTCGCCTGCTCGACCTGCTCGATGCCTTCGGCATGCACCTGCATCCCCATGCTTTGCGCCAGCGCGATGATCACTCGCACGATCGCCACGTCATCCTCATCCCACGGCAAACCGGCGACAAAACCCTGATCGATCTTGAGCTTCTGCACCGGCAGACGCTTGAGCCGCAGCAGCGACGAATAGCCTGTACCGAAATCATCGATGGCCAGCCGCACACCCAGCTCGCGCAGTCGATGCATCTGCTCCAGCGCCACTTCCGGGTCTTCCATCACCGCGCTCTCAGTGACTTCCAGTTCCAGATACGCCGGATCCAGCCCGGTTTCGTGCAGCACCTTCGCCACTTGCTGAAAGAGCTCACGACGAGCGAACAATCGAGACGAGACGTTCACTGCGACAAACGACAACGCCACACCTGCCTGCTGCCACAAACACATTTGCTGACAAGCCTGGCGCATCACCCAGGTATCGATTTCTGCGATCAACCCGGTGCGTTCGGCGATGGGAATGAATTCAGCCGGCGACACCAGTCCGCGCTTCGGATGCTCCCAGCGCACCAGCGCCTCGACGCCAACCAGGCGACGGGTCCTGAAGTCGTGAACCGGCTGGTAATAAACGCGCAACTCCTGCCGTTCCAGCGCCTGGCGCAGCTCTACAGCAGTCTCGACCCTATTCTGGGCATGGGCTGTCAGCTCCTCGGTATAAAGGGCGTAGCCATCGCGACCGGCGCTTTTGGCCTTGAACAGCGCCGAGTCGGCGTTACGCAATAGCTGTTCAGCGCTCAAGGCATCGCCGGGGAACAGGCTGATACCGATGCTGGTATTGATGAACAGTTGATGCTCGCCAATCAGGAACGGCTCTTTGAGACCATCGATGATCCGCTGCGCCAGCGCAGCGGCCTGCATCAACTGCGGACAGCTTTCGGCGAGCACTGCGAACTCATCCCCCCCCAGTCGCGCCAACGTGATCTCCGGGCCAAGCAAGGCCTGCAATCGCTCGGCCACGGCCTTGAGCAACTGGTCGCCGACCGTGTGTCCAAGGCTGTCGTTGATCATCTTGAAATGATCCAGATCGATCATCAGCAACGCACAGCCACGCTTGTGCAGTTGCGCCGACGTCAGTGCCTGCTCGGTACGGTCAGTGAACAGCATCCGGTTAGGCAAGTCCGTCAACGGGTCGTGATGAGCCAGATGCTTGAGTTCATGTTCGGAGTTCTTGATCGCGCTGATATCGGAAAACACGGCGACGTAATGACTGAGCTGGCCCTGGTCGTCGTGAATCAGGCGGATCGTCTGCCATTGCGGGTAGATTTCGCCGCTCTTGCGGCGGTTCCAGATTTCGCCGCTCCATTCACCGCAACTGTTCAGTGTCGCGAACATCGCCTGGTAGAAAGCCGCCGGGTGACGGCCTGACTTGAACAGGCTGGGTTGGTGGCCCAGGACTTCTTCATCCGAATAACCGGTGATTTCCATGAACGCCCGGTTTACGTGGACGATCACCCCCTTGCTATTGGTGACCAGCACGCCTTCGCGGGTGCAATCGAATACGGCGGCGGCCTGACGCAAACGCTCACGATCTTCATGGCGCTCACGCAAGGTGGCGCCGAAGCCCAGGCAACGGAGCAATCGCGCTCGAGCGATAAAAATCAACCCGGTGCTGAGTAAGACCCAAGCGTAACCGTTGATCAGTTGCCACCGCAGTAGCTCGTCGGAGCTATCGAAGAAGCTGTTCAATAAATGACCACTGAACTGCAGCCAGACTACGGATAGCAACAGGTAAAGCAGCGCTGCACGCAAAGCGTCGCGATAGGTGGCAGACATTCGGCCGTCCATGTCCCTACAAAAAGGATTCGAATTATAGGTTAAAGAAACATCCGGCCACTCTTATCTGAAAGGGCGACTGGTTTTATCTGTGGGCTTAGTGATAATGCAACGGCTGTTTTTTTCTTTTTCGAGGGCCCTATAGCCTATGTGGTACGAAGGTTTTCTCGGCTTGTCGCCCTGGTCACTGGTGGCAGTCACCCTGCTGATGACCCACGTCACGATTATCGGCGTCACGGTCTATCTGCATCGTTATTCAGCCCATCGCTCCCTTGAGCTCAATGCTGGCCTGAAACATTTCTTCCGCTTCTGGCTGTGGCTGACCACGGCGCAGAACACCCGCGAGTGGACCGCCATCCACCGCAAGCATCACGCCAAATGCGAAACCGTCGATGACCCGCACAGCCCGGTCATCAAGGGCTTGTCCACCGTTCTGCGCAAAGGTGCCGAGCTGTACCGCGCCGAAGCGGAAAACCCCGAGACCCTGCGCATCTACGGCAAGAACTGCCCCGAAGACTGGATCGAACGCAACCTCTACAGCCGTTTCCCGCTGCTGGGCGTTGCAATCATGGGCGTCATCGACCTGCTGCTGTTCGGCACCATCGGTATCACCATCTGGGCCATCCAGATGATGTGGATCCCAATCTGGGCCGCCGGCGTGGTCAATGGCCTGGGCCATGCCATCGGCTACCGCAACTTCGAATGCCGCGATGCGGCGACCAACCTGGTGCCCTGGGGCATCCTGATCGGTGGCGAAGAACTGCATAACAACCATCACACCTACCCTAACTCGGCAAAACTGTCGGTGAAGAAGTGGGAGTTCGACCTCGGCTGGGCCTGGATCCAGGTCTTCAGCTTCCTGCGTCTGGCCAAGGTTCAGCGGGTTGCACCGATTGCCCACCGGGTCGAAGGCAAAGGCAGCCTGGACATGGACACCGCCATGGCCATCCTCAACAACCGCTTCCAGATCATGGCCCAGTACCGCAAACTGGTGATCGCACCGCTGGTCAAACAGGAACTGGAAAAGGTCGATCACTCGGTCCGTCACCAGTTCCATCGGGCCAAACGCCTGCTCTCCCGGGAAACCAGCCTGCTCGATGACAAGCACCACGTACGCATCCAGACCATGCTCGAGCACAGCCAGGCGCTGAAGGTAATTTACGAGAAACGACTGGCCTTGCAGCAGATCTGGGTCAAGACCAGCTCAAATGGTCACGACATGCTGGCCGCCATCAAGGATTGGGTACACGAAGCCGAAGCCAGCGGGATTCAATCCCTGCGTGACTTTGCCGATCAGTTGAAAACCTACTCCCTGCGCCCTGCCGCTGTCTGACCCTGCTGAGGGGCTTTCTGTGGCGAGGGAGCTTGCTCCCGCTCGGCTGCGCAGCAGACGCAAAACCTGACGACGCGTTTTAACCAAAAAAACGCGTCGCCAATACCGCCCGGCGGGAGCAGGCCCCCTCGCCACCCAGGGCGGGAACTAAGCTCCAAATCCCCTATCTCAAAGACACTTCGCCACTACGGCGGGCTTTGTTGCGACCGCTGTCCAATACGCGGCACGCCCTTTGAGATTTGTGTCGATGGTCACCAAGAACCTCCAAGACTCATCCCTACCCCAGTGGCCCGAGGCCGCACAAACCCTGATGGCGCTGATGCACGCCCAAGGCGAAGTCGCACGCCTGAGCGAACGCGAACAGCTATTCAGTTCCCTGCTGGTAAGCGTCAACGCGGTGCTTTGGGCATTCAACTGGGAAACCCGCCAGGTGCTCTACGTCAGCCCTGCCTATGAGCGGATCTTCGGTCGTTCCGCAGGTCTGTTACTGTCCGACTCCAACCAGTGGCGCGACAGCATCTACCCCGACGATCTGGAGTACGCCGAGCGCAGCCTCGCCGAAGTGCTGGAAAAAGGCGCTGTCGAAGACCGCGAGTACCGCATCATCGCCGCCGATGGCCAAGTGCGCTGGCTCAGTGACAAGTGCTTCATCAACCGTCAGGCCGAACCGGGCCAGCCAGTGATCATCGTCGGCATTGCCGAAGACATCACCGACAAGAAACAGATGGAAAGCGAGCTGCATCGCCTGGCCACTACCGACGTTTTGACCAAGAGCAGCAATCGCCGGCATTTCTTCGACTGTGCCCACCGCGAATTCGAACTGGCTCGCCAACAGGGCGCACCGCTGGCGTTTCTGCTGCTGGACATCGATGACTTCAAGGTGATCAACGACACCTACGGCCACCCGGAAGGCGACAACGTACTGCAACACATCGCCGAGACCGGTCGCGAGGCGTTGCGTCGCGGTGATGTGTTCGGACGAATCGGCGGTGAGGAATTCGCCGCAGTGTTTCCCGGCTGCGCGCCAGACATGGCCATGCAAGTGGCCGAGCGTCTGCAACGGGAGATTCAGCGATTGACCTTCAGCCATGATCAGCAGACGTTCGGCATCACCGTCAGCCAGGGCTTGACCAGCCTGACCGCCGAGGATGAAAGCATCGAGAGCCTGTTTGCCCGGGCGGACGCGGCGATGTATGAAGCGAAGCGCCAGGGCAAGAACCGGATCATCTCTGGCTGACAGCCCTAACACCAATCCCCCTGTGGAGCGGGCTTGTGTGGCGAGGGAGCTTGCTCCCGCTGGCTCGCGAAGCGGCCCTAAAAAACAGGACTGCTGCGCAGTCCAGCGGGAGCAAGCTCCCTCGCCACACAAGCCCGCTTCTACAAGCGATCGGCTTGTTTTTTGCGCAGCCGCATCAATTCCGGCAACCCGATCTTCAGCAACCGCGCCGTCCGGCTCTTGGCCAGCCCCTCAATGCCCTCATGCTCGCCCAGACGTGCCATCTGCGCCGCCATGTTCATCACCAGCGCCTCGCGGGAATAAACCCCGCCACCGAGCTGGTACACCGCCGCAATCAGCTCTCGCAGTTCCAGAGGCAAGCGCCAGCGGGTGCGCAGCGCGGAACCGTACGCTGCGCCGAATTCGGCGAGGGCATCACCCACCTCCTCCCATTCATCCAGCTCACCGCCGGCCTGCTTCCATTCCTGCAGACAGCGAAGCAGCGCCAGATCACCCAGGCGATGCAACATCCCGGCGCAATAGCACCGGTCCTGATCCAGGTCCAGCAAACGCGCCAGTGTTCGGGCGTATTCGGCGGTGTGCAGCGACAGTTCCCAATAACGCTCGGCATAGTCCGCCAACAACGGATCGCTAAGCCGGGCACTGCGCTTGAGCGCCAACCCCAGAATCAGGTTCATGCTCTGCCCGGTGCCCAGTCGCTGCAACGCCTGGGACAGGGTTTGTACGGCGACGCCATGGTGCTGGGCGGCGCTGTTGGCGGCGGCGATCAGGACGGCGGTAATCTGCGGATCGGTACGGATTTCATCTTCCAGCCGCATCAGATCGAGGCCACTGGGGTTGAGGCTGCGTTCGACCGCCAGCTGTACATCCGTCATCAGCGGCGCGCCGTCGGCCTGCTCACGTCGACGCTCGAGAAACACCGATAACGTCATGCCCGGCGCCAAAGCCGGTACATCGCAGAACACTTCTTCTCCAGCATTGAGCAGCAAACCTTGCAGACGCTGGGTCAGGCTCTCCATGTTCAACGGTTTGGCCAGGTACGCGGTGGGCGCATACGGCAAGGCTTCGCGCACGCTGGCACCATCATTACGGTTGCTCATCAGGATGAAAGGCAGCGGCGGATTGCGTTTGCGTTGACGAACGCTGCGCAAGACATTCAAGCCATCCACGCCGGGCAGTTCCCAGTCGACAATCACCAGGTCGTAAACGTTTTCCGCCAGTCGCGTCAGCGCGTCGTGGCCATCGGCGCACAGATCCAGGCGCGCATCACAGCGCACATTCAGCAGCACTTGCTTGAGCAGATCCCGCGACCAGGGATCGGCCTCGGCAATCAACACTCGGGGTATAGCGGGCAAATCAACGGCCGTCATGCAACAAGCTCCCTCTCAATGCTTGTACCTTAGTCAATGCGGGGCATTCCAAACAGCGCAGTGTGTAATACAGACAAAAAAACCCGCCGAAGCGGGTTTTTTGTCGATCAGCTCACCAATCGATCAGAGCTCCGAGAAGCACTCTTCGATGATTGCCAGACCTTTGTCCAGTTGCTCGTCCGGCGCAGTCAGCGGTACCAGGACGCGCAGAACGTTGCCGTAGGTGCCGCAAGACAGCAGGATCAGGCCCTTTTCGCGAGCCTTGGCCACAACGGCGGCTACCGCTGGAGCGTTCGGCTTGTGGCTGTCGCCATCAACGAACAGCTCGACCGCGATCATCGCACCCAGGGCACGGACTTCGCCGATCACCGGGTACTTGGCCTGGATGGCCTTGAGGCCAGTGACCAGACGCTCGCCGACAGCCTTGCAGCGGTCCAGCAGGTGCTCTTCTTCGAACACTTCCATCACGGCCAGGGCCGCGGCGCAAGCGATCGGGCTACCGGCGTAGGTGCCGCCCAGGCCGCCTGGAGCGATGGCGTCCATGTATTCGGCCTTGCCGCACACACCGGCCAGCGGGAAGCCGCCTGCGATGGATTTGGCGAAGGTGGTCAGGTCGGCAGTGACGCCCATCTGTTCCATGGCGAAGAAAGTGCCGGTACGGCCAGCGCCGGTCTGCACTTCGTCAGCGATCAACAGAATACCGTGCTGGTCGCACAGAGCGCGCAGACGCTTCATGAACTCTTTAGGCGCGACGTAGAAACCGCCTTCGCCCTGAACCGGCTCGATGATGATGGCAGCGATGTCACGCGGCTCGGCGTCGTTCTTGAAGATGCGTTCGATGCTGGCGATCGAATCGTCGATGCTCACACCGTGCAGTTCGTTCGGGTACAGCGCGCGGAAGATGCCGCCTGGCATCAGGCCCATGCCGGCCGAGTAAGGCACGACTTTACCGGTCAGGCCCAGGGTCATCATGGTGCGACCGTGGTAAGCGCCGGTGAACGCGATCACGCCGGCACGGCCAGTAGCGGCACGGGCGATTTTCACGGCGTTTTCCACGGCTTCGGAACCGGTGGTGACCAGCAGGGTTTTCTTGGCGAAATCACCTGGCACCTTGGCGTTGATTTTTTCGCACAGTTCCACGTACGGCTCGTAGGCCAGGACCTGGAAGCAAGTGTGAGTGAGCTTGTTCAGCTGTGCAGTCACGGCCGCGATGACTTTCGGGTGCAGGTGACCGGTGTTCAGCACGGCGATACCGCCGGCGAAGTCGATGAACTCGCGACCTTCAACGTCGGTCACGGTGGCGTTCTTCGCGTGGTCGGCGAAGATCGGGTGAATCTGGCCAACACCGCGCGGTACAGCGGCTTCGCGGCGTTTCATCAAAGAAGCGTTAGTCTTGCTCATAAAGTCCTCATTCACCGCTCATCGGGCGGTGTGGTTCAAGGAAAATGCGGCGGGGTGCAACGGCGACAGCATGCGATGATCGACTGCCACAACGTTCCCGGCCACAGAGAAAATCCCGTTTGAAACACGCAAAGGAACAGCGCTCTCGTGCCCTTTGCGTTTGAAGCAATGCCTTGCCGTGGCCTGTCTGTTACGAGCTTAGATGCCCAGGCAGAGGTATTTGATTTCCAGGTAATCTTCGATGCCGTACTTGGAGCCTTCACGGCCCAGGCCCGACGCCTTGATGCCGCCGAACGGCGCGACTTCGTTGGAGATCAACCCGGTGTTGACGCCGACCATACCGTATTCCAGGGCTTCCGCCACACGGAACACACGGCCCAGGTCGCGAGCGTAGAAGTACGAGGCCAGACCGAACTCGGTATCGTTCGACATCGCGATCACTTCGGCTTCGTCTTTGAAGCGGAACAGCGGCGCCAATGGACCGAAGGTTTCTTCCTTGGCCACGGCTGCGTTCTTCGGCACGTTGGTCAGGATGGTCGGCTCGAAGAAGTTGCCTTCCATGCTCTTGCCGCCGGACAACACGGTTGCGCCTTTGGAAACGGCGTCAGCAATGTGCTCTTGAACCTTGGCCACGGCTTTTTCGTCGATCAGCGGACCGGTGGTGGTGCCTTCTTCCAGACCGTTGCCGATCTTGAGCTTGGACACGGCCACTTTCAGCTTCTCGGCGAACGCGTCGTAGACCGAATCCTGGATGTACAGACGGTTGGCGCAGACGCAGGTCTGACCGTTGTTGCGGTATTTGGAAATGATCGCGCCTTCGACGGCCTTATCCAGATCCGCATCGTCGAACACGATGAACGGCGCGTTGCCGCCCAGTTCCAGGGACACTTTCTTGATGTCCTTGGCGCATTCGGCCATCAGCTGACGACCGATTTCGGTCGAGCCAGTGAACGACAATTTACGCACGATCGGGTTGCTGGTCAGCTCGCTGCCGATGTCGCCGGCGCTACCGGAAACAACGCTGAACACGCCAGCAGGAATGCCGGCACGCTGGGCCAGTTCAGCCAGGGCGAATGCGGAAAACGGGGTTTGCGAAGCAGGCTTGAGCACCATGGTGCAACCGGCGGCCAGGGCCGGGCCGGCTTTACGGGTGATCATCGCGGCCGGGAAGTTCCACGGGGTGATTGCAGCGGTCACGCCGATTGGCTGCTTGATCACGATCAGGCGCTTGTCTGGCTGGTGGCCCGGAATCACGTCACCGTAGATGCGTTTGGCTTCTTCAGCGAACCACTCGATAAAGGAAGCGGCGTAAACGATTTCGCCCTTGGCTTCGGCCAATGGCTTGCCCTGTTCCATGGTCATCAGGCGAGCCAGGTCATCCTGGTTCTCGATGATCAGTTCGAACCAGCGACGCAGCTTGTTCGCACGGTCCTTGGCGGTCAGTGCACGCCAGGCCGGCAGCGCCTTGTCAGCGGCTACGATCGCACGGCGGGTTTCGGCAGCGCCCATTTTCGGCACGGTGCCCAGAATTTCGCCCGTTGCCGGGTTGTTGACCTTGATCGTCTGACCATTGTCCGCATCGACCCAAGCGCCATCGATGAAGGCTTGCTGGCGGAACAACTGGGTGTCTTTAAGCTGCATGTCGGCTTTCCTTAACAGCACCGCGACAGGCGCGGAGCAAATTATGATTGTAGAAAGGCGCCTCAAAAGGCTGCCGTCAGGGAAATCATTCACCGGGCTGAAGCACATAAATAGCGCACGGAATGAACTCGTGCGGTTCAGCACCCAGACAAGAGCGTTTGAAATCTCAAACGAATCCTAGGATCAAAGGGGTTAAAGGACAATAGCCTGTTCGAAAAAAAGAACGAAAACGCCGCATTTGCCCATTTTTTCTGATCAACGTAGCAAACGCAGGTTACGCTTCGGAAAAGCGCTGTCGATTCAGCGGCATGGACGCCTGCAGTGCATATGAGTATCATGGCGCCCGCTTGCACCAGTAGCTCAGCTGGATAGAGTACTGCCCTCCGAAGGCAGGGGTCGTGGGTTCGAATCCCGCCTGGTGCACCATATAGCAGTCTAGACCTGTCTCAGACAGTCTACGAAACACCCCAAGAAGCCCGCCCCGTGCGGGCTTTCTTGTTTCTGGCTATCCCTCCCTGTCTACCCCTATAACTTCACGCCGTGTATGCCCACGTGTATGCTTTGAGATTCATTGAACTGGAGGCATACACGCAGTGAAGCGTACTGAAATCAAACGCCGCCCACTGGCCGACACTACTCTTGCAGGCTTGGAGTCAGAGAGTGCGACGTACCGGGAGCAAGACGGCAACGGCTTGTATTTTCGGGTCAAGGCAAATGGGCAGAAGTCGTGGGAGTTGCGCTACAAAAAACCAGACGGGAAATGGTCTTGGCTGGGCCTAGGTGGTTACCCCGAAATCAGTGGGTCGCTAGCCAGGCAGAAGGCGGCGCAACTGCGGGATGACGCATCGACTGGTAAAAATCCTTTAGTCAGTAAGCAGGCTCGCAAGATTGCTGACCGGGTGGCTGCCAACAACACTTTCGAAGCGTTAGGGCGCGAATGGTTTGAGGCTCGCCGCTCAAGCTGGGAAGCCGGCACCTCCCGTCGAGTCCTTGGAGCCTTGGAGCTTCACGTATTCCCCGTTTTCGGCAAACGCATCTACACAGAAATACTGCCCCTTGAATGGATGGAGTTTCTGCGCGGCATGGAACAGAAAGGGATCATTGAGCAAATGGGCAGAGTTAGGGCTTTCTGCAAAGAGATCTACGACTTGGCACGAGTGACAGGCCGAGCGATCCACAACCCCCTTGAAGGCCTTAATAAATTTCTTCAGACACGTAGTGCTGAAAATTATGCACACGTATCAATAGAAGAGCTGCCCGCATTACTTCGAGCTATCAGCTCTTACCCTCACGCAAAAGATGTCCGTCTTGGGCTTCGTTTGCTTGCTCTGTTAGCGGCACGCCCGAGCGAGATTCGAGAAGCACGCTGGTCAGAAATCGATCTCAACAAAAAGCTCTGGACGATCCCAGCCGAAAGAATGAAGCGTCGGCGCGAGCATGTAGTGCCTCTATCTCGGCAGGCCATTGAATCGATAACGGAGCTGCGCACGCTGACAGGCGCATACCCCCTTCTCTTTCCTGGAAGAAAAGATCGAACCATTCCCCGAAGCAATACTGTCTTTCTGATGGCGCTGCGCAGGCTGGGATATGCGGGCCGGCAAACTGGCCATGGCTTCCGTCACATTGCTAGCACGATCCTTAATGAACAAGGATTCGACGAAAACCACATTGAGGCCCAGCTTTCTCATGTCAAAGAGGGAATTGCAGGGGTGTACAACAAGGCGGTGTACCTACCTCAGCGCAAAGTCATGATGCAGTGGTACGCAGATCATCTTGATGAGCTAGTAGTTGGCAATGTCGTGCAAGGCCAATTTGGAAAGGTGATATGAAACTCCTTATCCATTCCTCCCTCAACAACGGTGTTACGCGTGTTACAGGTGTTGCGTCACTCTGTAACCTATTGAATATAAAGGGATTAACTCACGTTACACGAAAAAATGCTCAACGCTACACCACGTGTTATGCGGTCGAATCGTGTAACAACATTCACCCAGCCACCTCCCTGTTGGTCGAGAAGGCTCTTGTCGTGAAACGCTGGATCCATGACCCAAAGCGGGGCCAAGGGGCGGTGTATGGACGATGAGAATATGCCGATTGGCCGCCTGGAGATTGCTGGCTTCGATGTCAGTAATTTGCTGTGGGAACAAGACGACATCGAACAGGCCGTGCGTGAGTTAGCGTTATATTCGCCGTTTCGAGATCATTTCAAAGAAGCGCTGGAGCTGGCCAATTACGCCACCTCATTCTGGCTTGAGGATGGCCGCTATCCTGATCGAGCAGGATCGGTGGTCGCTACGGTGTTTCGACTCCGCGACGAGATCGAGGACGATGCCAGCTGCGCTGATGCAGGTTCATTACCGAGTGTCATTCGACAGACCCTTAGCATTGATCGCGATGATGCGGACTCGCAGCTCGTGGCGACTTACGCGCTGGTGCAGAGCATTCAAGCTGTTCAGGTTCTCGCCAATTGGCTCTTTGAAACCGAACTCTACGTCTTCGACCTGGACGCAGACCTCATAGCCCAAATGCAAGCGACAGATCCCAAGAAATATTCCGCACTTGCCGAAAAGGAGCGACTTAAGGATCCAGCCGGGGAAATTGACGCTCGTGAATCCTTCCGCGCATTTATGGGCGATGCCGACAAGGCGCTCATGCTAGCGAGTCTCTACAGACAAGTTGAGGACACTGACGTATCGAAGGGTAATTTCAAAGTGGCTAATTTTCTAAGTGAGGCGCTGAGTAAAGCGTTTTCCGCCAAGGCCTCGCAAAGAGGCGCGGCTGCGGGCAAGGCCAACAGAAAGCCGGAGTCGGTAAAGCAGCAGGATGCCGCGAAGCTTTTCGAGCGCATTCGCAGTGCGGCTGACCGTCACATTTTGGCCAATCCTACTATTTCAGAGCTAGACCTGAAAAAAGCCTTGGTGAAAAAAGAACGCATAGCGTCTGAGCCTACCGTTAAAAAATACCTCATCATGGGTGGATACCTACCTCGATAAATTTCAATCAAAAGCAAACCGTGTTTGCTTTTTTTCCCCTCTCTAGTCTGTGCCTGTCTCTCACCATATAGGCACAGCTATGAACTCCCCTCTCCAAGAAGTAAACAGCAATACCACGATGGCAGAGCTTTCTCATAAGGCTCCTGCAAGTCCTTACACGTTGCTTGAGCTATTTGATGCCGCCTCCACGCTGATTCGCGTGAAACAGGTCATGGCAATCACTGGTATTGGTCGCGCTACCGTTTACAAACTGATGAACCAGCCTGAGAGCGGTTTTCCACAAGCCGTAAAACTCACCAATAGCACGGCACGCGGCGCGCCTGTAGCGTGGGTTCTGTCCGAAGTCCAAGCATGGGCACGCAGCCGCATTGAGGCGCGTGACCAGGTGGCCGCATGAAGCGCAATTACAGCCCTTTTAAGGGGCCGTTTCTCGACTCCTACAGCATCGGATTTCGCCTCTATCAAGCGGGAGCAATCAACTGGCGCCACCGCACCATCGCGGGCGTGAGCTGGAACGGCGAAGAGCAGGAAGCATTCTTTTTCAGCCCTGACGGCCTCGTTCTCCCACTCAAAGCCAATCCTTGGGAACTGCCCGAACTGATCCGCAAAAACGCGGTGCGCAGAGAGTTTTCCAGCATCCACGGTACGGGCCATTTCGCGATGAAAGAGGGCCGCCGCACCGCCCTGAAATCGCTGGGCTTGACCGAGTGGGTCACATATTGGCTGGTCGATCAATCGGCCGGATTTGCGAACGATCCGGCGGTCTGGCAACGCATCACGGATGAGGATCTCGCCGTGGAGAAAACCGCCACCGAGCGCCTTCACCACGACATGCGCTTGACCTCGGATCTGTCCCGCTATGTGGATGAATGCCTGGCACAGCAGCGCGAACTGCTCGCGGTAGAACATCGCCGACGGTGCGTCGAGGACAGCAAGATTTTGGCTTGGCTAAAAGGTGAAACACCGCCGCCGCTGTTCACCAATTTGCAGGAGGCGGCATGACACCGACCTTTCTCCCCCACCAGGCATTGGATCTTGTCGGCGCACTTCGAGAATCTTTGCCTTCTAGCGCAGAGATCAAGGGTCGCCAGCGTTTGCTCATCCTGCGCGATCAGGCGATCTCGGCCGGTGCTCAGGTGCTGATCGTGCTGTGGCATGACCTGCAGTGGACGCTGTTAGCGATTCAGCCGCCCGCAGACGTGGTGATCGGCGATGCTCGCGAGCTGATTCCCAACCTGCTGCGCAATCCCGAAGCGCTACAGCAGATGCGGCAACGCGCCGGCCAAGGCAACCACTTGCAGTGGCTCACCCTCGCTCGCCCCGCCACTACCCAGCACTAACGAAAACGCCCCCGGGAGCGATCCGGAGGCGTTGAGGTAAATCTACATGCCCACACAATTTATGCCGCATCGGAAAAATGCGCAAGATCTCTACACGGTTGCACTTTTGAAATCGGGACGTTACTCTCTGGCCGTCGCTGCAAATTCAGCGATTGGGCTTGGCGGCCCAAACAGTACAAGGCGCAACAGCGCCCCCATTACGATTGCAGGCGCTTTTTTTGTGCCCGCACTCCTGTGTTATGGCGGGTTGCGTAGGAGCACCCTCGGGTGCGCCGGTCTCCTTGTACGCCGGTCCGCCAATCCTGCGCAATCCGTCACCCATATCTGCTTGGCGGCAGACGGTGACGGTTCCTCAGTACAAGGAGCCTCACATGCAACACGCCCTCAATCCGTCCAAAAATCGCGCCGCTGCCCATCGAGCAATGGCTCTCGCCGCTTTACACGCCAACTCCAGCCTCGCTACACGTCTCACTCGATACAACGCCCATATGGCCAAAGCCCGCGCGCTCGAAGCCGCAGGCGGTGTCCAATGAACCAAGCCCTGAGCTTCTCCTTACCCGAGGATCTGCTTTGCGTCCACAAAGGCGCCGAAGCCGGTGTGCCGATTGACGCCATCACCTGCGCAGTGGATCGAGCCAACTCCGTGCTTTTGCTTCTTGAAGACCAGTTTGAGTGCGACGGTCCACGTCTGGCCAACCATGTCATCGCGGCGGCGCTGTGGGATGTTCGAGGAACATTGGGACTGATCCGCACCCTCGCCGTGCACGCCGACAACTCCACTCGGCCACCCATCATTGGAGGCGCCCAATGAACCCTTCTATGTTGATCAATACGGTGGGCGGCGCCACCTTTGCCAAGTGCAATGCTCAAAACCAACCACTGTTCCGTATCAATGCCGGCATTTCCTGCGAAGAAGCGCTCGAACAAGCGTCTCTACTCATGGACTGTGTGAACAAGCTGACCTTCCTGAGCGGCATGGAGAATGACAACGGGGCGATGGTCTGGGCTTCGCATTATTTGAGCGAGATGGCAAAGGCCATCATCGATGACGTTACCAGCGGGTTGCAACTGGCCCAGGGCGGTGGCGTATGAAGGCCTCTACCTCCAACGCCCGTCGTCCCACGTTCGCCCAAGTCAAAGCCGTTGCGTTACAGAACATTGATCGGGTGCTTGCCCATTGGCTGCCCAACGGTAAGCGCGTCGACGGCGGCAAGGAATACACCGCAGCCAATCCCACCCGCGCCGACAAGCGCGCCGGCTCTCTCAAGGTCAACTTGAGCAAAGGCACCTGGGCGGATTTTGCCACCGGCGACAAGGGCGGCGATCTGATCGATCTGGTGCGCTACTTGGATGGCGGTACCGATGTCGAAGCCTGCAACAAGCTGGCAGAGCTGCTACACGTTTCCGCTGGGGCGGCTCAATCAAATCCCGTTCCCAGCAAAAGCAAAACACCGGAGTGGCGTGCCATACAGCCGATCCCCGCCGAGGCCATGAACAAATGTCCGGCCAAACACCGACAGCACGGCGCACCTTCGAAAGTCTGGATGTATCGCGACACTCAGGGCCAGCCGGTCATGGCGCTCTACCGCTTCGATTTGGGCCAAGATGAAGACGGCAAACCGCGCAAGGTGTTTGCCCCCTTGACCTGGTGCCAACGTGCCGACGGTCAAACGCAGCAATGGCGTTGGCAAGGCTTGCCGGAGCCGCGTCCTCTGCTGCGCCTGGATGAACTGGCGCAACGCGCAGACGCACCAGTCATTCTGTGCGAAGGCGAAAAGGCCGCCGACGCCGCGGCGGAGCTGCTGCCCGGTTACGTGGCCACGTGCTGGCCGAACGGCTCGAACTCCTGGCACAAGGCCGACCTGACACCGCTCAAAGGTCGGTCCGTGGTGTTGTGGCCAGACAACGACGCCAGTGGCAAAAGCTGCATGGATGCCGTCGCGGTACAGGTGCAACAGATCGGCGCCGCGTCGGTGCGACTGATCGCTCTGGATGTCTTCAAACGCAAGCCCACGTTCACGAATGACCAGCCAATGTTCGCCAAGGGTGGCCAATGGGAAGACGGCGACGATGCGGCCGATGCCCACGCCAAAGGCTGGACGGCGGCGCACTTCGCCGAGCTGGAACGCAGCGGAGAATTGTTCGGCGTAGAGCCGGAGAAAGCATCGGCTGAACCACCCGAAGCCAAAGCCAAGCCGGCGACCAAGCGTGCAACGAAACCCAAAAACGATCTGTTGCCCGGTGGCTTTCGCCTGACACCCGAAGGCGTGTTTTATTCCGGTGACGATGGCGAAGCACGCCCGGTGTGTTCGCCGCTGGAGATCTTGGCGCGCACCCGAGATGCGCAAGGTCATAACTGGGGTTTGCTGGTCGAGTTCGACGATCCGGACGGGGCGAAAAAGCGTTGGAACATTCCGGCACGAACCATGACCGGTGACTTCGGCAAGGACGTACTCGGCCCACTGGTGGACATGGGCTTGCGCTTGGCCGGCAGCCGATCCGGACGCAATGCGCGCAACGACCTGCAGAGTTATCTCGGCGGCTTCGAGAGCGCCCAGCGCGCTCGATTGGTCACCCGCTTGGGGTGGCACGACAGCGCCTTCCTGCTGCCCGAACAACAGGTCGGCTCGCACACTGAACACCTGCACTTCTATGAGGCCGGTGCGCAGCTTCCACCGATCAGCGAAGCCGGCACCTTGGAGCAGTGGCAGGAGCAGATCGGTGCCTTGTGCATCGGTAACCACCGCTTGGCGTTTGTGGCCAGCGTGGCGTTCGCCGGCCCGCTGCTGCACATGCTCGGCCACGAATCGGGCGGCTTTCACCTCTACGGCGACAGCTCGGGCGGCAAGACCACCCATCTGCAAGTGGCCGCCTCGATCTACGGTGGGCCGCGTCTGGTGCGCTCCTGGCGCTCGACCGATAACGCCTTGGAATCCATCGCCGCCGCGCATTCAGACGGGCTCCTCGTGTTGGATGAAATCGGCATGTGTGACCCGCGCATCATTGGCGAAACGGTGTACATGCTCGGCAACGGCACCGGCAAGGCTCGCGCCAATGATCGCGGACAAGCCGGCCGCCAGGTGCAGGAGTGGCGTTTGCTGTTTCTCTCGACTGGCGAGAAGACCTTGGCGCAGCACATGGCTGAAGCCAACAAGGAACTGAAAGCCGGTATGGAAGTGCGCATGCTTGCCGTACCAGCGGATGCCAGCAAGGGCCTGGGCATGTTCGACGTATTGAACGGCTTTGATGACGCCGCCGCCCTCTCCGATGCACTCAAGGCACGGGTGGCCAAGTACTACGGCACACCGCTCACCGCCTTCCTGTCGGCCCTCTGTGAGCCCGGTAAGCAACATGCTTGGTCGGCGATCCTGCGCCACACCTTGGAGGGGTTCATCGCCAAGGCGCTGCCGGCCTCGGCCAGCGGTCAGGCGCACCGCGCAGCAGCCCGTTTCGGTCTGGCGGCCGCCGCCGGCGAACTGGCCACCGCGATGGGCATCACCGGCTGGCCAGACGGCACAGCCACCACCGCTGCCCGGGTATGTCTCAGTGCTTGGATGAATGAGCGCGGCGGCGCAGGGAACCTTGAAGGGGATGCGATCTTGGCGCGGTTGCGTCAGGTGATTGAACGCTTCGGTGAAAGCCGTTTCACCCGCTGGGAGTCGGCGGCCGCGAAAATCGATGAGCACGGTCCCCGCACCATCGACCGGTTGGGCTTTCGCAAGACGCTGGAGCACGGCCTGGGTGATGCACTGCACACCACCAACACCTACTACGTCCTGCCGGAGTCATGGCGTTCGGAGGTGTTCAAAGGCATGAACATTAATGCGGTGAACAAGGAGCTGATACGCCGTGGCGTCCTTGAGCCAGGTCCCAACGGCAAAGCCTCCTGCGCCGTCCGCTTACCCGGGATGGGCACACAGCGTTGCTACGTGGTGAAGACCGTGCCGGTAGCGGATGAGAGCGAGGCTCAGGCCGCCTGACGGCGGGCCTACTGACTGAGGTAGAGCCGGCTTAATCGGCCTCGCCAGCCACTGCGAACCCCAATTAAATCATCAGGACAAAACTCATGAACCGAATTGAACAACTGAAAGACACACGCGCCAATAAAGTCATCGAAATGGAGGCGCTCAAAAAGGAAATACCACCTTTTGAGTCAGCGCTTCACAGCGAGGACGTCATTAACAACGGTCGAGAGAGCGACGTTAGGCATGAAATCAGCAGTCGCCAAATCAAGATCGACTCGATCGATCATCAGATCTTCCGACTCGACCAAACGCTGGACCGCCTGGAGAAGCTGGCCAACCGAGAAAGCTTGATGGAAGGCTACATTACCGACATGGCCAACTGGATGGCGGATGAACTGGAGCTTAACGCTAAACGGCAAAGCCTGAGCACTCGCCTGGAGGAAATTCGTCAGCAAGCACAGGAAGAGATTACCAGCGCACGGCATGCTGAAACTCAGGCGGCTACCGCTTACGCACAGGCCGTGGCTTGGGGCGACGTCGAGGGCGAAAAAGCAGCTAGCACCGACGCTCAGAAAGCGGCGAAAAACCTCACTACCGCCACCGAACAACATCGCCGCCAGCTCCTGATCATCACCGCCTTGGAGCAAGAGCTGGCCATCGTAGACCGACACATCAGTGAGGCTCAGGTAGAACACCAAAAAATTGAGGATACGGCCTTGCGCCTGGCCCACAACGCCTTGGAGGAAGCGTGGAATGACGCCGCCCAAACGCTGCTGGATGTAGGCGGTAAGCTGTACGCGGCCGCTCGGCTGATAGGCCGCGACCCGGTGTCCTTAATGAAACTCGACATCCCCGAGCAGGGTGAAAACTTCGGCAGTTGGAGGTGGAGCGAACTGGCGGACCGTGGCCGCCAGCATCGCACGCGCGATCTGCTCTCGATGTAACTGCCGACTCCCTGAAACAGCCTGCTTTCGCGGGCTGTTTAATTCACCCCAAGGATCGAAGCCATGAACACAACGACACAAAACAGCTCATCCATTTCCGAAACGCTTAAGGCGAGAAAAGCCCACCTGAACGCCCTACTCAAGCTCGTGGATACTAAAATCGGAAAAAACACGGCGATGCAGAACCTCACCATCACTGCGATCAAAGCAGAAATGGGGCTAATCGAGCATAAGCTGAAAAAGCGGTGATCAAGATAAGCGGAAGCTCGCGAAAGCTTCCGTTGCATTCAAATTCGGCAGGCAGCTTCCGGCCGAGGTTTGTGTGAAAACGATTTAGAGCAGGTTTGATGGTCAGAACCGGAACGAAAATCGCATCTCTATGCAAATTTCAGGTCTGGCTGACCAACCAAACTCTGGCAAATTTTAAGCAGCAACGCGGACTTCAAAATGGTAAGTACGTTTTCACACAGCCTGGGCAGAGCGGACGTTCGCATTTTCTGCGAAACTGAGGGCGATTCACTATCCAAATCTCGAGGTTGGATACCATAATAATTCACTCGCTACAGGCCAAGGAACACGGCAATGCAGAAATCCCGGATACACAGATATTTCGTTTTTGGTTATAACTACAACTTACTGAAGCGAGAAGGCCTAGATGGATTTACTCTCAAAGAGGGAATCACCGATCTTTCGGAGTTTCTTGACTATCTCGACGAACTCGACCTTCAAGTTACAAAAGGCATAGCAAGCGATCTGATCAAATTACTCGAAAAACTGAAAACATCAAATCAAACACATATTACCGAAGAGCAAACTGCTCAAATAAAAGCAACCCTAGAAAAGCTTGACCCAACTTTAGACTCTGAGCTAGCTTTACGCTATGCATATATCTTAACAAAGAAAAGATACCCGCTCGAATCGTTGCTTACATCACCGAGTGAATTACTCTCTAAAATTTCAATTAGCACACTAGCCGCCACCACAAAAAAAGATTTCAGTGCTGCATGCAGATCTATTGCCTTCAGCCAACCAACTTCTGCAGCTTTTCATCTAATGCGGGCTTTGGAAGCGCAGGTAAAAGTGTTGTACTTTTCTTTTAAAAAAACAAAAAGATTGGACAAACCAATGTGGGGTCCAATGACTGCGCAATTACGTGATAAACGAGCACCAAAACCAAGCGCAAAGCTATTAGCTCATTTAGATGGGATGCGTATTCACTTTAGAAATCCAACCCAGCACCCCGACGCGTTTTATACAATGGACGAAGCTCAAGATTTACTTAATCAAACGATCAGCGCGATCAACATGATTGCCGCCGAGCTGCCGAAAAATGAATTCCCCCAGATTCTGTAGACACCTGAAGGCCGAATTTTAGCAAATATGGATGGGCACTTCTGAATTCAGGCTGTAAATGCTCATACAGACCAAGGGCCGCTTTGTGTCGATTGCTGTCCTTCTCAAAAGGCAGTAATCGACCCGAAACTGCCGCTGGAGCTGGAGGTTATTTATGTTGCTCCTCCCATGGACTACCGAATCGGCATCCTGCATGCTCCCTGACTTTTAATGTTGGGAACAAGGCATGTTGGGAACGGAAATCGTCATCAGGTTTACCTGGGTAAGTGTGGTGAAGGTTCTCTTTATCTCACCCGCAGTGGTGGTGCCCATCTGCTTCTTGCTGTACTTGCCGTGGGACAGCCCGAACGCCCCTGCTTGGGTTCAGGCTGTCGGATCTATTGCCGCGATTATTGCTGCGTGGTTGATTCCTTATCAGCACGAACAGATGCGAGTACGAAAGCAAAAGGAGGACTTGCTTGCCTCAGTTGCCTGGTTGGCGTTGCGGGTGAAGAACTCTTTCGATCACATGGCGGGCGTGATCCAAAGATCTGAACCTGAGGCCCGGGATGGTTGGTTGTTTCTGTCTGAGCCCAGCGACTGGGCGATACATCGAGATGCTGCTCGTGAATTCCCACTCGTGGGTTTCACGCGTGATGAAATATCCTGGCTGCTTTCTCTCCGCTCTGTAACGGAATTTGGGTTGTTGTGTGCCGAAACGCTCAAAGCGTGGGACTTCGAAGACAGCCCAAATCTGGCCCAAGACTTCCCCCATAACGACGGAATCGTATTCCACCGACCACAGATTGATTGGGTTTTGGGGCAACTCCCTCTGGGTCTTCGGCGCCGAGACTCTGTCTGACGGTACGGGGACAGATTTATTTTTCTCTATTCTAAATGCCCGCTCCTGGCCCATTTCTGCCTGTCGCCACCCTCAGTTATGTGGCTTGGGGCTGGCGACCAGTTAAACATTGAGAGTTGGATGGAGTGATGGTGTTAAATCCAGTCCGGGATACGGCTACCGCCCCCTAATGTTTGAGGCTTCAATCGACACGAACCTGTTAAGTGACCCGAGGTAACCGAATGCGGTTTAATGCCAGGCGGGCGAGCTAAGTGAGAGTACCCACTTACATCGACTTGACCGAGACCACTTCCACAAACCTGAATTTTTTTCTGGCCGTCTTAGTAGCTTCTTGTTCTGCGACTAGGGAGCTCAGCGTATCGGCC
This sequence comes from Pseudomonas sp. IT-P171, assembly GCF_949767765.1. Classification (NCBI taxonomy): domain Bacteria; kingdom Pseudomonadati; phylum Pseudomonadota; class Gammaproteobacteria; order Pseudomonadales; family Pseudomonadaceae; genus Pseudomonas; species Pseudomonas sp. IT-P171. The sequence continues at coordinate 116,314 of NZ_CATKQN010000006.1, forward strand.
TCATGTACCATCTCGTGCATCTCGCCTTCAAATTCATTTCCCACACGGAGGGTGACTCTTAACCTAGGTGTGAAGCCTTTTGAGACTGTCTTTTTCTTCGCTGCCTTCACCGGTTGCACGATCACAACATCCGGGACTGTGTTCTGTACGTCTGAGTTAATTTCCGGCGCAGAGGGCTCAGAGGGCTCAGAATCACCGAATAGCGCCCGGCGCATCTCATCTTCCATCAATTCTGTATTCATACCATTTCTCAGAAGGGTGTTATCTATAACCTGATCGATTCTATCAGGATGGCCGGACTCTGTTTGTAAAGCGTCGCAGGGGTGAGACTTCAAGTGGTAAAGGGCCAGCAGATACCGGCGAGCGTCAGCGTCTGTCCATCTGCCGCTTATCATGGCGGGCAGCTGTCGGCCAAGAGCGGACGGTCAGGCAAAATCGCATGGGCGACCGTGTAAGCTACTTGACTACTCCTAGGTGCTCCATTGCGGTCCAAAGGTAGCTATCAGCTCTACTCAAGATATCCATTGCTGCTGGGTCATCACTATAATGGTCTTTAGCACTTCTAATTTCATAGAGGATAATATCTGTCAACCTATCGGAGTAATGAAAGTCTTTTAGCTTCTCGATCTCTTCATGGCTACCAAAAACCTCAGCCAACGTTGAGAAGGTTTCCTCAAGAACTCTCTCGGTTACTATGATGTGCGTTTGACTTAGCTCATAAATGTTGTGAAGGGATGGAAGGGCTTCTATCTGATGTCTTATTACTACCGCTCCTTTTGCTCGATAATACTCCATTAATGTTTTATAAAGCCCGTCACGGATTAGTGAGCTTTGCCCTTTATGGTGTATCTGAGCGACACTTTCATTTCCGGTGTAAAACAGTATCGAATTTAGCACGCGCTCTATTCGCAATAGTGTTTTAGGAATGTCGTAGATATTAAGCCCAGCATTCATATTGAGGAAGAAAATATCTCCTTCTCTAGCTGCACCAGTATATGTTATGCCAAGGCAACCCTGTAAATGCACAATTTTTTGGACAAAGATTAGGTGTTTTTCCATATCTCGATAATTTTCTAGCAATTCGCTAATTGATGCGTAAATAGCTAGGCAATCAGTAAGGTCATAAGCCCTTGCATTTTCCGGCTTACCAACTTCCACTTTGTATTCGCAATGGCTTGGGCTGTTTTTAGCAAACATCGCTGTATAGACCCTATCAGGATCAGCGAAGCTAATATCACCTCTAAAAAAAACCGATTGCTCATTTAGTCTTTCAATAAATACCTTCCGATGATTAAGGTATTGCTCGAAGGTTAGGGCTGCTAATTGCTTATCTACGACATCGTCGTGTTTCTGCTGCTTAATAAGATTGCCAGCGTCCTGTGCGACCTGTCGTTGTTCACTTTTTAACTGTTGAAGATAGAGGAAAAGCAGCGTTCCAATAGTTGCAAACGAGCTCAACAAGGTGAAAGCACCGCTCATAACTGAACCAAAGCTACCCCAGTCTGTTGAACTCCGAGATACCGGGCCCAGGTAGTAGCCATAAGTCCAAAGCACCGCTACTGCAACTACAACACCAACCCCAATGGCTGCACCAATTCCGGTCAATATCCAACTTTCTTTCATGGCAGCTCCTAGTGAATCGCCTACGCTTCGGCAGATAGTTTGAAACGCTGCTTATGGCCGAAAGTAGCTTTGAATTGAACGTCCGCTTTCCAGTTCGCTTACGCCCAGATAGACGCCTGGTATAAACTTGCAAGTTCCCACCAGTCACTGACGACCAAGGATAACATTTATAACTTCACGTAATTCCTCAGTAAATGTTACATATTGCTCGATATACTCATGAGACTCTACTTTCAGCTGATTATGGACGAGAGCATTCCTGAACTTTAAAAGGTCCTCGAAGGCCTCAAAAATATCTTTATCAATTAATCCTGCACCAAGGAGCATGCGAGCACACATGGCAGGCCCTGGCCTCGCTGTTTTTCCTGCCGATCGTATCTCAAGCCCTTTTGATTTTAAGAGGGTATATAAGTCTTCAACAAGACCGTTCCAAGAGGACAAAAACTCTCCATAAAATACACTAAAGCTCCCTACAACACTTTCAGCGACCTCTTCTTTCTGTTCATCAGAAACATGAATTTTATCAAGGTTATCAATCGCCGCTGTAAGTTTGTCCTTAACTTCCGCTGAAAGCTTTATTATTTCATCGAACTCCTCCTGGGTAAGAAAGTTGTTGTGCGCAATAACACACCGAAGATCATATATTTTCTTCCAGCGAACATCCAAGTACTCACTATTGCAGTCAACAATTGGCAAAAAATATCGCTCCCAATTAGATTGAGGGATCATCTCCTTCAACTCAGAAAGATCTATATCCTGTATATTTTTCGCTTTGGCAAGCCTTAAAAGTAGTTTGTCAGAGTTTGCGGTTGAGTATTTTTTGAAAAGAAAGTTTGATAGCTGTATGAAGTCGGCGTCATAAAGATACCCCTGAGTTGCGCTCTTTTTAACTTTTACCGAATCAGAAACTTCCTTTGGAACTGCACTGCTTACCCATGAAATCCCGATGCTTATCAGCATGAACTTCGTGATGAGTTTGCGCATCATGTTTTCAAGTTCGTAAATTATCGGGTACGCCTTAGAGCAAAGTTCTCCGCTTAAGTCATCCCAGAGAACCTCCGGCATTTTAATACACACTTTTTGCAGAATCGTACGTACTAACTTAAGGAACTTTTTGTAATCTGGCAGGTTCTCCTTTTTGGAGCAATTGAATCTCATGTGAAAATACACTTGCGCCCCTTCAGCGACAACTCCTCTCTGCACGCTGTAATCAAAAGCCGAACCAGAGTAGCTGATATTATCAGCCGACGCTTTGATGCTTCCGTAGGCTTGTAACAAGGAGTTAAATGCTTCCACCGTGCTGCAAAAGTCCTCTTTTGTTTCGATAATTGCGAGATATTCGACCCGATAATTTCTCATCGTACGTCCTTGTGATAGGTTTGCTAACTGTCAAAGCTCCAATACTGGCAAAATGGCACCCAATAAGCTATCAGAAACGTAAAGCTCCAGCTGGGACAAGGCCTTACGACTTCCGCGGTGGGATAGCTTCGGATATTGCACACCTCGACGGTGTGCACTAGGTCCTGGAGTTAAAACAATCGTGACGCTATGGCATGGTGGTGCAGTTTCGTGAGTGGTGAGCTCGTTTATTGAACGCAACTAGGAAAAGTGGAATGTCCAACATTGAGGTGTATTTGCCAGCAGTAGATGGATCGGCGTATTGGCCAATAGCGAAAGGAGATTCGTGCAAGGAGGCTGTACACGTCCTGTTCACCGACGACTTCGCCGCACCACCTCACCGGCTGGTGATCAAAGTCACAACGGAAACGGGGAAGGTGGTCGAGGTGAGCATTCCGTACAATGACACCGGGAAGGCCATAGTGCGAATCGACGGCGAGTCGGTGTGAATCGCCTCTAGTTTCCTAGGCATATCCAACTGGCTGTTTTTGGCCGATTATGGCCTACGGTTTACTCAAGTTTGTAAACGCTGCTGTAACACCTATTTGGCTTGTAACACCACGCGCACGTGAAAGATGAACGATGTGTAACACAAGTAAAACCTAATAAAATCAACTAGTTAGCATCAATCGCAACACCCGTAACACCTGTAACACGTCTTTTCGAGCCCCCCACACCCCATAGGTGCTAGCACCTCCAGCGAAAGCAACACTGGCGTGTTATCGACTAATGCAGATTCGAACGCTGGGTCGCCGAACGCTAGGACGCTTGGAGGTACCGTCTGCGGAGATTCACCTACCGAGGCACTAATACACGATGGCCGGTGCTGATGTCGCCATCGATCTTTACGAACGCTGGGGCTGGCAAGTGGCTGGGCGTTTCTGAAGTGCCACCTGCCAGTGGCGAACAGGGTGACGAATCACGGCGGGGCGCCAAAAACCGCCGGGGACCCTGGAGGTATTCGGTGGGTACGGGGTCGGAAACCCGCCCGATCTTGTTAGCGGAAAGGTGCCCAGCTTAGTGAACTGGTGAACCTGGTGAACTGCTGTTCACCTGTGCATTTGCCCTAGAAAACAGCCGGTCTCAGGCTACCTTTACCGATACAGTAACGATGCCCTTTTTTCTTCAAGACCCTTTCAATTTCAACGCTGAAATTTCAGTAAGCTGGGGCGCCTGCTGCTAACCAGATCCCGCGGGTTTCCGACCCCGTGTTACTAGGAAAACCTCAGGGTCCCCGCTGATTTCCTGACCCGTCAGCAATTTGAACTGGTGCTCTTCACGCATCGAACCCACCCCCAACACTCACGGGTAGAAAGCTCGTCTGTAGAACTAGGTCTTGTAGCGGCGTTACGCCATACTCCCTTGCAAATAGCGCAACGCTTTCAGGCCAAGGGAAGGGACGTATGAAAAAGAAGTTCATGCATGTGCTGGTGGCGATAAGTGCATCGCTCAGCATCGCGGGGTGTGCCAGTGGCTACAAAGAATTCTATACCCCCACTCCTGGCGCAACCCCGGAAGCTATCGCGTCCACTCGCGCATCAGCCGCGCCGCAGACACCCGCTGTTGAACGATCAGCATTTGGAAACACAGATCAGCTCCTGGCAGGGTATGCAAAGCGCGGTTATTTGATTATTGGTGAATCGAGTTTCAACAGCGGTGAAAGCGTCTCAGATGATGACGCAATCGAGCAGGGGCAGGCCGTCGGAGCAGATTTGGTTCTAGTTTTTGTACCGCAATACACGGGATCGGTTACCTCAAGCGTGCCATTCACGACGCCAACGACAAACACTTCGTACACCACCGCTAATGCCACCGCGTACGGGCCAGGTGGACCGGTTTCGGCCTACGGTAACGCCACAACCACGACCTACGGGAGCAACACGACGTATATCCCCGTCACCGTCAATCGATCTGATTACGGCGCAATTTACTTTGTGAAAGGTCGGTTCCGAATTGGCGCATTCGTTCGCAACCTGAACGACGCCGAGCGTCAGCAATTACAAACGAATCAAGGCGTAGTAGTCATTAATATCGTCGATGACAGTCCGGCTTACAAAGCTGACGTTCTACCCGGCGATATGATCGTGGCGATGGATGGAGAAAGAGTGTCAAATCAAGAGGGCTTCACGCGAATGGCATCAGCACGGAAGGGGCGATCCATTAATTTGTCCTTGATTCGACAAGGTCACCCCATCGAAAAGAGCTTGCAGGTGGGTAATTAGAGCACCCCATGGATGACCAAGCGCACACCGTCCGACATACCCAGTAAACGCCTCCGTGTATGCCCACGTGTATGCCTAACCAAAACACCACCAGCCGCCCCCTTATAAGCCGGGCATCACAGCCTCCAGTTCAAACGACGCCTGGGCACCATAGATAGAAACGAGAAAGCCTCAGGCCTTAGGGTCTGGGGCTTTTTTGTGGGTGTTGCAGTCAGGGGCGCTACTCCCCCTCCTCCGATTCAGACAAATCCCGCAAAACTGTTTTTTGCCCGGCGCGCTTCATGCTCGCCAGAATGCCTCCCCGAGGACTAAACCGAAGGGAACGCCATGCGTTTGATAGGAATGTCGACAAAGGCCTCGAGCAGACCGAAAGCCCCGCCAATGCCGCCCGATTGGTTAAAGACGCGCTGGCCCGTGGTCGCCATTGCATTGGCGGACTCACTCATTTTGGGAGCCATTCCCGCATCAGCAGCGACAGCGAAATTATCGAGGCCGTCCGCAAGGGTGATTTGCTGTTGGTAAAGGAGCGCTTTGCCAGCTCAGGCAGTGGCTTCATGGTTAGATCAGCGCCAGCGCCTGAACCGGTCTATATCCCCCCAAAAGATCCATGGCCACAGGTCAAGCCTCGCGACGATCAGGTCTTTTCCAAATCCTGCATCCCCGGTAACTGGTGTCGCACCGACGCCGGCACCGCTCCGGAGCCCGCCTCGAACTTTGGCAAGATAATGGTCGCGGGCGCCATGCTTTTTCCGTCTGCCAGCACCGCCGTAGCGACGGCACTCGGTGCCGATCTGGCACTAGGCCGCATGGCCGGCGGCGGCATACTGCAGCAGCGTCTTAACTGGACGATTCGCGGTGCTGGCGGGCCTGCCAGTGTTTTCATACTCGGCATGCTCCCCACTCAGATGGGCGACGGCACCCTCCATTCCGATAATCAGTTGCGCAGCATGACCCACGCGCCCACCCGTGTGCGATTTCAGTTTCGTCGAGACACCGAGGGGGTATTTCAGGTCTACGGCATCCACACCACCGCATCCGGCGACGATACGGTACGCACGGTGCAAGCCACGTGGAATGCCGATAAAACTGCCTTGGAAGCCAAGCTCAATGGCATCACTATCTTGTGGACGCCCCAGCGCGGGCCACTGGGACAGATGCCCCCGCTGATCTACCCCGACAGCAGCGGCGAACAGCTTGGCACCATCCTTGTCCACCCGATTCCGGACAACACAGACAGTCAGCTCGAAGGCCTCCCCGGTGAGGACATCACCACTGACGACTGTATTCTGGTGTTTCCAGCGGACGCGGGGCTGAAGTCGCTGTACGTGGTGTTTGCTCGGCCTATTGGGGGCGACCACAACTATCACCCAGCCCCCAAAGGACTAACGGCTTTTCCAGATGCGGTGCTCAGCCCTTCCAAGAGCTCAGTCAAAGGTGGCGGGCAGAAACGCAAACGCTGGAAGGATCGCAAGGGACGCATTTATGAGTGGGACTACGAGAATGGCCGGGTTGAGTTGTACGACAAACAAGGAAAGCATCTGGGAGAGTTCAACCCTGACACAGGAGAGCGGACCAAGGGCGCCGAGCCAGGCAGAACAACTCCAAAGTAATTCAGGGGAAAATCATGCACCTATGCATCACAGGTTTTTTATCGGGCGACAGTGATGATACTTCGCTGAAATATGAACTAGACGTACTGTCGCAGTTTGAGCCAGCGGTACTGGAAGTGCTGGGGTGGCAAAGCCTTGCAGAAAGCCCGGACGGCGAATGGCTGCTTACAGGCGACCAATCTCAGCGGATTGCGACCGCGATTAATGAGCAGTTACCCAACGACCTGGATCTATTCATTGGGCTAGAAGCCTAGCTAACCAGTTGGGCCCCTAACAGCACGCCAGAACAGGTCGCCGCTGGAGGCGGTCAGGGCGCCCGGTCTGAGTCAGCTGAACGCCGAGACAGCCCGGACCACGCCAAAGTAATTTGAGAGGAGCCCGAAAAAATGCAATATGAAATTCTTGCGTTCGACAAGAAAACCGAGCAATTGGTTTTCAGCATTGAAATCCCTGCTGACCAATTTGCGACATTGGCAGAGCTGATGGCATGGCTTGAGCCGGAAGATGCCATTTATGAATACGAGCTATCACCAGAGCAGGTAAGTGGTCTTGAAAGCATGATTGGAAAGACCTTCGATAGTCCTGAGCTCATCTTTCAACTGTCCTGTTCCGCTTAATGTTTTAACTGCGGCAGACGCCAAGAATGGCGCCGAACACTTTGGTGAACCAATAGTCTGCGAGATCGTGTCGCTCTGCTCGTGGATCCAGCTTGGGCAGATACGGATCAATAAATAATTTGATCAAAATAACGCGGGCATTCAGGCAGCCCGCGTTATCGTTTAAGACCATCGTCGGAGCACCGCCCAGAGCCGGCCCGCTCCCACAATTATCCAGTGCCCATTTTTTGTGGCCGGCGCCTAAGCGTCAGCGGTTTGGTTCTGCTGCTTGGTGAAGATCGCCGCCATCTCTGGCTCATCCAAGTGATCCAGCGCTCGTTCCACCAACAAATGCACGCCATCGGCCATGCGGCTGAGTGCCAGGGCTTTGGAGCGGCGTGAACCGTCCACACCGTCGGCAAGGTCGGCGGCGATGGCGCTGATTGACAGCAGGTCTTCCGAGGCGTTGGCGAGCAGGGTTTCGGTATTGATGTTGGGGCTGACGGTGAAGAGCGAGCCTTTGCGTTCAGGTTGCTGTGGTTCGGATGCTGGTGGGTCGGGGACTATTTTGGACATTTGACTAACTCCAGAAGTGGAGCCGTTCACACGTCGCTGCTAAACGATGGGTGGCGGCTGTGCGCGGGTTAGCAGACCGGGAAGTTAGCAAACCGGCGCGCCCGGGGGCGCCCCACGCACAGCCACCATAATGTGCAGGTTAATAACCTGACTGAAGAGGATGCTATGCACTTCACTAACCACGGCGGGCTGCTAAACCCGATCACTGAAAACCAGTGACGCGAGTCAAATTACAGACCGGTCCCAAAGCGCACAAGCCGGCGGATTCTGGCGTAGCCGTAGGTAATGGCGCAAGAGTTTGTAGCTTGCTAGAAGTAAACCAAAGCCCTTTTAAACAAGCCCAAAATCACTGGGATGTGGGGCTTTTTCTGTAGGAGCGAGCCGGCTCCGGGCGGCGTTCCGACGATGGGCGTTTACGATGACGCAAGCAGCCTGAATGCCCGCGTTGTCTGGAAGAACATCGCGAGCAAGCTCGCTCCTACGGGGAGATCATTTCACCAGAGAAGGTCACTCAGTCGTCCAGTCGAACTCGTCGTAATCATCGTCTTCGTCGTCCTCAAACTCTTCTTCATCAAGGACGTCCTCCTCCAGAGCCTCCTCTGCCTGCTTGGCCAGAAGAAACTCCTTACGACTCTCCGTCACTGCTCGCCGCAGTTCCTCGCCCTTTTCCGGGCAGCTGAGCATTTGGGCGATGCGGTCGATTTTTTTTGCCACGGCATCCTCCAACGCATCGGCTATAGGCCGATAGTGCGCGCTTTCGGGTGTTGATGCCAAATCGCGGAGCATCGCTCCCCTCAGTTTTTCTTCAATTCCTTGAGTCGTGCCGCGAGATTTTCCTGGGGAAAGCGCTTGTGCAATGTCGCCAACAATTCATCCGCCGCGAGTGTCTGACCGGCACTTTGTAGGCGCAGGACTTCAAGCAATTGCTCATCCAGGCTTTTCACCGGGGCGGCGGCGCGTTTGCTGACTTTTGCTTCATCGGCCACTTCGGCGTTGAACGATTCGCTCTGTGCAGGGGCGGCAAAACCGGCCATCGGTGCGGCTGGCGCTGGGGTCGCCAGCGAGCGCGCAACCGAGGACGGTGCCTGTGCGGCCTCTTTTTTGGCGACCGGTGCGGACGCTTTGGGTGCGAAGTCGTAACTCGCGGGCTGTTCTGGAGTTCGCTGCACCAGCGCCAGCATCAGCGCGACACCGACAAGGCTGGCAAATGCGACCTGCCAACGGGGTTTCTGGCACGCCTGAACCCGGCGTTGCCACCGGTTCGGTTTCGGCGCAGGGACTTCACGCTGTGCGGCGGACAGGATGAAGGCATCGAGATGGGCCGGTGGTGCGCCGGTCGAATGCTCGCGGAAATGTTGAAGCACTTCGTCTTCCGGTGGTTTGCGGGCGTCAGTCATGTCAGTACCTCCTCGGCCAGCAGCCGACGCAGTTTTTGCTGGGCGTAGCGCAAGCGGCTTTTGACGGTCTCCAGCGGTGTTTCGGTGAGGGTGGCGATCTGCGGCAGGTCGAGATCGCCGTGGGCGCGCAGCAGGAATACTTCGCGCTGGTCGGTGGGCAAGGTGTGCAGGGCGACTTCGAGGCGCTGGGTATCGCGGCTCAGGCTCAGCAGTTGTTCGGGATCGGCGGTGTCATCGGCCAGGGCGTGGGTCTGTTCGTCATAGCTGTCGTGCAAGGGGTTGTGGATTCCGTGTTTGCGCCAGTGATCGATCAGGCGATTGCGGGCGATCTGGTAAAGCCATGTACGAAAATTCGCCCGACCTTGTGGCTGACTGGTGCTGCGGATCAGGCTTAGCCAGGTTTCCTGGTAAACCTCTTCGGCCAGTTCGGACTTGCCGCTGAGGCCGAGGAGGAATCGATAAAGGCCTTGCCGGTGACGGGCGTACAGAATCTCGAACGCAGGCCCGTCGCCCGAGCGATAGCGGGCCAGCAGTGATTCGTCGCTCGATTCGGGAGCAGACATGTCAGTTGTAGCCTCCTTTAAGCGGCTCACTGTTGGAAGCTGTGGTGGTTCGCAGGCTCTGCGCCAGTTCCACCAGTTGAACGAACTCTGCGCGCAGACCGAATCGGTCTTCGCCTCGCGCCCCGCGAGCCAAGGCTTCGGTGTCCTTCAGGCTGAAATCACCGGTGTAACGGCCGTCCTTGAGCTGCTGGGAAAACGCTGCCACGGCCGCCGCAAATCGCAGGTCGTCACTGGCCTTGCCTTCCGTCCCCCCCGCAATCGGCCGCTCGATCAAGCGACTATTCCTACCTTCGGGCAACTGATAGCGCACACGCAGCATCGCCAGTTCCCCGGCACTCCCCGAAACAACCGACTCGGACTTGCCATACCGCAACGGCTCCAACCAGCCCTTCTCGCCCTTCGGCACAATTTCGTACAACGCCGTGACCGTGTGCCCTGCGCCGATTTCACCGGCATCAACCTTGTCGTTGCTGAAATCCTCACGCTTCAGCGCGCGATTCTCATAGCCCAACAACCGGTACTCGCTGACCTGCGCCGGGTTGAACTCCACTTGCAGCTTCACGTTTTTCGCCACCACCGCGAGGGTCGAGCCGAGCTGATCCACCAGCACTTTGCGTGCCTCGCGCAGGTTGTCGATGTAGGCGTAGTTGCCGTCGCCGGCGTCGGCCAGTTGTTCCATCAGGTGTTCATTGTAGTTATCCACACCAAAACCCAGGGTGGTCAGGGAAACGCCGGTCTTGCGTTTGTCCACAGCCATTTGCTTGAGGCTGTCGAAGTCGCTGATGCCGACATTGAAATCGCCGTCGGTGGCCAGCAGGATGCGGTTGATGCCTTTGGGGATGAACGCTTGCTGCGCCATTTGATAGGCGAGCTCGATGCCCGACGCCCCGGCGGTGGAACCGCCCGCAGTCAATTGATCAATGGCTGTACGAATTTTCGCTTTTTCCCGTCCAGAAGTTGGCTCGAGCACCACACGCGAATCGCCGGCGTAAACCACCAGCGAAACCCGATCCTGCTCGCGCAACTGATCGACCAGCAATTTCAGTGTGCTCTTGACCAGCGGCAAGCCCTCGCGCCGATCCATCGAACCGGACACGTCCACCAAAAACACCAGGTTCGCCGGGGCCAGTTCCGCCACCGCACGGTCCGACGCCTTGATGCCGATGCGCAGCAAGCGGGTGTGCGGGTTCCACGGGGACGGCGCCAGCTCAGTGGTCACGCCGAACGGCGATCCGTCGGTGGGCAAGGCGTAATCGTAGGGGAAGTAATTGACCAGCTCCTCCAGCCGCAACGCGCCTTCGGGTGGCAGGCGACCTTGATTGAGCAGGCGGCGAACGTTGGCGTAGGCGCCTGTGTCGACGTCGGCGCTGAAGGTGGAGAACGGCGCTTCGGCGACGCTGTGAATCGGGTTATCCGCCAGCGCTTGATAGTGCTCACGCTGCTCATCCTGATAACCCGGCGGCGAAGATTCAGGCGCAAACCCCGCCATGGGGGCCGGACGCAGGCTGCGTTTGGTCATGGTCGCATCGGCCATGACCGCCTCATTGCGCACCAACGTACTTTGCGCCGGAGGCGAAACCGGAACCGCAGCGGATTCAGGCTTGGACGAAACACCGCAACCGGCAACGGCCAGCAGCAACCCGGCGGTGAAACCCTGGGCGGCCGGGCGGAGGACATGCAGAGGGAGGGACATGGGGGCTGACCTCAGGAGGAAATTGATCCATTCATCCTCTGAGACGGACAGCCCGATCGGTTCGGGTTAAACCCGCTGTAAAAATCTTCAGCGGTGATAACGCCGCACCACGCTGCTGTTTTTCAGCACATGGCCTTTGATTTTTTCCAGCAATTGCGCGCGGGTCAGGCCAGCGGGCAAGGCGTCCGGTGCAAGGTCGAGCGCGTAGAGCTGGATGATGTAGTGGTGGGAGCTGTCGCCGACCGGCGGACAAGGGCCGATGTAGCCGGTGGTGCCTTTGCTGTTGCTGCCACTCACGCCTTCGAGGGCGGATTTGGCGCCGACACCGGGTGCAATCTGACGGGTCGAGGGTTTGATGCCGTAGTGAATCCAGTGATCGACACCCAGGCCTTTCTGACCGTCCGGGTCGTGCATGACGATGGCGTAGCTCAGCGTGCCCGTCGGGGGCGCAGTCCAGCTCAGGGCCGGGGACTGGTTCTTGCCGCCGCAACCGGGCGCATCGCTGGCCGCCGCCGAGGTGAACAGGCGATTGTCCGAAACGCCGGGAATGCTGACGGTGAAGCGTTCCTGGGCCTGCGCCGGAAACTGCACGCAAAGTGCGACGGCAACGGCCGCCAGCCAAGGGTTCAGAGAGGTCAATCGGGTCATACCGGAGCACCTTGTGCGGGTGGGGCCGTGGTCGGCGTGCAAACTATAGCCAAACCGTTCGTGCGGTGGCAGTGGGAATTGGCTGAACCACGGGATAGGCGCCAGACTCTTAAGTGAAACGCCTGCCTGGAGAACGATCATGGCACTGCACCGCGTTGCCCGTTTTGCCGATGTTCCCGATAACCGAGGCCTGGAAGTCCGGATTGGGGACACCAAAATCGTCTTGCTGCGCAGTGGCGATGAATTGCGCGCCTATCAGGGCGAATGCCCCCACGCCGGGGCGCCGCTGGCCGAAGGGGCGCTGTGTCATGGGCGCCTGATTTGCCCATGGCACAAGGCAGCGTACCGGATCGAGGACGGCGCGTTGTGTGAACCACCGTCGCTGGACAGCCTCAAGCGCTATCCCCTGGAAGTGCGCGATGATGAAGTCTGGGTCGACGAAAACCCGCTTCCGGATGCTCACACCCCACCCGCCGATGATGAACGTACGTTTGTGATTATCGGCGCCGGCGCCGCAGGCACGGCGGGGGCAGCGGCGCTGCGCGAAAAGGGTTTCGGTGGCCGCGTGCTGCTGATCGACCGCGAACCCGAGGCCGGTTACGACCGTACCGTGTTGAGTAAATTCGTGATCGCCGGGGAGATGCCGCCAGAGGAAGTCCCGCCGCTGCGTGATGAAAACTTTTATCGCGAGCAGCGCATTGATCGCATAAACGGTGAAGTGGCGAGCCTGGATGCCAAGGCCCGAACCGTGCAGCTCAAGGATGGCCAGACATTGACCTATGACGCTGCGCTGATCGCCACGGGCGGCACACCCAAATCTCTGGATTTACCGGGCGCCGCCCTGCCGCAGGTGTTTTTGCTGCGCTCGAAAGACCAGGCACAAAAAATTCTGGCCGCGGCCCAGCCAGGCCAACGGGCCGTGATTATCGGTGACAGCTTTATCGCGATGGAGTCCGCGTCGGCGCTACGCGAATACGGCCTGGACGTCACCGTGCTGGCCCGTCACGAGGTGCCCTTCGCCAAACAGTTCGGCGCAACGGTCGGCAAAGCCATTCTTGCCCGCCATGTGGCCCACGGCGTGGTGTTTCACACCGACAGCGAAGCCGCGCAGATTGAGGGCACAGACAAGGTTGAAGCGGTGAAACTGAAAAACGGTCAGCGTTTGCCGGCGGATTTGGTATTGGTCGGTATTGGCGTCAGCCCGGCAACCGGACCGTTCAAGGAGCTGCCCAAGGAAAAAGATCATTCCCTTAAGGTCGATGGCGGTATGCGCGTGGTCGAAGGGGTGTGGGCGGCCGGTGATATCGTGACCTTCCCGCTCAACGGCCAGCCGCAACGAATCGAGCATTGGCGCCTGGCACAACAGCACGCACGGATCGCGGCGGCAAATATGCTGGGCGGTGACGAGCATTACCTGGATGTGCCGTACTTCTGGACCTGGCACTTCGGCAAGAACTACGACTACCTCGGTCACGCCGAAACGTGGGACGAGGTCGAGTTCAAGGGCGATCCGTACCACCCACCGTTTATCGGCCTGTTCGGCAAGAACGGTGTGGTGACCGCCGCCATCGCCTGCGATGAAGAGCGGGCGATGGCGATGCTGGCCGAGCGGATGAAACAGCCGCTGCCTGTTGACGAGGCGTGGCGGCTGATTCGCGATTGATCTGAACATGTGCAGGCGCTGCCGCAGGCCGCGATCTGTTGCCTTTGAAGATCAAAAGATCGCAGCCTTCGGCAGCTCCTACAGGGTTTGTGGTTTTACTGGACGACACCAGCACCACCGAGCTTGCTCATGACAAAGCCGACAAACTCTTCGACGGTCATTTTCTGGCCGTTGAATTCCACTTGTTTGTTGGCGTAGTGCAGCTTGGTGACGATGTTGGTGCCGTCCAGTTTGGCGAACTGCGTGCCGACCGCCATGGCGCCGAACATGTCGGCCGTGGCCGTGGCCTGATCAGCGATGACCTTGGCGTCGGTCTGACCGTCGATTTGCCCTTGGACGCTGAGCAAATCAACCAGCATCGGTTTGGACACTTGAATATTGACGTCCAGCAGGGCGATCAGCTGTTGGGTCAGTTGATCCGGCGGCAGGTCCATGGATTGTGGTTTGGTCAGGTCGAGCAGCAGGTTGGCGCGACTTTCACCGTTGGCGGTGGTGAACGACAGGTTCTCCAGGGCGACTTGAGGACCGGCCGCCAGCAGTTTCTCCAGACCGGTTTTGACCTGGGCTTCTTCGGCCGGGGTCAAGACCAGCTCGGGTGCCGGTTCGCCAGCCGCGGCCGCTTCGGCGGCGGCTTTTTCATAGGGCTGCAGTTTGGTCTGGTAAATCTGCATCAACGACATTGTCGCCGGGATGTCGAGGTTCTTCAGGCTCATGGCCATCTGCGCCGAACCCACCGATTTGCCGTTCAGGGACACTTCGCCGATCTTGTAATCGGCACGCCCGGAAGCGCTGGTGCCCGACTCCTCGGTCTGGTTCTTCATTTCGAATTTCTTGATGCCCAACACCGACTGCTGCGCGCCGAACGTGGTTTTGCTGTCGGTCAGCTCGAGGGTGTTCTCGCCGGTGTAGTAGCCATAGGTACTTTTCACCAGGTTGCTGGCCAGGGTCAGGCCGCTCAATTCGACTTTTACCGGTGTCTGGTCTTCAGCCACGGTGGTCAGTGTGAAGTTGTCCATGTAGCCGTTGGCTTTGACTTTCTGCGCCTGGGCGTTGGCCGAGACATCGAGGTTCAGGCCGGAGAATTTCAGGTGGGACTTGTCGTCCAGCGCGACATCCAGCGGCAGCAATTGGAGGGTGCCGTTGGTGGAGTTGTCATAGCCGATGTTGACCACGCCGGTGAGCGGCGATTTGTCCTTGGCGGCGGCGAACCACTTCTCGGTGATTGGCGTCTTTTCCAGTTCGTAGTGACTGGTGGCCAGGACCGGCAACAACTTCAGTGACATCAGACGCGAAAGCGGCAGCGGACCGTGTTCGATGTGATCGACAAAGAGCAATTCGACCGGTGCCTCGCCGAACATTTCGCCTTGGCCTTTGAGGCGGTAGTGCGCGGTGCTGCTGAACACGTGGCGCTCAAGCGACACCAGTTCCAGCGACGCGGTGCCATTGGAACCGACCAGCGCGGCTTGCAGTTCCTTGTTGGCGTCGGCGATCGAGGTGTTCAGTACCCCTTCGAGTTTGGTGCCGGTGAACCAGGCACCGCCGGCGCTGATTGCACCGATGGCCACGACAATTCCAAGAAGCACGCCTGCTGATTTATTCATGAATGACCCGTTCAATGTCCGTTGTCTGAGGTGTGGTCGTCTTCCCTGAGCCCTTGACGGGCTATGGTCACGACTGCGTTTAAAGCGCGATGGAGATTAGCATCAGGCACACCGCGTGGCCCAATGTTTAAAGGTTAAAGAGTGTCTATGGACTGTGCGAAGGGGTTGAGAGTTTCGGCGGCATGAAATCGCCATCGCGGGCAAGCCCGCTCCCACAGGAATTGCAGTGAACCCTGTGGGAGCGAGCCTGCTCGCGATGGCGTCCGATAAGGCGACATCAATTCAGGAATACTGCACTTCCATCTCATCCAGCTGATGATCAAAACTTTTCAGCCGTGCGGTCCACGTATAAACCAGCACCTCGAAATCCCGATTGATCACCGTCCCGCCCGTCACGTCCGCGCGTGGGTCGCAGAAATCCAGCTGATAGCGCTCGCGGGCCATGGCGGCGGCAACGTCGGAGAGCTCTCGGGCGTTGTTCAGCCAGTGCCAGTCGTCTTCGGCGATTTGCTTGTCCAGCTCAAGACATTGCTTCTTCAGCGTTTCGAGGCTTTTTTCCAGCGGCGTGCCGGTGAGTTCGCCCATGACTTCCTGGAACGTGCGCCCCGGTTGCCAGTAACTGCCCCAGAAATACCGGTCGAATACCGTTTCGACCCGACGCAAAGCGACCTTGGTGTCCCAGATCAGCACCAGCGTCTTGCCTTGTTCCAGTTGTCTTTTTTTGATGCGCTGGCCCTGGAGCGAAGCCCAGGCCACCACCACGATGGCCATCACGGCGATCAGCGCGGCTGCGCTGTCGAGGAACACCAGCGCCTTGTCGATCTGGTGAGCCAGCATGACGCCGTAGAAATAGGTGGCCGACAGCAACACCAATGCCGCAATAGCGCACCAGAAGCCGGGAGCATAAGGGTTTTTCATTATTAGAGTCCCCATGACCAACGCGAGCCTTGATTGATGAGTTCGACGCACGATCTCATCAAGTCAAAGCATAGCAACGGCCTCAGGGTTTGCTGGTGTTCGTCGCTTGCGTTCGTCCGCTTTCCCAGCCACCGCCCAGCGCCAGGAACAAATCGATCTGGCTCATGGCAACTTGCGTGTTGGCGGAAGCCAGTTGCGCCCGCACATCGGTGTAGGTTCGGGTCGCTTGCAGGTCTGCCAGGAACGATTCACGACCCGCCTGGAAGAAGCGGTGTGTCTGATCCGCAGCCAGTTGCGCGGACTGCTCGGCATCCGCCAGGGCATCGCGGCGCTGCAGCAGTGCGGAGTATTGGGCCAGACCGGTCTGGGTCTCACGAATGGCGTTGAGCACCACGCCATCGAAGTGCGCCAGCGCGCCTTGGGTCGCCGCTTCGGCCTCGCGGACTCGCGCCCGGGAGCCATTGGACGGCACGGTCCAGGTCAGCAACGGGCCGAAACCCCAGCGGTTGGTCGCCGGTTTGCCGAGATTCTCCAGAATACCGACCGTGCCGACGGTAGCGCCGATGCTGATGTCCGGGTACAACTCGCCGGTGGCAACGCCGATACCTGCGGTCGCCGCGGCCAGTCGGCGCTCGGCCTGACGCACATCGGGGCGGCGTTTGAGCAACGTGGCGCCGTCACCGACCGGCAACAATTGCGCGATTTTCGGCAATTCGGCGCACGTGGCGGTGCCGGCGGGCAATTGGTCGACCGGTTTGGCCAGCAACATCGACAAACGGAACAAGCCCGCCTGACGCGCCGCTTCATAACGCGGCATGTCGGCACGCAGGGATTTGAATTGGGTTTGCGAGCGGGTGACCTGGGTTTCATCGCCACGCCCGGCATCGCGCAAACGCTGGATCAGCGTGGTGCCCTGGGCTTGCAGGTCGAGGGAATGCTGGGCGATTTCCCGTTCTTCGTTGGCCGCGCACACTTGGGTGTACGCCCGGACAACGTCGGCCACCAAGGTGATTCGCGCCGTATCCGCCGCCGCTTGCGTCGCATCGGCATTGGCCTTGGCCGCCTCGATCCCGCGCTGCAAGGTGCCGAACAGGTCGAATTGGTACGAGGTGGTAAGGCCGATGTCGCCGACATTGGCCACCGGCACTTTTTCCGGCAGCAGGAAGGCTTCGCCGGACTCCTGCAAGCGCTGGGCGCCGAGCTTCACGCCGCCACTCCAGCCACCTGCGGCCTGGGCTTCGTCGACCTGAGCGCGGGCGCGGGAAAGGTTCGCGGCGGCCACGCGCAAATCGGTGTTGGACGCCATGGCCTGCTGCACCAACTGGTCCAGACGCGGGTCCTGATAAAGGCGCCACCAATCGCCGGGCACCGGCGCCGAGACGACATTTTTGCCGTTCACCGCCAGGTTGCCCTGCAGGTCTTCACGGTGTACCGCGGCTTCGTCAGGCAGGTGATAATCCGGCCCGACCACCTGACACGCCGACAGCAACAAACCTAATCCGGCAACCGCCAAACCCGAGGCCCTGCTCATTTGCCCGGCTCCCGCTGCTGGTCATCAATGATCGACACCGTCGCGGTGCGCCCGGCAATCATGCGGAAATCTGCCGGCACCTCGTCGAAAGCGATCCGCACCGGAATCCGCTGCGCGAGTCGCACCCAGCTGAACGCAGGATTGACGTTAGGCAACAGGTTGCTGCCGCTGCTGCGGTCGCGGTCTTCGATGCCGGCGACGATGCTTTCCACGTGGCCGCGCAGGCGAGCGCGGTCGCCGATCACCCGGATATCGACCGACTGACCGACATGGATGCCATCCAGTTTGGTTTCTTCGAAATAGCCGTCGATATGGAACGAATTGCTGTCCACCACCGACAACACCGGGCGCCCGGCAGTGACGAATTCCTGCGCACGCGGCGCCCGGTCGTTGACGTAGCCATCGACCGGGCTGCGGATGGTCGAGCGGTCGAGGTTGAGCTGGGCACTGTCTACCGCCACCTGCGCTTCCATCAATGCCACTTCGGCGCGGGCCACCCGCGATTGGCTCTCTTCCAGCTGCTCGCCCGGCACCAGGTTGCCGAGGCCGCGGTTACGCTTGGCTTCTCGCTGCGCTTGCGCCAGGGTTTCCTGACGGTCGGCGACCGCCGCCTTGGCTTGGCGCAGTGCGAGTTTGAAACGGTCCTGATCGATGCTGAACAGCACCTGGCCGCGTTTCACCAATTGGTTGTCGCGCACCTCGACG
This sequence comes from Pseudomonas sp. IT-P171, assembly GCF_949767765.1. Classification (NCBI taxonomy): domain Bacteria; kingdom Pseudomonadati; phylum Pseudomonadota; class Gammaproteobacteria; order Pseudomonadales; family Pseudomonadaceae; genus Pseudomonas; species Pseudomonas sp. IT-P171. Next base: position 135,058 of record NZ_CATKQN010000006.1, read on the forward strand.
TGCTGGATCAGGCCGGACACGTCCGGGGCGATCTGCACGATGTCGGCGCGGATATGCCCGTCGCGGGTCCACGGGGCGAACATGTAATACATCACCATGCGCCAGACCACGACGACGGCGAAGGTCACGATCAACAGGGTCAGGACCACACGGCCGAGGGTCAAAAAAGGTTTTTTCATGTCATCAGGTATCGACTGAGTGAGTCCACGGCGCCGAGTAGCAAAGCGTAGAGAGCCACGTTGAACAATGCCCGGTGCCAGACCAGACGGTAAAAGTGCAGGCGCGTCAGCAACCCGTGCACCAGCAGGTAAATCACATACGTAATGCCCATCAGCACCAGCAGCGTGGGCAGGAACACCCCGCTGATATCCAGGTCACCGATCATAAAGGCGCTCCATCGATGCCATGGGGAAGCGGTTCTTCGAGGTCGCCGGCGCCGAGGAACTCGACACCGGGCAGCAACGCCAGACGCAAGCCGCTCAAGGCGTGCAGCAGGTGCAGGCGGGCGCCGTCATCGCATTGGCGGTTCAGGGCGCGGCGCGCGCGGTCCATCGTCATCAACAACGCACTCGGCGCCGGCAAACGCTCGCCGGCCTTGAGGCAGGCGTTGAAGTACTCGCCGACTTCGGCCACCACTTGGTGCAGCAATGTTTGCGGCATGCCGAGCACGCGCGGTGTGTAGGCCAGCAGGTCGAGCACGTTCAGCGCCACACGCACTTCGCGCAACGCGATGCCGGTGTCCTGACCGGTCATGGCCAGGCGCGGCAAATGCTGCATCAAACGGTCGAGCACCTGTACACCCAAGCGGCGATGTTCGGCCAGAGAGGCCGGTTCGGTGAGGCTGACGATGTCGCGCCAACTGAAACGGGTCAGGCGCTTGGCCGCCAGTTCCGCGCCGAACGGCCGGGCAATCAGGGTCCAGACAAACGCAAACAGCAAACCAACCGGGCCGGCCAGGTTGGAATTGGCGAAGGCGAGAAAATCCGCGTCGTAAGCGCCCTGAATACTGATGAAGGACGAGGTGTTGACCAGCGTCAGCAGCATGCCCAGGTAAAACTGCGGCTTGACCGTCAGGGTGCCGATGCAGATGAACGGCACGGCGAACGCCAGCACCAGCATCGGAAAATCATGCAGGTTGGGCAGCACCAGAAACAGGTAAAGACTGGCGAACAGCACCGACATCGCGGTCCAGAAGAAGAACCGGTAAATCTGCGGCGCCGGGTCGTCCATCGAGGCGAAGAAACTGCACGCTACCGCCGCCAGAATCACCGCGCTGCCGCCGTCGGTCCAGCCGAGCAGAATCCACAGCACCGAGGCGACGATGATCGCGGTGACCGTGGACGCCGCCGAGTAGAGCATCAGCCCACGGTCGAGAAATGGCGACAGCCGACCGAGGCGCCAGTGCCGATACACCGCGCGCCAGCTGTCCTGGCTTTCGCACTGAATCGCGTATTGCAGGCTGCGGCAGTCTTGCCACAAATCGATCCATTCGCCGAGACGATACAAGGCGTTGGAGAACAGCAGTTGCTTGCGATCATCCAGCGCTTCGGCGGACGGTTGCAGCGCTTCGAGTTGATCTTTCAGCGCTTGCCAGCGGTAGAGGTCGGCGTCTTTGTGGCCAAGCCATGCCGTGGTGGCGGCCAGCAACGGCGAGAATTTGTCCACCAGCTCCGGCGTGCGCCGCTCGAGGGCGTAGAGCGCATCGTCGAGGGCGTCGATCACCGGCAACAAATGAATCATTCGCCCGCGCAGTTCCTTGGTGTTGCGCACGGTTTGCGGGCGCGCGCCCTCGTGGGGCAACTGGCCGATCATCAATTCCAGGGTGTTGAAGGTTGCGACCATTGATGCGCGCAACGCGCTGGCTTCATCGGGCTGCACGTTGCGGCTAAGGAAGCGCAGGCTGTAGGTCGAGGCATCGGCGAACCATTTGTTCACCGAATCGTTGAACACCGGCGCCAGCCGCCGTGGCCAGAACATCGCACCGACCACCGCTGCGACGGCGATGCCGAGGAAAATCTCCTCAGTCCGCGCCTCGGCCACGTCCCACACCGCCAGCGGGTTATCGACCACGGGCAAGGCGATCAACGGCAGCGTGTAACCGGCGAGCATCAACGCGTAGCTGTTGGCGGTGCGCAGGTGCAGCGACAGGAACAGCAGAATCCCGGTCCACAGCGCGATGACCAGCACCAGCACATAGGGGCTCTGAACAAACATCGGCACAAAAAAAACCGCCGCCGCCGCGCCCAGAAACGTACCGACCGCGCGATACAGCGCCTTGGAGCTGGTCGGGCCGACGAAGGGGCTGGAAACGATATACACCGTGGCCATCGCCCAGTACGGACGCGGCATTTGCATGAGCATGGCGATGTACAACGCGATCATCGACGCCGCGAAGGTGCGCACGCCGTAGAACCAGTCCCGGGCCGGGGGAACGCCGGTAAAAAATCCGCTCAAGGGTTCACCACCGATGGAGCGTTGGCGGCTTCGAACGCTTTCAATACCCGCAACGCCGCTTCCAGATCACTCGGGGCAATTCCTTCCAGTACTTCATTGCGCAAGCGCACCAGCTCGATTTCAACCGCCTGGACCAGCTCGCGGCCGGTGTCGGTCAGGCTCAGGCATTTGGCGCGACGATCATGCGCATCTTCGGTTCGACGAACGTAGCCGGCATGACACAGCTGATCGAGCAGACGTACCAGGGACGGGCTCTCCATCCCGGCCGCCTGTGCCACCGTCACCTGCCGCACACCCTCGCCCAGACGCCCGATCATCAACAACGGAACGGCGCAGGCTTCGGAGATTCCATAGTTGACCAAGGTGGTCTGGCAGATCTTCCGCCAGTGCCGGGCGGCCACCACCATGGAACTGCTGATGCTCATCTGAAGAACGTCGAGATTTTTTGACACGGGCGAATAGACACACTGTTAGTTTGCTAACTATCAATATGGCATTTGGGGGGAAAGTTGGTCAAGTTTTGAAACAATTTGGCGGTCAAGACACCGTAAAAATCAGCAGGGATCGCTAAACCTCCTGCCTGCCCACCCCTCATCGCATCCTGCAAAAGCCAGTTTTCCGATGTTCTTTACCCCCCTCGCCCCTTCCTCAGCAGCACATTCAACTGATCCACCACCTCCGCCCAATCCGCGTCATCGAGAATCTCGTCGCGCAAAAACTGCGCTTGGCTCTTGGTCCAGAAAAAGGCGTCCGCCAGGTGCAATTCCGGCTTGAGTGGCGAGTGGGTAGCGATGAATTTATCGATGCTTTCGGCGTCATCCGGGAGGCCGAGCTGTTTGAACAGTGAGGGGAGGCTGTGGGTTGGGGATTCCATGTCGGGCTCCTGGGAATGGCTGATGATTGGGTGACCGCCAAGCGGTCAATCGCGAGCAGGCTCGCTCCCACAGGGACACGCGGTCAACTGTGGGAGCGAGCCTGCTCGCGATGGCGGCGTCACTGACGACACATGACTCAATAACTCAACTCCCGCACTTCGGCATGCGGCACCATTTTCAGAAACTCCGGCATATTCATGTGCAGCAGGTTGATGTGGTTGCCGGCTTCCAGATAAATGTCTTTCTGCCGGGTCAGCAGTGGGTCAATGACCACATCCAGCCCATAGGCCTCGCCGAGGGCTGGCACCGCGCCACGTTCGCAATCATCGAACAGGTGCGGCAGGTTGCTTTCCCGGGAGACCTGCCATTCGCCACTACTGCGTACTTTGCTCAGGTCCAGGTGACGGCTGGCGGGGAGTACGGCCATCAGGTAATGGCCGTGGTGATCGTCGAGGATCACCGACTTGGCCATCCGTTCGGCTGGAATGCCCGAGACCCGCGCGGTCTCCAGGCTGCTGGCCGAGTGTGGGTGGGTGACAATGTCATATTCGCATTGAGCCTTTTCCAGGCTTCTCTGCACGGTTCTTGCCATACGCATGATGCACCTCGGTGTCCGCGAACAGTCTGTGACGGACGATGGGTTAACACGTTGCTCTGTACTGAAAGTCTAGGCCTGCCGACGCATTCCGGCGGGAAATCTGCCCACTGGAACATCGTCGACAACTGATCAAAATTCGTACAACCAACGGCTCGACTAGACTGTATTTAGCGATGGGCGTTAACGGGAACGCGGACTCAATGGATGGGCGAGGCGCTCTCAGGTTCATCGCGAGCAGGCTCGCTCCTACAAGGAGGGTCAAGTGAACACGCGTAGCTGTGCAGTGGCGTTGCTGTTGGCCTTGAGCGGATCGGCGTTCGCGGCGGACACCCTCGTGCTGATCCCCAACCCCATCGGGATCTGGCTGATTGTGTTGGGCATCGCCTTTCTGATCGCCGAAGCGGCCTTGCCCAATTATGGCGTGATCGGGTTGGGCGGGATTGTGATGTTCGTCATCGGCGCGGTGATCCTGAGCAACACCGAGGTGCCTGTCCCGTTGATGATCGGCCTGGGCCTGATCAGCGCGTTGTTGCTGATATTCCTGGTGATCCGCGCCCTCAAAACCCGACCGCGCCAAACCGTCAGTGGCGATGCCGGGCTCGTGGGCAGCGTGGCGCCGATCATGTCGTTACAACCCGGCAATGCCTGCAACGGCTGGGTGCACCTGCAAGGAGAACAGTGGCAAGTCCTCAGCGCCACGCCACTGGAAACAGGGCAGCGGGTCCGGGTGGTGGCGCGCAAGGGATTACTGCTGCAAGTGGCCGCGGCTGACGCGGCGCCGGGTGGAGAATAGCCATGGGCCTGCAACTGGGTTTTGCCGCGCTGCTGCTGTTGGTCATTGCGCTGGCGGGATCGACCTTTCGCATCCTGCGCGAATACGAGCGCGGGGTGGTGTTCCAGCTCGGCCGTTTCTGGCAAGTCAAAGGTCCCGGCCTGATCCTGCTGATTCCCGTGGTGCAGCAAATGGTTCGCGTCGATTTGCGTACCGTGGTGCTCGATGTGCCGCCGCAAGACGTGATCACCCGCGACAACGTCTCGGTCAAGGTCAATGCGGTGCTGTACTTCCGCGTGCTCGATCCGCAGAAGGCAATTATCCAGGTCGAAGATTTCCTCATGGCCACCAGTCAGCTGGCCCAGACCACCTTGCGCGCGGTGCTCGGCAAACACGAACTCGATGAGCTGCTGGCCGAGCGCGAACGGCTGAACATCGATATCCAGCAAGTGCTCGATGCCCAGACCGACGCCTGGGGCATCAAGGTCGCCAACGTCGAGATCAAGCACGTGGACCTCAACGAATCGATGGTCCGCGCCATCGCCAAACAGGCTGAAGCCGAGCGGGAGCGCCGGGCCAAGGTCATCCACGCCGAAGGTGAACTGCAGGCTTCGGAAAAGCTCATGCAGGCCGCCGAAATGCTCGGCCGCCAGCCGGGCGCCATGCAACTGCGCTACATGCAGACCCTGAGTTCGATTGCAGGGGACAAGAGTTCGACCATCGTCTTTCCACTGCCGATTGAATTGCTCAAGGGCATGGCGGATTTGTCGAAACCTTAAGGACAACCCTCGTCCGGACAGATCGCGTACAGCCGCGCCAGCGTGTCGTCGACTTTCAGCTCATCGATGGCTTTCCAGCCACTGGGTACCGGCGCGAAATCATAAGGTGCTTCGCTGCTGCTGATCAGCCAGACACGCCCGGTGCCACGCGGTAAGTCCGTCAGTGTATCGAGGTAGGTTTTTTCGCCGCTGTCCTCTACCAACGTGCCAAATCCGTATGCATTGGGGCGACCCGAACGTCCGTCGGGCTGCGGCGGCGTGTAAAGCATCGGCGCAGCAGCCGTGCGGTTGTAATAGACGTAACTGAAGTACCAGAACAGATCGCTGACCACGATGCGATCACCGGCGACGTACTGCTGGTTCACGTAGTCGACCATTCGATCGATTCGATCCGGAGCGGTGGTGTAAATATTCTTCAGTCCGACACCTTGCACGCCGATTACCAGCAGCAACCCCGCCAGCGCCCACACCCGGTAGTGCTCGGCGAGCCGATCAAGCGCTATGGCCAGAATGATCGGCAAGCCCAGCGCCGCAAACATCAGGTAACGATCCACCAACAGCGGGGTCGCCAGCGAAGCCAGCGCAATCACCAGCAACGGGACGAGCGTGTACGCCGCAATCAGTGCGTTGAATCGGTATTCGCTGCGGTCCGCTCGAAGGATCAACATCGTCACCAGCCCCACCACCAGCGGCAACAGAACAAAGACTAGCCCCGGGAGCCCAAGGCCTTCGTCATAGGTCAGAAATTGCCAGAGGACCGACGGCATCGACGTGAGGGTTTCCGGCTCGATCCAGCCCACATCCCCGCCGAGCTTGAGTTGCTCCAGGTGCTGCAGTTGATCCACCAGACTGGGAATCCACGGCAAATAGAGCGCGACGATGGCGACGTTGGCCAGCCACCACGCCGGGCGCGTGATCAGTTTGTTGCCCTAGCCGCTTAGCCGAAGCACCAGCAGGTACGCCCAATGCGACATAACGCACAGCGCCGTGAAGTAATGGGTGTAGAAGCTGGCCGTCATCAGCACGGCATAGATAACCAGATAACGATGACGCTGCGGATGCTTGACCCAAAGTACCAGGGCAATGGTCGCCCCGACCAGCCAAAAGCCCATCAGCGAATACATCCGCACTTCCTGGCTGTAACGCACGGCAATCGGCAGCAACGCCACCAGCACTCCGGCCAACACCGCCGCACGCCGCGTTGCGATCAGGCGCACCAGCCAGATCACCAGTGCGACGGTGCCCAGCGCGGGCACAACGCTCATGAATCGGATCGAAAAGAGGCTGTTACCAAACAGGCTCATCCAGCCGTGCAGCAACAGGTAATACAGCGGCGGGTGTACATCGTGAGCGGTGTGAAACCAAGTCAGCGCGGGTGAATATTGGCTCAGCAGCAGGCTGGAGCCTTCATCGCACCAGATGGCCGAGTCAGTGAGGCCATAGAGCCGAACGACGGCGGCGAGGATCAGGATCGGCAACAACCCGCATTCGCGAGCCGACCGGAGCCATCGCTGCCCCATCGAGTTGACCTGCCCCACAGCAGCCATCCGCCCTTGTCCACGAGGTTCACACATTCACAGGGAGTTTCACGGGGTTGCACCCTCTAACGGTCCGCCCTGCACAAGAAAATAGAAGGTGAGTATCACCAACCCCCACCAGCTCAATCCCAGACCTACCCAGATACCGTTAGCGAACGTCAGCGTCGAGTTAACCGGCTCTTCAACACCATACTCCGAGAAATTGATTGCCGCTTGCACGCGCATGAGGCAACAGGTCAGCAAGAGCAAAACCAATAGAAACAAAGCGAAGCTGACGTGCGCATCCAGAACCCATACCCGCGTTGCACCCACACACGCTGTCAGGATCACAGCCACCGCCAGGCTGCGTGGATACCAGCGGTATTGTCGGCCTGAAGCGAGTATTCGTCGGTCGACTTTCATGAAGAGCGAGTACACAAAAAAAACACCCATGACTGTGCGTACCAATGGCAGAACCTTATTGCCGGTGGCAGCACGGTAAAGCCTCCAGTTTTTATAGGTCCAATAGGTCCAGTACAAACCGAATGTCGAGACAAACAGCAGCGCAAACTTGCTTTGGCCAACGACATAAAAGGCTGGACGCTTTGGCGATGTTTCCAGCAGTTCGACTGAAAAGGGCTTACCGGAACTGGCGATCATAGAATTGCGCAACCTTGCTCAAGGAATTCGCGAAAATGCTAACGCTCGAATGCCCTGGACAATGCCCACACAAAAAAAACAGGACGATTCCTACTTTCAGGCTCCCGATTTCACTCAGCGCTGCACCGCCACCGGATACACCGACTCCCACCCTCCACCCAACGCCTTGTACAACCCGACCATCGCCAGCGACACGCCGGTCGAACTCTCGACCCATTGCTGCTGGGTCGCCAGCAATTCGCCTTGCACGGTGAGGACGTTGACGAAATCCACCACCCCTTCCACATACTGTTGTTGCGCGGTGCGCAGGGCGATCCGGTTTTGGCCTACGGCTTCGGCGAGGCTGTCGCGGCGCAGTTGGCTGGCGTTGTAGGCAGTCAGTTGGTCGTCGATTTCATGCCAGGCCCGCAGCACGGTTTGCTGGTAGGCGATGGCGGCTTCCTGTTGCTGGGCTTCGCGCAAGTTCAGCACGCCGCGCAGGCGACCGCCATCGAACAGCGGCAGACTGAATTGCGGGCCGATGCCAAACGCGCGCGAGCCCCAGGAGCCGAAATCACCCAATTGCATCGCTTGGGAGCCGACGTTGCCCGACAGGGTGATACGCGGATAGAAATCCCCCTTGGCCACCCCAATGTTCGCCGTGGCGGCATGCAGGCGAGCTTCGGCCTGGCGAATGTCCGGGCGACGTTCGGCCAGTTGCGACGGCAGGCCGATGGCGACCTGGCGCGGGGTCTGTGGCACGGGCGCGTCTGTGGATAACTCGGCATGCAGCGCCTGGGGCGGTTCGCCCATCAACAGGCTCAGGGCATTGATCAATTGCGACTGACGCTGCTCCAGCGCCGGCAGGCGCGATTCGATGGCCGCGACTTGTGCGGCGGCTTCGGCGACATCGAGGTCGGTGGCGACACCGTCGGCCAGGCGCAGCTGCGACAGCTTCAGGCTGTGGCGGGCGACGTCGAGGTTCTCTTCCGTGACGGCACGCGTACTTTGCACGCCGCGTAGCTGAATGTAGTCCTGGGCAGTCTCGGCAAGGACCGACAGCAACACGCCGCGCCGGTCGTTTTCCGCGACGTCCAGCGTGGCATCCGCCGCTTCGGTTTCGCGGCGCACCCGCCCCCAGAAATCCAGTTCCCAGGACGCCGAAAAGCCGGCATCCCACAGATTGAACGCCGAATGGCCATTGTTACCCGACGGATCGCTCAGGCCTTCACCGCTGTTGCGCTTACGCCCGTAGCTGCCCGTGGCGGCGGTGTTGGGGTAGCGATCCGCGGTGACCACCTGGCGCGCGGCGCGACTTTGCTGCAGGCGGCTGCTGGCGAGTTTCAGGTCAAGGTTATCCGTCAGGGCACGCTGGGTCAGGGCCGAGAGTTTCGGGTCGTGGAAGACTTCCCACCAGCGTTCGTCCATGGTGTCGGCGACGGCTTGGCTGGCGGCGGCTTTTTGTGGTTTGGACCATTCGCTGATTTGGGGTGCCTGCGGTTTCTGAAAGTCCGGGCCGACAGTGCAGGCACTCAGGGTCAGGAGGCTCAGCACCAACGCTACTGAATAAACACCGACCTTGGGGCGAGGGAGCTTGCTCCCGCTGGGCCGCGAAGCGGACTCAAAATTGGCGAGTGCTGCGCACTCGAGCGGGAGCAAGCTCCCTCGCCACAAAGGGACGCGATTGACGAAGTTCATCGCTGTGCAACCTCATGCTCACCGATATCAGCGGTATCAATACTCGCCTCCACTGACATCCCCACACGCAGCCGTTCGGCCAGCACTTGCCCCGGATCCAGAACGATTTTCACCGGAATCCGCTGCACAACCTTGGTGAAGTTACCGGTCGCGTTGTCCGGCTTGATCGAAGCGAAAGTCACGCCAGTCGCCGGGGCAATGCTCTCGACGCGACCGCGCAACGCTTCACCGCCAAGGCTGTCGACGCGCACCTGCACGGCTTGCCCCGGTTGCACGTCGGTCAGTTGGGTCTCCTGAAAATTGGCGACCACATACGCCTGCGTCAGCGGCACCACCGCCAGCAACTTGCTCCCCGGTGTCACGTAAGCCCCGACCCGCACGGCGCGCTCGCCGACCATACCGTCCTGCGGCGCGACGATACGCGTATAGGACAGCTCGTAGCTGGCCATTTCCAGCGCCGCTTGCGCACGTTTCAACCCACCGTCGGCCGCATCGCGCTGGGCGGTGAGGATGTCCACCTGCTTGCGTTCCGCCGCCAACACCGCCGTCGCATTGGCCAACCGGGCGCGGGCCTGATCGATACGCGTGCGGGCTTGCTGAGCGTTCTGCACCGTACCCGCGCCAACGCCGGCGAGGTGGTTGTAGCGGTTCAATTCATGTTCAGCGAACGCCATTTCCGCCTTGGCCGACACCACCGTGGCTTGCGCCTGGGCGATCACCGATGTCTGGCGCTCAAGGGTTGCGCGAGCGTTTTGCAGTTGCGCCCGCGCCACCAGCGTTTCGGCGTCGGCAGCCTGAGCGGCAGCGCGTAAATCCCGGTCATCGATCAGCGCCAGCAATTGCCCGGCCTTGACCTGCTGATTGTCTTCCACCAGCACTTCCTTGATGAACCCGGCGACGCGGGGCACCACGAGGGTGAAGTCCGCGGAGACAAACGCGTCATTGGTGTTCTGTTGCGTGCGCTTGCCAAACACTCCCGGCGCCAGCAAATAAACCAGCACGCCGACCGCCATCAGGGTGGCGACGCCCACGGCCACTTTTTTCGTTGCTTGAGTCGTCATAAAAACCTTCTGTTTCAGTGGAGCATTCAAGTCGGCGCACGCGGCGGATAGATCCGCGTCGGCAGCCAGAAAATCAGCAGGATCAGCGCCAGGGCGACGCCGCTCATGCACAGATAAAGATCCGATGCCGTCAGCACCACCGCCTGTTCATGCAACCGATGGGCAAGGCCCACGCTGTCGCTGTCGGCCAGCGGCGAGTTGCCCAGGCGGTCCACCAACATGGTCGAATGAAAGTGCAGCCGCGACGTGGTCAGCGCGTCGATCATTCCCGTGGCGATCACCGCCGACAGGCCTTTCACGGTGTTGAACCAGGCCGACGCGAACGGCCCTTCCATCGGGCTGATGCTGCCGGTCGAGAGCATCAACAATGGCAACACCGCCATGGGCTGCCCGAAGATCTGCAGCAGTTGCAGGACGTAGAAATCGTCGCGAATCCACACCGACGTCAGCTGCGAACCCCCCATGCACGACAGCGCCAGCATGCTCAGGCCGATTCCCAGTACCCAGCGGCAATCGACCCAGCGCAGGTTGCACAGCGCCGCCACCAACGGCAGCGCAAGCAACTGTGGCAGGGCCGCCAGCAACATGATCGGCGCAGTCTGCACCGGGCGATAACCCTGAACCTGCGCGAGGTAACTGGACGGAATGATGATCACCGCCAGCAAGATCACCAGCACGCCGGCCAGGGTCAGCAAGGCGAACGACAGGTTGCGGATGCCGAGCATCTGCATCTTGAAAAACGGGATCGGCTGCGACCATTCGTTGATCAGGAACAGCACCAGCAATAGCAGCCCGCCCCCGAGCAAGCCGCAGATCAGGCTCGACTCGAACCAGTCCAGCCGGTTGCCCTGCAGGATGCCGATGACCAGCATGCCGATCGCCGGAAAACCCAATAACAACCCGCGCCAGTTGAATTGCTTGAAACGTTCCAGGCGCAACGGATCCTGAGGCAAGCCGTAGGCCACTGCGGCCATGGCGATCAGGCACGGCGCGATGATTTGCCAGAAGGTCCATTGCCAGCCGACATGCTCGGTCCACAACCCGGCCAGCGGTGTGCCGAGCCCGGGGCCGAACGTCGCCGTCAGGGCATAACCGGCCAGGCCGTAGAGCTTCACGTTGGCCGGCAAGAAGCGCAGGGCGACGGTCATCAGCATCGGCGGCAATGCACCGCCCGCCAGGCCTTGCACAGTGCGCATCACCAGCAGGCTTTCGTAGTTAGGAGCGAAGGGGCACAGCACGCCCAACAAGGTGAACACGCTGATCGCACAGAGGGTGAAGCGCCGCAGCGAGAACGTCACCGCACACCACGGTGCAAATGCCATCGCCGCCACCGAGGTCGCGGTGTAACTGGCCACCAGCCAGGTACCTTCGTCATAACCGATGGCCAATGCGCCGCGGATGTCGGCGAGGGCGACCTTGGTCACCATTTCGTTGAGGCCCGACACCAGCACCGCCAGCAACACGCCCACCAGACCGATGATGATCCGCGGGCCGAAGACCGGTGGCGTCATGGCGGAGTGGCTGGCCGCGGCGGGAGGTGCCGGGGCCGTCAGGGAAGTCATGGACTGCAAGCTCCGGGATTTGAATACCGAAGCATTTTAGGAAGCGTGGAAGCTGACGAAAATCAACTTATTGGCAGGTTATAAGTGCGCTCCACGCAACTGTCAGATCGAAGGCTGCGATCTTTCGATCTTCAAGGTTGCGCGGCCAGCCACGTCTCGTCGCAACAGGACTTGAGCGTTTCACGCATCCAGCGATGCGCCGGGTCTTTGTCGAAGCGCGGGTGCCAGGCCTGGGTCAGCATGAGGGTCGGCAACGGGATCGGCAGGGTAAACGAACGCAATTTCAGCCCCAGGCGTCGCACGCTCAGCAGCGCTTCCTTGGGCACCGGCAGAATCAGATCCGAATCAGGCAACGCAAACATCGCGGCATGGAAACTCGGCGCAATCACCGCCACCCGTCGTTCCAGGCCCAATGCGTTAAGCGCCGTATCAATCGGCCCGCGAGCGATGCCGCGACGAGACATGCTGATGTGAGAAAACCCGGCATAACGTTCGGCGGTGATCTCTTCATCAAACAACGGGTGATCGTCGCGCACCAGGCCGACAAAGTGCGTGGAGAACAGGGTCTGCACCTTCACTTCCGGCATTAGCGGCCGGTTGTTGCTGACGCTCAAATCGATGCGTCCCTCACGCAACGCTTCGTCATCCCCATCGCCCTCCGGGACAAAGCGCAGTTCGCAATGCGGCGCCTGGCGCTCCATCGTGTCGAAGAGCTTGCCGCCATACACGCCTACAAAGAAATCGTTGGCGCGAATGCTGAAGCGTCGACGCAAGCTGCCCAGCTCCACGTCGTCGGCAGATCGGAACAGCAGCGCGGCCTGCTCAACCAGATCCCGCACCTGCTCACGCAACGCCAGTGCCTTGGGCGTCGGCACCAGGCCACGACCGGCGCGCACCAGAATCGGATCGCCGATGGCTTCGCGAATGCGTGTGAGCGTGCGGCTCATGGCCGCCGGGCTGAGGTTCATCCGCCGCGCGGCACCCACCACGCTGCCTTCGTCGAGCAAAGCATCGAGGGCGACCAGAAGATTCATGTCCGGGAGTTGCATGCTGAACACTCGTGGCTGATCTGGATTGATTCAGACGCAATGCTAGCAGCTTGAATGAGCGCGCCGAAGGCCACCCTTATTCGCGATACGAGCGATCCTCAAGCCAAAACCTCAACCCCGATGCCGAGAGCGGCCTTGAAATAAGGTAGCCCTGGCCGACGTGATAGCCCTGCGCCTGCAGGATGCGTTGCTGGCCCAGCGTTTCAATACCTTCGGCCACCACGCGTAATTTCAGGCTCTCACCAATACGGATTACCGCTTCGCTCAGGGCCTGACTAGTGATGTCATCTTCCAGGTCATGAACAAAGCTGCGATCGAGCTTGAGTTCCTGGATAGGAATTCGACGCAGATAGCTGAGGCTCGAATAACCCGTACCGAAGTCATCCATGGCCAGGCGGATCCCCAGGGCGTGCACCTCGTTGATCGTGGTCAGGGTGTCGGGATTGCTATCCATCAGGACGTTTTCGGTAATTTCCAGAGTCAGGTCGGAAGTGGTCAGTTGCTGCTCGGCGAGGATCCCGGTCAGAATCCCGGGCAATCCCCGATTATGGAAATTGGTGGGCGACAGATTGACGGATATGGCGGGCACCTCAAGCCCTTCGCGACGCCAGGTGGCCAGTTGGCGGCAGGCTTCACGCAGGGCCCATTGGCCAAGCTCGACAATCAAGCCGCACTCCTCGGCGAGTGGAATAAAGCAGCCGGGCGAGATATCGCCCAATTGTGGATGCCTCCAGCGAGCCAAGGCCTCCACGCCGTAAAGATCATTACCCTGCAGATTGATTTGCGGCTGATAGACCAGGTGCAACAGATGTTGATCAATGGCTTCACGCAATGCGGCCTCAAGGTTCAAGCGTGCGCGCGCCAACTGATCAAGACCTTGGCTGAAGAAGCTGACACACCCACGCCCGCTGGTCTTGGCTTGATACATGGCCATGTCGGCGCGATGCAGCAAGGTCTCCATGGAACGGCCATCGTCAGGAAACAGGCTGACACCGATGCTTGCCGAAGGTTTGAGCGTCACACCCGCAATCTCGCAGGGCGCGCACAGTTCATACCTCAAATGCTCGATCACTACCTGCGCCTGCGCCAGTGCGCACTGGGGCAACACCACGACAAACTCATCACCCGATAACCTGCTCACGATGTCGACGTTGCGCCGACACTTGCCCAGGCGCCGGGCGATCATTCGCAGAAACTCATCACCGGCCGGATGCCCCAGCGAGTCATTGACCTGCTTGAAACGGTCCAGGTCAATAAACAGGACGGTGAGCGGCGTGTCGTCGCGTGAGGCTTCGGCGATGGCCTGGTCCGCGCGGGCGTTAAGCAGGTTGCGGTTGGGCAGACCGGTCAAGTCGTCATAAAAAGCCAGTTGACGGATATGCGCACGTGATTCCTCGCGCTCAAGGGCCAATGCACACAAGTAAATACTGGCGCTGATCAATTGCTGATGCAGCAACGAAGGCTCACGGGGCTCGTGATAGTAAAACGCAAAAGTACCTAACACCCGGCCCGAGCTGGATTTGATCGGCGTCGACCAACAGGCCCTGAGGCCCAAGGGCAACGCCAAATCACGAAAACGGACCCAGAACGGATGACTGGCAATGTCACGGACCATCACCGCCGTGCCGCTGAACGCAGCTGCGCCGCAAGAGCCGACGCCCGGTCCGATTGCCACATCATCCAACGCCGCACAGTAGCTGGCCGGCAGGTCGGGAGCCGCCAGGGTACGCAACCGCCCGCTATCGTCGACGCTCAAAATCGAGGCGACCACTTCCGGCGCGACCCTCTGGACCTCATTGCATACCAGGCCCATCAACGACTCAATCGACTCCTCCTGCACCATCGCCTCAAGCATCTTGTGACGCAGGATCTCCGGCATTCGAGAGTGAGTGACGTCGATCATCACGCTGACGGTATTGACCAGGTTACCGTGCTCGTCACAGACCGGGTAAATCGTGACATCGCACCAAACCCGGCGCCCCTCGCGCAGGTAGCCGACAGCCTGCGAGTGGTAGACCTCGCCACGCATTACCTGCCCGTTGATGGCGGCAATGGTCTGCGGATCAAAATCCGGCGCGATCACGCTATCGAGCGTGCGTCCGCGGACCTGATCGAGGTCGTACCCGAACATCCGGGTGAATCCACCGTTGGCGTACACCATGCTCCATTGACCGTCGGTGATGATGATGGCGTTTTCCGTGGTGTCGACCACCAGCGACAGCAGTTGCAGGCGTTCGTGCTCCTTGTGTTGACGGGTTATGTCCTTGACGACTGCAACATAGAACAGCTGCCCTGAAGCGTTGACTCTGGAGATGGACATGGCTCCCCAGCGGTGATCACCGTCCGGCCGTTCAATCAATACGTCTCGACTGCTACCGACAATCCTGTTGATGCCGCTCCGTCTGTTGGCGTCAATGTAACTGTCGTGATCAGCCCGGATCATGTCCGGCACCAGCAAGCGGACGTTCTGTCCGAGCACCTGATCGCGGTCATTGCCCCATAGGCTCTCTGCGGCATCATTGAACAAAATGACCCGATTCTGGCTGTCGATGACCACAACGCTATCAATGGATTGCGCGAGTGCCTGGGTAAAGATGGGTGAAAAATCCTGAACATCCGACATGCCGATGACTCACTGATAACGCTTTAACGTACAAGGCTCCATGCTGCGTCAGGTTTGCCGAGCCAACCGGTCTTCCAGAATTCCCCGGCGTCAGGTCTTGAAGTGCCGCACCATCGAGCTCAGTTCGGAGGCCAGGCGAGACAATTCGCTGCTGGCCAAACTCGTCTGATGCGCGCCGTCAGCTGCATGGGTCGACAATTCACGAATATTCAACAGATTGCGATCCACTTCATGGGCAACCTTGGCCTGCTCCTCGGTGGCGCTGGCGATCACCAGGTTGCGTTCGGTGATCTCGTGTACTGCGGCAAAGATCGCCTCAAGCGCCTGACCGGCAGCTTCCGTCGCCTGCAACGAACTACTGGCCCTCAAGGTACTGGCGTCCATGGCGTTGACGGCCTGGTGAGTGCCACTCTGGATTCCGGCAATCATCTGTTCGATTTCCCGGGTCGACTCCTGAGTGCGATAAGCCAGGGTCCGCACCTCGTCTGCGACTACTGCAAACCCGCGCCCCGCTTCACCGGCTCGCGCAGCTTCAATAGCGGCATTGAGCGCCAGCAAATTGGTCTGGTCAGAAATACTGCGAATCACCTCCAGTACCTTGCCGATGTCGCGAGTCTGGGTGGCCAGATCCTGTACCAAGGCGGAGCTGGTGCTGATCTCCCGGCTCATGGCATCCACCTCCTCGAGCGTGGTTTGCACCTGCCGACGACTTTGGCCCGCCAATTGATTGGTCGCGTTGGAGGCCTCTGATGTGGACACTGCGTTTCTCGCGACTTCTTCGACTGCCGCCGTCATCTCGGTGACGGCGGTGACCGCTTGTTCGAGCTCGTTGTGCTGCTGATTCAGGCCGTGATTGCTTTCCACCGTGACCCGGCTCAATTGCTCGGCAGAACTGGCCAATTGATGGGCGTAATGGCTGATCTGCTCGATGGTCTGACGCTGGCTGATCTGCATCTGCTGCAACCCCAAAAATAGCTGGCCGATCTCATTGCTCGACTGCACATCGATCGGATGTCGCAAATCCCCCGAGGCGATTTCCTCGAAATGCTGCCTTGCCTCGCGCAATGGGCGCAGCACGCGGCTGGCGATAAACCACCAGCAACCGGCCACCAGCAACCCGGCGATCACAAACAGAATCACCGCCTGAGCCTGGGCCATGCTGTAGCGGGAATGGGCTTGATCCATGATTGCGGCGGTTTGCACATCGAGCTGCTTTTCGAAGCCGACCAAAGCCATGTCAAACCGGTCGTTAGCCGTCCGCGCCTTGAGATTGACCTCAATGTAACGCGCTTCCGATCCTTGGCTCAGCGCCTGCATCTGCTCCTCCAGGGTATCGCGATACACCGCAAAAGCCTGCTGCAACTCATCGCTCTGAAGGGTCGAACCGCTGCTCTTCTCTTGCGCAGCAAACGTGTCGAAGTAATCGATGGCTTCCTGAAACAGGGTCGTCGCCCGCTGCAGACTGGCCTGGGCCTTGACGGTATCGCCCGTGCGCGTTTCAAGGAATGCCCCCGCCATGCCCACGCGGGAACGCAATAGACGCAAGTAGGCCAGGTGCACCCGACTGTTCTGGGTCACCCCGACCTGATGCAGGTCTTGGATCTGCTCATCGCTGCTCAGCGCGCTGCGCCAACTGGTCAACGAGGAAACCAGTAATGCACAGACGAACAATGCAAGCACCCAGAACATACCCGTTCGGATTTTCAGATGAGTCAGCATTTTGGACAGTTCTCAGTTGTACGGGCGGTCACCAGCCAAAAAGCCAGCATCAAATTACACCACATCCTATAGGGGCAATTTGATATGAATCAAACAAACAATGACGTAATACATCAATACCTTCGTCGTATAACATCATTCGCTTGAACGTAGTAAGTGCGCAAAATGTCACATAACTACGGAAAATTGACGCTGGAGGTCAAAATCATGAAGGAGCGCACAGTGACAGATCACGTGGGTGCCGCAATCGCAGCCCGCCGTAAAGCAAAGGGCCTGACTCAGGCTCATATTGCCGAAGCTATCGGCGTGGAAAAAGAGACGGTCAGCCGCATGGAAAATGGCGTGATTTCCCTGACCCTGACACGCCTGCAGCAAATGTCGGAAGTGCTCGATTGCTCGCTTAGCGATCTGGTGCGCACCAACGCCCATGACTCCCACAGCCAGTCCCAGAACATCAATGAGCTGATTCAGAGCCTGCCGGTCGGTGAGCGAGTGTTGGTGGTTAATTTCGTTGCTGAAATCGTCAAGGTGTTGAAATCCAGAGAGCCGGTTCAACACTATGATTCGAGCGCTGGCCGACGATAGAGACCCGCCAGGAGATCGGCTCCCTGGTGCGGCTCTATCACCGGTGGCGCCATTGACTCCTTGAATGAGTCACTTCACTCCGAGGTTTCTTCGATACGAAGTTCTTCCTGGTCATGCTGTTCAATGCTTGACGAGCCGTGAATAAAATAAGGGTGAGATGGACGCACCTAACGCTGCATCCCCCACCGCTTCACCGTCACCCGCTCCAGCGAATCAAACACCAGATTCTCTACCAGCAACCCAATCAAGATCACCACCGCCAACCCGGCAAACACCTTGTCGGTGTAAAGCTCATTACGATTCTGAAAGATGTACCAACCCAAACCACCCTTGCCACTGGTCGCACCAAACACCAGCTCAGCAGCGATCAGCGTGCGCCAGGCGAACGCCCAGCCGATTTTCAGCCCGGCGAGAATCGACGGCAACGCTGCCGGTATCAGGATGAACAGCACGAAGCGCATGCCCTTCAAACCGTAATTGCGCCCGGCCATGCGCAGGGTTTCCGAGACGCCGAGAAACCCGGCGTAGGTGTTCAACGCCAACGCCCACAGCACCGAATGCACCAGCACGAAAATCAGGCTGTTCTGCCCCAGCCCGAACCACAACAGCGCCAGCGGCAACAGCGCAATGGCCGGCAGCGGGTTGAACATCGACGTCAGCGTGCTCAGCAAATCGCGCCCGAACTGCGTCGACACCGCCAGCGTGGTCAGGGCAAACGCCAGGACGATGCCGATCAGGTAACCCTTGAGCAACACCACCAGCGAAATCCACACCTTGCCCAGCAATTCGCCGCTCAGCAGGCCGTCATACAACGCACTGGCGGTTTGCAAAAAACTCGGCAGCAGCAGGTCATTGTTCTGGATGCGCGCAACCACTTCCCACAGCACCGCCAGCAGAACCAGGATCAGGCTTTTGCGAATCCAGCCTTGTTGCCACAGGCGTTGGCCAAGGGGCAACTCACGCTCCAGCGGTACACTGGTCAGCGGCTGCAAAACGGTTTCAAATTCTTCACGCGCAGATGATAACTGGCTCATCGGGCACTCCTCTCAATGGCTCAGTAAGCGATGCGAATATCGGAAAAATCCAGCTCGCGCGCGGTTTCCGGCGACTGGCCTTCATCGAACAACAACCGATGAATCCGTCGCGCCGACGCCTGAAAATCCACGCCACCGAGGCTGTGCAAATCGTATTGATGGCTGTGGACTTGCGCCCGGACCCGGCCGGGATGCGGCGACAGCAACAGGATCCGATTGCCCACCACCAGTGCTTCTTCGATGGAGTGCGTGACGAACAGAAGGGTGAAGCGCACCTCTTCCCAGAGCAGCAGCAATTCTTCCTGCATCTTGCGGCGGGTCAGCGCATCGAGCGCGGCGAAGGGTTCGTCCATCAGGAGGATTTTCGGCTGCATCGCCAACGCCCGGGCAATCGCCACGCGCGCCTTCATGCCGCCGGACAAGGTGTGCGGATACGCATCGGCGAACGCGGCCAGCCCAACCTTGTCGAGATAATGCAGCGCCCGTTCTTCGGCCTCTTTGCGCTTGAGGGTTTTCGACGCCAACAGTGGAAACATCACGTTCTGTTTGACGGTTTTCCACGGCGGCAGTTGATCGAACTCCTGGAACACCACGATCCGGTCCGGCCCCGGCGCGTTGACCGTTTGCCCTTGCAGACGAATCTCGCCTTCAACGGGCTGGATGAACCCGGCAACCGCCTTGAGCAAGGTCGACTTGCCGCAACCGGACGGCCCGAGCAGCACAAAGCGGTCCGCCGGATCGATGTCAAAACTGACTTGATGGGTCGCTCGAACCACACGCTGTGGCGTGCGGTATTCAAGGCTGACGTTGTCGACCGACAGCAACGCCTGGGCTGTGGCGTTCGGTTTGCTGACCGTGTGGTCTTGCAAAGGGGCATTCATGACGATCAGCTCCCTTGCAGCGGTTTGGCGTCCTGGAAGAAGTAATCCTTCCACGAATCCGGTTTGTTTTTAATCGCGCCGACGCGGTACAGGAACTCGGCCAGTGGATACGTATTTTTCGGCGTGACGCTGAATTCGAACTGCGGGTTGTCGATGATTTTCAGCAGCGCAGCCCGATCGATTTTCGCCTTGGTCACACGGATGTACGTATCGGCGGCGGCGCCTTTATCGTTCTGGGCAAACTGCGCGGCTTCGGTCAGCGCCTCAACGAACGCCTTGTAGGTTTTCGGGTTCTCGTTGCGGAATTTCTCGGTGGCGAACAGCACTGTCGGCGAGTTCGGGCCGAGCAGGTCATAAGTGTTCAGCACCACATGCACGTTCGGGTTGGCCAGCGCCTGATCCTGGAACGGAGGGTTGGAAAAGTGCCCGGTCAGCTCGGTGCCGCCGGCAATCAGCGCCGCCGTGGCATCGGGGTGCGGAACAGCGATGGTGTACTTGTCGAGGCGATTGAATTCCTTGTCGCCCCACTGCTTGGCGGCTGCGTATTGCAGGAAGCGCGACTGCACCGACACGCCCACCGCCGGCACCGCGATGCGATCCTGCTCAGTGAAGTCGGCGATGGTTTTGACCTTGGGATTGTTGCTTACCAGGTAGTACGGGAAGTTGCCGAGGGAAGCCACGGCCTTGACGTTCTGCTTGCCGTGGGTGCGATCCCAGATGGTCAGCAGCGGACCGACGCCCGCGCCGGCAATGTCGATGGAGCCGGAAAGCAACGCATCGTTGACCGCCGCGCCGCCAGACAGCTGAGTCCAGTCGACCTTGATGTCGATGCCTTCCTGCTTGCCGTATTTTTCGATCAGGTTCTGATCGCGCACCACGTTGAGCAATAGATAAACGATGCCGAACTGCTCGGCAATGCGGATTTCACCTTCAGCGTGGGCCACGGTCGGCGCCACCAGGCTGCCGGCGAAGAGGCTGAAACCCAGGCCGATGGCCGCAACCAGCGGTGCAAAGGGAAGACGTTTGGACATGATTCAATCTCCGACAAATCAGAAAGGCGCGTCGCCCTGAATGGTGGTGCGATACAACTTGCGGCGCAGATGACTCGGGCATCCGGCGGCGAGGTGAATCAGCGAGCGGTTGTCCCAGAACACCAGGTCGTGGGGCTGCCATTGATGGCGGTAGATGTTGTGCGGCAATACGCTGTGGGCGTAGAGCTCGTCGAGCAGTTGCTTGCTCTCGTCGTCCGGCAAACCAACGATGCGGGTGGTGAAACCCTCGCTGACGAACAACGCCTTGCGACCGTTTTCCGGATGCGTGCGTACGATCGGGTGGACGACTTCGGCGACCTGAGCCAGCTGCTCCGGCGTCAGCGTCGGGCGCCAATTGCCTTCGAATTTGGTTTCGCTGTAGCGCGCGGTGTACGAGTGAGCCGCCGAGCGACCTTCGACCGCTTTGCGCAGTGCGTCGGGCAGGTTTTCCCAGGCTTTATGCATGTCCGAAAACAAGGTGTCGCCGCCTTCGGACGGCAACTCCTGGGCGTGCAGCATCGAGCCCAGGCTGGGCAGTTCTTTATAGGACAGGTCGGAGTGCCAGAACTTGCCGGCGTCGCCGAGACCGATGGATTGGCCGTTCTCGATGATGTTGGAAACGATGAGGATTTCCGGGTGCCCGGCCAGCAGGAACTGCTTGAGCACATGGATCTGCAACACGCCGAAGCGGCGGCTGAAGTCGATTTGCTGTTCGGGGGTAATGCGTTGATCGCGGAACACCACGACATGATGATCAAGGTGCGCGCGGTGGATGCGGGCGAAGTCCTGATCATTGACCGGGCGAGACAAGTCGAGGCCGATGATTTCGGCACCGACGGCGCCACTGAACGGACGAATGTCGAAAATTTGCGGCGCGATGCTTTGAGTTGCAGAGACGACAGACATAAATCACTCCCACGCACGGCGCGCTCAAGGGCGCGCGCGTCGATCAGAAACTCACGGAGATCCCGTGTTGGTTTGTGTCGTGCGGCGCGCCGATTGGTCGGCAGGTACGCAGGGGACTGACTTTATAGGTATAAGAACGCGAATTTAAATACCATTAGCGAATAACCATATGGCTGATTTCGCCTATGCTGCTGACAGGATGAAGCCGCTCAACGCTTGAGGGACGCTCAATGCTCTACGTGCAACGCAATGCAGATGGCCAACTGATGCGCGTGGAAGCCGAGGCCTATGCCGAGTCCACCGAAAGCCTGCCCGCCGATCACCCGGATCTTCAGGCCTGGTTCGCCCGCGAAGTCGTGGCGATCAATCACAAGCAACTGCAGCAAATCAAACAACTCAAGCAGTTGAGGCAGAGCGACCTGGACATGATCCGGGTACTGGACGACCTGATCCAGGTGCTGACTGATAAGGGCGTAATGCGCATCACCGACCTGCCGGCCGCTGCACAGGCCAAGCTCATGGGCCGTTCCCAGGCCCGGGAGGAGTTGGGTGGGTTGAGTAATCTAGTGGATGAGGATGATTCGGGGTTGATCTAGCCCTCGCTGTCTTCATTGCCTGAACTGACGCTATCGCAGGCTTGCCCGCGTTAGCGTCGGTTCAGGCAAAGCAACTTCAGGACCTTAATCCCAAGGCTTGGGCTCCCCAAACAACCGCCCCTGCACGCCATAAACCCCCATCTCGCGAATCACCGACAACTCCCCTTCGGTCTCCACCCGTTCGGCAATCAACGGCAGATCAATGCTGTGCGCCGCCCGCTGAATCGCCTCGATAAACAGACGCTTGTCGCTCTCCTGATCAATCGCGCGGATGTAAACACCGTCGATCTTCAGATACGCCAACCCGAGCCGGGCCAGGTTGCCGATCATGCTGAAACGGCCACCAAAATGTTGCAGGCTCAACGAGAAGCCGATTTCTCGCAGGCGTCGCGTCAGGTCTTCCAGCTTCGCTTGCTCCGGCAGTTGCTCCTCGCCGATCTCCAGGGTCAGCCGCGGACCCAGACTGGAGTGCGCGCGCAACATATCCAGGACTTTGCCCAGCGCCTGCGGATTGTTCAGCGTCGCCGAAGACAGGTTCAGCGCCAGCGACGCTTCGTGGTCAACCATTTGTTCGAGCACTCGCTCCAGCATCAGGCGATCCAGCCGCGCAGCCCAGCCGAAACGCTCGAGCCACGGCAGGAACCGACCGGCAGGAATCGCCTGGCCCTGCTCGTCAATCAGGCGCGAAAGCACTTTGTAATGCAGCACCAGTGTCGTGTCCTGGCTCGCCACCACCGGCTGGAAATACAGTTCGAACCGCCGCTGATTCAGCGCCTCATCGAGCAAGCGGTGCCAGGCATGATGAGCATCGCCAAGGCTCGCAGCAGCCGTGTGATCCAGGCAGACCCACCTCGAATCACCCTGGCCTTCAGCCTGTGCCAACGCCTGATCCGCCAGTCCGAGCACTGCTTGCGGTGAGTCGCCATACATAAACGGCGCCAGCCCGATGTACGCCACAGCGGCCACATCGGTGGCGCCGGTCGCGTGCAGGCTCGCCAGGGCATTGTCGAGGTTTTGCGCCAGTTGCAACGCTTCGGCGTGCAACAGCCCCGGCGCCAGCACGGCGAATTCGCCACCGCGAATCCGCGTGACGAGGTTCAGTGTCTGCGGATACCTGGCGCACTCACGGGACAGCTGCTCGCTGACCGCGATCAGTAAATCATCCGTGTGTTGGCCACCGAGACGCTGATTCAACCCAGCGAGGTCCCTGACCCGCAGCAACAACAAATAGCCTGAACTGGCCTTTTCCGGATTGCTCACCTGGGCATTCAATTGCATTTCGAAATAGCGCCGGTTAGCCAACCCGGTCAACGTGTCCTGATAGGACTCCTCGCGCAATTTTTCACTGCGCTCGGCCTGTTCCTGAAACAACGCCTTGAGCTTCTCGACCATCTGGTTCATGGCCTGCACCACGCGACGCAATTCAGGCGTACGCGGCAGATTGGGCAGGCTGAGGAATTCCCGGCGGGCGATGGCGTGGGATTGCTGGACCATGTAATCCAGCGGCTTCAGTTGCCGGCGCAGCAGCAACGCACCCAGCACCGCACTCACCGCGCCGCACAGCAGCAGCCAGCCGAGGCTGCCCAAGGCGCTCTGCCAGAGTTTGGCCAACGCGAACATCGGGTGGCTGACCACTTCGACCCGCGCCGCCTGCTCCCAGCCACGGCTGACAATCGCATCGCCGCCCGCGGGTTCCAGACCGATCAGCTTGACGAACCAGTCCGGCACGTTGGTCACCGCCGGAATCCCGCTGCGCTCGACCAGGGTTTTGTCGTTGGACAAATCGACAACACGGATGCTCGCGTAATAACCGCTGTCGAAAATCGAGCTGACCAGCAGCTCGACCATCGCCGGGTCGTCGATGTTCGGCGTCAACGACAGCGCCAGCGCCGTCGCGGCGTCCTGCGCGTGGGAGCGCAACTGGTTGACGTACTGGGTGCGCGAGCTCTCGAGGCTGACCATGAAGCTGCCGGTGAAGGCGACCACCAGGAACAGACAGATTGCGATCAACAGCTGTTTGAACAAAGACATCTGAGCGCGTGCTCCTAGTTAATCGTCTCGACCGGAAAACCTTCCGCCTGCATTTTCTTCAACACATCCTGCCAACGGGACAACCGTTTGGTGTCACCTACTTTTTTATTGCCCTTGGCACCGGGCAACCACAGCCCTTCGGCATTGAAAGCGTAGACCGGCAGCAGATCGGTTCGTTGGCTGGCCGGCTTGATCGCATCGACCAGGCTGTCGAGCACCAGCGGCATGGCGTCGGGGCTGGCGTAGTAAGTCAGCACCATGTGCGCGCGATTCAGGCTCACGGCCTTGACGTAGGTAATGCGGAGCTTGTCGCTGGACACGCCAAGGCGGCGCAGGCTGAAATACTTGGCGATGGCGTAGTCTTCGCAGTCACCGGCACCCTTCCACAAGGCTTCGATCGGGGTTTCCCAATAGTCGACCTCGTGCCACAGGTCGATGTCCTCTTCGTAGCGCATCTGTTTATTGAAGAACAGGTTAACCACGTTGAGCTGCTCCAGCTCGCTGATCTGCTTCTGCGTGGCCAGCAAATGCTGCCAGGCATCAATGCGTTGCTGCCCTGCGCCCAATGGCCCGTACAATGCCTGCGCCCGGCGGCTGACCAGGGAAAAATCCCAGTCGGCATGCAGACCGCCCGACATGACGCCGGCCAGCAGCAACGCGCAGCATAGCCAGCGCAACGTCCAGGGGATCGCGAAACGTACCGCCAATGGGAGGCATCCAGGTAGGCAGGTGGAATCGATTGATGGTGAAGGTTAGCCGGTTAAAAGACAATGGCACGGTGAGATCACCGGAGCGGGCTAAACTTGGGGTGTGAGCTGTTTAGTCTGCGTGTTTGACAACCTGTCAGGCAGTCACTAGTGTCCTCTTGGATCCAAATTCTTTCAGTCATTCAGGGTGTGTAGTAGTGCCACAGAAGCCCAACCCTCTCAGCAGCATCAAGGTCAACGGTCCGATTCCCGCTCATCTGGCACGCTCGGTCATCGAAGAAACCCTGCGCGCCGCCATTCTCGACGGCCGTATTCCTTGCGGCACAGCCCTTCGTCAGCAAGACCTGGCCGACCTGTTCGGGGTCAGTCGCATGCCGGTCCGTGAAGCCTTGCGCCAGCTCGAAGCGCAAGCGCTGCTTAATGTGATCGCCCATAAAGGTGCGGTGGTTGCGCCATTGGTTCAGGGCGACGCCGTCGAAACCTATGCGCTGCGGATCCTGCTGGAGTCCGAAGCCCTGCGCCTGTCGATCCCGTTGCTCACCCAGGAGGACTTTGAACAGGCGGCCCGCTACATCGATGAACTGGAAACGGAGCACGACTACACCGAAATTGGCCGGCTCAACCGTCTGTTTCACATGGCGATGTACAGCAAGGCGCCTAATCGCCGGCTCTTGAAACTGGTCGAAGACGGGTTGAACGAAGAGGAACGCTTCCTGCGCTTCAACCTGGAAGCCATGGGCCTGGGCAAACTGTCCCAGGAAGATCACCGTGCGCTGTTGCGCGCAGTGGAAGACCGCGACGTCGAACGCGCGGTGAAGCTGCTCGAACAACACCTCAACCGGGGCGTCGAGGTCATCACGAACTACCTCAACAGCCCCGAAGCACAAAGCAGAAAAACCTCGAAATAAATCATACCGGCTATCGGAGCGAGCAGATCAACCTGCTCGCCTGCGCTGGCCGCACCTGCGTGTCCGTTACCCCAAGCCAGACAATTGCATCGACCGTATGACGCGTCGGCGATAGCGGCTGCCTTGATTTACGCTCACTCTTGGCGTGCCAACCAGTAATAAACGGGTGACGCATCGCATCAGCGGTGCAGTCCCCGCATCAAGAACCTACGGAAGGAGTCTTGCAACGGGAAAGGAAGCATCGGCATCCCGGCCAACTTCCACCCCTCAAATCACACTAACGATCACCCTTGGAAAGTTGCTTCGAGTGAGGCATTCACTCTTTACTTCTATTTCGACTTACATAAGCCGGAAGGAGCAACTACGCCCAAATAAAACTTTAATCAAAAGTCTTATTGGAACTTGTCGCGCCAGGAAAAGTTAAACTTGCAAATAGTATAAAAATAACTTGCCCGGAACTTTGCTCGTGTATTAGCGTTTCTTCGCGACCACTGGACACTGGCCGCAGCACCAAAGCCACACTACTTGTATGCAACTAATAACGATCAATTCATTTGAGGTACATGCTCGCCATCAGAACATTCAAAACGCCGTCAATTACTGTTCACACTTCATTCCGGATCACTTATAGGCTCGCCATGAAATCGACTAAAGACCGTCTTAATCAGAAGAAAGCAGAACTGAGTGCGCATCCGATTTTTTCTGAAATACATTCGCTTTCGGTACTCCAACGCTTCATGGAATCCCATGTTTTTGCGGTGTGGGATTTCATGTCGCTGACCAAGCGCCTGCAACAGGAACTGACCTGCATCCAGTTGCCCTGGCTGCCGCCAAGAGATCCGCAGGCTGCCCGACTGATCAACGAAATTGTGCTGGGCGAAGAGTCCGATGATCGTCCGGCCCACGGTCATTACAGCCACTTCGAGTTGTACCTGGATGCGATGCGTGAAGTGGGCGCCAGCACCGTCGCCATCGAACGCTTCGTGGCGCTGCAACAAGAGGGCGTTAGTTACGACGTGGCGCTGCAAAGCGTGGACATCGACCCGGCCGCTGCGCAATTCGTGCGCCACACCTTGCACACCGCACTGCATGCGCCCGGCCACAGCGTGGCGGCGGCGTTTCTGCACGGGCGCGAGAGCGTTATTCCGCAAATGTTCCAGCGCATTCTCGACGATTGGGGTATCGGTTTTGAACAGGCGCCGACCTTCCGTTACTACCTGGAGCGGCACATTGAAGTCGATTCCGAGGACCACGGCCCGGCGGCGGAAAAACTCCTCGCGCGGCTGGTCAACGGCGATCCGCAACGGGAAGAAGACGTCTACGCCAGCGCTCTGGCGGCCGTTGAAAGTCGCATCGCCCTGTGGGACGGCCTGCGCCTGAGCATGAGCGAACCGGTGGCGGAGGTGAACGCATGAACGCCGCCGACTACCAATCCTTCGCCGACGCCTGGGAAAGCCGCGCGACCATCCGCACCCGCCCGCGCCGCGTGCTGGAGAACGACGAAAAGCTGATCTACCCGCTGAGTCGTCAACCGCTGGTGTTGAGCGAAACCTTTCTGCGCGAATGCCCCGAACAACGGGATTTCGCCCTGGTGCAGACGCTCTACAAATTCATCAACGACGTGGTGATTTTCGAAACCGAGATCGTCGACAAAACCGCGCGCAGCATCGCCAAGAACCGCTTCGCCGTGACCTTTCCGTTCGCCTGTCGTTACGACGCCATGACCGTCGTGGTGGACGAGGATTACCACGCGCTGGTGGCGATGGATTTCATGCAGCAAACCGTCGCCATGACCGGGATCACACCGATCGGGCTGCCGGATGAAATCGAGCTGAGCCGGGCGATTCCGGCGGCTGTTGCACTGGCACCGGAGCATTTGCGCAGCGCCGTGGAATTGATCTGCGTAGCCATCGCGGAGAACACCGTGACCGGCGACGTGGCGGCATTCGCCAAGGACAACACGGTCAAGCAATCGATCAAGGGATTGATGGCCGATCACTTGCTCGACGAGGGCCGTCATTCCGGATTCTGGGCGCGGTTGGTGCGCATTTACTGGCACACCGCAAGCGAAGACGACCGTCAGTGCATCGCTCAGCTTCTGCCGGTGTTCATCGGCCATTACCTGACCAACGACATCCAGAAATCATTCGACTTGCGCCTGATCGAGTCCTTGCAAATCAGCGATGCCACGCGCCGCGCACTCAAGAGCGAAGTGTCGGGGCTGGCCTTCCCGATCAACCGCCATCACCCGCTGGTCGCCAACATCGTGCGGTTTTTCCACAGCAGTTCGCTGCTCGATTCGCCGTGTGTTCAAGAAGCCCTGAGCGACTACCTGGTTTAACGAGGAGCACATCATGAGACGTCTCGACATTCTGCTCATTGGCCACAGCCAGGCCCTGACCGACCTGGCGCTGGAGCTTGAACAACACGGTCATTCACTGACGCGGCTGACGGCCCTCGACCCGCCGCCGTCGGACAACGCTGACTTACTGATCGACGATGCCAGCCTGTCGTTCCAGCCGTTGGGCGATGTACCTCGACTGACGTTGCGCCTGGGTGTCGGAGTTCGTGGGGATTCAGGTTTACCGCCGCTGGACCTGCTGTGCCTGTACGGTTCGACGCTGCTCACCCGCGTGCCGATTGCCGACGAACCTTCGGGCAATGGCCAGGCGTTGCGTCTGCGAGCGGTGGCGCAACTGGTGGACCATGTCGCTTTGCTGGTCAGCCGTTTCTCCCGGGATGCCGACTATTTTCTGCTCGTCGAACCGGTGACGCCCGTTCAGTTCGAGCAGGTGGAAAGTCTGCTTTTTTTAGAACACCTGGCCTTCGTCCACCGCCTCAACGCAACCGCTAACCCCGGTGTGCTGCAACGCGCTCAGGTGCCGATGATCGAGCGCCTTGAGCAGCGCTTCATCGATTCCGCCGAACGGCCAGCGCTGAGCATTGCCGGCACGTCCCTCAGCTATCGCCAACTGCATGCTCACAGCCGTGCAATCGCGCAGCGATTGCAACCATTGCTCGAACAGCACGACAAGCCGTTGGTGGTGGGCATCTGCCTGCCGAAATGCAGCGCGTTGTATGCGGGGATTCTGGCGATTCTCGGCAGCGGCGCGGTGTACCTGCCGCTGGAACCGAGCCACCCGATGCAGCGCCAGCAGTACATTTTGTCGAATGCTGGCGCCGTGCTGTTGCTGCACGACGGACAGCACCCGCTCGCCTCCGAGATGCCCAGCCTGGACATCAGCGCAATCGACATCGAGCACGTGGATGTCGATCAACCGTTGATGCGCCAGCGCCCGGACCTCGACGCGCCGTGCATGGCGCTCTACACCTCGGGCACTACCGGTCATCCCAAGGGCGTGTTGCTCAGCCAGGCCAACCTGGCCCACTTCACCGCGTGGTATGCCGACTATGTACAACTGACTGAACAGAGCCGCGTATTGCAGTTTTCGTCACTGAGCTTCGACTCGTCGCTGATCGATATTTTCCCGACGTTGCTCCAAGGCGCCGAGCTGATCGTACCCAACGACGATCAACGCCGTGACCCGCTGCAACTGGTCGAACTGATCCGCCACCAACAGTTGAGCCATGCGTTTTTGCCACCGGCCTTGCTGAGCATTCTGCCGCTGGATCAATTGCAGGTGCTGAACCACGTGATGACTGGTGGCGATGTCTGCGAACCCTGTGTCATCGAGCAACTCACCCGCCAGGGCAATCTCTACAACCTCTATGGCCCGACCGAAGCCACGGTGCTGATCACCGCGCGGCAACTGCGCGTCGATGACAGCAATCGCACACTCGGCGCGCCGATCGCCAACAGTCAGGTGCTGATTCTCGACGAGGATTTTCAACCGGTGCCCGAACAGACCGTCGGCGAGTTGTACATCATCGGACCGGGCGTTTGCCTGGGATACCTGAACAACCCGCAACAGACCGCCGAACGTTACCTGAACCTGAGCTTGCCGAACGGTGAGAGTCTGCGCGCCTATCGCACCGGCGACATGGCGAAGTGGACCGGTGCAGGCATCGAGCTGTGCGGACGCCGGGACAATCAGGTCAAGATTCGCGGCTTTAGGGTCGAGCCGGAAGAGATCGAACGCTGCCTGCGTGACAGTCAGCTGTACCGCCAGGTGGCGGTGGTGATCGACAGCCAGCGGCGGATCCTCGCCTTCCTCGCCCAGCCTCAGGAAAATCAAACCGGTGCCGCGCGAGAAGCACTGAAGGCACACGCTACCCGGTTTCTGCCGGACTACATGCAGCCCACCGCCTGGACCGAATTGACGAGCATGCCGTTCGCCAGCAACGGCAAGGTTGACCGCAAAGCGCTGTTGGAACTGCCCGTCAGCATGACGGAAAACCCGTCGCGCCGTTTGCCCGCCAACGCCGATGAAGCGTTGCTGCTGGAGATCTGGGCCGAGCTGCTGGAGCTGCCGGCCAGCGATATTTCCACTGACGAAAGCTTCTTCAATCTGGGCGGTCACTCGATCCTGTTGTCGCGCATGCTATTGCGACTGCGTGAAGAGTTCGGGCGCAGCATTTCGATCAACCGCTTCATCGAACTGCCCACCGTAACGAAACTCGCGACGTTGGTACGCGGCTCCGGCACCGAAGAAGTGCTGAGCGAGCAGGCCATGGCGGATGCGTTCCGCGAGCTGGATGTACAGCCGTTACCGGTCAGCCGCATGGGCGATGTGCACAAGGTGATCGTCACCGGCGCCAACAGTTTTGTCGGTGTGCACATCGTCGAGGCGTTGCTGGCCTGGGGGGCCAGCGAAGTGGCTTGTCTGGTACGCGATGGTGACGGGCAATCGGCGGCCGAGCGCTTTGCTCATGCACTGCGCGAGAACCGTCTGGAGCATCTGGATCTGAACCGGGTGCGGGTCTACGCGGCGGACATCACACGGCCCTCACTCGGGCTCGCCGTGGAGGTTTACGAGCACCTGGATCGCGAGTTCGGCGCACTTGTGCACAACGCCGCCAACGTCAATCACGTGCTCGATTACGAGTCGCTGGCGCGGGACAACGTCGAACCGATTTTCGAGTGCCTGCGCTTGTGCGAAGGGCGCAGCAAAAAGATCTTCAATTTCGTGTCGACATTGTCTGCGTCGAGCACGATTTCCGATGACGGTCGGGTGCTTGAACTGCCCGCCGCGCAGACCCCGCCGATCTACATCAAGAACGGCTACAACCTGTCGAAGTGGGTCGGTGAGCGCATCCTCGAACGAGCGCGGGAGCGTGGGGTCCGGGTCAATGTGTATCGCCCCGGCAACATCAGTTTCAACAGCCTCACGGGTGTCTGCCAGCCACACAAAAATCGATTGATGCTGATGCTCAAAGGCTCGATCCAGCTTGGTCAGGTGCCGGAGTTCGCGTTGAATTTCGACCTGATGCCGGTGGATTTTCTCGCCCGTTTCATCGCGTTCCACGCCAGTCGTTATTCAGCGGAAAAAGCGGTGTTCAACCTGCACAACCCCGAACCCTTGAGTTGGGACGATTACGTCGCGTCCTTTCGTGAAGCGGGGCGGGAATTTTCCATGGTCAGCGTGGCCGACTGGCAGCAGCAACTGGGCCGGGTCGACAGCGACAACGCGCTGTTCGGCGTACTCGGTTTCTACCTCAACGGCTTCGAGGAAGACATCGGCGACATCTCGATGATCGGCCACGACAACGCCCAGGCCGGTGTGCGGCAGATGGGTGCGCACTACCCGGAAAAGTCCCCGGCACTGCTGCGCCGCGGCTGCGACTACCTCAAGGAAATCAACTTCATCTGATTCACCCAACCGGAGCAAAACCATGAAGACCCTGCAACCCGATACCCTGATCAAAAACCCTCAAGGCTGCCACGTCGTGTCGTCGGTGGATGTGCCGGCAGAGGCCCTGAAAGTCTGGGCAGTGGTCGGCAATTTTGCCGGCTTCGATCGCTTCATCCCGGCGTTGTCGCACATCGAGATGACCGGCGAAGGCGTATCGTCCCTGCGCAAGAAATTCTTTAAGGATGGCAACCTGGTGGTCGAGCAACTCAACTCGCGGGATGACCAGGCTCAGAGCATGACCTGGACCACGATTTACAACACGCTGGGCGTGGCTAATTTGTGGGCGGCGATGACGGTTGAAGCGCTCGGTGAAGGCAAGTCCCGGGCGACCTGGACCATCATTGCTGAACCGGCTGAGGGTGGCGATGAGGCACTGCCGGGGTTCAAGGATTTTGTGCAGGGATTTGCTGATAATGCGATGAGTAATGTGTTGAAACTGTTTGTTTAAAGCTTCAGCTTGGTGGTAATTGAGCCATCGCAATCGCGGGCAAGCCCGCTCTCACAGTATCGCGGCTGGACACACATTTTGTGTGCGCCAAAAATCCTGTGGGAGCGGGCTTGCCCGCGATTGAACGATAACGCGGTCAGATCCTGAAGCTATCAACCAACTGCTTCAATCGGTTCGCCTGCAACGACAACGCATCGCAATCCTTCAACGTTTCATTGAGGTTGGCCACGCTCTGCTGGTTCAGCAAATTGATCTGGTTGACGTCAACGTTGAGGGTCTCCACCACCGCCGTCTGCTCTTCCGTCGCGGCGGCCACCGATTGGTTCATACCGTCAATTTCGCCAATACGCTTCGTCACGCTGACCAGGCGCAAGCCCGCCTGGTTCGCCACTTCGACGCTCTCTTCGCTGGAGACCTGGCTGGCGTTCATGGTGGTCACCGCTTCGCGCGAGCCGATCTGCAGCGACGTGATCATCTTGTGAATCTCCTCGGCCGACTCTTGCGTGCGATGGGCCAGGTTGCGCACCTCGTCCGCCACCACCGCAAAACCACGCCCGGCTTCACCAGCGCGAGCCGCTTCAATGGCCGCGTTGAGGGCGAGCAAGTTGGTCTGCTGGGAGATGCCTTTGATCACATCGAGAATGTGCCCGATGTTGTCGGTGCTCGCGTTGAGGGTTTCGATCTGCGTGCAGGACAGGCTGATTTTCTGCGACAGCTCGGTCATGGCCAGAATGGTTTTTTCCACCACAAGACGACCGTCATCCGCCTGCTCGCTCGCGCCGCTGGCGTGCTGCGAGGCATCAGCAGCGTTGCGAGCGATTTCCTGGGTGGCGGCACCCAATTGGTTGATCGCCGCCGCCACGCTGTTGGTGCGAGCACTTTGCTCGTCAGAGCCAACGATCGAGGCGTTGGACGAGGCCATGACCCGTTGCGACAGGTCATGGACCTGGCGAGTGGCCGACGACACTTCGGAAATCGACGCGTGAATCCGCTCCACGAACTGGTTGAAAGAACCGCCCAGTTCGCCGAATTCATCCTTGCTTTCCACGGACAGACGACGGGTCAGGTCGCCTTCGCCCTGGGCGATGTCCTGCATCGCGCGGCCCATGGTAGTCAGCGGACGCATCAGCACGTTGATCAGCAGGCTCAGCAGCACTGCGATCACAGCCACGGCGATGAACATCGCGATCAATGCCGAGGTTCGGAATTGGCTCAATGGTGCGTAGGCCTTGTCCTTATCGATCGACAGACCGATGTACCACGCCGCATTCGGTAAACCGTTGACCGGGGTGAACGAGAGGATGCGTTCCTGGTTGTTCAGGGTGACTTGCTGATTACCCTTCTCGATGCGCAGGCTTGTATTAGGGTAGATGTCCTTCAGGTTTTTCATGACCTGGTCTTTGTCCGGGCTGACGATCACCTGCCCGTCGGCACTGACCAGAAACGCATGGCCAACGCCGCCGAAGTCCACCGAGTTGATGATCTTCACCAGGGTTTCCAGGCTCAGGTCACCGCCGACCACGCCGAGCAGTTCGCCGTTCTTTTTTACCGGCATGGCGATGGTCACGACCAGGCCACCGACGGCGGCCATGTAAGGCGGAGTCAGCATGGTTTTGTCAGCGACAACGGCTTGCTTGTACCACGGCCGCTGACGCGGATCGTAGCCGTCCGGCATCTTCGCGTCCGGGCGCTGGGTGAACACGCCATTGGTCTGGCCGACGTACGTGAACTGAAAGTTCGAGGTGAAGGCCGGCTGATCAACCAGACCCGGCAGATCGGCATTGGCGCCTTGATGAGCGACGTTCTGTGCGAGATTTTCCAGCACCAGCACGCGGCCGCTCATCCAGTTCTGCACGCTGCTGGCGGTCAGGTCGCCGGCCTGTTGAACAGAGGACTCGAGGTTTTGCCGAATGGTATTTCGCTGCAGATAGTCGTTGTACAAAGTGAACAACGCAAAGGCCAGTACCACGACGCCGGAGGCGGCCAGCAGGATTTTATGGCTGAACTTGAGATTCATTTCATGGGACTTCTTATGCAGAAAGTGGGGATGCGGTCCGGGTTGCAACATTCCATGTGCAGCTCAAGTGGCTTCTATGGCCGCTCTACTTTGGTGCACGCATGTCTCATCAGTCTGTCGGCACAAACGGGTTAAATCTTAGGGATATGTACGAAATGACCGGCATTTCCGTCAGATACCCGCCGAACGGCGTGCTAGAGCGCCTCAGTAGCATTTTCGTGATGACGGTTGTTCGAGCGGCGGTTGCAAACTTCCCAGCCCTTGATAAAAATGCGACTAATTATCATTTGTGGCGTCCGGGCTGTCGCGTTCATACATCGAGTACTCGAAGTCGATGATCAGCACCTTGAGCACGCCAATAGACGTGATCGAGAACAAGGGCTGGCTTTTTGGTTTCGTTGAGACGGCCTATCGGGCTTTCAGCAAACCTGAAACGACAAAACCCCTGTCTGCGTTAACAGACAGGGGTTTCGGAATTCAATCTTGACGATGACCTACTCTCACATGGGGAAACCCCACACTACCATCGGCGATGCATCGTTTCACTGCTGAGTTCGGGATGGGATCAGGTGGTTCCAATGCTCTATGGTCGTCAAGAAATTCTGTGACCAGCCCGTTACGCGGTAACGTGCCAGCAAAATTGGTGACTTCTACTAAAACAAAACCCCTACCTGCATACGCAGATA